>CAZCLA010000001.1:0-3274 GCA_964499285.1 uncultured Melioribacteraceae bacterium
TATGATGATGTTACATTTACCATTGATGATTTTGAGTACTATGAAAACATTCAATATGAAATTGACGCTGAGGGCGCTGGAGAAAGAGAAGTAAGATTAAGACTTATTGTGGATGATAACCTAAATGGAGGATATAGTTATAGTACAATTAAAGCTGATAATTCTGTATTTGCTAAGACATCACTTCCAATGAAAATTGATTTTATGGGAAGTCTTGAAGTAAAAGAATATAATCTCGCTCAAAACTATCCCAATCCATTCAATCCGAGTACAATAATAAAATATCAAATTCCACAAGCTGGAATTGTAACACTCAAGGTGTACGATATACTTGGAAGAGAAGTAACAACACTCGTAAATAAACACCAAAATATAGGTAGATACGAAGTTGAGTTTAATGCGAGTAAATTATCGAGTGGAATTTACATTTATCAGCTAAATGCAAACAATTATAGTCAAAGTAAAAAAATGATTTTGATGAAATAATCCTTACTTCCTGTAAAAATAAAAAGCCGTGCAATTATTTTGTGCGGCTTTTCTTATTTTAGAAGTATCATAATTTAGTTTTGAGAATCATGTGCTTAATTGGCTTCTAAAAGAACTGAAACTCTTCCGGGATCAACTTAAAAGCTCCGATAAAAAAGTTGTAAGTATTCTAGTCTCTGTAGCTTTATTCCAGACATTATCCTGGTATTTTTTCTCAAGAAGATTCTTTAGAGAAAATTTATCATCACAATTTTTTACAGGCAGCGATAATCTAAAACTGAATGAATATCTTTACTGGTTTATTGGTGAAACAATCCCGCTTTTCATTCTACCGCTTTCAATAATAAAGTTTTTATTCAAAGAGAAAATTAGAGATTATGGAGTTAGTGCAGGAAATATTTCTCTTGGCATTAAGTACACAATTCTTTTCTCGATTGTTATGATTATTATTGTTTGGTTCAGTTCAGCAAATGCAGAGTTTGCCGGACGTTATCCTCATATTCAAGAAGCAAAAATGAATTGGACAATCTTTTTTATTTATGAACTTGGAATGCTCATTTACATGTTTAACTGGGAGTTTGTTTGGCGTGGTTACATGATGTTCGGACTTGAAGAGAAATTCGGATTCTATGCAATATTTATTCAGATGATTCCATTTGTTATCTTGCATAACGGCAAACCGTTCCTTGAAACTTTCGGAGCTATTTTTGGTGGAATCGCTCTTGGTTTCCTCGCATACAGAACACGTTCTGTTTTTTACCCGGTTCTTGTGCATTTTGTAACTATGTTTTCTATCGACTTCTTTTCAGTGTTGAGATCCAGAACAAATGAACTTGGAATTTCGCCGAAGTCGCTATACAACATAATTGAAAAATTATTTTGATTTTAAGTATAAAAGAAAGGTATAAATATGAAATTTACATTAAACGTTGATCACGTAGCTACATTAAGAAATGTTAGGGGAGAAACTGTTCCCGATCCGGTTACTTTTGCATTGATGGCAGAGCAGTTCGGTATTGACGGTATTGTTGTTCATCTTCGAGAAGATAGAAGACATATTACCGAAAGAGATGTAAGACTTTTAAGAGAATTGATCACGACAAAACTTGATCTCGAAATGGCAGCCGAAGAAGAAATAATAAAAATTGCACTCGACGTTCAGCCGGAACTTGCAACGCTCGTACCGGAAAAACGTGAAGAACTGACGACCGAAGGAGGTTTAAACGTTATTGACAACCAAGAAAAACTTAAGAAGACTATCGCAATCCTTCACGACGGTGAGATTCCGGTTTCACTTTTTGTCGAGCCGGAGATTTTGCAAATTGATGTTTCCTCGGAAATCGGAGCAGATATAATAGAAATTCACACTGGTAATTTTGCAAATGCCGTAAGTGAAGAAGAGATGTTTGAAGAACTTGATAGAATTGCACTTGCTGTTCAGCATGCTAAAAAACTTGGGTTGGGAGTTAATGCCGGTCATGGATTAAATTACAACAACATGAAAGAGTTTGTTGCGGTTGAGGGCATTGACGAGGTAAGTATCGGTCATGCAGTTATTGCACGTGCATTATTTGTAGGACTTGAACAAGCAATTTCAGATATGCGTTACTTAATTGATGGTGTTGAATAAAAGTATGTTTACGAGATATTTATTTATTGTCAGTATATTTTACTTAATTATCGGTATCGATCTTGCTGCACAATTTCAGAATATCCGTGTGAGCAATGTGGAAAGCAAAAGACCGGAAGAGGTCACGATCGCCATCAACAGGCAAAATCCACTCCAAATAGCAGCCGGAGCCAATATTGATTATTTCTATATCTCGGAAGATGGAGGATTTAACTGGGTTGAACAGCGATTAAACTCAACTCTTGGAGTTTGGGGCGACCCTAGTGTTATCTATGATAATGACGGCAACCTTTACTTTGCTCATCTTTCAAATCCAGATCCGCTGGTTGGAGGTTACTGGATTGATAGAATAGTCGTTCAAAAATCAACTGACAACGGATTGAGTTGGAATGATGGTGCAGGCGTTGGTTTTAGATTCCCGGCTAATCAGGATAAGGAGTGGCTGGCTGTTGATCGGACTCAAAGTCCTTATCGTGATAACATCTATTTAACGTGGACTGAGTTCGATGATTACGGCAGTGAAATTCCTGATGACAGCAGCCGAATTATGTTCAGCAAATCTACAGATTCGGGAATTACTTGGACTGAATCTTTTGCCATAAGTGATGTCAGCGGCAATTGTATCGATAGTGACGAGACGGTTGAAGGAGCAGTCCCTTGTGTCGGTCCCAACGGTGAAATTTATGTAAGCTGGTCAGGTCCTCTTGGTATTGTGTTTGATAAATCTATCGATGGAGGCAATACATTCGGCGAGGATATTCATGTTATTAATCTCTCAAAAGGCTGGGATTTAGATGTTCCCGGTATTTACCGTTGCAACGGTATGCCTGTTACTGCTTGTGATAACAGCAATTCACAATATAAAGGTGATATTTATATTAACTGGGCTGACCAAAGAAGTCGTGAAGGAGATACTGATATTTATTTAATTAAATCAACTGACGGCGGTAAAACGTGGACACAATTTAGAAAAGTAAATGATGATATCACTAACCGACATCAGTTTTTTACTTGGATGACAATCGATCAAGTTTCGGGTTTTATTTATATCATCTTTTATGATAGAAGAAATACACAAGATGTATATACCGATGTTTATTTGGCAAGAAGTACTGACGGCGGAAATACTTTCACAAATCATAAGATTAATTCCGAAAC
>CAZCLA010000001.1:3374-107358 GCA_964499285.1 uncultured Melioribacteraceae bacterium
CAAGAAGTACTGACGGCGGAAATACTTTCACAAATCATAAGATTAATTCCGAAACATTTGCAACTAACAAAGGTGTTTTCTTTGGAGATTACATAAACATTGACGCACATAACGGGAAAATTTACCCGATCTGGACCGTGATGAACGGCATTGACCTTAGTGTTTGGATGACTGTTATTGATGATTCGGAGTTGATTACCAATGTCGATGAAGAGTATATGATAATTGATGAATATCAACTTTTGCAAAATTATCCTAATCCTTTCAATCCTATAACAACTATTAGTTTTACTGTGCCCGAAGATCAATATGTAAGAATTAATATATATGATTTGTCGGGGAGTAAAATAGATGTTTTGA
This sequence comes from uncultured Melioribacteraceae bacterium, assembly GCA_964499285.1. Classification (GTDB taxonomy): domain Bacteria; phylum Bacteroidota; class Ignavibacteria; order Ignavibacteriales; family Melioribacteraceae; genus JAGFIY01. The sequence goes on from CAZCLA010000001.1 coordinate 3,735, forward strand.
CGGATAGATATTACAATAAGGGAATTTATGAAATAGATTTTGATGCGAGTAAACTTTCGAGCGGTACTTATTATTACACAATGAATGCCGGTAAATTTACTTCTTCCAAGAAAATGATTCTAATCAAATAAAAACAAATGATGTAATTATAAATAGAATAAGCATTATAAACACTACTCATATTAAACACCGGCAGATTAATGCGCAAAAGTAATAAAAACTTTAACAGCCTCAGAAAAAAATTAAATTATCATTACCATTATTTCGATAGTGCAAAAATCTCTCCTGATCCGCTTGAATTTCCTCATCGATTCAATAATGAATTTGATATCGAAATTTCGGCATTTCTTTCATCTGTTTTTGCTTATGGTAATATAAGACAGATAATCAACACTCTCGAAATTTTACATAATCAATTGGGGGCATCGCCTTACGATTTTATGATTAATTCTAAATCGATGGATTTTTATAAACTTGCCTCCAAACTGAATCACAGGTTTTATGATAGTAATGATGTTGAAGCGCTTCTCAACACTCTTCGCCGCGTTTATAAGGAAGACGGCAGTTTAAAGCGATTATTTTTATTGTATTATTTTGACACTGATACAAATATTAAATACGGTCTTTCGAGATTTTCTCAAAACTTATTGGATACCGCCCTTCACTTTTCTAAACCGACTCATGGATTAAAATTCATGTTCCCCGATCCGGTTAAAGGAAGTTCGTGCAAAAGAATGAATTTATTCCTTAGATGGATGGTAAGAAATGACGATTTAGATTTTGGATTATGGGGAGAGATTGACACATCAAAATTAATTATCCCGGTGGATACGCATGTTGCAAAAATCTGTAAGCAACTGAAATTGACAAAGCGAAAAATTGCCGACTGGAAAATGGCGGAAGAGATAACGGAAAACTTAAAGTTGTTTGACGAAAAGGACCCTGTCAAATACGATTTTGCAATTTGCCATATCGGAATTAGAAAAATGGATTTTTAATTCTGCTCCTCTCCAGATGGTTTGAATAATTTGTCAACTTTATAAATTTTCAATATGTCGGGATTTATTCTCGCAAGAATTCTTGCATAGTATTTAACATTTTCGATATCCCTCTGTAGAATTGCTCTTCCGAGTAAGTTCCCGTAACTGATAGTATTGAACCTGTCGATTCTAATTGCTTTATTAAAATTTTCTAAAGCTCTTTGATCTTCACCGATCCTGGCATAAACCTCACCAAGCACACGATAAGCCTCAGCAAAGTAATAAGGTGAAATCCTAATAAGTTCTTCACAGACAGAAACCAATTCGGATAAGTTTTCTCCACGAGATAATCGGTTTAAAACAGTATTATACAAGTTAACAAATTCGATTTTGAAATTCGGATTTGGAGGAATATCCATCGTATCCGTAGCAAAAACCGTTTCAGGTTTTCTTTTGTATATAGTGAATTGATAGTTCAAATTTTCTATTGGCTTAATAAGATATGGATAATATCCGCGTAGAAATTCCTTGTTTGAAAATAAAGCACGTTCGGCTAAAGCACTTGGTTTTAATCCCGTGGAGAAATAAAAGAAATCCGGTTTCTGATCCAGAACATACTCTACGTTATAGTTTTTTTCTTTCCAGCCTGTAACTGTTTCGGAAATTTCTTTGATTGGTTTTGGATTATGCGCAATTTCTTCATCGGTTAATCCAAGCATATCGATTATTCGAGCTTCACCGGAATAATATGAAAGTGCTCCTATTGTTGTGGCGGCGACAGAAACAGTTTTGTCACTCTCATCGTTCAAATCTTTGAACCATTCAGCACTAATAATCATTTTATCAATTAAGTTTTTCTCAAGATTAGATTTTTCTTCGACTGTTTTATAAATCGAAAAATAGTTGAAAGTGCCGACCCCCGCTACAATTAGAAATACTCCGAAATTTATTAGTGGTTTGTATTCTTTTGTCAATTTCGAAATTAAAATCTCCTTAAGTGCCGAAATAGAAAGAACGAATAAAACAAAAATGAATGGAAGTATTGGGATGAAAAATCTAAATATCGGCAGAACGTCTCCACCGATTAAGATAATGTATAAAGTATAAATGACCACAATAGAATAGAGTAAACCAAACTTATCACGATTATCATTTTTTCTTAGTAAAAATAATGGAACAATTAAAACAATTCCGAGAAGAAGATTTGATACTGCGAATTCTACGAAGTACATAATTCCCGCTGAAATATAATCGATCGAAGTGCCGGACTTTGCATAAAAAGTATTTGGGAACGGATATCCGTAATAAATCAATCTAAAAATTAACAGCAGAAGATTGGGCAAAACAAAAATTCCCAGTACAATAAGATTTTCTCTTTGCAAAAAAGAATATTTTAAAGCTTTGAAATCCTTTGCATTGTTGAAGTAAAAATAGATCCACTTATGAAGAAATATAACAACATAAACAAGAATTCCTTCCGGACGTGTTAAAGCTGCAAGCATTAAAAAAATGTGAGCTCGCTTTTTAATTATATTATTCAAATCATATTTAACGTAGAAATAAATTCCTTGAATAAGAAAATACGAAAACATCATTGTTTCCATTCCGGAGCCTGCCCAATAATGAACGGCAGAATTGAAAACCAATAGCAGTGCGGGATATAATTCAATTGATGAAAAGCGTGAATACCATTTGGATTTTGAATCGTTTAGTTCAATCTTATTTTTTCTCAATTCGTTTGTAAGAAAAACTGAAACGGCGACAACACCAAATCCATATATAATTCCAAAAATTGATGATACCGAAATTAGATCAAATCCTATTCTTGCCAGAAAAATTAAGTTGATCAGCCACAAAAATCCCGTATAACCTTCAACGTATTCACCTATGTTAAATACCAATCCGTAACCGTTGATAAAATTTTCCGCATATCTGAAGAAAATGAATGCATCATCCTGCATTCTATCCGACCTAAGTGTAAAATAAAAGTAAGCCCCAATAGCTGCTAACAATAAAAGGAAAATTATCGAGCCATCTCTATTTGTATCAATTTGAATTTCTTTTTTCTGTTTTTTCTTTGCCATTAAAATTCAACTAAAAATTTTGAAGTCATCAAATATATTAAAACTCGTTTTCGATTCACAATTTGAAGCTAGCTTCTTTGTGAACTGATTTTTCACAAATTTTATCTTGCATTTCTAAGTGTTTATCGAAATATTTTGTGACATTAATCAATTAATTGATGGGAAGACGTATGAACGAAAATAATTCCTCATCCTTCAAACCCTATATTTCAGCATCGGATTTCATACCGGAATTTACACCAAAAGCAATTATTTTAGGCGCAATTTTTGGGATCATCTTCGGCGCAGCAACAGTTTATCTCGGTTTAAAAGTTGGACTCACTGTTTCAGCCTCCATTCCGATTGCTGTTCTTGCAATTTCGGTCTTTAAGAAATTAGGGAAAGCAACAATTCTCGAAAACAATATAGTTCAAACAATCGGTTCGGCGGGGGAATCCGTCGCAGCCGGTGTTGTGTTCACTATTCCTGCTCTCTTATTTCTGCCGGGTGGGGAAAATTATTTTCAATATTTTCAAATATTTATCCTCGCTCTTGTAGGCGGAATCTTAGGTGTGTTGTTTATGATTCCACTCAGAAGATCAATAATCGTTAAGGAACATGGCAAATTACCTTTTCCGGAAGGAACTGCATGTGCGGATGTACTTATTGCAGGTGAAAAAGGTGGAAAACTAGCGAAGAAAGTTTACTACGGATTAGGAATTGCATTTTTATATAAAACATTAATGGCATTGTTCGGATTTTGGAAAGACGTTCCAAGATACATTTTTAGCAGAGAATCAGTCCTGCCAAACGGAACTGTTACCGGCGAAATTACTCCGGAACTACTTGGCGTTGGATATATAATTGGTCCCAAAATAGCGGGAGTAATGGTAGGGGGCGGCATTCTTTCTTGGTTAGTTTTAATTCCACTGATTACACTTTTGGGTGATAATCTGACGACAGTTTTTGCTCCGGCGGAAAAACTTATTTCGGATATGAGCCCTAACGAAATTTGGAGCAATTACATTCGATACATAGGTGCAGGTGCCGTTACTTTCGGCGGAATTATTACATTGATTAAATCGTTCCCTACAATTATAAGCGCATTTGGTGATTCCTTCAAAGATCTTAAGGATACGAGGGCGAATGGCAAGATTGAAAGAAACAGAACTGAAAAAGATATTCCACTTGTGTTCGTTTTGGTCGGAAGTGTTATTCTTATAGTGTTAATGGCAATCATACCTTCGATTCCGGCAAATTTTCTGTCATCGATTATGATTGTTGTATTTGGATTTTTCTTTGTAACTGTTTCATCCAGAATAGTCGGTTTGATCGGTTCATCATCAAATCCAATTTCTGGAATGACGATAGCAACCTTGATGGCTACAGCATTAATCTTTGTTGCTGTTGGTTGGACAGGTGAATTTTATCAGCCGATTGTTCTTGTAGTTGGATCAATAGTTTGTATAGCATCCGCAAACGCCGGTGCTACTTCGCAGGACTTAAAAACCGGATACATCGTTGGCGCAACACCAATAAAACAGCAGATTGGATTGATGATAGGCGTACTTGCCTCGGTTGTGGTAATTGGATTTACAATAATTATGTTGAATGATATTTTAACAATTGGATCTAACCAGCTTCCTGCACCTCAGGCAACATTGATGGCAACAGTAATCAAAGGATTGCTTAGTCAGAATCTCCCTTGGGGATTGGTCATTGTAGGTATGGGGATTGCAGCCGTGATGGAATTAAGCGGGGTACGTTCTCTTCCGTTCGCTGTCGGTGCATATCTTCCTCTTTCTGTGACTTCGCCGATTTTTATTGGAGGTCTGGTAAAGTTTATTGTAGATAAAATGAAAAAGAACAAAGAAGGTGAGTCGGAAATCGGTCCAGGTGCTCTGCTAAGCTCTGGTTTGATTGCCGGAGGTGCTTTAACGGGAATCTTAATTGCATCGCTTAAAGGTATAATTATTGAGAAAGATCCCGGCGGAGTGGAAATTTCACTTTTCGATAAATTAAATACGGGAATAGCGGAAAGTATGGGAGCAACCGGAGACTTAATTTCGTTAATTCTGTTTTTAGGGTTAGCCCTGCTGCTGTTCAGCTTTGCAAAACAGAAAGAAGAAAAAATAATTTAACCGGATAAAAATAATATGACACATTCTGAAACAATACAAATCAAACCTCAACCTAGTACATTTTATCGCTGGGCTGTGTTGATCTTTGTAAGTCTTGCGATGTTCGGTAACTATTACATTTACGATAGCATTGCACCAATTGCAGATTTACTGAAATCGCAGCTTGGCTTCAGCGATACGAATATTGGATCATTAAATTCCATCTATAGTTTTGCCGCTGTTTTAATTTTAATCATTAGCGGGCCTATTATTGATCGTATCGGGGTGAGATTATCAATTCTTATTTTCGGAACTATATGTTCTATTGCTGCATTGGTTACATTTTTAAGCTCTGAACTTTACGTGATGTTAGGCGGAAGACTACTTCTCGGAATTGGTGCCGAACCTTTAATTGTTGCAATTACAACAGCACTTGCTAAATGGTTTAAAGGAAAAGAACTAGGATTTGCTTTCGGTATAAACTTAACGATTGCCAGACTTGGTTCGTTCAGCGCTGATTGGTCGCCAACTTGGGCAAGCGCCTCCTATTCCAATTGGAATGAACCTTTGTTTATTGCGTTCTTGATAGGATTGACATGTTTAGTCGGCGGAATAATTTATTTTGGAATGGATTCCTATGCTGAAAAAAATTATCGATTGGGCGAAGCCTCCGAAACGGATAAATTCGTTTTTGCGGATTTATTTAAGTTCGATAGGTCATTCTGGTATATAGTTATTCTATGCGTCACTTTTTATTCGGCAGTTTTCCCGTTCAGAACGTTCGCTATCAAATTTTATATGGAAGTACACGGTGCTGAAAGAGAGCTTGCCGGACAGTTGAACAGTTCACTTATTTTCGCATCAATGATAGCAACGCCCTTGTTCGGATTGCTTGCCGATAAAATTGGCAAACGTGCAAGTATGATGATGCTTGGATCAATTCTGATTCTTCCGGTTTACCTTCTGCTGGTTTATTCAGGAATCTCATTAATAATTCCTATCATTATGCTCGGAATAGCATTCTCGCTTATTCCCGCCGTTATGTGGCCCTCAGTTGCCTATCTTGTTGAGCAGAACAAACTAGGAACAGCTTATTCAATAATGACACTCATTCAACAATTGGGTGTTTTCGCATTTAATTATTTGCTAGGCTGGGCAAACGATACTTCTGGAGCGTCGGCAGCAAATCCTGAAGGCTATGCATTGGGAATGTGGATTCTTTCCGGACTTGGAATAGTCGGATTTATTTTTGCATATCTTTTAAGAAAAAATGAACTCGGACCAAACGGACATGGATTGGAAAAGGGTATCGGTAAGATTTGATGAAAGATTTATTAAAAACTTATCCCGTTAGAAAAGTTGAATATGAATCCAACGGAGAAATTGTTACATTGCTTATAAAGAATGAAAATCCGACGATAATTGAAAAATTTTTCTTTAAGAAACATTTAGATAAAGTGCATAAAATTGATCTTGATAAAATTGGTACGTTCGTATGGAATCATTGCACAGGAGAAAAAAATGTCGCGGAAATTTCAAAACTAGCGGAACTTGAATTCGGTGAAGAGGTAAAACCTGTTGAAGCTAGAGTTCAGACATTTATTAAGCAATTGTACAAGAACCGGTTCATTCAACTTTTTATTGCAGAGGAGAAAAATAGTTAGCTTATGATTAAATCTTTTCTAAGCATATTGTTGTTATCTCTTGTCGTGATGAGTACAATTCAAGCCCAATCCTTTGGGTTCGGGTGTCTGGGGCTGAGCGGAGTTTATGCTGGATATTCCATTCAAAAATATGAACCGCTAGGATTGAACGCCTATATTAAATTTATCAGTGATCCCGATGATCCTAACAATGATGTTTTTGGAGAAGCTTCAGGATACAGATTTGGGGCTAATATTTTCCGTGCGCAATTTGATAGATATTTTTTTTCAATTAAAGGATTTTATCAGTTCCTCGAAGAAAAACATTCAGTTGATATACTTCGTGTTGATTTACCTGCATCAGATGAATACAAACTTCGTCTTGATTATTGGGGAATCGGCGTTGATTTTGGTGTACCCCTTTTTCATTTTCTTGATTGGAAAATTATCGATGGCGGGGTTACGTTCTCCAACTATAAATTCACCAGCCGATTAAATTTTAATTCTGACAATCTTACCGAAATTGAGTATGATCAACCGAAAACGTTTGTAGGATATTACGTTGCGACCGGAATAGTCATCCATCTCGTGAAGGATTATCTAAGTCTGGAAGGCACTGCTTTTTACAATCAATTACGGGCTGATCACCTAGAATCGGGCGATGGATTAAATCAAATGCCTCCTAAAATCTTCAGCGAAAATTTTGTTGATGCCGGAGGTTTTAATGGACTTGTTCAGTTAAATATCGGTGTACCATTATAATAAACTGAGAGAATTATGAGATTAACTAAATTAGACAAAGCTGCAGTTATAGCTATTAAAGATTGTATGGGTGCAAAACCTAAGGAAACAATTCTTGTTATTTCGGATGTGAACAAAAGGGAAATTGGATTGGCATTATTCGAAAATGCGAAGCGTTTGGGTCACGAATCGCTTTATGTTGAGATGAAGCCAGGATTGGTAAATGGCGAAGAACCTCCGAATAATATTGCAGAACTAATGGCGAAATTCGATGTCGTTTTATGTCCGACTACAAAATCACTGACTCATACGAATGCACGCAGAAGTGCTTCGAAAAAAGGAACAAGAGTAGCAACTTTCCCTGGAATAACTTACGATTCTATGGTCAGAGGTTTAAGCGCAGATTATAAACAAGTAGCAGCGCTTACTCTTAAACTAAAACGGTATTTTGAAAAAACAAAAATTGCAAGAATTACGTCACCTGCCGGAACAGATATCACAATGAATATTGCAGGAAGAAAAGTGATTCCAAGTAAGGGACTTTTTCATAAAAAAGGCGAAGGCGGAAATCTACCTACCGGTGAGACATTCACTGCCCCAAAAGAGGGAACAGCAAAAGGCGTTTTTGTTGTAGATGGTTCAATGGCGGGAATTGGCGTTGTGGGTAAAACCCCGATTAAAATTTATGTTGAAAATGGACTTGCAACCAAAATTACTGGTGGAGCAAAAGCAAAAAAGCTTGTAAAAATGCTCGAACCCTTCGGAGAAAAGGGAAGAAATATTGCTGAGCTTGGAATTGGTACGAATCATAAAGCAAAAATAAGCGGACTAATTCTTGAAGATGAAAAAGTAATGGGAACGGCACATATTGCTCTCGGGGATAACAAAACTATGGGCGGCAAAGTAAATGTTCCGATTCATCTTGATGGTGTAATATTGAAACCGACGGTTTATTTTGATGATAAAATTATTATGAAAGACGGGAAACTGCTTATTTAATAATCATTTGAAGTTTTTTTTAACAAGGTGTTCAATTTTTGAAAAGGTACAATTATTTACTAAATTTGCACTTCAAAAAAATTGGACACTATGAAATTCTTAGAAACCCTCAACGAAGCCCAACACGAAGCAGTAAATTACAATTCCGGTCCGCATATGATTGTTGCAGGAGCCGGTTCGGGGAAAACCCGCGTTTTAACCTATAAAATAGCGTATTTGATAAAATCCGGAAAGTTTACTCCATCATCTATTCTCGCACTTACTTTCACAAACAAGGCAGCAGGCGAAATGAAAGAGCGCGTTGTGGAACTAGTTGGTGCTAAAGCAGCCAAAATTTGGATGGGTACTTTTCACTCAATTCTCGCAAGAATTTTACGTGCAGAAGCCAAAAAATTAGGATATCAGCCAAATTTTTCAATTTATGACCGGGAAGATTCGGTTTCTCTTGTAAGTAACGTTATGAGCGCTTTAAATATTTCGCTCGAATCACTGACGGCTAACAGCGTTCAACACCGGATAAGCAGTCTTAAAAATCAGATGATTTCACCTCGTGACTACGAAGAAAGTTTTGCGCAAACTCTTCACGAGAAAAAAATTGTTGAGATTTATAAAGAATACAACAAACGTCTCTTCGAAAATAATTCAATGGATTTTGATGATTTGCTTCTGAAGCCAATTGAACTGTTCAACAGCGATCAAAAAGTTCTCCAGAAGTACAGAAAACAGTTTAAGTATGTTCTGGTTGACGAATATCAGGATACAAATAAAGCTCAATATGAAATTTTGAAAATGCTTACCACCACCCGGATAAAACTTTGTGTTGTCGGGGATGATGCCCAAAGTATTTACGGTTGGCGTGGAGCAGAGATTAAAAACATGCTCGATTTTGAAAAAGATTTTCCGAAAGCAAAAATTTTCAGACTTGAACAGAATTATCGTTCATCAAAAACAATTTTAAGTGCTGCGGATTCGATAATTAAAAACAACACTGATCAGATCCAAAAAACGCTTTGGACTGAAAATAATGATGGCGAACAGCTCACCATTATGAAGTGTGCCGACGAAAAAGATGAAGCATACCAAATTGCAAAGAAAATTAAGAAAGAAGTCACAAGTAAGAAATTATCATTTAATGATATTGCAATTCTATATCGCGTAAACTCACAATCTCGTGCTTTGGAAGAAGCATTAAGAAGGGAAAAAATTCCATATAAGATTATTGGTGGTGTCGAGTTTTACAGAAGAAAAGAGATAAAGGATATTATCGCTTATCTTCGTGTTATTACAAATCAAGATGATGAGGAGAGTTTATTGAGAATAATGAACTATCCTCAGCGTGGAATTGGCAATACGTCAATAAGCAAAATGATTGCGTTTGCACGAAAGCTTAATATTTCGCTCTTCACAACAATGTCCCGTGTTTTTGAAGTGATTGAAGTAAAAGAACGAATACAAAAAAATGTCAAGCAGTTTAAACTACTTCTCGATAAATATATAGATCTAAAAGAAGAACTATCATTGGCTGAATTAACTTCTACGCTGGTCGACGAATTGGGAATTCTCAAATTGTACAAGGAAGAGAATACACCAGATTCCTTAGCGCGTCACGATAACGTTGTCGAATTGTTGAATGGAATTACCGAGTTCACAAAAGAAAATCCCGATGCAACAATTGATGCATTTCTTGCAGAGGTTTCGCTTGTTGCCGGCATCGATTCGATGGATGATGAAGAGAATTCGATAACGCTGATGACGATTCACAGTGCGAAGGGATTGGAATTTCCGATAGTATTTGTGACCGGCTGCGAAGAGGATATTTTCCCATTAAATCCAAAGTTCGACAGCGATTCGAATATTAGTGAGGAGAGAAGACTTTTTTATGTTGCTTTAACTAGAGCGGAAAGAAAAGTTTTTATAACCTACGCCCGAAGCAGATACAGATTCGGTGAAGTTGCCTATCAAAGCCGATCAAGATTTTTAGATGAGTTGGATGAAAGTACTTTTGAGGAATTTAACGGCGGAACAACACGCAAAGTGGGTCGACGAAGAAAAGCTTATTATGATGAAATGTATCAAGAGAGCTATGATGATGATGATTTTAATCAAGAACAGCGTTCGCTTAGAGTCGGCAGCCGCGTAATACATGAAAAATTCGGAAACGGGAAAATACTGCAGATTCAAGGAACTGGCGATATGCAAAGAGTTTCTGTTGCTTTCGAAAAACATGGCACTAAACACCTTCTTGCAAAATTTGCAAATCTCAAATTAGCTTAGTTTACTTCGGGGGCTGAATTTTTAGCCCCTTTTTTGTTTGTTTTAATAAAAGATTTCTTATTTTTTATTTTAACTTATAAAACAAAGTCTTTATTTTAATCTTATCTGATATTCTGATGCGTTTTCTGGTTTATTATTAATTAGAGGAAAGCATGAACCGGAAAGGAGAGAAGCTAGGTTGGACTTTAGGATGGATTGGAGTCTTCCTTTGGGTGTTTATTATCAGCATAGTTTTTCTGATTCAGAATAAAATTATTTTTGGAATACTTGGAATATTAATTTTTATAACCGCACTGTTTCTTATTTTTTATCTCTCACCCTGGCGAAACAATACTATTAAATATTGGTTACTGATGCTTCCCTTATATATAATTTCCATCATCTCAATAATAGTTGTAATATTTGGTTTTGGCGGTATCAATAATCTTTCTGAAATTCAATACGGAAGTTGGATAATACCGTGTTTAGTCCCAATTTTTATATTGGGAAGAAAAACTTGGCAAGATAATGATTGAAAATTTATAATAATTGAATTGAGTGACAATAAATATCAAATTAATAAATAATCAATTAAACGGAGGGCACTATGTTACACCGAGACTATTTTAAAATATTTATTCTGTTGGGTGTTTTCTTTGTTTATTTTCTGGAAGGAACAAGTTTTGCTCAGAACGAAAGAACTACTTCATCGTTTGATGTTCACCAGTTCGCAAGCGATTTGAGTAAGATTATTATGGAGAAACATCGAAATCCATCAACTGAACCGAATGAACTAAACTTCAGTTCATTATTTGAATTAAATGCCGTTATTGATCATTATCTAATTGAAGAGTGGAATGGTACTGGCTGGGATCCGGCGCTGCGTTATAATTATTCGTATAATTCTTATAATAACGTAACCGAGATGCTTGCTGAAATGTATGATCAAGGATGGATAAATAATATGCTCTTCACTTATACTTATGATAATAATCAATTTCTTATTCAGGACTATGCAAAATTCTGGTTTTTGGATAGCTGGGCGGAAATTAGCAGAACTACATACACAAACAACAGTATCGGTAATCCAATCCAGGTTCTGGAAGAATCGAAAGATTTTATGGGAACAGAATGGTATTATAACTCTTTCAGCACCAGAACTTACGATTTTGCCGATAGATTATCTCATAATATTGTTCAAGCATGGTATGAAGATACTTGGATTAACGATTATCAATATTACTATACTTATAATGCCAATGGTAACATTCAAAATGAGTTGGATCAGACTTGGAATGGAGCAAACTGGGTTAATAACTGGCAGAGTACTTACACTTATTCAGCCCAAAATATAGTTACCGAGGTGCTTTCTCAAATCTGGGTTGATAATGCTTGGCAGAACGATATGAAAGAAACTTTTGAATATTTTGGAAAATCGAGTGGCGTAATTATTAATATCTATGACTGGAAGGGTGGCGTTACAGGATGGGAAAATACTGATAGAATCACTACAACGTTTGATGAATTCGGCAATGATGGAGTTAGTATTTGGGAAGTATATGAAGATGGCGGCTGGGTGAATTTTATGCGCTGGACTTACTCTTGGATGACGACTGATGTAATTGATGAAGAGATTGTTCCCACACAATATTCGTTGTCAAATTATCCGAACCCGTTCAACCCGGAAACCACAATAGAATTCACAATTCCAGTAAGTGATGATATTAATTTATCAATATATGATATACAGGGGAATCTTGTCTCAGAACTGATAAAGAATGATACTTTTGCTCCCGGACAATATTCCAGAATTTGGAATGGAACTAGCTCAAATGGCAAACAAGTTTCATCAGGCGTTTATTTTTACGTGCTGCGAGCAGGAAATAAATATTTCACTAACAAAATGATTTTACTCAAGTAATCTCATTAAAACTAAACATAGATTAATTTTAAAATCTTATCCGGGATTTTGTTAACGCAAAGTCCCGGTTTCTGATCTCATTATTTCCCTCACTTGATTAAAAATTCGAGTTCCGTATTTGAGATTTTTAGTCTAGATTCTTATGTTGATTGTACTCTAACTTTTCATTTTAATAATATTTCTTAATAATCGAAAACGGATTGAGGGAGAATCTATGGAGAATATCATTTATACATTTCTATTCATCATTGCTCTGCTTGTAATCATTGAACTCTTATCGCTGCCGGATTGGATTGGCAGAATATTTAGGGGAGAGAAATCTAAGCGAGAACTTGAACGAGAAGTTGCGGAACTCGAACATCGAATTGAAAAGTTAGAAGAAAAAATAAACTCGAATTAATTTTTGATGGAATCAAAATCAACTTCAATCAAATATAAATTGCCTAAAGTGACATTCATTTTTCTTCCAAGATAGAGTAAAGTTTATTTGTATTTTAAATAACCTTAGAACATTAATTCGAATTTATTTTTTCTAATCGCTTGCCATAATAAATAAAGGTTTAGATTCAAAACTTTTGTAATAAGGTCTTAATCTCTCCTTGTGATAATACTTTTCGACATCAATAACTTTTTTGAAACTAGTTACAACTTCGATATGTTCGTTATCATATCTTCCGTTTTTAAGAGTAACTAATCTACCGCTCATACCATCTAGGATAATATCGAGTGCAAGGTTTCCGAAAGCCATTGGAACAATTGAGTCGATAGCATCCGGGGCACCCGATCTAACAAGATAACCTAGTCTCTGGTTTATCACGTTAATTCGCTTCCCGTTGTTGTATTTCGGTGAAAGTTCCTTCAGTTTCATAGACACGAGATCACCTATTCCACCAAGTTTTTTGTGACCAAACATATCAACTTCTTGATTTTCAAAAATCATTTCTTCACCCTCGAACATAGCACCTTCAGATACGAGAACGACCGAGTATTTGCTTGGATTTGTCGACCTATCTTCCACAAGAAGTTCGGTAAGTCTGCTAATATTAAATTTATATTCCGGAATTATACATCGATTAGCAGCACCAGCCATTGTTGGAAGGAGAGCGGAGAAACCTGCGTATCTTCCGAATACTTCAATAACTAAAAATCTCTCATGAGAACCGGCGCTAGTTCTCAGATTGTGGGTCATTTCTATTGTACGGGTTACACAAGTCGAAAAACCGATACAGTAATCAGTTCCGGGGACATCGTTGTCCATTGTTTTGGGAATTGCAACTACTTTTAGTCCTTGTTTATGTAGCTCAACTCCGTAGCTTAAAGTATCATCTCCTCCGATTGGAATAAGATAATCAATTCCAAGAAAGTCTAAGTTTTTTTTCACTTCTTCGGTTAGATCGTTTATGTCGTCATTGTAGATATTCCGAAGATGATTCGGAACTACATTCTTCGGAACGCTGCTTGGTCTTGTTCTTGATGAATGTAAAAATGTGCCGCCTGTCCTTCCGATCCTGTTCACAATATTTTCGGTAAGTTTGATGTAGTTTTCACTGTTATCATATCCTTTATCCCTGACCATATCGATAAGTCCTGCCCAGCCTCTTCTGATTCCAATAACTTCGTAACCCTCTCTAATAGCTCTAATCGTTACGGCACGTATTGCCGGATTTAATCCGGGAACATCTCCGCCTCCGGTAAGAATTCCAATTCTGCCTTTAATTTCATTAATGTTACTCATAAATTCCTCAGATGCATTTGTTGATTAAATATCGGGGAGCAATATATTTACTTTGTTGTGTAATTTCAAAGATAGAAAAATACTCAACCCCCGATTTAAACTTAACCGGGGATTGACTAAATTAAATTCTATTGTATTCGTCCTTAAAATATTTCTTGGATATTTTTTTCAAAGTACCCGAAAGCAGAATGATTGCAATCAAATTTGGGAAAGTCATAAATCCAAGAGCAGCATCTCCGAAAGACCAAACAGCTTCAAGTTCGGCAATAGATCCTATGAAAACAAAAACTAAAAACAACCATTTGTAAGGAAGTATAAATTTTTGTCCGAATAAAAAATGAGTTGCTCTGTCTCCATAAAATGACCAGCTTATCATGGTCGAAATTGCAAAAAGCAAAACACCGATGGTTACGATTTTATCGCCGTAACTGGTCAGCCACATCAATCCTTTCTTAAAAGCCAGCGAGGTCAAAAGACTTGCGTTAAGCAGTTCTCCGTTAAATGTCGGATCGATTCGGTTAACATAAAATTCAGTATGATGCCAAGCGCCGGTTGTTATAATTACCAATCCTGTTAGAGTACAAATCAAAATAGTATCTATCATAGGTTCAAGGAGTGCAACAGAACCTTCTCGAACTGGATATTTTGTTTTTGCAGTTGAGTGTGCAATAGCAGCGCTTCCCTGTCCGGCTTCATTTGAATAAAGACCTCTTTTTATTCCCCACAACATGGTATTAAGAAATACTAAAAATCCGCCTGTGCCAACGCCGGCTATTTCTGCCGGTGGATTAAATGCCATATGGAATATCATCCCGAATGAAGGAATGATTTCGCCAAGATTTGAAACCAATATTAAGATAGCAGCAACAACATAAAACACAGCCATAACAGGTGCTAAATAGCCGGTAACTTTCCCGATTCTTCTAATTCCTCCGATTATAACAGCTCCGACTATTGCAACAAGAACCAATCCGTTTAAGATCTGTTGATATGAAACTTGGAATCCGCTGAAGATCATTTCGTGCTTGGTTGTCAAGAAGGTGGATGATCCCACCATGTTTGTAACTTCCGCATAGACTTGATCTGAAACAGTAAATGCTTGAATTGCATTTCCTGTTGCAAACGAACAAATAATCGCGAAAGCAGCAAATGCAATTGAAAGCCATCCCCATTTTTTACCTAGTCCTTTGTAAATTGTGTACATTGGACCTCCTGCGGTTGAACCATCTGGTAAAACATCCCGGTATTTTAACGCCAACGTACATTCCGAAAATTTTAGAGCAGTTCCAAAGAAGGCAGTAACCCACATCCAAAACAATGCACCGGGTCCACCGTAATAAAGTGCTGTCGCCACTCCTGCGATATTTCCAATTCCTACAGTTGCGGAAAGCGCAGTTGTCAAAGCCCTGAAGTGATTAAGATCCCCTTCATCGTTAGGGTCATCATACTTTCCGGCAGTAACTTTTATTCCATGCCAAATTTTTCTTACTTGAGGAAATCCAAGTTTTATCGAAATGAAAATACCCGTCCCAAGTAATGCTACTATCATTAGTGGGATTGAACCAAGTGGGATATCTTTGGAAGGGAAGTTTGAAATAAATTCGAAGTTTCCGGGGAAACTCCATACGGTGTCGAAAATTGGAACACCGCCTATCATTACGATAATGAAAATTATGCCAAGTGTTATGATTCCTGCAATTGCTCGATTCATAAGCCTCTTATTTTTTATTCAAAAAAGGAAATAACTGTATCCAAAATTCCTGTTGAGTGCAGCAGCACTAAAAAGATAAACACCGGTGCAAAATATTTTATAAAAACTTGCCAGAATTTTACAAGCATTGGATATTTATTAAATAATTTTTCTGCTCCAAATTTTAATTCTTTAAGAACTTTGTCCATTCCCCATATATAACCAATAAAGATAGACATAAGCAATCCACCTAGCGGAAGGAGAATGTTCGATGCAATAAAATCCATAAAATCAAAAAAGTTTAAATTAAATAGATGAAAATCCGACATAAGATTGAAGGATAATGCGCTTGGTATTCCGATCAGAAATACAATTGTTCCGAATATTATAACAGCTCTGTGCCTACGCCATTTTCTTTCATCAACAAAATAGGCTGTAATTACTTCCAGCAATGATATTGCCGATGTAATTGCCGCGATTGTAAGAAGTATGAAGAAAAATATAGAGAAAATAAATCCGCCGGGCATCTTTGTGAATACTACCGGAAGAGTATGAAAAATCAATCCGGGTCCGGCGTTTGGATCAAGTCCGGTGGCAAAAACCGAAGTAAAAATAGCAATACCGGCAATTAATGCGATTGAAGTATCGAGAACGGTAATCTGCAATGCCGAAGTTGGGATACTGTCCTTCTTGGACATATAACTCCCGTAGGTCAACATTGCACCCATACCCATGCTCAATGTAAAAAATGCTTGTCCCAGAGCAAGAAGAATTGTTTGAGCATTTACTACAGACCAATCAGGTTTTAAGATGAATGAAATACCGACTTCCGAGCCGGGTAATGTGATTCCTCTTATCATTAGTACTATCAGAAGAAGAAAAAGAATAGGCATCAATACTTTACTGCCGCGTTCAATTCCTTTCTGAACACCCGCAAACACTACTCCCATAGTAAGTATCATAAAGAGTGCAAAAAAACCAATTATCCAATAAACATTACCCGTAAGTAAACCAAAATGATCACCGGCTTGTGTAGGTTCGGAAAAATCATAAAAATTTCCTGAAAAGGCTTCTAATATATATCCCAAAGACCAGCCAGCAACCACTGCATAATAACTTAGAATTATAAAACCGGCCAATATCCCCATCGATCCTACTGCAGCCCAAAATTTGGATTTGCTAAGTTGTTTAAAAGCTCCTACTGGATTTCGCTGAGTTGTTCGGCCAATTAATATTTCCCCAATTAATACCGGAAGACCGATCACTGCAGTACAAATCAGATATATTATTATAAATGCTGCACCGCCATTTTGCCCAACAATGTAAGGAAATTTCCAAATATTGCCCAAACCAATAGCAGAACCGGCAGCCGCTAAAATAAAACCTATCTTAGAACCCCATTGCTCTCTTTGTTCAGTCATGATTCTTTTTTTTAATTATTGAAATGAAAACTTGATTTCGATTTTGAAAAATTAGTCATAAAATTAGTGAATAAATTCAAAAAACCAATAGAAAATGTGTATAATTCTGAGCCATTTCAGATTTATATCTCAAAACAAAACAACAACACTTTTCGATAAAGGCTCAAAATCCTCAATTTTTCTTTGGCTCAAATCTTGAACTAATTGAACTAAAGATTCATAGTGTACCCTCACATATGAAAATTTCCATTATGGAATGGGCAGTAGTGTTCAATTAATTGCTGGGCTAGGTAAATTGTCATTACTGCCTTTTTTATTTATATCTCAATTCAGCAGATTACCTCAATATTAAAATTATTCGTCTTTTCTCGAATTTGATCTCTATCAAACTAATCGAATTTTATTTACAATTTTATTTGTTTATTTAAAAAATACCTCTTATCTTATTACTGTTTATTTCACGCCTAGCCAGCGAAAAACAATTAAATATAAACTAATAGTATGAGGGTACTATGAATCTTGCAACACTCCTTAAAAAGGTGTATTTAGGCTTGCTGATATTCGCATATCCAGTCTTTGCACAACTTACACCTGTACAGAACATTCCCGTTAACGGTTCAAATTACGTTTACGGAAGTTCAACATACATTGCTTGGTATTATAATGGTTATGAAGCCGGTATTACAACCGAGCTTCAAGTTTCAGTTAATCCGGATATGTCAGGTCCTTTCGTTGATGTTGTTGGATTGACAGGATTAACATATGAAGTATCCGGATTGGTTTCCGGAGAAACTTATTACTGGAGAGTCCGTTCCAAATCAGCCGGTGGTGCTTACTCAGCTTGGACCGGAATATGGTCTTTCACTGTCAACGGTGGTGGCGGGGGTGGAGGTACTCCGTTAGTTCCAGTTTTAAATATTCCTCTTGATGGATCAGACGTTTACGAATCATCAGCTTTTCTCGCATGGTATCTAAACGGTTCTTCTTTAGGCTTAACTTTTGAACTTCAAGTATCGACATCTAATACATTTGCCCCTCTTTTTGTAGATGAAACCGGACTGACCGATTTCTCATACGAAGTTTCCGGATTATCCGATGGGGAAACTTATTATTGGAGAGTACGATCAAAGAACGGAAGCAATGTTTATTCCAATTGGTCAACAACGTTTTCATTCAATGTAGATCTTGGCGGAGGAGGATTTACTGTCGATCCACCAGAACACTATTCTCCGGCAGATGGAACCACAGACTTTAGCTATCATCCAACCCTTGTTTGGTATTCGGTTTCAGGTGCGTTTAGTTATGACCTTCAAGTGAGCACTGATATGACCTTTACGACTGTTGATAGAGAATATTACGGACTGGTCGATACCTCATATCACATTCATTATCCCAAAGCTACAGAGTACCTTGAATTGAATACTCAATACTTTTGGAGAGTGAGGGTTACAACAATTTACGGAACAAGCGATTGGTCATCTCCTTGGGACTTTACAACAAAAGATGCTGCTGATACTCCAGCCTTGATAGCTCCCGAAGATGGATCTACAGAAGACTATACCGGAGTTTATTTCACTTGGAGTGATGTAATTAAAGCGGATTCGTACGATATAGAAATATATCTTGATTCCACTTTGGCGGCAGTTCATACAGCAAATGTGACCGATACTACATATTTTTATAATGGTTTAGCAAGCACCACATATTTTTGGAGAGTAAGATCAGAAGCTTCAGGTAATTATAGTGCATATTCTTGGTTCTGGTCATATACAACTGGTGCATACACAATCTGGTATGTAGAAACTCCAGGAAACGGCGGTGACGATCTAAACACTGGCACCAGCCCAGATGATCCTTTTGCAACAATTCAGAAAGCAATTGATGAAGCAAGTGCCGGGGATAAAATATCTGTTGGTGATGGCACATTTGTAGAGGATTTAGATATACAAAAAGACAATCTTGAGATTTATGGAACAGGCTATTCTGCAACAACAACCATTAAAGGTGTTGCTACTGAACCAATAGCGAATTTTCCTTTAGCAACGCCCAATATTAATGTTGAGGCAGACGGCGTCAAATTACATGACTTCTTAATTGAATCTCCCGATTTGACAAATGATATTTATTCAAGTGGAATCGTTTTTACAGGTCAAGATATTGAGATATACAACAACAAATTCCTGACAATTTCTACTTCAGATGACGCCTTCGCAGAAGGTGATGGATATGCTATAGTAATTCAATCTTACAGTAATGGTGTCTATCCAGGATCTGATGTAAGTGGATTGAAGATTTATAATAACGTCTTCACTTGGGAAGAATATGCTCCTGCTGGAGGTGGAGACGGTGGTTATGAAGGAATATGGATAAACCCACACGATGCATCCGGTTCCGGAATTGAAATAACAAATAATACCTTTGATGGAAATTGTCGAAGAGCAATTGCTGTTCAAACAAGTAATTCATTAGTTGATAATAACACAATGAATACAGATCTGTTTGATAATAGAGGTATTTGGATATTAGAGGGTGCTGATCATACTATCTCCAATAATGAAATCAGTGGGTTCCCAAAAGGTTTAGAACTTGGTGCAACTTGGGCAGGTCCATTAGGTGATAATATTGCTGTCACAAACAATAACATTTATGACAACCAATTTGGAGTTTATATATCTGATGATTTCAGTGTAAGTACTCCAACAGTCCCACCGGTTATAAATAATAATAATATCTACGACAATGGCATCAACCTGGATGCAAGCACGGCTGTGGGTGCAGCAGGTTATTTCGTTTTAGATGCCGAAAATAACTACTGGGGTTCAGCTGATGGGCCTGTTGATGGTACTTATTATGACACTGGTACAGATACTGGCACATCCTCTGAATTACCCGCAGGTTCTGCTGCTTTAGTAAAAACCTATGTTAATGTTGTTGCAGAAAATACTGGTACTTTGGGTTTCCAAGTAAAAGATAATAGCAGCGCGGATGCCGGAGCAGGTGGTTTCTTTGTTGATTATTATCCTTGGTTAGGTGGATCTCCTTATTTAGATATTGAAGATGAAGTGACTTCAACCGGTGCAACTGTAACATTAGATGTAACAACTAACTTATTTTCGGAATCAATAGATTACACTTTAACCGGCAGGTTTACATATGATGATACTAAATTAGATTACTTAAGCGGTTCTGTAGGAGCATCTACAATATTGAATGGTGCTGGTTGGTCTGCAGTCTTTTACGAATCGAGCTCAGGAGTTATTGATTTTATTGCTTGGGGATTTTCACCTTTAAACGGACAGGGAACTTTGTTTAGTTTATCATTCACCGTCATTGCTGGAGCAAATGGTTCGACTCTAGTAGAAGGGGATTACAACGATTTCTTGGCTGACGGTGTTAATCTGTTCGGCGCTGGAGTTTTCAGCGGTACAGTCAGCTACACTTATTCACCAGCACCAAGCACTATCAAAGGTGATGCCGAACTAGATTTTGATGTTGATTACGACGATGTATTACTCATGGCTCAGCACGTTGCTGGTTCAATAACTTTGACCGGTCAGGCATTCACAAATGCTGATGTCGATTCTGATCTTGATGTTGATGCTGATGATATTGCTGCAACAGTATATTATATTTTCAACGGTTCTTGGTCACCCGCACCTGCTCCTCCGATTTCACAGCCTGATATGATGGCTTTTGGAAACCCGGTAGACAGCGAAGATCAAGCAATTCTTGAACTTCCGTTCAATGTAAATTCATCATCAGCACCTATACAAAGTGTAGAGTTCATAGTTGTTTATGATCAGAACGAAATTGATTATCAAGCTTTCAAAGGTGCGTTTGAAGGAAACGAACATTTCGTTCACGCAAATAAAGTCTCTGAAGGAATTGCAAAGTTTTTATTTGCAAGCGCCGAAGGTCAGATGGATGCATTTGAATTGGGAAGTTTAAAATTCAAGAAATCTAATGCAATTTTAAGTTCGACAGTTTCATCACTTTATAAGATCAATGGCGGATCTCCACAGACAGGTCCAACATTGAGTTTAGATGGTGTTACCAGTGCTCAGGAAGAGGTAATTCCAACAGACTATAAATTATCACAGAATTATCCTAATCCATTCAATCCAACTACAACCATTGAGTTTGCATTGCCTCAAGCAGATCATGTTAGTATCAAAATCTATGATATGCTCGGCCGTGAAGTTGCAACATTAATAAATGATCAACGATCTGCCGGAAATCACTCAATTGCTTGGAACGGGTTAAATGATTATGGTCAAAAAGTTTCCAGTGGTTCATACATTTACAGAATTACTGCAGGAAACTTTGTTGAAACCAAAAAAATGATGCTGCTGAAATAATTTTGATGAGGCGGAATTTCCGCCTCATTATTAACCATAAAATTTGAAAATAAGAGGGGAAAAAATGAGTTTATTTGGAAGAATTGTTTTTATTTTCTGTTTAATGGCAGTGGTGACATTATCCTTGGTTGCCTGCCAATCAGCTTTCTTTTAGAATATTAATATATTAGAAAAAGGCTGCCTCTTAAGGGCAGCCTTTTTCATATATAGCAGATCAATAAATAATTTTTTTTTGAATAAAAATATTGATGCCTATTATTGAACATTTACAAAAATTTTTGAAATTGCTATATTTCCTAAATAATGTAAAAATTTAAAGAGAGGGTATAAGAAATATGACAAAGTTATATGTATCCAATAAAGATGAAACCGTGAGAATGTTCAAAAGCGATTTTATGGAAGCATTCTCAAGAGTTCATTGGACGGTCCCGCTTTGGATTTTTCTTCCGGTAATTGGTTACTTTTTATATAGAGCAATCGCAATCTATGAACTTTCTGCGGGAACGATAATTCTAAATATTATATTCGGTTTATTAATTTGGACATTGACGGAGTATGTTCTGCACAGATTTGTTTTCCATTTCGAACCTAAATCTAATATAGGAAAACGAATGCATTTTATTTTTCATGGCGTACATCACGATTATCCTAATGACACAAAGCGTTTAGTAATGCCGCCGTCAGTCAGTATTCCGCTCGCATCATTGTTTTATGTTTTGTTCTTATTAATTTTTGGTGCTGATCAAGTAAGTCCATTTTTTGTTGGTTTTATTACAGGATATTTGTTTTACGATATCACACATTATGCAGTTCATCATTTTAATATGAAAAACAAATTTTGGCTTTATATAAAAAATCATCATATGCTGCATCATTATAAATGGGATAATTTAGGATTTGGAGTTAGTCAACCTTTGTGGGATGTTATCTTTGGTACAACCTACCCAAAAAAGGATAAAAAGTAGAATAAATAAAAGAGCCAAAATTAGATTGAAATTTTTCCGCAATATTTTTTTCATTTTTATCAGTCTGGGGACGCTAAATTTTACGTGTTCCCAGAATGATTTATTTATTAGAGTATCTCAAGTTGGATTTCTGCCCGGTGATATAAAAACAGCGGTTGTTCTAACAAACAGAAACCTGGACAACTCAGACTTTGAACTTATCAACTCAAACACAAACCAAACTAAGTTGAAGGGGAAAATTCAAAACTATGGCGCGAGCTATGCAAATTTTGCAAACTCGTATATAATCGATTTTTCGCAAGTCAACTCCGGCGGGAGATACTTTCTTCAGGTTGATGATAAAAAATCGTTTTCCTTTGAGATAAAAGAAAATGTGTTCAACGGAATAACTCAGCAGCTGTTAAAATTTTTTAAGATCCAAAGATGCGGATATACCAATCCCTATATGCATAAAGAATGTCATCCAGTAGATGTTACAAGGATGATTTTACCAAACGGCTCTTCTGAATACACGAAGGTTGATGTAACCGGTGGTTGGCATGATGCCGGTGATTATGTAAAGTTTCTAAACACTATCGCCTATTCCACCTATATGCTTATGTTCTCTTATGAATTTGATAAAGAGAAATTTAGCTTTGATTACAATAAAGACAATGTCCCGGATATTCTCGAAGAGGCTAAAATTGGATTGGACTGGCTGCTGCGAGCAAATATTAGGGATTCAGAACTTATTACACAAGTTCAAGATCTTCGGGATCATGACGTAGGGTGGAGAATGCCTGAAGATGATCAACTAGCTTACGATCGTCCAGGATTTATCGGCGGAGCAAAAAATGTCGCCGGACTTTATTCAGCAGCATTGGCGATGGGAGCACGTATCTGGACAGATAAATTTCAATATTTAGATTATGCAAATCAATGTCTTGATAAGGCAATTAAGATGTTTGAGGCCTCTTCTAATCTACCTGATATTGACAGCAGCGGTACGGGAATGTATTTGGACAAATCTTTCTCGGGTAAATTGGCACTGAGTGCCATAGAACTATACGAAACCACAGGCGAAGCGCACTATCTCAAGCAGGCAATGTCATTTGCTGACGAAGCGAAGTCAGATTATTGGTGGAGTTGGGGGGATATTAATTCTCTGGCTCATTATAAACTTGCCAAAACGAACAGAAGATTTGTTAATTATATTTATTCTAATCTGAAACACTTTAATTCCACAAAGCAAAATAATTTATTCGGCGAAGGGGCAGAACATAATTGGGGCTCGAACAATACGCTTATGGGAATAAGCCTTCAAGCCATTCTCTATAAAACTATTACCGGGAGCACGGAGTTTGATTCGCTAAATAACTACCAGAGAGATTATGTACTAGGAAAGAATCCTTGGGGAATAAGTTTCATCTACGGCATTGGGAAAAATTATACTAAGAATTTTCATCATCAAATTGCTTATTTTAATAGGGGAGAATTACCGGGAGGTTTTGCAGCAGGTCCGGTAAAAAAATCTATTTTTGAGGGTGTCGAAATAAAATATGATACTTCTGATCCATTAAACCGGTTTCAAACTGAGTTAGCATATTACAGAGATGACAGACACGACTATATAACCAACGAACCAACTATTTCTGCTAATGCTACAGCTATTTTTGTATTTGGTCATTTTTCGAAATAATTTCCACAATTCAATTCTGTATTATATTGAGACATCCTGTACACTTTTCTCATTTGGAGAATAAAAAGTGAGTTTTTGATGACTTTTTGGGCAAAAATCATATGAAATTAGGCATACAATTTGTTCTGCATATATGTTAATAATAATAGGAAACGATAAATGGCTGGTTCAGTAAGATTAATTCCTTCCGGATTTGAATTTGTTGATGATGTTTGGGGCGGAATATACCGCGGCGGCAGCTACATGTTAATAGGTGCACGAAAATCCGGCAGAACCTTAATGGGTTTGCAGTTTGCGCTTGAAGCCGCAAAACAAAAAGAAGTCTGTCTCTACTTCACGAATATGCGTCCGAAAGATTTAATGATTCAAGCTGCATCACTGAATTTTGATATTCAGTCATACATGAATCATAACCTAATTATTGTCGTAAGAGTCGCACCTCCTAACGATGCTTATTCTGTTCCGAACCCGGATAATTACTTGATCGATTATTTACGTGATATCATTACAGTGGTTGAACAATATAACCCAAGCAGAATTATCTTTGATGAGTTAACTCCTTACATCGGATTTAGGAATATTGAACTTCTTAAAGATACTTTCTTAAACACATTAGAAACTATTGAGGAACGCGATGTAACAAGTTTCTTTGTTGTTGGTGAACCGGCTACGGAAAAGGCACAGCAAATTATTAATGCAATTTCGCAATATGTTACTGGCGTATTTCAACTTAGAAAAAGTCAATCGAAAATAAATAATCGTTTTCATGGTGGTAACATAATTATTACTCCTAATGTTGGTCATACAGAAGGACAATTCAACTTTAAATATCAGATCGAACCTTTTAAGGGTGTGACGACAGTTCCCGATGTGGACGATATTCCAAGTAAATATGCGGATATAAAGAAAAGTTTGGCTTCACAGCAGAAAACAGCGCCGCATTATGTCTATACCCAATCGAAGCAAGATAAAAAGGAAAGAGAAGTTTTCAATAACGTTTATAACTATAATGACTTTTTGCTAATTCTAAACAATCAAATTGCTCTTTATAAAAGCACAGGACAAACTTTTAATCTTGTTTCAATAAAATTAAATGCAATGGCGCAGACACAAGGTTTAATTTCATTGAATCAACTTCAAAACAGTGTGCAGCTTTCAACAGAGAGAAAGGATAAAATTTGTATAAAAGATAACGTACTTATGTTGTTAATAGTAAGAAGCAATCCAAATAGTGTCGTGCATTTTTTAAGCAGACTTAAATCAAATCTGCCTTCGGATGATTTAGATTATGTTGAAACAGTATGGGAGAACATTTCGATTCTTAATACTGAAGTAAATCAAGATATTGAGAATGCTGAGGAATTGACAGAAGAAGCCTTGAATAAAGCGCACCAAGATCCTGGCAGCTATCTTCCGGTGAATAAATTTATCTAAAATTGTATGAAGCATTTTATTAAAATATTAATAATATCGTATCTATCTATTGTTGTTGTTGCACAATCAAAAGACGAGGGAATGAAACGTCAAGCGATGATCCATATGCAATCCGGTAGATACGGTGAAGCCATAGATCTTTTAAACAAGTACATCTCCACCAATGCGAGAAATGCCGAAGGTTATAATTTAAGAGGACTTTGTTTCGAAAAAAGAAGTGAGTATGAAAAAGCTGTTTTGGATTTTAGACGAGCTTCAAAATTAGCTGTTGATGATAACGAGATTAAACGAAATCTCCAAAGAACTATGGAAGTTTGGCATAGAATTCTTTATAACAGGATTGATGGATTCAAACGTGAAATAGCAATTGATCCTTCTAATCCCTTTAACTATTTGGAAATTGGAAAATCTTATAGATGGCTCGAAGAATGGGCTCTTGCCGAACAATGGTACGATGAATATTTAGCACGAGACGATAATGCATCACCCGATGAAATTATTCGCTATTCAATAATTCTTGCTCATACCGGGAGCATAGTAAAAGGTGAAAGAATCTTAAAAAAATATGTTGAACGATATCCTGATGATTGGCGATTATGGAGCAGATACGGTTATTTTACTCTATGGCTCGGAAAATACGATATTGCACGAAATGCTTTTACAACTGCTTTGGGATTTAAACCGTTCTTTAAAGAGGCTCAAGATGGACTAGATCTTGCAAAAAATGAACCATATATTACATTGGCACAACCCCGTGAATTTGAAAGAGTCGATCGAATTTATCCGATTGACAGATATTTTCAATTGCTCCAAAATAATCCGAATGACGACGGAGCACGATTCAGCTTGATAGAAGAATTACTTTTGGCAGAGAGATTTCAAGAAGCATATGAACAGATGAATTATCTTGCTCCCAATTATGAGGGAGTTCCGTCATACGAATCGTTGCGGGAACGTGTTGAAACAATAAGACAGGAGCAGAAAGAGCAAAAAATTGAGGATCTTCACGGACTGCTTAAAGACGATCCACAGAACAGTGATGCAGTGCGAGCACTAGCTGAAGTTTATTCCGTAAACGAAGAGTATCAAGATGCGATTAATATTTTATCCGAGTATTTAGCTGAAAATCCAAACGATGATGAAATGCAGTTTTTCCTTGCACAAATTTTCTCATACGATCGTCAGTATGATCCTGCTTACGAACATGCTGTAAAAGCAGTTGATTTGAACCCCGAGAATCCACAATACAATTTACTTGCAGGACAGCTTGAGGTTTGGCTTTCAAAAGATCCTGAAAGTGCACGTTACCACCTTGAAAAAACACTTCAGTACGAACCGGATAATCTTTATGCTTTAATTGCAATGGGGACTCTTAATTTTCAAACTCAGAATTATGACGAATCTCAGCGATATGCGGATAGAGCCTCACAGATAGCACCGGCTGATCCTGATGTAGATCAACTTTTATCCATGCTCGAATTTTTTAAGATGAGAGTTGAAGAAGATAAACTTATAGAACAGTTGAATTACGGAAGAGAACTAGCGCAGGAAAAAAATTATTACGAAGCACTTCCTTATTATGAAGACTATATCTCTAAAACCTCGCCGACTCCCGATATAATGTATGAACTTGCCGATGTGTATGTTGGACTTGAAAGATATGGTGATGCAATTGCGATTTACGATGATCAACTTAGTCAATCTTATGATCCAGACATGGATAAAATGCGAGCTAAAGTTATCTATTGGAGCGGAGATTCGCTGCGAGCAATGGATGAGTTCGAACGTCTTGTTGATGAAGATCCGGCAGATCTGGAAATGAAAATGTATTTGGGAGATTCATACGCGAAACTGCAGCAATATCCGGAAGCAAAAGAGATTTATTCAGAACTGTTGGAAGTAGCTCCGGAATCATATAACATTGAGCAGAGATTGGACTGGCTGCCTGCAGATCCGGCAGACGAATCAGGTTTTAGCAGAACTTGGCGGAACTTTACAAATTATCTCTTTTCCTACATGGTTGTCTCACCATTGGGATATGGGTTTACTGATGACCTCGATTTTAGTTTGGTATATGGTGGACTTGGGCTTGAAATAGGGCTGGCTAGGTATATATCGGTAGGCGGAACGTGGCAACGAGGTTATCTTCAAAATGATAATGACAGACTCCATTACACTCAGTTGATGGGTCATATTTATATTCGTCCCATTGAGGAAGTTGTTTTAAGTTTAGGTTATGGCGAAGTCTATTCTCCTTATGCAATTAGGCAGCCAGTGGTTCAAACCGGTTTGAGATATACTGATAAAGAAAAAGATAGACTTACTATTGGCGGTCAATATATCAGAAATGATGCAGCATTTTTACTTTATTCGCCTTATTTGGTCAGAACAAGATTACTTGGTGAAATTTTTTCCATAGATGCCGAACATAATACGAAATATGGTCTCTACCTCTCGGGATTGTATCAATACATTCTTACCGATGACCGCGATGATATACCGGATAATGTTGGTAATAATTTTCGTGCAAGAATAGGTAGAAGATTTTACGAAGAACTACTGTTGGGCTATGAATATTTTTTCTCGGATTTCAAATATAATTTGATTTATTACTACACGCCTCAAGAGTTCAGCTCCCACAGTTTATTTGGGGAGTGGCAAGTAGTTGATGATGGAATTTGGGATTTTAGAATAGGCGGAAAAATCGGATATATTCCTCAAAGTGATTATTTATTGAGAGAGTTGAATGCTCGAGTAATTTATGACGTTTTTGAACGTCTGAGAATTTCTGGAAATGCATTTTGGGGAAATACTTTCAGAGATATTAACGGATATACTTCGGCTTCATTTTATGTTACAGCTTTTTGGACTTTATATTAAAATGCTATGAGGAAATTAAAAACAAATTGTTGGGAAATGACTTTAATAAATTTCCGTAAATTATTTATTTGAAGTAACTTATTTAAGTATTATATTACTAAATAATTCTGTATACAGAAAATTATAAATAAATTAAACAAAGATGAATTAGGAAAATGGCAAGAAAACAGTTAATAGAAAAATATCAAATTGCGCTGGATAACAGAGAAACTCAGCCGCCGCATAGAGATATTGCAAAAGAAAAATTAAGGACAATTATAATTTCCGGGATACTTTCAGTCGTCCTGATATTAGTCATTATTTTTACTTTGCCGTATAGCTCAACAATTCCTTCAATTGAAGGATTGCTGGTTTATGCATCGATTGTTGCGCTCTTCATTTTTCTATTTGTTCTTCTTTTCAGATACTTTGGGATTCTCATTTTTGCCTATTTATACATTACGAGATATACTGTAGAAGAATCTGAAGATTTTTTTCCTTTCGTCTCGATCATAGTTCCGGTTTATAATGAAGGCAAAGTAATTCTTTCATCAATCGATTCATTGCTCGCAATAGACTATCCGAACTTTGAAATTATTGTTGTAAACGATGGTTCTACGGATGATACTGCTAAAGCGGCTGAAACTAAAGTTGGTTATCATGATGGAGTTAGTTCGAGAGTAAAAGTCTCGTTGATCAACAAACCTAATGGTGGAAAATCTAAAGCATTAAATGCCGGAATTCAATATTCCGAAGCTGATTTTGTTCTTTGCATGGACGGTGATTCGCAGCTATCTCCCAACACACTAAAAATGGGAATGCGTCATTTTATTGATTCTTCTGTTGGTGCAGTTGCCGGAAACGTGAAAGTTGAAAACAGGAAAAGAATTCTAACAGATCTTCAAGCATTAGAATATGTTGAAGGCCTTAATATGCCGAGAAGCGCTCAAGGATTTATTCGTTCGGTTAATATTATTCCTGGACCAATCGGAATATTCAGAAAAGTCGCGCTTAGAGATGCCGGTTATTATTCTAGTGATACTTTTGCAGAAGATGCCGACTTAACTCTAAAAATACTTGAACGAAACTGGAAGATAAATTATGAGCCAAATGCAATTGCTTACACCGAAGCACCGGAAAAATTGCATAATCTGCTTAAACAGAGATATCGTTGGACAAGAGGAATTCTACAGGCTATAAGAAAACACAAAAGGTTAATCTATAATCCGACGGTTAATTTCAATAATACATTAATTCTTTGGTCGATGGTATATGAAGCAATAATATGGCCCGGAATGAATGTTCTATCGAATTTATTTTTCATTTTCGTTGCAGTCTTTACAAATATGTCGGCACTTGTATTTCTCTGGTGGTTTGCGATTCTTATTCTCGATATGATGGCAGCAGTATATTGTGTTGCAGCTGAAAAAGAAGAATTTAGACTTGTACTATATTCTTTGTTCTATCGACTAGTGTTCATTCTTTTGATCGACATAACTAAAGGAATGGCTACAGTAGAAGAATTTTTAGGAATTGAAATGACTTGGGGTAAAATTGAAAGAACCGGTACTGCAGCAGCAACCCCGGATGTATCTCAACAGGCAAAAAAAGTAAGTAAAAAATAATAGGAATAGAAAAATGGAACTTATTCCAATACTTTCACTGATAATACTCGTAGCGACAATATCCACCTTTATTTTAGCGGTGGGTGCATACATCCTCTATAAAATTAGAGAGAGAAAAGGCAGAGTTGCCAAAGCTCCTCAGCCTTCAACAATTCCGGCAGAAATGATCACCCCGGTTGGCGAACAGATGGGAACTCGCGAGGGAAGAAGAACATATTCTGAGGAACGCTATACCGCTGGAGAATATTATCCTGAACATGAACGTCAACCGATGTTTTCTTCCGCCGGAGGAGGTATGCAACAAACCGGGCCTGAGATGAGACCTACGTATGTGCAGCCTTCTCAGTACACGGATTCACGTTATACTAAAGCTCCTACCGGTACATATGCAACGAGCGACGGTGACAGAGCTAACAAACGTAAATTTATGCGATATACAAATGATGGTTACGTTGCACCGCAAAATGATGAGAAAACTGAAAAAGAAGCTGCACAGAATTTGCGTTGGAGATAGAATTTCTGTCAAATTGTTAACTGAATTGAGGGATTAAAGTGGTTGTTCGGCGAAAAAAAGGTATGCGAGTAAATTACCCCATTATTTTTCTTAGTGGATTGGTTTTACTTGTAGCTTGTCTTTTAGTCTACTTAATCATTCTTAAGGGCGTTTACGGCAACTATGAAATTGATGAAATACTTCCGACGAAAAAGAATATCGACTATGTTCTATCAGCCGGTGATAAGGAAGTAGCTATTCTCTATTCCGAGTACACACAAAATTTACTCGGTGATGAATCAACTTGGCTAAGCGATAATATTGATACTTGGGAAACCTTTCTAAAATCACATAAAAAGAACTATAAAATTATCGGCGATCAAACAATTGAGCGAGGAGAGTTTTTCGACTATGGAATTCTTGTGCTTCCCGGTTCAAAATCACTTAGTGATAGACAACTAATTCAGATCAAAAAATATCTTGAAGCCGGAGGAAGCGTTTTCGCAACGAGCGGAACTGCTACTTATTCCGACGAGGCAAAATGGCGAGGTTGGGATTTCTTTACGGAAGTATATGGTATGAAATTTACCAAAGAACTAGATAGAACTGAGTTTAAACGAATACATACATTAAGAGGAAATTTGCCACTAACTGGTGGGATTCCAACAGGATATACTCTTGACATTGCAACTTGGGATAGACCTATTTATGCTGAGATACTAGAACCAAGAACTGTTCAAGTTAGTTATTGGTACGATTTTCGTCGTGAGATGGGTTTAGTCCGTGAAGAAATTAGTAAAAGTGCAGGAATAGCTTACGGTACTTACGGTAAAGGAAGATTTGTTTGGTTTGGGTTTGAATTAAACTCAGTAATTGGTAAACAAGAAGATTATATTTTCTTTGACCGGTTGTTTATCAACTCAGTACATTGGCTTACTTATCAACCGACGGGTTATGTGAAAGATTGGCCCGCACCTTATGAAGCCGCTGCAATTTTTACACCTACATTAACTGAAGAGATTTATAATGTTAATAATCTACTCGGAATTTTAAATAGAAATAAATATCCCGCAACTTTTTTTGTTGACCCTTATGTTGCAGCACAACATCCATCATTAATTAAATCTCTTTCGAAATACGGTGATTTTGGTGCAATAGTGGATGTAGGTTATCTTGAATTTATTGGTGATACCTTGTCTAAACTTTATCAGCAGGATGTGCAATATTCGTCGGTTGTGGTCGGAAGTGATACTCTTGGTAAAATTACAAATACGAGGGTAAAGGGTATCATGCCTCTCTTCGGCTTTTATGATGAAAATACACTTCAAGCATTATCTTCTGCCGGGATGGAGTTTGTTATCACGGATTCGTTAACGGACAGATCGGTTCCCGAAAAACTTATTAGAGGCGATAATAATCTTCTCGGAATAACAATTACTTCGAGGGATGATAAAAAAATTATCGGTGAGTATGGCTTAACCGATCTTAATTTTCAGCGATATACTTATGAAGAAGATATTGACAGACTTCTCTTTGAAGGCGGACTTTATGTTCTTAAGGTTCATACGGATTATCAATTGAAAGCAGAATATGCTCCAGTGATAAACGACGTTATGAAGTATCTTCGAGAAAAAAATGTTTGGGTTACTTCAATTCAAGAACTTAAAGAGTGGTGGTTCAAAAGAGGCGGAATCGAAATTAGATATGAAACTCGGAGTAAAAGACGCATTGTTGTTGAAGTATCAAACCCAAAAGAACGAAACACCGATGATTTTGTTGTTCAGGTCAATATGAACAAACCGGTAAAAAATATTGAAATTAGCTCCGATATCATCAACACAAAAATCCCGGAATTTCAATTTGATCCAAACTCAAATGTTCTTTATTTATTTATCGAAGATCTAAAGCCGGGGGATTCAAGACTGCTATTAATCGATTTCGAAAATGTTGGTACGTAATCTCTCTTAGCGAACTGACGTAACAATAATCGGCTTAAAGTAATATGTGTATATACCGGGTATCAGAATATGAAAAAATTTTTTCTATACATAGTACTTGTAATATTATTTTCGGGCAATTTTATATTTCCTTCAGACACAAAAATACTCCTCGTTAATCCAACAACAACAAAATCTGTTTTCGACAATCTTAATACACCTTATAAATCCTACTTTGAGGAATGGAAAGATTTGTTATTCCGCAATGGATATGAGTTTGAAGTAATTAATGATGATGAAATTGATAACGAACTAGACGAAAGATATTCTCTGTTAATTGCCTTTGATGTTTTATGTGTTGACAACTCAGCTTTTGATGAAATAAAATATTTCTTTGAAAAAGGAGGCAATCTTTTAATCAACGGTGAATTTGGACGAATGGATAGATACGGTATTCCGTTTACCAATAATCTTTTCAATTCAATTTTTGGTTTTGAGTATTACAAGAATGATTTTCGACCAGGCATGAATTACCTACTCTCACTTAAAGCCAAACAGCCCGTAAACAGTGGTTTGGAATTCGGATATGTGACAAACTTTAACGATAATTTTATACCCTTAACAATTCGTTCAGAAAAAAATGATATCGAAAATCTTGGTAACTGGCAGACAAATTTAGAAGTTTTTCAAGGTTACAATCCGTATTCAAAATATCCCGGATTCATTAAAGGAAAAATAAATCACGGAAAATTTTATTGGTTTGGTTTTCAGAGCTTTGATCCATTAAATAGTTCTAATAACAACAAAAATTTGGAAAAGTTATACCTCAACGCATTAAAGGATTTGCTTGCCAAATCTGTGGTTTCGATCAGTCCTTGGCCTGACGCAAAAAATTCTGCTGTTGCTCTTCAGTTGAATAATTTTGAAGAAGAACTAGTAAATTATTTCACGAACAATAAAATTGATTTTGATTTGGTTGTGACACCTTTTTCCGACTCGAATATGAATTTGAAAAATCACAGGAATCTGACACTTGATATCTCCGAAAAATTTTTCTCCGCAGATAAATTTAAAACTACAATCGCAGCTTATAAAAACTATTTTGAATCATCGTTCGGCTCTAA
Source organism: uncultured Melioribacteraceae bacterium (assembly GCA_964499285.1). Taxonomy (GTDB): domain Bacteria; phylum Bacteroidota; class Ignavibacteria; order Ignavibacteriales; family Melioribacteraceae; genus JAGFIY01. Next base: position 37,774 of record CAZCLA010000001.1, read on the forward strand.
TCCCAGCACCGTGTTTCTGAATACGACTTTATTAAATCCGGGTAACATAAAAATACTAGCTGATGAAGGATTCGAAGCAATGTATTGTGAGTGTAAAAGTTTACTTAATGAAAACTATTATAGCCTTGTTGATGGGAGTATGATCCTAACTCCGCTCGTAATTGATGCTTCGGTTACGGTCAAAGAATTTTCATTGGATGATTGTGACGAGTTTATGATTTTTGCAAAGAATTTATTCACTAAAATTGATGAAGAAGGACTTTATTTTAATTTATCCATCCCGCGGAGCACTTTTAAAAATTGTGATTATAAAACTGAGATTTTAAGAGCAATTTCTTATTTTAATCAGAATAATTCATGGATTACAAGTTCACAAGAGATTTTCGGAAGGTTGAACGCTCACCGGAATATGTATGTTTCGGAAAAGAAGCATAACTCTTCCAAATATACTCTCGTGATAAAAAATTACGGTGATAAAACCGTGGATGATGTAACCTTAGTTTCAAATAAAGTTCTTAACTTTTTTACGATCTCAAATTTATCACAGATTAAAAGAGATTTCATTGATGCTTTCGGCAATAGGATTATTGTGATAAAATCCGTTAAAAAAGGAGAGTCGCTTGAATTGGTTTTTGAAAATTCCGGTAATTATTGATTTATCACACCTATGGTGATTAGATATATGAACAAACTATATTCATTTATTCGAATTCTGCTTCTGTTCACTGGGATTATAATGTTCGGGTGTGTTGAATCCGGAGTTGATAATCCTAATGATAAAGTGACAATAACTCTATTGGATCCCACAACCGGAGACACTGTGCAGGTGGGAAGTAATTTTATCACTTATGACATAAAAAATCCGGCTCGAAAGGAATTAAAGCAGTTTGAGGTCATTATTAATAACGGTGATTTTGTGGAGATATTTGAAGCAGAAGGAAACACCAACGAAACTCCATTATATCTAAACATTGATTCGTCATTGCTATTTACTCGAATAAGTTATTTTGTAAACGTAGCTACTGAGGAAAATAAGTACACTACAAGTGAAGTACAGGAAAGAATTTATGTTCAGGAAAATACAAGTCCGCCAAGAGCTCCGGTGAATCTGCGACTCACAAAATTGGACGGAAGTGCTACGACTTTTTCCGTGAATCTTGAATGGGACGATAGTTCCGATAACGAATCCAACTTTGAACTTTGGAGAAAAGAGGGTGCTGATGGAAGTTACGGCACAACTCCTTATAAAATCTTTCCGGCGAACACTCAACGCACAAACGATGATGGACTTTCAAGATTTATAACTTATTACTATAAAGTTTCAGCAAAAAATAAATTTGGCAGGTCCGATTTTACAAATGAAGTCAGCACTGCCGATGATCCCGATGATGCACCAACCGATCTTACAGCGGTTGCACTTGGGGCAACTAAAGTTCAGTTAAATTGGGAGGATAATCCTATACCAAAGCTTGGCTATCGAATTCAACGTTCAAGTTTAACCAACACTGATTATAGACAAATAGCAATTGTTTCGAATAAGGAATATTTGGATGAGGGTTTGACTGCTAATACAACCTACAGTTATCGTGTCCAATCATTCACAAGTACATCGGAAAGTGAATGGTCAACGCCGGCAAATGTGACAACACTTCCGGAAGATATTCCTCCTCCAAAAAATTTAACGGCAACTTTTGACAGTACCGCAAGAAACGTTGTACTGGAATGGAAGGATGATACTTTTTATGAGAATGGTACGTTCATCGAAAGAAAAAGAGGAGCAAGCGGCGCCTACACTGAAATTGCAGAAGTCGATGCAAACGTAACAACATTTACTGATAATACAGTTGTTGCCGGCAATACTTATTATTATAGAGCCAGACATTATACAACTTATGATTTCTATACAGATTATTCAAATGAAGCTGTTGTAATTGTTCCCGAACTTCCGCCCAATGCTCCGACAAATCTGAGGATTTCGGAAGTCGACCCTAATTTATACTTACTGAATTGGGAGGATAATTCAAGTGATGAAGACGGCTTCCAATTGTGGAGGCAAGATGGTGTGAACGATGAATTTTTCCTTTATAAATCTTATCCTCCAAACACAATTGCCGATAATGTGATTCTGCCGGATAACGGACTTACATACTACTTCAAAGTTCGTTCTTATAGAGGTGAATTGACCTCCGATTTTTCGAATACTGTTGGCACTGACGGAACATCAGGTTCGGACAGAATCATTTTAACTTCAGAATCAAGACCCAATAATTCAATATTACTTAAGTGGACGGATATTGTTGAGCCTAAATTGGGATTCAGCCTTGAAAGGAAATTAAGCTGGCAGCAGGATTCCGAATATCAGGTCGTAAAGCAAACCGGACCAAATACATTCGAATATATCGATGAAGGACTGAATTTTGGAGTAACTTATACCTATAGAATTAGGGCGATTTTTAATCAAGGATATTCAGAATATTCCGATCCTGTTACTCAAACACCAGGAGCAAAATAAGATGTTATTAGATCCAAATATAGAGCAAATATTTTCTCATAATCTATCTGAGCCATCATTTATTGTTGATGCTGATTTTAAATTAAGAAAATATAATGAGGCGGCTAAAAATCTGATTACTGAAATAAATGAAGGTGAGAACTTTTTGGGTTATTTCTCTGGTTCATCAATTCAGACATTGGAAAGACTTTTGCTAGAATCTAAGAATTATTTGAAAACAATAACTGAAGAAGCAGAAATTACTTTCAGAAATACAAAAAGTACGGATCATTCTAAGGTAATCATCACTCCGATAACTGTAGATAATTCTCAAAATTTTATAATCTCATTTACTATGTTGGATGGAAAATCGATTAACGAAAAAACTGTTTCACAATTAAAAATGACAGGATCGATCGAACTTGAAAGTTTAACTAATAAAGAAATTCTTGAAATTGTTGCGGATATTAAAGCATCTTTTCCATTTACTTTGGTTGATAAAAAGCGGATAAGAAAAAAAATTGATGAACTGAAATGTCCATTTTGGATAAAGATGCCTGATGCAAAATATGTTATTGTAAACAAATTATTTGCTTCTGTTTTTAATCTTAAGCAAGAGCAACTTGAAAACAAAAGCGAAGCAGAACTTCTACCTGCATATTTATCCCAGTTTTATAATGCTATAAATTCTTATATAAAGGAAACTTCACAAGGAATACGTTACAACGGTATCGGCAGTTTGGAAAAGCAGTTTGGTAAAAAAGTTGTAATAACTGAAATTCCGTTATTAGACTTGAACAAAGAAGTTATTGCAATGATCGGATTTGCAAAACCGGAAACGGAATTATTTGCCTCATCAAAGCCAATTGATGCCGGGATCACTTTGTTAATTCAATTAAACATTCCGTACATTGTCATCAATAATGAATTATCCATTGCTTCGGTAAGTAAACAATACTCTGAAATTTTTGAATTAGATCAAACGCAAAAATTTGAAGGAACTGATTTAAAACTGATTACTGATTCTGATCTATTTAAGAAAATTAAACTGCACATTGAAAATAGAAAATATGATGTGGATATCTGGCATACTTTCTCGGTAAATGATAAACTAAAAAAAATGAGAATCAAAATTACCGAAATTTCAGATTCCGTAAGAAAAAATCAGTATATCCTAGCCTTTATGGAAATTACTGATATCAGTAGCAAAAAATCATCGAAAGAAAACATGTACGAACTACTTATGAAGAATACACTTGAAGCAGTTTTTGTTTATGAAGTTGAAAATCTAAAATTTCTTGATGTGAACGATGCCGCATTAAAATTGTACGGCTATAAACGTGATGAATTCTTACAGATGGATTTAACGGATTTGTATGCTCCGGAAGATATTCAAACTCTTCTTGAAAGTTCTAATAAAAAATCGAAAGAAGGAGAATTTACCGGACCCTGGCGTCACAAGAAAAAGGACGGTACTTCCGTGCTTGTGGAAATAAGCAAAGTATCCACTAATTATAACAATAAAGCAAGTCAACTAAATGTTATTCGCAACGTAACTAAAAACGTCGAAAACAAAAAGGAACTTAATATTTACAAAATATTATTCGACAACACCAGCGATTCAGTTATTTTTACGGATAAGGATGGATTCATAACCTATTGCAATAAATCTGTTACTGATAGCTTCGGTTTTATTTTTGAAGATCTTAAGGAGCGACCTTTTTTAAGTCTTTTATCGGACGGTGACCGCGCAAAAATAAACACAAATGTATTTCATTCAGATGCTAAAGATACACAACAGTTCATAATCAATATGAAGAACGTTAAAGGGGCTTTGAGTGAGGTTAATCTTGTATCAACACCTCAAATCGGATTTAATAATGAAATTGAATCGTTTTCATTAATTCTGAAAAAACTGAAATCAACCGAAGAAAATTCAATGAGACGCTTGGACAAATCCGAAATCACTACCGGAAAATTGGACCCTTCGTTTCTTTCAAATTTGTTTCACGAACTTTTAACCCCGATTAACGTGATTGTAGGATTTACTCAAGAACTTATGGAAAGTATTCCTAATCCAAGTGATGACCAAAAAGAAGCCGCATCGATCATTTCGGAAAATCAAAAAGTGCTTCTCCAAACAATGGATACCGCGGTTGAATATTCTCATATGGAGCAGAATGAAATCCATATTTCATCAGATGAAATAAACTTTGTCGAACTCCTTCCTAACATTGAGGAAAGCATCAAGAAAACTTTGGAATCGAAAAATGTTGAACTTGATTACAGCAAAATTTCTTCCTCTTTAACTTTTCACTCCGACAAACAGCGTTTCCTTACCTTGATTTCACTTTTTCTGAAGTTTTCAATTCAGATGACCAAAGAAAAGAAAATTTATCTTTCTGCTTATCCGAGAAGCGAAAATGAATTTATTGTGAGTGTAAAAGATTCTAAAAGCGGAGTTTCAGCTGGATTGATCAAAAATTTAAGAGAGCTTTTTACTGTTGACGAATCTATTATTCGACATGCTTTTGGTATAAGCAGATTTACAATAAGACTTGCCCGGAAACTTGTTGAAATTCTTGCTGATCAAATAGAAGTATTTCACAAAGATAATGAACCGACCGAGTATGCAATAGTTTTTCCAGTAAATCTAGAAGTTGAATCCAAAGCAAAAAATTTAGGAAAAACAGTTTCGCTTGCAGAAAAGGAAACGAAAGATTCAGTTAAATTAAAAGAACAGAAAGATGAAGTGCAAAAAGAGAAATCTGTTCAGGCAGCAAGATCTGCTAAAGGAAAATCTGAATCCGCTCAGCCTCAATCGGATACAGAAACTAAGATTGACAAGCTTGAAGAACTCGATCTTTCAGAACTGAATTGTCTCTGTGTGGAAGATCAGGTTGACTCGCAAATTCTTTTTAAAGTTCAGATGAAAGACTTAAAAAGTGTCGAATTCTGCGCAAGTTTTGAAGAAGCGATTCCGCTTCTAAAATCAAAGAGTTTTAATTTTATTGTGATGGATATAAATCTCCAAGGAGAGTACAACGGACTTGATGCACTTCATATCTTAAGAAAAATGCCTGCGTATCAGGATGTTCCGGTAATCGCAGTTTCTGCTTATGTCCTTCCCGGTGATAAAGCTAAATTTATTGCAGCCGGTTTCAACGATTTTATTTCCAAACCGGTTCTGCATGATAAATTAGTCGATTCGCTTAAACGAATTTTTGCATAATCATCACTTAAATTTCATCTTGTGAGATGGTGAATATTTTTGTAGATTGAACCATACATTTGTATGGTTATTATGAAATCTGATATCACTTTACGTCAAAAGGAAGTTCTAGAAAAAATAATCGAACACAAAGCAAAATTCGAGATGCCTCCGACACTTGCAGAGTTAGCCGAAAGTCTAAATTTATCCAATAGATCTACTGTTCAGCAGCATCTAAATTCCTTGGAAAAGAAGGGATATATAAATCGAAATCCAAAATCAGCACGTGGTATTTCAGTAAACATTGAAGACAGAATTTTTTCACCCAAACCGGTTTTAGGAGAAGTAGCCGCCGGCAATCCGCTCACAATTTATCCCGACTCTATTGACAATGTACTTCTTCCTTCGATTGCTTATATGCCTAAGGAATCATTTTTGTTAAAGATAAAAGGGGATAGTTTAAAAGATGCATATATTTTCAGCGGAGATATCGTGATCGTTAATCCAAATTTATTTCCGAAAAATGGTAAGCTAGTCGTAGCCGTGTTGGATGATTCTGCTGTTGTTAAAAAGTATTATTTAAATCAAAACAAGATAGAACTTCATTCCGAAAATCCGGAATATAAACCGATCATTATTTCTAAGACTCATTTTGGATTTAAATTAGTTGGAGTTGTTGTGGGAGTTTACCGGAGATTCCAATAAAATTTTTGTGAGGGAAAATGCTTGACGTAAAAGTTTATAAGCATGACATAGCATCACCGATAGGTAGTCTAAGAATTTCGGCTTCTGATACCGCAATAATAAATATTAGTTTTCTTGATTCACATCAAACAATTTTTTCTGATGTCAATCCGATAATCGAAAAATGTAAAGATCAGCTTCGTAAATATTTTAGAGGAGAACTTAGGGAGTTCAATCTTGAGCTTGCACCGGAGGGGAGCGATTTTCAGATAAATGTCTGGAATATTGTAAGTGAAGTCGCTTATGGTGAAACTGCTTCCTATGAAAAGATTGCCTTTCGATTAGGCGATAAAAATTCAGTCAGAGCAGTAGGCAATGCTAACGGAAAAAATCCTATCCCGATCATTATTCCCTGTCATAGAATTGTCGGAAAGAATAATGAGCTAACCGGTTACGCAGGTGGATTGAAGCGCAAGGAATGGCTCTTATCACACGAAAAATTATTCTCCGGCTCCGAGAAACAGTTAAGTTTTTTTGAGGAGGCTAAAATTGAATTTGACTTATAAAAATTTGAGTGCGGCAAATTGGAGTGATTTTGAAAAGTTGTTCGGAGAAAAAGGTGCATGCGGGGGCTGCTGGTGTATGTATTGGCGTATGACTTCAAAAGAATTTGAAAAGAATAAGGGCACCGAGAATAAAAACTTGATGAGAAAACTAGTGAAGACCAAAACATCGCCTGGCATTTTAGCTTATCACGAAAACAATCCCGTCGGCTGGTGTTCTTTTGCGAGAAGAAGTGAGTTGCCGAGGCTAAATAACTCTCGAATACTGAAACCAATTGATGATGCTGAAGTATTATCGATTGTGTGTTTTTACATTCATAAAGTATACAGAAATCGTGGAATTGCAACTAAACTTATTAAACGAGTCGAAAAAATTGCAAGAAAGGAAAGGATAAAAATTCTTGAAGGTTATCCGGTGGATAAATCAAATAAATATCCCGATACATTTGCTTGGACGGGTTTGGCTTCCTCATTCAGGAAAAACGGTTTTAAGGAAGAAATGCGTAGATCAGAAAGCCGTCCGATTATGAGAAAATATTTATCTTAATCGACCTCTTTTACTCTGTTAACTAAAATTGCCGCAATCAAGAATGAAACGCCGCTCGTTAATAATGCATACACGGGATTCCCGCCGTATAAATATTTAACAATCGGTCCGCCAATAATAGCATTAATTATTTGTGGAATCACGATGAAAAAATTGAATATTCCCATATAAACACCCATCTTTTTCGGAGGAATAGAACCTGCAAGTATGGCATACGGCATTGCTAAAATACTTGCCCAAGCTACTCCGACAAATGACATAGAAAGTATGAGCCAGTATTTATCGGGGACAATGTATATCGAAAGTAATCCAATAGCGCCAATTATTAGAGAGAGGCTGTGTGTCTTTTTTCGACCGATTTTTGCAGCAATAGCCGGAAGTGAAAAAGCGAAAACTGCAGAAACTGCATTGTAAACTCCAAATATAACCCCGACCCAATCTCCGGCATCCTGATAATTTTTCGAATGTGTATCCGAGAGAGGTAATCCAAAAATATGATGAGCAATTGCCGGCGTTGTAAAGACCCACATTCCAAACAAACCAAACCAACTGAAAAATTGGACATAACTCAATTGCTTCATTGTCAGCGGCATATTCTTAAAATCTGAAAAAATATCAAAAATACTTTTCTTTTCGGATTCATCCACTTCAGTTTCTTCGTCAGAAAATTTTTCTAGTTCTTCCGGAGAATATTCGGAAGTTGTTGAAACGGTTAAAACGATAGTGCTAATCAGCACAACAGCGCCGATTAAAAATGATAAGATCAAATTTGTAGGAACCGAACCCTCGGGAGCTTCGTTTGAAACTCCAAGCCAGGAAGTCAAAATGTAAGGCAGCCACGAACCAATTACTGCTCCGATTCCTATTAATACGGTCTGAACTGAAAAACCTAGTGTCCTTTGTTCCGAGGGTAGTTTATCAGCAACAAGTGCTCTGAATGGCTCCATAGCAACATTTATTGATGCATCCATAATCATTAAAAGCCCGGCTCCAACCCACAAAGGCGGGAGAAAGGCAATAAAAATATCGGCTCGCGGCATAAGCACCAAACCGAGACTTGCAGCTACTGCGCCTGCTAAAAAATATGGTCTTCGTCTTCCCAATCTAGTCCAGGTATTGTCGGAATAATGACCGATTATCGGCTGAACAATTAATCCTGTTAAAGGGGCAACAAGCCAGAACCACGAAAGCTCATGAACATCCGCACCAAAAATTTGTAATATTCTGCTTGCGTTTGCATTTTGGAGGGCGAATCCAAATTGGATTCCTAGGAATCCGAAACTCATATTCCATATTTGCCAAAAACTTAATTTAGGTCTCCGCATTTTTAACTCGGCTGTTTGAGATAATTAAACAAAATTAGTGCAAAATAATAAAAGAAACTATATTTGATGACCTTAACTTATTCAGCTAATGGATCTAATATCTTTAATAAAATTTGTGATTGAAAATCCGGGATCTTCTTTATTTTATTCTCCACCGGTTAAAGAAGATCAAATAACTCTACTTTTTAAAAATCCACAAGAATCATTAACCGTAAATAATCTTTCAAATGTTAAACATTCTTTTAGAAAACTGGATGATTTAAAAAATGAATTCAGGTTCTGCTATGGCTATTTAGCATACGAAACAGGATATGCATTTGAGGAGAGATTAATTAATCTAATCAATGATAAAAGTGATTTCCCCTTTATGGAATTTTATTGCACCAATGATTTTGAAGAGTACAATTCCAATTCGATAGATCATTCTTCAGCGATAAATTTACTTAAGAAAATCGATTGGCAGATTAATGAACTGCATTTTGACATAGAAGAATCAATTTACAAAGAATCGATACAAAAGATCAAAAATTATATTGAACTAGGGGACACATATCAGGTTAATTATACTTTTAAAACGAAATTCCATTTAAACGGAAATCTGATCGGTGCAATTACAGGTTTGATATTTAATCAGTCTGCAAATTATACATCACTTTTAAATTGCGGAGAAAAACTGATCGTCTCCATCTCTCCCGAACTATTTTTCAAAATTGAGAATGGTAAAATTTTATCCCGTCCGATGAAGGGAACTATTTCAAGAGGGATAAATCTTGAGGAAGATAAATTAAAATTAAATATGCTTTATGATTCTGAGAAAGATAGAGCGGAAAACATAATGATTGTTGATTTGATTAGAAACGATTTTGGAAGAATTTGTACAACCGGAAGTGTTAAAGTTATTGATCCGCATAAGATTGAAAAATATGAATCGGTTTATCAGATGACATCAGGTGTTATTGGAGAATTAGCTAAGAATAATCTTGCTGAGATCATCGAGGCTTTATTTCCTTGTGGATCTATAACCGGAGCTCCAAAATTACGTACTATGGAGATAATTCGCGAACTAGAATCAAGCAGACGAGGCATTTATACGGGGGCAATCGGTTTTTTAAGCAGCAACAAAACTGTTTTTAACATTCCAATAAGGACTTTAGAAGTAAATCTCAAAACAAATATGAGTGAGATTGGAATAGGCAGCGGAATTGTGTGGGACAGTAAAGAGGAAGAAGAATGGAACGAATCGATTTTGAAATCAAATTTTTTGACCAAGTCATTAGATTATTTTGAAATATTTGAATCGATGCTTGTCGAAGAAAATTCAATTGATTTAATCGAATTTCATCTCGATCGGATGAAGAAAACATCTGACTACTTTTTATTTATTTTTGATCGACAAAAAATATTGAATAGAATAAATATTGAAATCAAATGTCTTCCGAAAGGGAAAAAATTTAAGTACAAAATTCTTCTCTCAAAATGGGGTGATCTTAAATCCGAAATAACTGAAATTGAAGATTTACATAATGAACATAGAATAATAATTTCTGATATTCGTACGAATCCGGAGCAAAAATTTTTTTATTTCAAAACCACGAATAGAAAACTATATGATAAAGAATATAGAAAAGCTGTCGAAAATGGATTTGATGAAGTTGTATTTTTAAATAATCGAGATGAATTGACAGAAGGTGCAATTTCAAATATTGCTATTAAATTAGACAATGATATTTATACTCCACCCATAAAATGTGGTTTACTTGCTGGGACCTATCGAAAATTCATGATTGAACAAAATAAATGGAACGAAAAGGTTCTAACCATAGAGCACCTGCTGAATGCAGATAAAATGTATATAATTAATGCCGTCAGAAAAAAAAGAGAAGTGACAAAGATATTTTACAAAGGAAAAATAATTAAGACATTTTCAAAAAGCAGATAAGTTAATAAACAGTAATTTTCTTATCTTTATTTAATTTTAATCCATTCTTTGGTGATGAGCAGCGACGAAGTTACAAAAAGGAAAAAAGACCACATCGAAATCTGCAGCACAAACAATGCAGATTTTAGAAATAAAACCACAGGGTTCGAGTACTATGATTTTAAACATTATGCAATTACCGAACTGACTCTAGATAAAATTGACATCACGCAAAAGTTTTTTGATAAAACAATTTCTGCACCATTTATAATATCTTGTATGACCGGTGGGGTTGATGAATCAATAGTCCTCAATCGCGAACTTGCAAAGGTTGCAGAACACTTAAATATTCCGATCGGTTCTGGAAGTCAACGCGCAATGATTGAGGATAAAACGAAACGAAAATCATTTTCTATTATCAGGGAAGCAGCACCAAATGTTCCGGTTTTAGCAAATATTGGAGCGGCTCAGGTTGCTCAAGGAATCAAACTGGAAGATTGTTATCTAATTATTGATTCGCTTGAAGCGGATGCTTTGGTAATTCACGTTAATCCTCTTCAGGAATTAGTTCAACGAGGCGGGGAGCCGAATTTTGCTGGACTATTAATGAATTTGGAAAGTTTAATCAAGAAAATCACTATTCCTGTGATTGTAAAAGAAGTTGGAAGTGGAATCAGTGGAGAAGCAGCCCAAAAATTATTGGGAATTGGTGTCAGCGGAATTGATGTTTCGGGAGCGGGAGGCACAAGTTGGTCTGCAGTTGAATATTTACGCAATAATAAAAGCGACGATGAACTTTTCTGGGATTGGGGATTGCCGACATCATTCTGTGTTAAAGAGGTATTTAAATTGAAGAAGAATTTTGATTTTACTTTAATCAGTTCGGGCGGAATAAAAAATGCATTCGATGCAGCCAAATCAATAGCTCTTGGTGCGGATCTAGCTGCTTCTGCCGGAACATTTTTTCGAATATTAAAAAATAATGGGGCAGAAAAACTGATTAAATTCCTTGAAGAATGGATTTCAACGATAAAAAAGATAATGTATTTAACTAATTCTAAAAACTTGGAAGAACTTAGAAGACAAAAATTAATCGAAGTATCAGATTATTATTGAGCAAAATTTTATGATGAACCAACTTCTTTATGAAAAATATCGAAAATCACTTGAACAAAGATTTCAGAAATTGTTCAAAAATAAGCTGCCGAGGACACTATACGATCCATCTGCTTATATTATGAAAAGCGGAGGAAAAAGACTAAGACCGATTTTGGTGATGTTATCTGCCGGAGCCGCGGGAGGCAATGTTAATAAAGTAAAAAATGCGGCAATTGCTGTTGAGTTGTTTCATAATTTCACACTCGTCCATGATGATATTATGGATAACGCCGATAAACGAAGGAATAATCAAACAGTGCACAAAAAATATGATTCGAACACTGCGATCTTAACTGGTGATAATCTCATTGCACATGCTTATAATTATTTACTAAAAGATTGCTCTGAAAATAATAAAAGAGTTATCGGCACATTTACACAAGGTATTGTTGAAGTCTGCGAGGGACAAAGTTACGATGAAGCTTTTGAAATCTCGGATAAGGTTTCAATAGATGATTACTTGACAATGATAAAGAAAAAGACTGCCGCACTTCTCGAAGTATGCTGTTCAATAGGAGGTAGATTAGGCGGAGGTGATTTAATAACAGTTCGAGCTCTTGAAAATTATGGACTAAACACTGGTATGGCATTTCAATTACGAGATGATCTGCTTGATATATTTGGTTCGGAAGATAAATTCGGAAAAATGATTGGTGGAGATTTAGTGCAAGGCAAGAAGACTTTCTTATTCCTAAAAGCGATCCAAAATGCTAAGGGAGAGGATAAAAAACTGCTAAAAGGGTTTATCGATAATCATGGAGTTAAAAGGAAAGATGTTCCTAAATTCAAAAAATTGTACGAAAAACTGGGAGTACTTGACGATACTGAAAAAGAAATATTATATTTTAACATGCAAGCAGTAAAAAGTCTTAATCCAATTAAGAATTCAAAATACAAAGAGACTCTAGTTTGGTTGGTTAATGATCTTAGCGGAAGAAAAAATTAGTGATTGAACAAGAAGTAAAAATCATAAATGATGCTGGGCTTCATACTCGTCCCGCTGCAACAATTGTAAAACTAGCATCCAGATTTAAGTCGGAATTTTTTATTGTAAAGGATGGGTTATCAATAAACGGAAAGAGCATAATTGGTGTTATGACATTAGCTGCTGCAAAAGGTTCGAGACTGATATTAAAATTTGATGGCACCGATGAACATGAAGCATTAAGAGAGATTAAATCATACTTTGAGCGTGGGTTTGATGAACTTTAAACTCGATGAAAAATATAAAAATGTTTTGAAAGGAATTCCTGCTGCACCAGGTGTTTATATCGCCAACGCATTTCAGTATAAAAAGGAAGTTGAATCAGTCTCAAAAGAACCGATAACTGATGTTGATCAAGCTATTAAAAGTTTGGATGAAGCTATCGAAAAATCAAAGTCCGAACTTAAGAAAATTTTCGGGCTGGCTGTTGATAAACTTGGGGAAAAACGCGCAGCAATTTTTGAAGCTCAAATAATGATCCTGGACGATCCATATTTGATTGATACTATCCATGCAAGAATCAAAAAAGAAAAAATTCAACCTGAATTCGTAGTCGATGACGAAATATCCAAATATCAAAAAATTATGATCGATTCAAAAGAACCATATATGAAGGAACGATCTCAGGATATTGAGGATATTAAAAACAGAATCATCCGAAATATTCGAAAGAAAAAATGGATTTCGAGAATTAAGGATGAAGTAATTGTCGTGACGAACACAATCACTCCTGCCGATACGGTCTTATTTTCACGAGCGAATGTGAAAGGCTATATCACTGATTGGGGGGGCTTAACATCTCATGCGGCAATTGTTGCACGATCACTTAAACTTCCGGCTGTACTCGGCGTTCACGACGCATCAACAATCATAAATGAAAATGATGAATTGATAATTGACGGCTACCATGGTTATGTAATTGTAAATCCTACCGACGAACAAAGAAATTTTTATCTTGAAAAGATGGAGCGGCTATCCGCTTACAACGAAGAGCTATCCAAATTGAGGGATTTGCCGGCTGAAACTATAGACGGGAAAAAAATAATTATCCGAGGCAACTTAGATCTTTCAGAAGAACTTCTCCTAATGTTTGAAAACGGAGCAGAAGGAATTGGACTTGTTCGAACCGAGCAGCTTTTTGACGGATTAAATCATTTCCCCGATGAGGAAGAACAATATCAGATCTACTCCGATCTTGCCGAAAAAATTTATCCTGAAAAAGTAATTATCCGAGCATTTGATATCGGTGGCGATAAAGTTTTTCCACTTGACGTTAAAGAACCAAATCCATTTTTGGGATGGCGCGGAATTAGGTTTCTTCTCGACAACAAAGAACTTTTCAAAACACAAATAAAAGCAGTTCTAAGGGCGAGTACTCACAAAAATATTAAGTTTATGATTCCTATGGTTACTTCGCTTAAAGAAATTAAAATATTCAAAAAATATGTAGAGGAATGCAAAGCTGAGCTTAATATTGCAAACACTTCATATGACGAAAACATCAGTCTCGGAATCATGGTCGAAGTTCCTTCAGCGGTAATAATGGCTTCAGAATTTGCAAAAGAGGTTGACTTCTTTAGTATCGGCACAAATGATTTAATTCAGTACATCCTTGCAGTTGATCGAGGTAATGAAATCGTTAATAATTTATATCAGGAGTTTCATCCGGCAATAGTACGCACAATTTATCACTTAATTGATAATGCAAAATCCGGGGGAGCAAAAGTAAGCATTTGCGGTGAGATGGCGGCTGATCCACTTGCTGTTCCTCTGCTTGTGGGACTGGGTATGGATTCAATCAGTGTTTCAGCAGCTTCGGTTCCTACAGTTAAAAAAATAGTTAGAAGCATAAAATACAGCGATGTTGAAAACCTTGCGAAACAGTGCTTGAACTATTCCTCAGAGGAGGAAATCAGAACTGCCTTAACGCAATTCTTCGAAAAAAACGTTACTGATAATACTGAACGAATCTTTCGGACAAAGAATTGAAAATTCAACGATAAAAAGAAGGATAGTTTTTTTTACATTGATTTCCGGCAGACAATATTTTATTTAGTCTGTGTAATTTAATTCCGAGCATATTGTTAGGATTTAAATTTGAATATTGATTTATCAATTATTGTTTTCAAAATACCGGATAGATTTTGAAAAAAAAACCAACAATATTATTTATCATTTCTTTGTTTCTGCTTACTTCTTCAATCCAAGCTCAATTATTTTTTTTCGGGAGAAATAAAATTCAATACGACGAATTCGAATGGAAACTCCTAAAGACAGAACACTTCAACATTTATTATTATGGCGAGTTCGAGCAAATGGCTGAGATAGGGGCTTATTATGCTGAAGAAGCCTACGAAGAATTGCAGATTAAATTTGATCACGTCGTCGTTACGACGATTCCACTAATTTTTTACAACACTCACATTCATTTTCAGCAGACAAATATTACCCCCGGATTTATTCCGGAAGGTGTTGGTGGTTTTTTTGAATTTCTAAAAGGAAGGGTGGTCATTCCATACCTGGGTAATATCGAGCAATTTCGGCATGTAATTAGACATGAGCTAGTGCATGTTTTTATGACAAGCAAAGTCTTGAACAACCTTCGCGATCACAGAGTTAGAGCCGATCATCTTCCGCCTCTTTGGTTTGTTGAAGGTCTTGCAGAGTATTGGTCTTACCGCTGGGACACACAAGCAGAGATGATGCTTCGTGATGCAGTTACAAATGAATACTTTTTTTCTTTAAAGGATATCAATCGAATTTACGGTTCGTTTTTGATGTATAAAGAAGGACAGATTTTTCTGCAATTTATTTCCGAAACATACGGTGGACATAAAATCTTACAGTTTATGGAAAATTTTTGGAGGTTCAGAAATTTCAATGATGTTGTTTCTTATACTTTAGGTGAATCAATTGAAACAATTGACGATAAATGGATATTTTATGTAAAACAGAAATATTATCCATTGTTTGCTGATAAAACTCCACATCACATTGATTCAAAAAAGCTGACAAATTTCGGATTCAATTTTTCTCCAAGAATACACAAAACAGATTCGACAACTTCAATTGTTTTTATAGGAAACAGAACAGGATACACATCTTTATTTAATCTGCCTTATCAGCCGGAATCTAAAAATTATGTTGAGCCGGATTTGATTCTTCGCGGTGAAAAAGAGGAAATTTTTGAAGCTTTTCATGCCCTCAAAAATTCGATTGACATCCATGGCGATCAAGTGGTTTTCGTAACAAAGATGGGTGGTTCCGATGTGCTTCATCTTTATTCACTTATTGAAGAGAAGCTTATCGATACATATAATTGGGAAGAATTAATTTCAATTGAATCACCAAATTTTTCGACAGATGGAAAGCGCGTGGTTTTTTCAGCAATCGATAAAAAAGGCTTCAGTGATTTATATGTTTTTGAATTTGCTTCCCATAATCTTCAGAGGATAACTAACGATTACTACTCGGATGTGACACCAATCTTTAATAGGGAAAATGATAAAATTATATTTTCATCAGATCGAACCGGTGGAGAGTATCGTCAGAAGTACAATTTGTTTGAATACAGTTTAATAAACGGTGAACTCAAGTATCTCACTTATGCTGATGCAAATTCAAATCAACCTCATTATTCATCGGATTATTCTAAACTTTATTTCAGTTCGGATTATGACGGTGCATTTAATATTTGGGAAATTGAAAAACAAGATGAGCAGCCTGTGAGTATGAAACAGCGGACACGATTTGTAACTAGTATATTTGACTTCGATTTTGTAAATGATTCTACAATCGTGACATCTGCATTCGAAAAATCATCATTCCAGTTTTATTCATTGAATATAAATTCAATATCGGATTCTCAACTCGTGAGAGTTGCATTTGATTTCAATAAACCACCCCCGATTTGGAACGCAAAAAGTGTGGAACAGATAGCAGACTTTGACAAACTTCATTACGAAAAAGAGTACACTCTCGATTATGCTTTTTCGCAAATTATTGCGGATCCGGTTTACGGTGCAAGGGGAGGAGCTATATTCTCAATCTCTGATTTACTCGGGAATGACCGTTATATATTCTTCCTTTACAACACGGCAGAGGTTCAGAGTGAATTTCTTAAAAGTTTTAACTTATCAATATCAAAAATTAATTTCAGCCGAAAAACAAATTATGGTTTCGGAATTTTTAACTTTTACGGCAGGCGTTATGACATTCGTGAATCTGACGATTTCTTTTATGAAAGAAGTTTCGGTGGATTCTTTTCCCTTATTTATCCGGTTTCAACTTTTCAGAGACTCGAAGCAAATGTAACTTTTGCTAACTCGGATAAAGAATTGTCTGAGTCAATTATTCCAAGGCAGTCTGTGCTTGTTTCTAACAGTTTGTCCTGGATTTATGATAATACACTTTGGGGACCAACAGGTCCGCTCGACGGCACGAGATTCAGGTTTTTGCTTGGCTATACAAGCGATGTTAAGTTCAGCAACGAAAATTATTATTCGTTTATTGCCGATTACAGGCAGTACTTCCGACTCTCTCTTCGATCAGCTTTAGCTGCAAGACTTTCTTTCTATGCAAATCATGGCAAGAATGCTCGCCGATATTTTGGCGGCGGGAGCTGGGATTTAAGAGGCTGGCCGCGATGGTCGGTTAGAGGTGAAAAATTGTGGATTTCTTCACTCGAACTGAGATTTCCGCTAATCGATCAACTTGTCATTAATTTTCCATTTCTCGGACTTGGGTTTTCAAGCATAAGAGGCGCGGCATTTTTTGATGCCGGTAGCGCTTGGGATAATGAATATGAAACAACTTTGGGGAGCATTGGTGTCGGCTTGAGAATAAACTTTTTTAACGTCGTCACTTTCCGTTATGATATAGGAAAGAAAATTGAAGATGATTTTAAGCGGCTTCAACCTAGATTATTTTATCAGTTTTTCTTTGGGTGGGATTTTTGAAAAAACTTTTTATAATATTTTTTGCCGGGTTGTTCCTGGTATCTTGTTCAAAACTGATTCTTCTGGAGGGAATACCGGGAAATACAAATAGCATTGAACAATTTGGCGGTTCGTCTCAACGGAATTTTTATCATCCAATTAATGTAAGTGATTCACTTGAATTTGTTTGGGATGCTTCAACTATTGGGAGCTATGACAACACGACTTTATCTGCAATAGATAGATATTTGTTTGTCCCTACTTTAGTCGGTAGAATATATTGTATCGATGCAAATACAGGTCTTGAAATTGGAGTTGAAAAGGAGAATGGAGAAGTCCCGATAGCTCCGGTGGTTTACAGAAAACGTTTTTTTTATTTGAATAATATTTCGGAATCGGAGAAATCCGAAGTTCTTTATTACGATTTTCTGCGGGCAAATATTATTAGTCGAGTCGAACTTGAAGAAGCAGTTGAAAACGAGATGGTGAAAACCGATGAGGGAATTCTTATAGTAACAAACAGCGGTAAACTTCTTAAGATAAATTATATCGGTCAGATTGATTATGAAATCGAGACGAAAGTTCAAACTTTTTTTGATCCCGCCGGCGATTCAACAAACATATTCTGGGCAAATCAAAACGGTGAAATAATATCTGCGCGAATTTCTGACGGCAGACTTAATTACAGAAAAAAAATATCGAATGGTTTTGAAAGCGGAGCAATTATAGAAAATGGCAAGGTTTTTCTAGGTGACAACGATGGAATATTTTACTGTGTTGATTTTATAAGGGGTCAAGTAGTATGGAAATTTCTAACAGGCGGTAAAATCAAATCAGTTCCTTCTCTTGATGAAAAGTATGTATATATTGGAAATTTGAACGGAACGCTCTATTCGATCGAAAAAGAAAATGGAGCACTAAACTGGGAGACTATTTCGGACGGATTATATAATACGCCTCCACTATTGTTCAATAATATTTTAGTTCAAGTAAACCAAAAAAATAAAGTCGAGATTAGAAGCAAAAAGGACGGAAAATTGCTCCGACAAATAGAATTTAGAGGAAGAGTAAAAATGACGCCGATTTATTATAATAATATGATTTACTTCGGTGTCGATAAAGGAGAAATTCACGCATATAAGTTTGCAGAATGAAATGCGAAAAATAATTTACATATTGCTGCTTCCTTTAAGCATATTTTCTCAAACACAGAATATAGAAATAATTACTAATGTTGAATCATCAATTATCTTCATAAACGATAATTTTATGGGAAATGGGAGAGCGGAGACAGAAGCTAAACCTGGTATTTATTACTTGGAAATTTTTGAGTCGAACAGAATTTTTAATCCACAAAAAATATCAGATACAATTATTGTCAGCTCTGAAACACCTATCGTGTTAGAATATAAATTTAAAGATAGAATTACGCTAAACTCAAAACCTCATGATGCAGTTGTATCGGATGATTATTCAATTATCGGCAGGACACCATTGGCTTTCATCCCAAAATCAAATGAATACAAAATATTTAAAGATGGTTTCGATTCTAAGAGTTTGCCGGTAGAGGAACTAAAACTAATCACAAACATCGAACTGAAGTTTACCGGAATTGAGCCATCAGCAAATTTTATAGAAACGTTTTGGTTCAAAGCTCTTTTCGGCACTGCAGTAACTTTTGGCGCTTCAGCGGCGTACTTTAAGATGAAAGCTGATGATTCCTATGATACTTATCTTAAAACTCGGGATAAGCAATATTTGGAAGATACGGACAGATATGATGTATTCAGCGCTGCTGCATTTGCACTACTGCAGATCAATTTTGGAGTTCTTATCTATTACTTCGTTTTCGATTAAAACTAATGAGCTTCGAGCCAGTTGACACCAATACCGGTATCAACTTTTATGGGCACTTTAAGCGGCATTGCGCTTTCCATTAGTTCAATCACCATCGGTTTAACATCCTCAAGTTCTTTTTTATAGATATCAAATACGAGTTCATCATGTACTTGGAGGACCATTTTCGATCTTAAGTTTTGTTTTCTAAACTCGTTGTGGATGTTTATCATTGCAATTTTAATCATGTCTGCAGCAGTTCCTTGAATAGGCATATTAATTGCAACTCTCTCTTCAAATTGTCTTACAACACGATTGCTGCTTCCAATGTTTTTTAAGTAACGGCGTCTTCCAAGTAAAGTTTCAGCGTAACCTTTATTCTTTGCATTTTCTATTGCATCATCCATAAATTTTTTTACGTTTTTGAAAGTGTTGAAATAAGTATCAATTATTTCTTTTGCATGAGTTTGTGTAATTCCTAGTCTGTTCTTCAACCCGAAAGGTCCAATTCCGTAAAGAATTCCGAAGTTAACCTCTTTAGCCTTACGGCGCATATCCGGAGTAACTTCACTTGGGTCAACCATAAAAACATGTGCTGCGGTGCTTCTATGAATATCTTCTTCGTTTTTAAATGCTTTTATTAATGCTTCATCTTCACAGATGCTTGCCATAATGCGTAATTCTATCTGGCTGTAATCCGCACTTAGAAGAACATAATCTTTGTTTGTCGGTACGAAAGCTTTTCTAATTTCTCTTCCTAACTCGGTTCTGATCGGAATATTTTGAAGGTTGGGATCCAGACTAGAAAGTCTTCCTGTTGACGCTACTGTTTGATTGAAACTCGTGTGGATTCTGCCCGTAGTTTTTTCGACCATTTTCGGAAGCGCATCAGCATATGTAGATTTTAATTTTGAATACTGTCTGTAATCAAGCAGCAACTCAATGATTTCGTGTTCTCCTTTTAGTCCTTCCAAAGATGAAGCATCAGTTGAATAACCGGTCTTGGTTTTTTTTGTGTGAGGAAGCTTTAATTTTTCGAAAAGAACCGTCTGAAGTTGTTTTGTTGAATTTATATTAAATTCTTCCTCGGCATAATCGTAAATTGATTCGGTAATTTCATTAAGCATGTCTTGAAGATTTTCACTAAGTAATCTCAGTGTCCGCGGGTCTATCCTAATTCCCGACCTTTCCATTTCTTCCAAAACTTCGACAAGTGGAAATTCGACTTCTTCCGCGAGTTTCATCAAGTTTTCTTTTTCAAGCTCCTTTTTCATAAGCTCGTAAAGGCGGAAAGTAATATCAGCGTCCTCGCATGCATAATCCGAAAGCTGTTGAAGCTCAGCCTCAAAAATTTTCGAAGCATCTTTTTTAACTCCGATTATCTCCTTTATCGAGATTGGTGTGTAACCAAGATATTTTTTAGCAAGCTCGTCCATCCCATGTTTTTGATCGGGATCAAGAATATAACTTGCGAGCATGGTATCGAAATAAAATCCATTCACACTAATACCGTAATTTCGCATAACCGCAATATCATATTTACCGTTTTGACAAACTTTCTTTATTTTTTCGTCTTCAAAAACATTCTTTAGTTTTTTTATAACGAATTCTGTATCGAACCTATCACTGAAATCTGTTGTGAATAAATCACTTTCTTCGGACTTTGGTTTTGTAGGTATAAAAAATGCTTCTCCGGGTTTAACACAAAATGATATTCCGGCGAGATTTAAAGCGTAGATGTTCAACGAATCAGTTTCAGTATCAAACACAAAAAACTTAGATGTTGACAATCGCTTCACAAGTTTGTCCAATTCTTTTTCATCGTTAACTAATCGATATTCAACATTATCTTTATCAAACTGATCGTGGTTTTCCTCAATTACTATATCTTCATCTTTTTCGCCACTGCTATAAATTTTTGTCAGTTTTGATTCAAAGTTTTTAAATTCCAGTTCGGCGAATAACTTTATGAGTTTATCGAAATTGGGTTTTGTAAATTTTGCTTTTTCAAAATCAACTTCGAAGTCAATATCAGTAATTATTGTAGCAAGCTCTTTAGAAAGATATGCATTTTCTTTCGATTCAATAAGTTTATTCTTAACGCTTTTTTTCTCGATCTTCTCAATATTTTTATAAAGATTTTCAATTGAACCGAACTCTTGAATCAATGGAACTGCAGTTTTAGGTCCTATTCCAGCAACACCCGGAATATCATCAGAGGAATCCCCGACCAATGCTAAATATTCAATCATCTTAATTGGTTCAAAGCCAAACTCATTTATAACATGCTGTTCATCGAGTATTAAAATATCCTCGTTGCTTTTTCCGGGCTTTATCACATGAATGTTTTTCGTAATTAGCTGAACATAATCTTTATCCGGTGTGACAGCGTAAGAAAAAATTCCTTCTTTCTCGGCTTTTTTTACTGCTGCACCTATTAGGTCATCAGCTTCATAACCTGGAAGAATGTAAAGAGGAATATTAAATGCATCGATTATCTGTTTTATTCTATCCAATTGTGGGATCATGTCTTCAGGCATTTCAGCACGTGTAGATTTGTACTTTTCGTATTTTTCATGACGAAAAGTTTTTTCTTTTGAATCGAATGCCACAGCGAAATAATCGGGATTTGTATCCTCGATAATTTTGAATAACTGAGTTACAAATCCATAGATGGCAGAGGTGGGTTCACCTTTTGAAGTGCTCAAAGGTCTGCTTATAAACGCAAAATAAGCTTTATAAGCCAAAGCCATAGCATCGATTATTACAAATGTCTTTTTCTTAGCCAAATTTTCACCGTATTTAATGTGTAAATCTTAGTTTCAATTTTCCTATTTTAGAAAATATAATTATGGAAAACAAATAGGGAAGTTTAACATATGAAAATAATCGTTCTTCTCAGTCTATTCCTAACTTCGATTTTATCAATCTATCCTCAAGAAGGAGAGGTCGCGGATTCATTTTACCTGGCAAGTTGGAATGTTGAAAATTTGTTTGATACCGAGGATGATCCAGCAATTGATGACGAGGAGTTTTTACCCTTAAGCAGAAAGCAATGGAACGGACATAAATTATCCCAAAAAATTGAAAATTTAAAAAAAGTAATAGAGTTCATGAACAATCAAAACAGTCCGGATATTTTAGGTGTTCAAGAAGTTGAAAATTTTGGAATACTAGAAAGATTAAAAAATCAACTGACCAGGAATTATGAAATCGCTTATGCTGAAAGTCCGGATAACCGAGGGATTGATAATGGACTTCTCTACGATAAAGAAAAATTTGAGTACGTATCGCACCAAGGTTTGGAAGTGCAGCTTCCCGATGATTGGCCTACAAGATTAATTCTTGAAGTACAATTGAAGCATATAAGTGGAGAAGAGTTTTATATTTTTGTAAATCATTGGCCCTCAAGATCAGGAGGATTGGAAAGATCGGAGCCAAACAGAATTGCAGCTGCACAATCACTAAAAAAGAGAGTTGATGAATTGGTCTTAACCGATGAAAAAATAAACATTGTTATTATTGGTGATTTTAATGATGAACCCAATAATGTCTCCATAGTTGAAGATTTAGAAACTGCCGATTTTTTCTGCGGGGAAAATTTAAATACTTCATTCAAACTTTTTAATTTAGCCACAAATGTCTTTTTAAATGGTGAAGGAACGTACCTGTATCGTGGAGATTGGAATATGCTCGATCAAATAATTGTTTCGAGGGGACTATTGGACAATGAAAAATTCGAATTTGTATGCGGCAGTTTTGAAATAATAAAACCAGAATTTATGGTAACTAAAGAAGGAAATTACAAAGGTGCTTCGATTCCTACATTTGGAGGTAGAAGCTATTTAGGCGGATACAGCGATCATTTTCCTGTTGGTGCAAAATTTAAGTTAATGAAGTAAAGTTGTTGTTAAATATGGTGTTAACGATTACAAACCCAATTTCTTTATTGACTTTGTTTCCTTAAATCGTTAATCTTCTTGAAGTTAATTTGTGTCGTTTACAAAGATTTTCACTAATATAAAATAATAATATCGGAGGATATTTTTTATGCAAATCACAGAGGTGTTGGGATTTATTACCGGTGTTATCCAGCAAGCGGAAGATACTGGAGTAATTACCTACTTACAGGAAAAATTCAATCAGGGTGGTGGGTTTATGTGGCCCATTCTTGCATGTTTAGTTCTCGGATTAGCGTTCAGCATTGAAAGATTTTGGACGTTATCAAGAGCATCAATGAACACCAAAAAATTTATTGTAAACGTAAAATCAGCACTCACCAGCGGTGGAGTTGATGCTGCTATTAAATTATGCGAAAACACAAGAGGTTCTATTGCCTCTGTATTTCATGCCGGTTTGTTAAGAGCAGATGAAGGTATTGAAGCCTCCGAAAAAGCTATTATGGCTTACGGCGCAATTGAAATGGGATTTCTCGAAAGAGGTCTTATTTGGATTTCCACTTTTATCACAATTGCACCGATGCTTGGTTTTACCGGAACGGTTCAGGGTATGATCGAAGCTTTCGATGCTATTTCCGAAGCTGCTCAAATTTCGCCCGGAATTGTTGCAAGCGGTATTTCAGTAGCTCTTTTAACAACATTATTCGGTCTCGTAACAGCTATTATTCTTCAATTTTTCTATAACTTGTTTGTTGCAAGAATCGACAAACTAGTTGCCGACATGGAAGAAAGTTCGATAGAATTAATAGATGCGCTTTACGAAATGAAAAAATAACGCTTAATTAACTAAATCAAAGAGATATTGAAATGGTATTATTAAAAAAGAAAGGAAGTAGATCTGCTGAAATTCCAACGAGTTCTATGGCAGATATAGCTTTTCTTTTGTTGTTATTCTTCCTTGTTGCAACTGTTATTGACGTTGATACCGGAATCGGACTAACCCTTCCAGAATACCTTCCACCAGAAGAACAGGAAGTTGTTCCTCTTTCTAAGGATAGGATGGCTGCTCTGCTAATCAACGAAAACGGTGACGTACTATTGAATGGCGAAGCAATTGCAATACCTCAAATTAAGCAGAATCTTACTGAGAGAATTAAGAGCAAGATAGATTTACCTGCAAACAAGAAATTGGTTGTTTCTATTAAGACAGATAGAAAGACTAATTATAATCTATATATTCAGGCTCTCGATCAGGTTAAAGGTGCTTATCACGAGGTTTGGGACGAATATTCAATGGCAACTTATGGTAAAAAATTCGATGATCTTATTCCCGAAGAAAGCTCGGTTGTGAGAGAAAAAATACCGATCAGTATATCGATAGCAGAACCGGAAAAAATTTAAAGGACAGAAAATGAAATTCGAAAAAAAACGAGCAACTACAAAACAAGAAATTCCAACAGCTTCTATGCCGGATATAGTTTTTATGCTGCTTTTGTTTTTTATGGTTTCTACAACACTTAGAGAAGTTGATGTCCTTGTACAATTTAGACTTCCGGAAGCAGAAGCCATTGAAAAAATTGAGAACAAAAGATTAATATCATATATCTGGGTCGGAAACAACGGAAATATTCAGCTTAACGATAATCTTGTTAAACTGGAAGAAGTTCGTCCGATTATGTATTCAAAAAGAGTTCAGTTACCTAACGTAATTGTTTCCTTGAGAGTCGATAAAAACTCGGATATGGGCATTGTAACAGATATTCAGCAGGAACTGAGAAAAGCTGACGCACGAAGAATAAATTATTCCGCGATGCTGAAGCAGTAAAATATTTTATTTTACATTTAAGGCAGGCTGTAGTTATTTTACGGTCTGCCTTTTTTTTTATATAATGGGTGAGTTATGACGCTTAAAGAAAAAATTAATTACGACTTAAAAGATGCAATGCGATCAAAGGACAAAATTAGACTCGAGACTATTCGTTCGATTAGAGCACTAATTTTGGAATTTGAAAAAAGTGGCTCTCAATTGGAATTGAACGAGGAGAAAGAAATCAATCTTCTAACCAGCGCCGCTAAAAAAAGAAAAGAAGCAATTGAACAATACGAAAATGCAGGAAGACAAGATCTATCCGACAAGGAAAAAGCTGAATTGGAAATAATTCAATCATATCTTCCAAAACAGCTTTCGCCTGAAGAAGTTGAAGCGGAGATAAAAATCATTGCAAACGAAGTTGGTGCAGTTTCAAAAGCGGATTTTGCAAAATTGATGCCTGCTTCAATCAAACAGCTTAAAGGAAAGGCGGATGGTAAATTAATCAAAGAAATTGTAGAAAAAATTCTGAGCGCAGGTTGAATTATTTGGATATCATAATTTTTGCAATTCTTTTGATTGGATTTCTTTTAGGATATAAGGACGGTCTAGTCAGAAAACTTATAGGATTGATTGGACTTATAGTAGCAGTTTACTTAGCTTTTACTTATTCCGATGAATTCGGAATTTATTTAAATCCCATCTTCAATAACGAAGATTACCTTGCAAACTTTTTTGCGGGCTTGATTATTTTCATCATTGCAATTTTTGTTTTTTCGATAATTAAAAGGTTAGTGCATCCGCTTGATAAAGTAAACAGGTTTTTCAACCAGCTTTTCGGAGGAATAGCCGGTGCGATTCAAACACTTTTTTTTATAAGCGGTTTCTTACTTTTTTTAAATATTTTCGGAATTCCTGATCAGGAAGACCGCGGCGATTCAATGGTTTTCAATCAAGTTTACAGCATTGTTCCCACGGTAATAGATTTCACTCTTGGATCTGATTCGACCGCAAAAGATTTTATTGAGGATTATATTGAGAGAAAGGAGAATTTTGCACTTCCCGAGCTGCAGGATACATCTTTCATAAAGGAAAATCAAAGTGATACGCTCTGAGGTTTTAGAACAATTAGAATACGTAAAAGTATTGTCCATGATTGCCAATTACACTTCGACTGAAAACGGAAGTAAATTAATACTGAACTCGCAGCCGTTTGAATCAAAAAATGAAGCTGTCGAGGAAGGCGATTTGGTGACCGAAGCCAAAGATGCTTTAATAGAATTTGATTATCCGCCGATCGAGTTTATTCCCGATCTCATTGAAGCGCTCAGCAAAACCAAAATAGAAGGTGTGGTTCTCAGTACAAAAGAACTTCGTGCGATTTCGTCACTACTTGCCGTGTCAAGAAAGTTGAGACAGTATATTAGTTCGAGCACAGAATTACTTAAAAACAAGTATGAAGAAACGCTGCTCGTAGATAAAAATCTTGAACATAACATCAATAAGATTTTTACCGAGTCCGGAGAAATAAGTGATAGAGCAAGTTCAAAATTGGCGGAGATTAGAAAGGAAATTATTGCAAAAGGAAGCCAGCTTAGAAAAATCGTAAACAAAATTCTTAAACAGTTAAGCGATGCCTACCTCGTTCAAGAAGAATATACTACTCAGCGGGACGGTAGAATTGTCATTCCTGTAAAAGTAGAACACAAAAGACAAGTGAGAGGATTTATCCATTCTGAATCTTCCACCGGTCAAACTGTGTATATCGAGCCAGAAGAAACACTTGAACTTAATAACGAGATACTAACGTTGTCATTTGCCGAGAAAAGAGAAATTGAAAGAATACTGAGAGAACTTACCAATCATATCGGTAAATCAGCAGAACCACTGAAACAAGCACTTCGTTCGATTGCAAAAATTGATTCAATATTTGCGAAAGCAAAGTACTCACTCGAAATTATCGGAAGTTTTCCTACTTTCAATGAAGATGAAAAGCTAAACTTAATAAATGCTCGTCATCCGCTTCTTTTAAAAAAGCTGGGACAAAAAAGTACTATCCCTCTCGATCTTCAAATCGGAAACAATAAGGTTATTATCATAACTGGTCCGAATGCCGGCGGAAAAACAGTCGTGCTTAAAACGGTAGGACTTTTGACGCTACTTGCACTTACGGGAATTCACATACCCGCTGGACCGGATTCAAATTTGCATTTCTTCAATGACGTTTTAGTTGATATCGGAGATAAACAATCAATTGAAGACGATCTTAGCACTTTTAGTTCACACCTAAGCAACATAAATTCGATTCTTAATGAGGCAAGTAAAAACTCTCTTGTTCTTTTAGATGAAATCGGTACAGGAACAGATCCAAATGAAGGATCGGCACTTGCGACCTCAATTCTTGTTCAACTTCAGAAAACTGGATCACTTGTTTTGGCGACCACACATCACGGTAATCTAAAAGTTTTTGCTCATGATATTGACGGTTTCGAAAATGCAAGTATGGAATTCGATACTGAAAAACTTATTCCAACCTATAAATTCAATCAAGGAATTCCTGGTTCGAGTTATGCGTTCGAAATTGCAAAAAGAATTGGTTTTGCCGAAGAACTGATTGGCGAGGCAAAAGAATTTATGGATTCGGATAAGAATAAAATAGAAAACTTATTGATCGATCTTGAAAATAAATCTAACAGTCTCAGAATTAAGTTGAACCAACTCGAAATTGAAAACACAAGATTAAGAGGTTTGACGAATCTGTACGAACAAAAGGTTGAACATTTAGAAACTCAGAAAAAAGAAATTCTCGAGAAAACAAAATTTGAGGCTGAAGAATACTTAAAAGATATAAATAAAACTGTTGAAAATGCCGTTAGAAATATTCGTGAATCAAACGCTAGAAAAGAAACAATTAGAGAAGCAAAAGAAAAAATTGAGAGTTTGAAGAAGAATCACGATGAAAGGTTTGAGAAATATATTGATAAAGAACCAAGTTCAAATAAGGAAGTAAAAGTAGGGGACTACGTTTCGGTTCGGAATACTAATACTTCGGGAGAACTAATAGAAATTAATAAAGAAAAAAACAAAGCGACAATTCTTGTGGGATCTATTAAACTTCAAGTCAAGTTAAAGGATATTACAGAATCCTCCAAGCCAAAAGTAAAAAGCGAAAGCTATAATCAATATTCATTTACTACTTCGTTGCAGAATCTTAGACTTGATATTCGAGGAATGAAACCGGAAACTGCCGAGTTTGAAGTCATTAAATATCTAGATGAAGCTTACAGCTCGGGTAATCAACTTGTGGAAATATTACACGGAAAAGGGACGGGTGTTTTAAAAAATTTAGTTCAAGAAATATTAAAACAACATGAACACGTAAAAAATTATTATTTTGCTAAGATTGAAGTAGGTGGAGATGGAATCACAATTGTTGAAGTTGAGTAATAATGTTTAAGAAAATTTTAATAGCAAACAGAGGTGAAATTGCTGTAAGGATCGTTAAAGCTTGTCGCGAAATGGGGATTACTTCGGCTGCCGTTTATTCGGATGCTGATAAAAACTCACTTCATGTGCGAGTTGCAGATCAGGCTTATCACATTGGCCCTTCGAATGCATCAGAGTCCTATCTAAACGGAAAAAATATCATTGAGCTTGCTAAAAAAATAAATGCGGACGCCATTCATCCGGGTTACGGTTTTCTATCCGAAAACTCTTCATTTATCGAAATGACGGAAAAAGCCGGAATAAAATTCATCGGTCCATCAGTAGGTTCTGTTAAAGCAATGGGTGAAAAGACCTCGGCTAGAGAAATAATGCAGAAAAGCGGAGTACCGATAGTTCCCGGCACAATAAAACCGATAAAGTCCGAAAAGGAATTACTGAAAGCTGCAGAAGAAATCGGTTACCCGATTATGCTGAAAGCAGCGGCGGGCGGGGGTGGAAAAGGAATGCGCAAAGTCGAATCTAAAAAAGAGTTGTTTTCGTTTTGGGAGATGGCAAAAAGTGAATCCCAAAAAGCATTCGGCAGCGACAAAGTTTATATAGAAAAGTTCATTGAAAATCCCAAGCATATAGAGGTTCAAGTTATTGCAGATGAGTATGGAAATTATCGCCACCTTTTTGAACGAGAATGTTCCGTGCAGAGAAGACATCAAAAAATTATTGAGGAAGCTCCATCAGCATTCGTTGATAATAAAACGCGAGCAAAGATTACTGAGGCTGCGATCGATGCTGCAAAAGCTGTCGATTATTTTAATGCCGGAACTATAGAATTTTTAATGGACTCAAAAAAGAATTTTTATTTTTTAGAAATGAATACCAGACTGCAGGTAGAACACCCTGTAACAGAGATGATTACTGGGATCGATATCGTAAAAGAGCAAATAAAAATTGCAGCCGGCAATAAAATTTCTTTCGAACAGAAAAACATTAAGATCAACGGGCATGCTATTGAATGCAGAATTTATGCCGAGGAAGCAGAATCAAATTTCTCGCCTTCTACGGGAAAAATAAATTATCATAGACTTCCGTCCGGACCCGGAATCAGAGTGGATAGGGGAATTGAACTTTCCTCAGAAGTGTCGCTTAACTATGATCCGATGCTGACAAAATTAATTGCTCATGGCTTCGACCGCTCCGAGGCAATCAGCAGAATGGATAGAGCTCTTGGTGAATATCACATTTCAGGAGTTAACACGAACATTCAAATGTGCAAATGGGTTTTAGCTCAAAAAAGTTTTCAAAAAGGAACGTTTGACATTGATTTTATTCCCAGAGAATTTTTTCCCCTACTGCCGGATAAATGGAAAGAATCAGCTCCGAAGAATTATGAGATGGTAGCAATTTTGCTAAGCTCTTTTCTTGCGGAAAAAGAATCTTCACTTCGTCCAAAAATTAATTCTTGCATAGATGGCAATAAGTGGGGACAAATAGATGAGTAAAACCTACATTGCTTATGTAAATGGAAAAATGAACGAAGTTACTTTTCCCTCCAAAGAAAAAATTAAAATTAACAATAAAACCATATCTTTTGAGGTATCAAGAAACTCCGATTATTCGTACTTGGTCAGTGTTGACAATAAAGTTTACGATGTTACTGTTGATAAAACCGGTAAAGACGAACTAAGATTTTTAATAGACGGTTATTATTTTGATACTATTGTTCGTTCAAGATTGCGGGATAAAGCAATTGAAGTGATGAAAGCAGTTCAAGCAGAATCTTCACAGAAAATAATTACTTCACCAATGCCGGGAATGGTGATTCAAATAAATAAGACTGTTGGATCTGAGGTAAAAACCGGAGAAACATTGCTTATTTTAGAAGCGATGAAAATGGAAAATGAAATTCATTCGCCGGTTGATGGGATAGTGACTGAAGTAAAAGTAAAAGCTGGCACTTCCGTCGAAAAAAATACCGTTCTCATCATTGTTGAATAATACAATTAGGATTATTGGTTTTATTTTATTAAATAATTATTTTCAATCATTCCAATAATAATTGAGGGAGGTTCTGTGAGTAAAAAACTTTTACTTCCATTACTATTTGTTGCTTTAATTAGCAGCGAAATCTATTCCAGTGGTTTCCAAATAAACGAACATGGTGCAAAAGCAATGGCAATGGCAGGTGCTTTTACAGCCATAGCAAACGATGCGTCTGCTGTATATTTTAATCCGGCTGCATTAACACGCTTAGATGGAACACAAATTTATGCAGGTGTTTCTTTAATAAAGCCCGATGCAGCTTTTAGAGGACCCGCTCCGTCAGTAGACGAGTATAAAGTCAAAGATCAATTATTTACACCAATTAATTTTTATCTGACCCACAGAATTAGCGAAGATTGGGCTGTAGGCATCGGCGTTAACAATCCGTTTGGACTAGGAACAACTTGGGAGGACGATTGGCCGGGAAGATACATTGCACTCGATACGGAAGTGAGAACATTCTTCTTCAATGCTAACATTGCTTACCAATTGACAGAGGATTTTTCAATAGCTGTCGGTGGTACATTTGTTTATGGGGATGTTATTATTGAAAGATATCAAAGATTAAGTCCGTTTAATGCCGATGCAAAAATTCATCTCGAAGGCGATGGAACTGCATATGGCTTTAATGTAGCTGCATTTTATAAACCAACAGAAATGCTTTCTTTCGGAGCATCATTCAGAAGTGAGACGGAGATAAAATTTGAAGGTGATGCAACTGTTGATGCGCCTTCACAATTCGAAGGTAGAATTCCCAAAGGTGCTATTAGCGCTCCTCTAACCACACCATTGAATGCAACATTTGGTATCGGAATTTATCCTGATGAGCATTGGACGCTTTCGTTCGATTTCCAATATGTAGGTTGGAGCAGTTACGAGAAATTAGAAGTAACATTTGATGAATTTATGGGAGAGGACAACAAACCTGTGGTTTCCTCTGCACTCAGAGATTATAAAGACAGTTACATATATAGGCTTGGCGCCGAATATGATTTCGGATCCGGGTTTAGTTTAAGAGGCGGACTTTTATACGATGTGAATCCGGTAAAATCTCAATTGGTTGAACCTACTCTTCCGGATGCTGATAGATTTGGTTACAATATTGGTTTTGGATTGGATTTAATGGATTATCTCACTCTTGATGTCGCCTACCTCTATTTGAAATTTAGAGAACGAACAATTTATAATTCCGAAGTTAGCTATACTGATGGATTTGCTCCATTTAATGGAGTCTATAATTCGGAAGCACACTTGTTTGGCGTTAATTTATCATTTAAGTTTTAAGATAGAGGAGATTATAAATTATGAAAAACCTTAATAAATTTTTACTTAGTCTGCTTATTGTAGCCGGAATTTTTGTTGGATGCGATACAAAAACCGAACTAAATGCTCCATCCGCACCAGCTACCGGAGCTGCAAATTTTTCAAAGTTTGTATCCATAGGAAATAGTTTGACAGCAGGGCTGCAAAGCAACGCACTTTATGAATCATCACAAGTAAATTCTTTCGGTGCTTTGATTGCAAAGCAAGTTCAAACACCTTACGAGCAGCCGTTGATAAGTGATCCGGGTTTTGGTGGAAGAATGGAAGTAGTTTCGCTTTCTCCTTTTGTATCGACTGTTAATACTACTCCGGGTCAACCGCTGAACGCTAATTATGGTGCGGCATATAATAATATGGGAATTCCCGGAGCACTGCTTCCTGATGTTTTACTTGCAACCAGCTCCGAGACAAGTCTTTCAGGCAACCCAATCTTTGACTTGATACTCAGAGGACAAGGAACGGCACTTCAACAAGCTCTTTCATTGAATCCGACATTTATGACTGTATGGATAGGAAATAACGATATTCTTGGTCATGCAGCTTATGGAGGAGCACTCCCATACACTCCTACACCCGTGTTCAATCAACTTTATGCACAGTTGATGGGAGCTTTGGCACAAGCCGGAGTTAAAGCAGCAGTAGCAAATATTCCGGATATCACGACTATTCCATTCTTTACAACAGTTGGTCCCGGACTCGGATTTGCTCTAAAAGAATTGCAGCAACAAAATCCTCAAGTTCAGGGATTAGTGTTTGAACTTAGTACAGGAAATCCACCTATCGGTTTAGCAACGCAGGATGATCTTATTACTCTTCAGCACTTAATACCGCTCAGTGCAGCATTTGCTACTGATTATCTTGGGGATCAAACAGGCAAATATTATAGTGATAACGGTATTCCGGTTCCACCCTATGTTGATACAAATTATCCTTTCGGATTAACACCGCAAAATCCTTGGCCAAACAGATTAATTTTGGATAAACAGGAAGTGATCAATTCTTTGAATGTAATAAACAGTTACAACGCAACAATTTGGAGAGAAACCCGAAAATATGGTTTCGCACTTGTAGATGTAAACAGAGAACTTAGAGATATTAGACAAAACGGTTTGAGTGTTGATGGACTTCAATTCACAAGTGCTTATGGCACCGGCGGATTATTTAGCTTGGACGGTGTCCATCCAACAACCAGAGGTTATGGAATAATTGCAAATAAATTCATTTATACAATAAATAATCATTATGGTGCTCAAATACCGGGAATTAACATTTCAACACTGCCGGCAAGTCTAGAAATTTCTGGTGCAAATTTGGGTAAATATGGGATTCCAAAAGTTCCTAAAGATATTTTAGATATTTTTTATTATTAACTATAAGGGGGTGCTTTGCATCCCCATTTTACTATGAAAAACTTCACAACAACATTTCTGATATTCTTGATAATTACAGCAATAGGTTGTTCTTCCACGAAAGAAAGTACAACAGAAGACAGCAACGAACAAGATATTTATGTGTTTGACGATATCTCGAATTATGACCTTGAAACTGTGGATGAAAACCAAAATTCTGAGATGGATGAGTCGGAAAAATCAGCGGGAAACTTTATTGTTCAAGTTGGCGCTTTTAGTTCTGAAGAAAGAGCAAAAAGATTTGTTCTTGAAAATCAGACGAAAACAGATTGGAAGATGAGCATATCTTACAGCAATACAGTGAGGTTGTATGTCGTTCAACTTCCTCCGTTCTCAACAAGGACTGAAGCGGAAAGAGTAAGAAATATTCTCTGGCAAAATGATGCTTTTCGAGATGCCTTTATTATTACCATTGAATAGTTAAGTGTCTTGCTTATTTAAATTTATTTAGTATTTTAGTGTTGCAATTATCATCCAATCAAAATTTAGGAGGTAAATATGGCTTTTACGTTGAATAAAATAATGATCATTGGTAATCTCGGACAAGATGCTGAACACAGATTCACCAATAATAACGTTTCGGTTAGTTCTTACTCTGTTGCAACTCAACACAGTTACAAAGGGAAGGACGATAATTGGGTAAATGAAACTACGTGGCATAATGTGGTTTCCTTTGGGCTGAGTGATTATTTCAAAGAAGGTCTTAAGAAAGGGAAAAAAGTTTATGTTGAAGGTCGACTTTCAAAAAGATCTTATCAGGATAAAGAAGGCAACACAAGATACGTTACAGAAATTGTTTCGGAAAAGATTATATTACTTGAAAGCAAAAGCGATAGTTCGGAACAGTCCGATTTTTCTGACGCTAAAACAAGTTCAGAATCTTCGGCGGTAACGGATGATGATCTACCGTTTTAATTGATATTGTAAACAACAGGGGATTAACTAATTTTTGGAAACTGAGTCGTATTCAAAACTTTTTCTGTTATTTGTATTACTTTTATCATCAGCATTCTTTTCCGGTTCGGAAGTAGCATTATTTTCTATCGAGAAAAAACGGCTTAAAGAAATAAGTTCTAATAATTTGATGGGTAGATACATTCACCTTTTATTGGAACATCCTCGAAGATTACTCGTAACTATATTATTAGGAAATACTGTTATCAATGTTGCAGCTTCGATTGTTGCTGTTACTTTAGCAATCGAAATAGCATCTGCTCACGATATTTCGATTGATCTTATACTCATGCTGCAAATTATTATTTTAACTATTCTAATCCTCATCTTCGGTGAAATCACTCCGAAAATTTATGCTTCCCGTTACCCGGTTCAATTTGCTAAGTTTATTTCAATACCGCTTTATTGGGTGAGCATTTTGATTTTTCCAATTGCAAAAGTGCTTTCAGATTTGATCAGAATTGTTTTTTCAAGAATAAAACCCGATGCACGCAAAACAGCAATTTTAAATTCTGAATTGAGCGAATTAGCCGACATAAGTGCTGCCAAAGGAACAATCGTAGAGGATGAACAAGAATTAATTCACGGACTTGTTTCGTTTAGAGAAGTGATGGCGCGCGAGGTCATGACTCCGCGAGTTGATATTTCGGCAGTTTCTGTCGATACGTCCTTGGAAGGAGTTATGAAAATTATTACAGATTCAGGTCATTCAAGGCTCCCGTTGTATGAGGATAATTTAGATAATATCAAAGGAATAATTTATGCAAAAGACTTGCTTAAATTTTTGAGAGAAAAAGAGCAAGTTCAAAATTTCTCGTTGGTTTCTCTTGCTAGAAATGCAATGTTTGTCCCCGAGACAAAACTTATTAGCGAATTGATGCAGGAATTCCAGAGTAAAAAACTTCATATGGGTATCGTTGTTGATGAATATGGTGGAACTTCAGGTTTGATTTCACTGGAAGATATACTTGAAGAAATAGTTGGAGAAATAGTTGACGAATATGATAAAGAAGAAAATCCAATTGTTAAACTTTCTGAAAGATCATATGTGGTGCTGGGAAAAGTAGATATTGATGAAATTAATGAACTTCTTGAAACTGACCTCTCATCTGAAAATGACGATTATGAAACTATTGGAGGATTTATTTTTAATCAGGCAGGTACAATTCCGGCGGAAAATTATAACTTTGTTTTTGATAGATTTAGATTCACCGTGAAGAAATTGGAAAACAAAAGGATATATTCTGTTCAGATTGATATTATTGATCAACCGGACGAGGAATGAGAAGGGGATGCCTATTAAAATTTTTACTTCTAATTCCGGTTCTGATTGGTGTTATCTATTATGTCGGCGGTAAGTACGGCAAAAAAGTCGCAGATAAAGCGTTAATAAAGTTTGAGGAAGTATTTAATAATTATTTAGAAGATCATAAACTAAAAATTACTGAAAACGAGTATTTTGATTCAGTTAGGGTATTTGTCGGTGATTATTTAGGAGGGCTTTCCGAGAATGAATTGAAATCTGTCAAATCGGGGAAGGATGAAATGATAGAATTTGTTAAAGATAAATTGTCGGATGTATCGTTTGACAGTCTTGATTTTACTGAAATAAAAGAGAAATTTCGAAACTATGGAAGATCAAAAGAAAACTGAGATTAAGGTCGGTATTACCGTAATAGCGGGTATAATTGTTTTTGTCCTCGTTTTAATGTGGGCAAAGAATGTATCGATATTTGCCGATAAACAGCATGTAAAAATTGAATTTCCCCAAGCCTCCGGTTTAGAGATTGGTGATCTCGTCACGGTGTATGGAGTAAGAAGCGGTTACGTCGAAGATATTGAGCTTAGTGATGCTGGTGTTTTAGTATCAATTAGTGTCGGTGAAAATATAAAACTTAAATCTGATGCAATTTTTTCGATAACAATGCTTGATTTAATGGGAGGAAAAAAAGTTGAGATTGCACCGGGTATTTCAACTCAGCCTCTTGATTATGCAAAAATCCATAATGGTTATTTTCACGGTGATATAACTAGTGTAATGAATTTATTTCAAAATGTTGAAGCAGATTTAGTAAGTGTTATAAAAGAGGTTAAAACTGCTCTTGAAGGAGTTAATGCCTTGCTTGCCGACGGAAAACTTGGTAAAAATATAAATGATAATTTAGTTGAAGTGTCGAACCTTGTTTCAAACTTAAATGGAGTAATTGCAGAAAATAAAAACGAGTTGAGCGATCTTATAAAAAATGGAAATAAATTATCAATTTCCGCAACGGAATTAATAGATCAAAATAGAGATCAAATAGATTCGTTATTAATATCAATGAATCAAACAACCTCCAGCCTCGATGCATTAATAATAAATGCCGATGATATTATTGCCGAAACCAAGTCATCAAATAATAACCTTGGCAAAATACTTTATAATGATTCACTTCTAGTGGATCTTAAAAATATGCTCAATCAAACAAATTCGTTGTTGAAAATCGTGCTCGAGCAGTTAAAGGGGGATGGTTTAAATGTCGATGCGAACATTTTTTAGTTTTCTTCTCTTCCTTAATATTACAACCCAAGTTTCGTTGATAGCTGAATATCCCGTATCCGGTCAGAATGGAATGGTGGTTTCTGCACATCGAATTGCTTCTGAAGTTGGAATACAAATACTTAAAAATGGCGGTAATGCCGTTGATGCTGCAGTCGGCGTTGGCTTTGCACTTGCGGTCGTTTATCCGTATGCCGGAAATATTGGCGGCGGTGGTTTCATGGTAATGCATTTCAGCGATGGGACTAACACATCGGTGGATTTTAGAGAAACGGCACCGCAATCTTCTAATAGCAAAATGTATTTGGATGAAAAGGGAGAATATCTTCCTTCCCTTAGCAGAGAAGGGATGAAATCCGTCGGAATTCCCGGATCAGTTGCCGGACTTTATTATGCGCATCATAAATTTGGTAAACTTAGCTTTGAGGAAGTTATTTCACCCGCGATCAATTTGGCAAGGAACGGATTTGAACTGGAATATCATCAAACTCAATTGTTGAATCTTTTCTATGATGAATTTTGCAAGTACAAATCATCAAAAAAAATATTTACAAACGACGGCAGCAAATTTAGAACCGGTGATTTGTTGATTCAAAAAGACTTGGCAGCCACATTAAATCTGATAATGTTAAATGGTCCTGAGGGATTTTATCGAGGTGAAACAGCAGACAAAATTGTAAATATGTCGCAGGAGTATGGAGGCAGAATCACACTTGAGGATTTGGAAAAATATTCTCCGATTGAACGAGAAGTGTTGAAAGGCAGCTTTAATGATTATGACATAATAGGAATGCCGCCGCCTTCATCCGGTGGAATCGCTGTGATTCAATCATTAAATATTTATGAGAATTTTGATTTTACAAAGCAGCAATGGGGAAGTTCAACATACACCCATTATTTAGCAGAGATTTTCAAACGAATATTTGCCGACCGTTCAAAACACATTGGCGATCCGGAATATTATAATGTTCCCGTAGATGTTTTGATTTCAAAAGAATACGCAAAAATTATTTTTGACGAAATAAGTGATACAGCCGCTTCTGCTGAAACAATAAATCCCGGAACTTTTACAGAAATTGAATCCGAAGAAACAACTCATTACAGTGTAATAGATTCGGAAGGTAATGCAGTGAGCGTCACCACTACCATCAACTCAGCATACGGAAACAAAATTGTATGTGAAGGAGCTGGCTTTTTGTTCAATAATGAAATGGATGATTTCAGTTCCAAACCGGGAGAACCGAATCAATTTGGTTTAGTCGGAAGTGAAGCTAATAAAATTGAACCGGGTAAGCGCATGCTTAGTTCAATGAGTCCTACGATCGTATTAAAGAACGATCGACCTATTTTAATTTTAGGTGCTCCGGGGGGATCAACAATAATTACATCAGTCATTCAAGTTTTAATTAATGTGCTCTATTTCGGAATGGATATTAAGCAAGCTGTAAATGCTCCAAGAATTCATCATCAATGGAAACCTGATCGACTAGATTATGAAAATTTCGGTCTTTCGGATGATGTGATTTCTAATCTGATAAAAAGAAAACACAAGATAGGGGTTGAAAGAATTGTGGGCAGAGTGCAGGCTATTTTTGTTGATCAAGAGCAAAATGTGTATTTTGGAGCTTCGGATAAAAGAGGATTTGGGTCAGCTATAGGATATTAAATGATATTTGGAATAGGTATTGACATAATTGAAATTGAGAGAATTAAGAGAAGCGTTGAAAAGTTCGGCGATCTTTTCCTTAACAAAATCTTTACAGAAAATGAACTAAATTACTGTTTAAGTAAAAAAAATAAGTTTCAACATCTAGCTGCAAGATTTGCAGCAAAAGAAGCTATTGCAAAATCCCTAGCTACAGGCTGGAGTAAAGGTTTTAGATGGAAAGATATTGATATTGTAAACGAAAAAAACGGACTCCCAAAAGTAAACTTGCGTGGAAAAATGAGTGAATTTTTAGGTAAAGAAAAATCTCTCAAAATCACTATGAGCCATTCGGAAAATTACGTTACATGTTTTGCCATAATTTATTCAAACGGCACCAAAAGTAACTAATCAGCTGCTTCTCTCTTTCTGCATAGAAAATTGAACCTATTTTCATTAAATTTTATGATTAAAAAGGACGAAAGGACTTCATTTTGAACGAGAATAGAGTTATTGTGGCAATGAGCGGCGGAGTTGATTCTTCCGTTGCAGCCGCACTGCTAAAAAAAGAAGGATACGATGTTATAGGGATAACGATGAAAACGTGGGGATTCATGGAGGTTGGCGGAGCGCCCAAGCATGAGTCGGGCTGCTGTTCGCTTGATGCGATATTCGATGCAAAAAATGTAGCAAATTTACTTGATTTTCCTCATTATACCGTTGATTTTACTAAATCGTTCGAAAAAGCCGTAATCGAAAATTTTATTGATGAATATCTTAGCGGCAGAACGCCAAATCCATGTGTTGTCTGCAACCGCGAAATAAAGTGGGATGAACTTTTAATGAAAGCCGATGATCTTGATGCAAAATATATTGCTACCGGCCATTATGCATCAATTGATTATTATGAAAAAACTAGAAGATTTAGGATAAAAAATTCTTTCGATAACAGGAAAGATCAAACTTATGCCCTATGGGGATTGACTCAAGAAAGTTTAAGCCGGACGTTGCTCCCTCTCGGGAATTTCAAAAAAGATGAGGTAAGAAAATTGGCAGGTGAATTCGGATTAAAAACAGCTAATAAGCCAGACAGCCAGGAAATTTGTTTTGTAGCTGATAACAATTATGAAAGATTTTTACGCGAACGAATTCCCGAACAGATTGAGGGAATAGAAAACGGTGATTTTATTTATAAAGGCGAAAAGGTAGGCACGCATAAAGGAATTCCTTTTTATACAGTTGGACAGCGGCGAGGTCTTGGAGTCGCGTTGGGACATCCGACTTATGTCAAAGAAATTGATGTTGAGAACAATAATATAATTCTTGGTGATAAAGAAGACTTGCTAGAAACCGAACTTCATGCCGAGGATATAAATTATGTCTCTGTGGAGAAATTAAACTCAGGTGATGTGGTAACTGCAAAAATACGTTATTCTGATAAGGGAAGTTTTGCAGTGATAAAATCATCGGATAAAAATTCGATTAGAATTTCTTTTGCCGAGCCAAAAAGTGCTATAACACCGGGTCAATCGATGGTTCTTTATGATGAAAACGGTTATGTTTTAGCAGGCGGAATTATTTCAAAATTATAATACACATTCGGAGGAAGTCTTCGGGAATCATATTCATCGAAACGGGAAGTTAAATGCGAAGGTTCTTTTATTAAATCAAAGCTATGAACCCTTAACGATTTGCACTGTTAAAAAAGCACTGATATTACTCTTTCTGGAAAAAGCCGAACTAGTATCTCAAAGGGAAGATGTATTTATAAACTCGGTCAGTAGCAAGTATCCTTGGCCAAGTGTAATTCGACTTTCCAGATTTATTCGTGTGCCGTACAAAAAGATAATTCTTACACGAAAAAATATTCTGAAACGTGATAATCATAAGTGCGCTTACTGCGGACGGGGCGATCTTCCATTAACCGTGGATCACGTAATACCAAGAGCTAGCGGCGGAGAGGATACTTGGGAAAATCTTGTTGCTGCTTGTTTGCCTTGCAACAATAAAAAGGGTAATAGAACTCCGGATGAAGCGAACTTGAAAATGAAATCGCAGCCCTTTAAACCAGATCATATTAGCTATATTAAAAGCAGTGCCGGTAGAATTGATAAAGAATGGAAAACGTTTCTGTTTCATTAAAATTGACCACTCACACTGAGTAATAATTTCATTATCTTTACAACTTATTTTGGAGAATCCTCAGGAAATTATGAGTAAAAAGAGAATACTTAGCGGTATGCGCCCGACCGGAAAACTTCACATCGGTCATCTTGTCGGAGCGTTGGAAAATTGGGTAGAGCTGCAGGATAAATATGAAAATTTTCATTTAATTGCAGATTACCATGTACTTACCACCGATTTGAAGACCGATTCCGTTTACGAAAACACAATTCAAATGCTTATAGATTGGTTATCCGCCGGGTTGGATCCTGTTAAAAGTCCAATGTTTCGTCAATCTCAGATAAAAGAGCACACTGAACTCTTCTTGATCTTTACTATGTTGATTACATCGGCAAGATTGGAAAGAAATCCTACTGTTAAAGATCAAGTGCGAGATCTTAATATTGAGAACATAACTTTTGGGCATCTCGGTTATCCAGTACTTCAAGCTGCCGATATTTTGCTTTATCGTGGCGATGCTGTTCCCGTGGGCGAAGATCAAGTTCCTCATATCGAAATTGCAAGAGAAATCGGGAGGAGATTTAATAATGTTTACGGTGAGGTATTTCCGGAGCCTGAACCGAAACTTACTAAATTTGCCAGACTACCCGGTCTTGACGGAAACGCTAAAATGAGTAAATCTTTAAACAATACAATTTTGTTAGCTGACGATTCAGAAACCGTTAATCAAAAACTTAGAAAAGCAGTCACAGATCCGCTTAAGATTAGAAAGAATGATCCAGGCAGACCCGAAGTATGTCTTGTTTTTACTTATCATAAAAAGTTTAATCCGGAAAAGGTTGACGAAATTGAAAAAGGATGTAGATCTGGTGAGCTTGGATGTGTTGATTGTAAACTTAAATGTGGG
This sequence comes from uncultured Melioribacteraceae bacterium, assembly GCA_964499285.1. Taxonomy (GTDB): domain Bacteria; phylum Bacteroidota; class Ignavibacteria; order Ignavibacteriales; family Melioribacteraceae; genus JAGFIY01. Next base: position 79,523 of record CAZCLA010000001.1, read on the forward strand.
ATGGCAATAAATAATTACCTTGATCCGATCCGTAATAAAAGAAGTTATTACGAGCAAAACATCAACGAGGTAAAAGACATACTGCTAGACGGTGAAAAACGTGCAAGAAAAGAAGCAGATGCGACAATGCATTTAGTTAGAGAAAAAATGAAATTTGGTTGATGTATAAGATTCGTTTACAACAATTCGAAGGACCGCTCGATCTTCTTCTATTTTTCATAAAGCGGGATGAACTTGATATCTATGATATACCTATCTCCTATATAACAAAGGAATTTCTTTCATACGTGGCGCTTATTAAACAACTCGATCTTGAAGCAGCCGGTGATTTTATTCTGATGGCTTCAACTTTGATGCAGATTAAAGTGCGCATGCTTTTACCACGGGAAACAGATGATGAAGGCGAAGAAATTGATCCCAGGGCTGATTTGGTAAAGGCTCTGCTTGAGTATAAACGTTACAAAGAGATGACCGAGGAACTTTCTTTGATGGAATCTAATCAACGAAAAAGACAGTTCAGAGGTTATTTTGATGCCGATGAAAAAGAAGTTCCACCGGAGTTTGATACATTGCTTAAGAATATAACTCTATTCGATTTAATGAAAGCATTCAGAAAAGTGCTCGAAGAAAGGCCCAAAGAAAATGTTCATCAAATACGAAAAATAAACGTAACTATTGAACAACAGATTGATTTTATAGCAGAAAAAATATATGCCGGTAAAAGTGTCAAGTTTTTTGAATTAGTGAAAGACATGCGTGAAAAAATTAGAATTGTTGTCACCTTTATTGCCCTGCTTGAAATGGTTAAGATGGGAAAACTTGGTCTTCGGGAATCAACAAGTTTTAACGACTTTGAACTATATGGTCTGGAAAATGGATAAGATTTATTTTAATATTATTGAATCATTAATATTTGCTGCAGATGAACCTATTTCTGCATCCGAGATATCAAAAGCAATTAAAGATATTGATGGTGAGGATATTGATATTACAACTAAGGATGTTGATGAAACAGTAAAGCAATTGAATGAAAGATATAGAACAATGGATAGTTCTTACGAGATTGTAAAAATTGCGAACGGATATTCCTACGCTACAAAACCGGAATTTTCAAAATATCTCGGTTATCTTTCGACTGAAAAATCAAAAAGAAGATTGAGCCAAGCAGCACTCGAGACCCTCGCAATTATTGCTTATAAGCAGCCGATTACAAAACCGGAAATAGAAACTTTGCGAGGTGTTAACAGCGATTATATGATAAACACACTGCTCGAAAAAAATCTTATTACGATTAAAGGAAGAGCCGAAACTATTGGCAGACCTCTGCTTTATTCAACTACTGAGGAGTTCTTAAAATATTTTGGACTGAATAATTTGGAAGATCTTCCAAGACCGAGAGAAATTGAAGAGATAATGAAGGATGCAGATTTTATCGAACAGCGGAATAAAATTATGATGAACGCACTCGAAGAGCAAATAGAAAACGAAGTAGGCATCGATAATCTGGAAGATGAGGAAAATGAAAGTACGATTGAATAAGTATATTTCTCAGTGTGGAATCGCATCGAGACGAAAAGCCGATGCACTTATTGAAGAAGGAAGAATATCGGTTAACGGAAAAGTAGTCACTTCTTTGGGATTTCAAATTGATGAGAATAAAGATATCGTCAAATTTGATGGTGAGAAAATCAAAGCTGAAAATTTTGTTTACTTTCTTTTAAACAAACCAAAGGGAGTTATTACAACGACCGCAGATGAGAAAAACCGAAAAACTGTAGTCGATTTGATTGAAACAAAAAGTACAATCTTTCCCGTCGGCAGACTAGATTTTAATACAACCGGAGTTCTTTTACTGACAAATGACGGCGATTTTGCAAACAAGCTTACTCATCCTTCAAACAAGTATATCCGCGAATATGAAGTGAAACTGAATGAGGAACTTTCAACTGAAATAGAGCAGAAATTATTACGCGGGATTATCCTTGACGGAAGAAAAAGTAGATTTAAAACTATATTATTTCCTAAGAAAGAAAAACGGGATTCAGTTGTAGTTACTACAGAAGAAGGTAGAAATCATTTTGTAAAAAAAATGTTTGATTTAGTGGGATTATCTGTAAGAAAACTGGACCGGATTAGATTCGGTGATTTTACAACAAAAAATTTAAGAAGAGGCGAGTATAGAAAACTATCCTCGCAAGAGATAAAAAACATAAAAAAAGTATAGCACCAATGGGAGGAGTTTTGGAAAATCAACAAACCGATTATAATACTCTAATAACCAGAAGATACGAGGAGTTAGCTGAACTTAAGAAGCTGAACTTTGAGCCTTATGCATATAGCTATGAGATAAATTCAAGCGCGGCAGATATTAAAAAGAATTTTGAAAATCTTGAATCAAAAGATGTTAGAATCGCCGGACGTATAATGGCAATTCGTAGGATGGGAAAAGCATCCTTTGCACACATTCAAGATGCCGGTGGAAAAATTCAGATTTACTTAAAACGGGATGAAATTGGAGAAAAGTATGCGGCTTTCAAGCTAATGGATATAGGTGATATCATTGGCGTGGAGGGATTTGTGTTTAAAACAAAAACGGGTGAAATATCCGTCCATTGCAAAGATCTTCAAATTCTCGCAAAATCGATTCGCCCAATTCCGATTGCAAAAGAAACAACCGACGAGCAAGGCAACAAGGTTATTCACGATCAATTTGCCGATAAAGAACTTCGTTACAGACAACGTTATGTGGATTTAATCGTAAATCCCGAAGTGAAAGAAGTGTTTATCAAACGCTCAAGAATTATAAGTGAAATAAGAAAATTTTTGGATAACCGAGGAGTGCTTGAAGTTGAAACCCCGATTCTTCAAACAATTTACGGTGGAGCAGCAGCAAAACCTTTTGTAACCCACCATAACGCACTGGATATGAAATTATTTATGCGTATAGCCGATGAACTATATCTTAAACGGCTAATTGTTGGAGGTTTCGAAGGCGTATATGAAATATCGAAAGATTTTAGAAATGAAGGAATGGATAGAACTCATAATCCTGAATTTACAATGCTTGAGCTTTATGTTGCATATAAAGATTATGAATGGATGATGAATTTTGTTGAAGAAATGTTCGATCACATCTGCAAAAATGTTTTTGGTACAACCAAGTTTAATATTGAAGGGAACGAAATCGACTTTAAAGCCCCTTGGAAAAGAGTTTCAATGGTTGAAGAGATAAAAAATAAATCCGGTATCGATGTTCTTTCTGAAGATACTGAGCTACTCCGTGCAGAAGTAAAACGAAGAGGCGGCGAATTGAAGGGGGGCGAAAGTAAAGGAAAATTGATAGATATTCTTTTTGAACTATCTGTTGAGGAATCTTTAATGCAGCCGACTTTTGTAGTTGACTATCCTCTTGAACTTTCACCTTTAGCTAAGAAACACAGAAGCAAAGAAGGTCTGGTTGAAAGGTTTGAAGGTTATGTCTTAGGAAGAGAAATTTGCAATGCGTTCAGTGAACTTAACGATCCTATTGATCAGAAAGAAAGATTCGAAGCACAAAATAAAATGAGAGAAGAAGGTGATGAGGAGGCTCATCAAATTGACTCGGATTACGTAAAAGCTTTGGAGTATGGCATGCCTCCTACTGCAGGCTTAGGTGTTGGAATCGATAGATTAATAATGCTGTTAACAAATCAACCTTCGATTAGAGACGTGATTCTATTTCCGCATATGAGACCCGATAAATAGAGAAAAATTGTGAAGTATACTTTTCATCTGTTTATTATTTTATTTGTTGTTAATAATAGCTTAGCGGCTCAATCACTCGATCTGGTTTCGGCTAAAGATAGTTTAAACGAGCAGAAGGGAAATATATTTAACAAACCGAAAAGTCTTGCTGAACTACAGTATATGATCGAAAAGCAAGATCCATTAAAGAAAGAACTTGATTACTGGATGCTCGGTGGCGTCGGGACCGCAATTGGCGCGGCTGCAACATCTGTTCATGTTGTGCAGTACAATGCATGGTGGCGCGATGAAAAGAGTAAGTTCCGAATAGTAAACGATTGGAATTATGCGCTGTGGATAGATAAGATAGGGCACTTTTACGGAACAAATTTGATCGCACATGTATTTTCCGGGGGATTTGAAGCAGCAAATATGCAGGCAGAAGAATCTGCAATTTGGTCTGCCTCACTTGCTTTTCTATTTCAGATGTATGTGGAGATTGAGGACGGTTTTGGACAGAATTGGGGATTTAGCCCCGGTGATGCTCTGTTTGATCTCGGCGGAGCATTATTTTATTTGGGTCAATATTACTTTCCTTATTTAAAAAATATTCAACCCAAGTTTAGTTATATCCCAACGGAAGAATACAAAAACGGTACACACGACGGAAATTTTATTGATGATTATGAAGGACAAATTTATTGGCTCGGTTTTAGGATGAAACAGATTCTTCCGGATAAACTTTCAGAGTACTGGCCTTCTTTTTTGATGCTTTCTGCTGGGATGGGCGTCAGCAATTTGTCCGGAAGCGGGGATGGAACGCAGGAATTTTATCTCGCACTCGATATTGATTGGGAACAAATCCCCCTTTATGGAGGAGTATGGCAGTTCATCAAAAACACTCTTAACTATTTCCATTTTCCGATGCCGGGTATAAGAGTTGCTCCAAATACAGCATTTTTTATGATAGTTTTTTAATATGGTTCAAACAAAATTTTCCATAATCATTCCAACATTAAATGAAGAGAAACTTCTTCCAAAGCTTCTTGAGCAATTTAATGATGTCAAACTTAAACAGGAATTTAATTTTGAAATTATTATTTCGGACGGGGGGAGTAAAGACGACACTGTTGAAATTGCCAAAAAATTTGGAGCAAAGATTATTTCATCAAACGGTGATGCTGAAAACATTGCAAGAGGAAGAAATCGTGGAAAGGAAGCTGCTGAAAGTGAATATCTTGTTTTTCTAAATGGTGACGTAAAAGTTTCTGATGTTAGAAAAATGTTTAATATAATCGAAAAGGAATTTCAAAATTCGCAAACACTCGCAATTACATGCCCGGTAAAAGTTTTCCCGGATGAAACAAAATTTGTTGACAGAGTTTTTCAAACTTTTTATAATAATTATTTTCATATGCTTAACATCATTGCTGTAGGTATGGGAAGAGGTGAGTGTCATATAATCAGAAAAAGTATTTTTAATAGTTTAGGCGGTTATAATGAAACACTTGCAGCCGGCGAAGATTTTGATCTCTACAAAAGAATAAGAAAGTATGGAAAAATTGTGTTTTCTAGAAAATTCGAGATATATGAATCACCTCGCAGATATAGAAAATACGGACACTTCACAATTTTTTTTCGGTGGTTGCTTAACAGCATTTTCGTTATTATTATGAAAAAGTCGTTATCAAAAGAATGGGAACAGGTAAGATAAATTGAAAAAGTATTTGATTTTGCTGATAGTGCTGCCAGTGTTAATTAACGGACAAACCGGATACGTCGAAATCGAACATAATGTCTATCCGTTTCTCGAAAGAATGGAAAGATTAAATCTGATTCGAAATTACGATGTTTATGAAATACCCAAGACTAGAAGAGAAATCTCATCTTACCTGATTGAACTTGGTGAAAAAAAAGATAAACTAATTGAATCAGATAAAAACAGACTTATTGATTTCCTTAATGAATTTGAGTTTGATATTCATCGAACTACTAATAATTATACATCATTATTATCCGGAAATCCCATTAAAGATCATCTGTCTCAAAAGGAAAAGTTTATCTATTTCTACGAGGATGGTTTTAAGGCGAATTTCTTTTTGAATTTTGTAGCGAATGGTATAAATATATACAAACATAATTCTGAATTGGATATGAATAAAACTTCGACTCTTTTTAACTTCGGTGGAATTTTGAGAGGAAGTTTTCTGGATAATTTCGGATTTTCGATTAAAGCAACCAATGGTTCATATATAGGTGATAAAGACCTTGCAAGAACTTACAATGGCTTGAGATACAACTATAAACTTACGAGATTTCAAGAAGGAATAGGTAACGAATATTATGATGAGACCGAAGGATACTTTGCCGTCGATTTTGATTTTGTAAAATTTAAAATCGGAAGGGATAGAGTAATTTTAGGTCAAGGATTATTGAAAACAGTGCTTTCCGATAATTCACCGCCAATGGATTATATTCATCTTGGTGTTAAATATAAATCTTTCACTTTTTCTCATTATCACGGAAAACTACTCGGTTCTGATTCGCTATTTATTGATCCGGTGCAGGACGGAATTAAAACAGTAGCCGACAAGTATTTTGTTTATCATAGATTCGGTATTGAAATATCTAAGCATCTTTCTTTGGGAGTAGGAGAGATGATAATTTATGCTAACAGAAACATGGACCTCTCTTACTTGAATCCATTTAATTTTTATAAAAGTATAGAACATATCAATCAGGATAGAGATAATTCTTTGATGTTCTTTGATATATCGAATAATTCCATAAACGGACTAAAGTTATATTCAACTATTATAATTGATGATATAAACTTCGGACAATTAGGGACTAAGTGGTACGGTAATCAGACTGTTCTTGAAACCGGCGTATCAACTTCACTTCTCTATGATTATGTACCTATTGATGCTTCATTTCAATTTATCAGAGTCGATCCTTACGTATATACTCATAGAATAAAAGAAAATAACTATTCAAGTTTAGGGTTCCCTCTTGTGGGCACGATTCAACCAAACAGTTCAAACTTTATTATTAAATTAGAATATTTCCCAATGAACAGACTAGATGTGTCATTTGAGTATATACATGCAATTCACGGAGCGAATGAATATGATAGCGAAGGTAATCTGGTAGTAAATCATGGCGGTGAGTTTGATATAGGGCATAGGCTGGGAGACAGCGAAAATGCCGGCCATCTTGATGGAATATTAGAATACTCAAATACTTTTGAATTTCAGTTACGATATGAACCGATAAAAAATATAGTTCTTAAAGGAATGTTCAGTATTGTTAATCGAAATTTAATTCTTAATAAATCGGAAGAGTATGTGCAATCAATTCTCTTGCTGGGAGTTAGATTATAATGTTTGAAAAAAAAGTAAGTTTATTTTCAGCGATTCTTCTGCTCTTAGTTGGTATAGCTATTGGACTTAATGTTACCAAATATTTCCCCGGCGAAACTAATGGTGAAATGGAAAAGTTTGAGGAAGCATTTTACTACACTAAGAAATATTATCTTGACGAAATCTCATCAGAGAGGTTAATAGAAGATGCAATAAACGGTATGTTTAAAAATCTTGATCCGCACACCGTTTATATCCCACCGGTTGATCAAAATTTTATTGCAGATGAGTTTGCCGGACAGTTCGGTGGAATTGGTATTGAGTTTACGATGATTGATGATACTATTAATGTTGTGACAGCTACAAAAGGCGGACCAAGCGAGATATTGGGAATTCAATCCGGCGATAGAATAATAGAAATCGAACAGGAATCGGCAATCGGGTTAACTAACCGCGAAGTTATGTTGAAACTGAGAGGGAAGAAAGGCGATGAAGTTAATATTAAAATCTATCGACCTGTAACCGGTGAAAAAATTGAATACAATATTATCCGTGATGATATTCCTCTTAACTCCGTAGATGCGGCATTTATGATTTCGGATTCAGTTGGTTATGTGAGGCTTTCGAAATTTTCGGAAACTACATCAGATGAATTACAAAATGCATTTGATTCTCTTATTGATCTAGGAATGAAAAATCTTTTGTTTGATCTTCGTGACAATCCCGGTGGTTATCTATATCAAGCTCAAGAAGTCGCAGATTTCTTTCTTCCTAAAGATAAACTTATAGTTTATACGCAGGGCAGAGACAATAGCTTCGATGAGGAATTTTTTTCCGAAATGGATAATCCGACTGATAAGATTCCATTGATTGTTTTGGTAAACGAAGGCAGCGCAAGTGCATCCGAAATTGTAGCAGGTGCTGTTCAAGATTGGGATAGAGGATTGGTAGTTGGAACAACTACCTATGGAAAGGGACTTGTGCAGAGACCTGTTATGCTCGATGATAATTCTGCAATTAGATTAACTATTGCAAAATATTTTACACCGAGCGGCAGGGCAATTCAGAAAGACTATTCAAACAAAAAAATGAACTACCTTCATTATGATAATGATTCGCTTGCGGATGGAGAGAACTATAATCATAAATCAGAAGCCGATACAACAATAAAAGAATTTACGACTAAAGGCGGAAGAAAAGTTTATGAGAAAGGCGGGATAACTCCGGATTACATAATGCATAATGATTCGATAAGTATAACCTCAGTAACTCTTCTGCGAAAGAATCTGTTTTATAAATATATACGCTCGCTCTTTGATAATGGTGAGTTTAATCAAACTGATAAAACATTCGAATTGCAGAAATTCAACGATCTATTCATTGAAAAGAAAATAAAATTAGTCCCCGGTTTTTATGAATATTTATTGAGTAAAACCGAGCTAAGTGAAAACGACTTTAAGAAATCCTCTGCTGAAATTGAAGAATTGCTTAAGGCTTATCTTGCTAGAGAGATTTATGGTGAGGAGGCTTGGTACAAAATCAGAATTAATGACGATCGACAAATTCTGAAATCGATATCTCTATTTGATTTAGCACAAACAATGTTGACGAATAATTAATTATTTTTTTATGTATGTTGAACGAAAGACAGATATTTCCTTATAAAGGTATTTACCCAAAATTGGGTGAGGATATTTTTATCGCTTCCGGTGCAAAGATTATCGGTGATGTCGATATTGGAAGAGATTCGAGTATCTGGTATAATTCTGTTGTGAGAGGAGATGTAAATTTTGTAAAAATCGGATACAAAACAAATATTCAAGATTGTTCGATGCTACATGTTACAAATGAAACTAATCCTTTAATCATAGGAAACGGTGTTACTATCGGTCATAGTGTGAAACTTCACGGATGTACAGTTGAAGATTTTTCTCTCGTTGGAATTGGGGCGATAGTTCTTGACGGAGCACTAGTGGAAAAGAATTCATTTGTTGCCGCGGGATGTTTAGTACCACCAAATTTTAAAGTGCCTTCTGGAAAACTTGTTGCTGGTGTACCCGCGAAAATTATCAGAGATTTGACATCTGCCGAGATGGAAGAATTTGAAAAGAGTGCAGATCGTTATGTCGAATATTCGAAATTGACAATCGAGTCATTAAAAGATATATCTCGGATGAAAGAATGAAAATAAAAATATGGGGAACAAGGGGTTCAATTCCGGTTCCCGGTAAAGGAACAATTAAGTATGGTGGGAACACTCCATGCGTACAAGTCGTAGCTGAAAACGGTAATCATCTTGTGCTGGATGCCGGAAGCGGGATCCGAGAATATGGCGATTGTCTGATAGAGCATTCGGTTCAAAAAGAAGTCAACATTTTTATAACTCATTCTCATTGGGATCATATTCAAGGATTGCTTTTCTTCAAACCGATGTATCATCAAGATTATACAATTAATTTGTACGCACCTGCTTCCAGAATTGAGACGGTTAAAAATATAATCGACGTTCAAATGCAGTCGGAATATTTTCCAGTGAAATCTGATATTCTAAAAGCTAAAATAAATTATTTTGCGGTTTCTGCTTATCAAAATTTCCGCCTATACGATTTAGATATTTATACTATCAAAAATCACCATGCGGGATTGACCCTTTCCTATAAGTTGATTGATCGAGAATCAAATTTTGTTTATATGACGGATAATGAAATTTATCAAAATGAATGTGGTGATAAGATTAGTGACGAATGTATTCTTGAGAAGAATGAGGACTTGATTGAATTCTCAAAAAATGCCGATTATTTATTGCACGATTGTATGTACGATACAGCTGACTACAAGTCGAAAGTAGGATGGGGACATTCAAATAATCTCGCGGTTTCTCATTTTGCCAACCTTGCACGTGTTAAAAATCTTTTCTTATTTCACTTTGATCCCACTTATAATGATGAGAAATTGGAAGAAATTCTCAGCAGGACAAAATCATATCTTGCTGACATGAATTCTAAGACAGAATGTTTTTTAGCTGAAGAAAAATTGGAAATAAATTTTTAGTGAAAAATTTAACCATCAATAAAATTGAAAATTTTTCGATTGATAAATGGGAAATTCATAGTTTAACTGCAGCCGTATCAAAAAAGTTGAATCTAAAATTAGTTTCTCTCATCATAAATTTTGTGAATTCTGATTATATGAGAAACATTAACAGAAAGTATCTTAATCACGATTATAGCACGGATATTCTCACTTTTAATTATTCCCAAAATTTGCATATTATTGATGCGGAAATTTATGTATCTTTATATGATGCTTTTCAAAATGCAGAAAATTGGAAAGTATCTGTTGAAAACGAGGTTGCCAGATTAATTATACATGGCATTCTTCACCTTTGCGGATTTGATGATCAATCAGAAAAAGAAAGAAAATTAATGCGCAAAAAAGAAGATGAGCTGGTAGCTGAATTTAATTCTATAATCAAGCAAAAAATAAAAATTCATGACTGCTAAAATTGTCGAAGTTCTCGCAAAAATTCTCGAAGGGATAAATATTAACCAGATATCCCTTGATGAAATAAGCAAAATTCTTTCTGAAAAAAATGAATTCGATAAACAGACTGTAAGTGCAGCTTTCAGTTTGATTTACGATAAAATATTGGTTCATAAAATTGCGGGCGCCAAAGTAAAGGATAAAAAGGCATTCAGAGTTTTGACCGAAGAGGAGAAAGAAATCCTTGGTAAGGAAAATATAAATTACCTCATGTACTTAATGAATGTTGGTTTGGTTGATACTGACGATATGGAAATGATAATGGAACAAATATTATTGTTTCCCGAGGGCGATATAAGAAAAGAAGATATAAACTGGATAATTTTCATCTCTATTGTTGATTTCAATTCGGAGATACTTCCCGGCAGCAGAGTTTTGCTCTATTCTTCCGACCGTATAAATTAGATTTTATACATCCGGAACTTATTTTTCTTTTATGAGTAAAAAATTTTTCAAACACTCGAATTGCTGATGAAAAACTCATTGGATATTAAATTTTACATGAATTCATTTCTCCAAGAATTATCAGCAGTTAGAAGATTGTCTCAAAACACTTTTATCGCTTATAAAAATGATCTTCAAGACTTTCTAGATTTCTGTGATGAGCAGAAAATTAAAAACCCAGTTGAAATTACGGAAAAAAGACTGAAACTTTTTCTTGTTTTTTTGAATAATAAGAAATTATCCAAAACATCAATATCGAGAAAACTTTCAGCACTGCGGACATTTGCTAAATTTTTGGTTAACAACGAAGTAATTGAGGAAAACCCGATAAAGCAAATTTCAAATCCTAAAAGCAGTAGAAAACTCCCTGAAGTGCTTCCACTTGCTTCTTATCTGGAAATTATTAGATTGCTTAATGAAAAGGAGGACCAAAAAGCTGCATCATTAATCAAAGCAATTTTCGAATTATTGTACGGTTGCGCATTGCGAGTTTCTGAGCTCTGTAATCTTAAATATTCAGATTTTGATTTTACCCGGGGGACAATTAGCGTTGAGGGCAAAGGAAATAAATCTCGCTCAGTACCAATCGGTATAAAGTCGATAGAAGTAATCAATCAATATTTAAATTATTTCCCTAAATCAAAAAGTACCGAATATTTTTTCAGAACAACGAAAGGTAATAAGCTTTATTCCAGATTGGTTTACAATTATGTTAAAAAATATATCAATCTTGTAAGTGATATTTCAAAAAAATCGCCCCATGTACTGAGACATTCTGCAGCGACGCATATGCTTGACAATGGAGCTGATTTACTTTCAGTAAAAGAAATTTTAGGTCACGAAAACTTATCTACAACTCAAATTTATACTCAAGTCAGTATAGAAAGATTAAAAACTATTCACAAAAAAAGTCATCCAAAATCGTAAAGGAGATTGCTATGAACATCAACATTACTTCCCGCAAGTTCCGTGCAAAAGATTCGTTGAAAGATTTTACGACCTCTAAATTAAAATCTTTAGAAAAATTTAATAGTGACATCTTGGATGCTAACGTGGTACTAAGTTTTACACACCCAAAAGATAGTATCAAAATAGCCGAAATCGTACTCCAAGTTCCCGGAAAAACATTATCCGCAACTGAAGAAAGTGATGATTTCGGTAAATCAGTTGATCTCGCCATAGAAAAACTGGAAAGACAACTTAAAAAACTAAAAACAAAAAGAATTGCTAAAAAAAGATGAACCAATTTGAGAATCAAAACCTTGCGCGTAAGGAGAATATTTCGGTTGAGTTTTTCTTCAATAATGCAAAAGAAAGATTTGATATTGAGCTCCTTTCCGAGCAAGTAGGATTTGATAGATTGATTATCGAACAGAATTTGCACAGACCCGGTTTAGCTCTTGCCGGGTTTGTCGAATTATTTGCTTTTTCTAGGGTTCAGGTTTTCGGTAACACGGAGATGAAGTACTTACAAAAACTAAATTCGAATCAAAGGACTGAAACGTTAAAAAGGTTATTTGACTTTGAAATTCCATGCATAATTATTACGGATAAAAACAAACCATTTCCGGAGATTCTAAAATTAGCTAATGATAAAAAAATTCCGGTCTTTGGTTCACATTATCCCACCACAAAACTGATATATTTAGTTGGTGATTTTCTTGATGATCAGTTTGCTCCGAGAATGAACGTTCACGGCTCATTTGTGGATGTTTATGGTGTTGGAATGTTGTTCATGGGTAAATCGGGAGTAGGAAAAAGCGAGGTTGCTCTAGATCTCGTAGAGAGAGGACACAGACTTGTCGCCGACGATGTTGTGATACTCACAAAAAAGGGGGAAGGAATCCTGCTCGGATCCGGCACAGATATCATTAAACATTTTATGGAAGTCAGAGGAATCGGGATTATTGATGTCAGAAGCATGTTCGGAATCAGAGCAATACGTTTCCAAAAACGACTTGAAGTTTTAATCGAATTGGAAATTTGGGATGATAATCAAGAATACACAAGAACAGGCCTTGAGGATAGTTCAGTCGAAATTTGCGGTATTGATATTCCACATGTCAAATTACCAATAATACCGGGTAAAAATATCACAGTAATATCGGAAGTAATTGCATTAAATTATTTACTGAAACACTATGGATATGATCCGGCAAAAGTACTTCAAAATAGACTTTTGAACAAAATTGACAAAAATTCGCAAAATATGGATAGAGTTATCGATTATTTCGAGCATGATTTTGAGTAATCGGCATTTGGCTGTTGACAAATAGCCTTAATTTTAATATGTTCGCAACCAATATGAGACAATTTTACTACTTTTCAAAAGACAAGCTGAAATTTGTTGAAATCAAAAATTTCTACAGTAAGTTCATCTTTCTTACAGCATTTTTTACCCTAATCGCATCTCTTATCATTTTCGGTGTGTATTATGTTACAAATGAGATCATTAATCCGGATGCTGAATTTGAAGCACTAGAAAAAGAGAATAAAGATCTTGAAAGAAAATTTGCTGACTTATTTGATAAATATAAACAGTTAGATGACCAAATTACTAAACTTGCTGAGAACGATAAAAGCTTGAGATTGGCAGTCGACCTTGAGCCGTTGGCGGAAGAGGATCGGATCACCGGCATAGGAGGTACTGTTTTTGAAAATATCATACCTGAGAGTTCTTCCGATTTGGAAAATTTAATCTCTAGATTAGATCAATATGTGACCCACGTTTCAGCAAAATTTGAATTTGAGAAAAATAACTACTCAGAAATAGAACAGAAATTAAATTATAACGAGGATCTATTTAAAGCGATTCCGGCAATTAAGCCGAGTTTTGGACAATATGGAGATAGTTTTGGCTCACGTTTCCATCCGATTCTCAAAGTAAGAAGAATGCATAACGGAATTGATATCGTTGCTGACGTTGGAACAGAAGTTTATGCAACTGGAGACGCTAAAGTAGTATTCGCCGGAAGAAAAAGCGGTGCTGGTATTACCATTGAATTAGATCACGGTTTTGGCTATCAAACAAATTATTTTCACTTATCTAAACTGCTTGTTAAGAAGGGACAAAAGATTAAACGAGGCGATTTAATCGGTTTGACTGGAAGATCAGGCAGCCTTTCAAGCGGACCTCACTTACACTACGAGGTAAGACACGAAGGTGTTCCGTTAAATCCAAGAAACTTCATTTATGACGATATCGATATTTTTGAAATTGTCTCAAACGATTAATCCGGAGGATTTTTCCCAATGATTTGGACTGTTGAATTGGCTTCATACCTGGATGATGCTCCCTGGCCAGCTACGAGAGATGAACTTATCGACTATGCTGATAGGATTGGTGCACCACTCGAAGTTATTGAAAATCTTAAAGAACTTGAAGACGATGACGAAATATTTGAAACTATCGAAGATATTTGGCCCGACTATCCTAGCGACGAAGATTTCTTCTTTATGGATGAAGACGAATATACTTAATCCGGTTTTCTACTCATGAATTTTTTGAATTCTGTACCCGGGCAGGAAAAAGCATTAAATATACTATCCGAAATTTTCGATTCGAAAAGATTTCCAAATGCGTTTTTGTTTGTAGGCAAACCGGGTGTAGGTAAGTTTTTAACTGCAATTAATTTCTTGAAACTTATTAATTCAGATAGCAGCGAAACAATTCAACGTTACATCTCACAATTCAAAGAGCCTTACGTTAAATACATATTCCCGCTTCCAAGAGGTAAGAACGAAACAGGGGAAGATGGACCGTTCGATAAATTATCGAATGAGCAAATGTCAGATGTCCTTCGCGAACTGGAATTGAAAAAGTCAAATCCCTATTACCAGTTGGACATCGAGAAAGCTGAAAACATAAAAATTACGAGCATTCGGGATATTAAAAGATTCCTCTCTATGAATTTTGACGAGGTAAAGCATCGTGCAATAATTATTGAGGATGCCCATCTTATGAGTAACGAAGCTCAAAACGCCTTGCTTAAATCACTTGAAGAACCTCCGCCGAACCTTTTTTTTATTTTAATAACTCCTTATTTAGAGCAACTGCTTTCTACAACAAAATCTAGATGCTGGACAATTAACTTTCTTCCTCTTCGAGATGAACTTGTTGAGAATGTTCTAGTCAAGAGTTTTAATGTATCCAAGTCTCAAGCCGTTCAGATTGCTCCATTTGCCGAAGGTTCGATTTCCGAAGCCCTCTCTTTATCTGAAACGGACTTTGATGAGATTTTGGAAAATGTTATTAAATTATTACGTTATTCCCTTGCAAGAAAATATTCAACTGCAATGTCAATTGTAAATGATATTCTTGAAAAATACAGCGAAGATTATTTACGCAGAGTTTTAAGATTAGCTGTAATCTGGCTCTCTGATGTGGTTAAAAATAAATACGGTAACGAAAAATATTACTTTGACAAATTTTCAGATACTATAATAAAGTTCAACAAACGTTTCACAAATGTAAATATATTTGAGTTTTCAGCGGAAATTGACAGACTAATAACTTTAATGGATAAAAAGGTCTCCTTGAATCTTATTATACTGAATACTATATTTGGGCTAGGTACACTTGGATTAAGGAATCAGTAATGTACAACATAGATCTCTCCTTTTGGGAAAGAGTTAATTTATCCCGTGAAGAACTAAAACAGACAGAAGCAAAATGCAACAGAATTTATCATGATCTGATTCTTGATAAATATCCATGTAATTGTTTTTACGAAGAAGAAGCAACAGAGACAATTAAAGAGGTTAAAAAAAGAGTTGTTGAAGCTAATTGTGCGGGATTGATAGGCTGGCATTTTTGTGAAATTCCGAAAGAATTAGATATCGAGTTGAATAAGGGAGATCAGATTCTAATACAATTGGAGGATAGCGGTGTTGAACTTGCCGAAGTATTAGAGACAGATGCCATTGTTGAATTTCGTCAATTGAAGCTCGGCTGCTCTGATCAAAAGATGCCGGTATTTCTGCGAATATTGAACGACGAGGACAAAGCTCAACTCGATCGGAACAATTCTGATGAAACAAGAGCCAAACCTATTTTTTTTGAGAAGATTAAGAAGTACGAGTTGATGATGAAACTGGTCGGAATTCACTACCAGTTTGACAGAAAGAAATTATACTTTTTTTATACTTCTGATGGAAGAGTCGATTTTAGAGAATTGGCAAAGGATCTTGCCGGTGAATTTAAAACCCGAATAGAGTTGCGTCAAATGGGAGTTAGAGACGAAGCTAAAAAAATTGGAGGTATGGGCACATGTGGAAGAGAATACTGTTGCTCTTCATTTATAACGAACTTTAAAAGAATTTCTACAAATATTGCAGCCGAACAAAATTTATCGGCGAACTTATCTAAATTGAGCGGACCGTGCGGAAAACTGAAATGTTGTCTCTCATTCGAGTTTGAAGAACACAATTAAATTTATTTTTCTTTTCGTCATTTCTTATCTTTAATATAGAACAAAATCATTTCTGGAGGTAAACATGAATAAAGCTGTAATCGTTGCTGCTAAACGAACGGCTATTGGCTCGTTTAATGGTGCGTTATCGACCATTCCCGCACCAGAACTGGGATCAAAGGTAATCACTTCACTATTAAATGAAACAAAAATTGACAAGAACGAGGTGAATGAAGTCATTATGGGAAATGTGCTTCCGGCAGGTACAGGTCAAGCACCGGCAAGGCAAGCTTCAATACGAGCCGGACTACCGGAAAATGTAGAATGTATGACCGTCAATAAAGTATGCGGAAGCGGATTAAAATCTGTTATGCTTGCACATCAGGCTATCCAGCTTGGAGATGCAGAAGTTGTCGTAGCCGGCGGTATGGAAAATATGTCCCAAGCACCATATTACCTGACCAAGGCGAGGACAGGATACAGACTTGGCAATGGTGAATTGATCGATGCAATGATCCGGGACGGACTGTGGGATGTTTATAATGATTTCCATATGGGTAATTGTGCTGAGTCATGTGCAAAAGACTTTAAATTTACTCGTGAACAACTTGATGATTTTGCAATTGAGTCTTATAAACGTGCTCTTAAAGCAATTGAAAGTGGTCTATTTAAGGATGAAATAATCGATATTGGTATTAAAACAAAACAAGGGGAACAAATTGTAAATATCGATGAGGAACCTGGAAATGTTAAATTTGATAAAATTCCTCAGCTTCGTCCGGCGTTTGATAAAAACGGTATAGTCACAGCCGCAAATTCATCTTCAATAAATGATGGCGCCGCTGCATTACTTGTAATGTCAGAGGAAAAAGCAAAAGCTCTTGGGCTAAAACCACTCGTTGAAATTGTTGCACAAAGTTCATATGCAAAAGCTCCGATTGAATTTACAACAGCTCCGGCAGATGCGATTAATAAGGTGCTGCAGAAAGCTGGAATGAAAACGAGCGATATCGATCTTTACGAAATCAACGAAGCGTTTGCAGTAGTCTCTTTAGCTGTTAATCAATTATTGGATCTTGATCCTTTAAAAGTAAATATAAATGGAGGTGCTGTCGCCCTTGGTCATCCAATTGGAGCAAGTGGGGCTAGAATATTGGTTACGCTGATTCACTCAATGTTGAAGAATAAAGCTAAATACGGATTGGCAAGTTTATGCATAGGCGGTGGTGAAGCATCTGCATTAATCGTAAAGAATTTTGAGGTGTAAAATGGAAATAAAAAAAGTAGTTGTAATTGGCGGCGGAACAATGGGAAACGGTATTGCTCACGTTTTTGCTATGAAAGGTTTCAATGTTCAATTGACTGAAACAAACAAAGAGTTTTGCGACAAAGCAATTAACACGATTTCCAAAAATCTTGATCGTCAAATTAAAAAGGAGATAATTTCCGAAGATGATAAGAAAAATATTCTGGAGCATATAACTCCAGTTGTTGGAATTGAGAATATCGAATCGGATACTGATTTAGTAGTAGAAGCTGTTTTCGAAAATAAAGATGTTAAGCAAGAAATTTTTAAAACACTCGAATCAAAAATTAAACCGGAAGCAATCTTCGCATCAAACACATCTTCAATCTCAATAACCGAACTATCTGCTGTTTGTAGAGCGGACAGATTTATCGGTATGCATTTTATGAATCCGGTTCCGGTTATGAAACTAATAGAGGTTATTAGAGGATATTCGACAAGTGATGAGACGTATAATACGATAAAAAAAATGTCGGAGAAGCTTGGAAAAACTCCGGTGGAAGTTCATGATTATCCGGGATTTATTTCAAACCGCGTTTTGATGCCAATGATTAACGAGGCAATTTTTGCTTTATATGAAGGAGTAGCAACAGTAGAATCTATCGATACTGTTATGAAACTGGGTATGAATCATCCGATGGGACCGCTTACTCTTGCTGACTTTATCGGCTTAGATGTTTGTCTGGATATAATGAACGTACTCTATAACGGTTTCAATGATACGAAGTACAGACCTTGTCCTCTGTTGAAAAAAATGGTTGCAGCTAATAAACTTGGGCGTAAAACGGGGGAAGGTTTCTATAAATATGACTAAAGTCTTATGATTGTATTCATCAAAATAATAAGCGAATTGTAAACTGAAAAATATTGCGAGGGGAGGAGCGTAGAATCTTTTTTTAGGTCCTCCCCAAATTTTTGTCCTAAACGATTTATTATTATGTCTCGTGCATCTATACTACCTTCAACATAAAAAGTGTTCTCAAATAATTCAATTATCAGTCCTAAAAAATCACTTAAATTTATAAAAGAAATCGAATGTGAAATAAACGCGTTTCCAAAAAAATGTGAGATCTTATCTTTATCACCGTTTTGATTTTTATTATCTATTAAAAATCCCGAAGGGAGATTTTCATTTTTAACAATAAACAAGTTTTCTTCAACTGCAGGAAGAGGAATATTTATCTTGGCATTTAGAATTGGAAGTACAAGCGGAATATGATCGAAAGGTAATGCAGCAAAAGTTGTTGAAAGCAATGTCTCTGAAATATCATCTTTTTGAATGAATTTTGCCTTTAGATAGATTGAATCAATACCGTAAAGAGCATCGTGAGTGTTGGAAAGGTAATTGCCTGATGCAATATATTCGCTGAGTAAATAAACAGCATCTGATAAATCTGTTGAATTTTGCGCTTTGATTTGCTTAATTAGAGGCAAAATTAGTAGAATAGCTAACCAGAAAATAATTATCTTACGTTTTGAATATACTTTCATAGAAGTTTAGTTTTAATTACGTAAAATAAGACACTACATACAGAGTACAAATATTTTTAAATTAATCTAGAGCAACAATTATGGATTTTAATCACACAGAAGAACAGAATTTAATTCGTGAAACCGTAAGAGATTTTGCAGAGAAAGAAATTAAGCCGGTAGCAAAAGAACTGGACGAAAAAGCTGAATTTTCTTATGAATTGACCTCACGAATGGGGGAACTTGGCTTGTTCGGTATGAACATATCTCCTGAGTATGGCGGGCAAGGTATGGATACTCTGTCATACATAATTGCTGTGGAAGAAATTGCTCGTGTCGATGGATCGCACGCCGCGACATTAGCTGCTCATAATTCGCTGGGAATTGGGCCTATTTACTATTATGGGACTGAAGAACAGAAGAAAGATATTCTTCCCAAACTTTGTACTGGAAATAAACTATGGGCTTTCGGACTAACCGAACCAAATGCTGGCTCTGATTCGAGAGGAACTAAAACTGCAGCTGAGCTTAAAGCTGGTAACTGGGTAATAAATGGTTCAAAAATCTTCATTACAAATGGAGCGACCGAAATAACGCTCGGGGCAACAGTCCAAGCAGTGACTGGAGTTGAAGAGGGGAAAAAAGAGTATTCAACAATATTGGTTGATCAGCAGACTGAGGGATTCAAAGCCATCGAGATGCACGGAAAAATGATGTGGCGAGCAAGTAATACCGCCGAATTATTTTTCGATAACTGTACGGTACCCGAAGGAAATTTGCTTGGGGAAAGGGGACATGGTTCAAGAATAATGCTGCACACTTTGGACAACGGGAGGCTCTCAATTGCAGCAATGGGACTTGGGTGTGCGCAAGGCGCATACGAGGCAGCTTTAGAATACGCAAAGCAGCGAGAGCAATTCGGAAGACCGATTACAAAGTTCCAAGCAATTTCTTTTAAATTGGCTGACATGGCTACAAAAATTGAGCTAGCAAGAAATCTGCTTTATAAAGCATGCTGGCTGAAGGATAATGATAAACCTTTCGCAAAAGAAGCAGCAATGTCAAAACTTTATTGTTCTGAGATTGCAAAAGAAGTAGCAGATGCCGCAGTTCAAATTCATGGCGGTTACGGACTAATGAAAGAATTTGATGTTGAACGTTTTTATCGTGATCAACGATTGCTTCAAATTGGCGAAGGTACTTCTGAAATTCAGAGATTGGTCATTTCGCGTTACATAGGTTGTTAAGTCTGAATAACGCCGACATTAAATTTTGGGATTTCCGGATTACCGTTTGCAACATTTATTGCCATAGAAACATAATCACGTGTTTTTATTGGGTCAATAATTTCATCAACCCATAACCTGGCTGCGGCATATAAAGCAGTGCTCTTTTGTTCATAAGAATCGATTATTTCCTTCAGAAGTTTTTGTTTATCTTCTTCGGAAAAATCTTTGTCTTGGGATTTCATCTGCTTTAGTTTTATATCGAGTAAAACGTTCCCGGCTTGTGCACCTCCCATAACCGAAATTTTCGCATTAGGATAAGCAAAAATAAATCTTGGATCGTAAGCTTTTCCGCACATCGCATAATTACCTGCTCCAAAACTGTTGCCTACAATTATCGTAATTTTTGGAACAACTGAATTCGCAACAGCATTGACCATTTTTGCACCATCCTTAATGATTCCTCCGTGTTCAGCTTTACTTCCAACCATAAATCCTGTTACATCTTGGAGAAACAATAACGGAATTTTTTTCTGGTTGCAGTTCATAATAAATCTTGTAGCTTTATCCGCACTGTCAGAGTAAATGACTCCACCGATTTGCATTTCGCCCTTTTCAGATTTTACAATTGTTCTTTGGTTCGCAACAATTCCAACAGCCCATCCGTCAATCCTTGCATAAGCAGTAATAATTGTTTTACCGTAACCGGCTTTATATTCATCTATTTCGGAATTATCGACGATTCTGGCTATTAATTGATACATATCATATTGTTTAATTGTGTCATCCGGAAGCAGTCCATAAATCTCATTAGGATCTTCCTTTGGAGGTTGAGACTCAATTCTGCTAAATCCAGCTTTCGAATTTTCACCAAATTTATCAGAAAGACTTCTTATTGTGCTGATGCACTCATCATCGTCTTTCATGAGATAATCAGTTACACCGGAAATGTTCGATTGAACTTTTGCACCACCCAAACTTTCGTTGTCAATATTTTCACCGATTGCTGCTTTTACTAAATGTGCTCCGGCTAAAAAAACAGATCCTTCGCCTTCAACAATTAAGGCTTCATCACTCATTATTGGAAGATAAGCACCTCCGGCAACGCAGGGACCCATTATTGCTGATATCTGCGGAATTCCTTTCGCTGAAATTTTTGCGTTGTTTCTAAAAATTCTGCCGAAGTGTTCTTTGTCAGGAAAAATATCTTCTTGAAGAGGAAGGAATACTCCTGCGCTATCGACGAGATAAATTACCGGAAGTCTATTTTCTAATACTATTTCCTGTGCCCGCAAATTCTTTTTTGCGGTAATTGGGAACCATGCTCCGGCTTTAACTGTGGCATCGTTTGCGACAATCATAAAATCTCTTCCGGAAATTTTTCCTATGCCCATAACTGTACCCGCAGAGGGTGCTCCACCATATTCTGTGTACATATCGTGAGCACAAAATGTATTAAGTTCAAAAAAACTTGTTCCATCGTCAATTAATTTCGAAATTCTTTCACGAGCTGTCAGTTTACCTTTCCCGTGTTGTCGATCAATTGCTTTTTGACCACCGCCGAGTTTTACTTGTTCTTTAATTGCATTCTGTTTTCTGATAAGATTTTTGTAAAAATCTTCTCTTTTGTAAAATTCTTCGTTCTTATTAAAATTAGTCTTATTCATTTTATGCGCTTTTTGATTTGAAATTATCTATTATTTTTTCAGCAATTTCATATGGAGATAAAGTTCCGTTAACTACATCTTGAGTTGAGTTATTCAGCAATTCGGTGCGTTCGTCGTTCCATATCTCAGTAAAAATAAGTTGTTTAATTATTTCTTGAATTCTCGATTTTGAATTTTCTGCACGTCGTTTTTGGAAACGATCTTCGATTGATAGATACAATCTATGCTCTTCGAACTTTTCTATTATTTCATCCAGACCTTTATTTTCGGAAGCAACAGCTCTTACTATGGGAGGCAGCCAACTCGATTCATCATGTGGTCGAAGCGAAATTATTGACTGAAGCGCTGCTGCTGCTTGCTCGGCTCCGGGTCTATCGCATTTGTTAAGCACAAAAAAATCCGCAATTTCCATCAATCCAGCCTTCATCGCTTGAACTGAATCTCCACTTTCTGGTACAAGTACGACAACGGTTGTATCCGCAGCTTTCGCAATATCTAATTCGGATTGACCAACTCCTACAGTTTCAAATAAAATCAGATCAAAGCCAGCCGCATCTATGATATCTGCTGCATCAATTGCTTTTTTGCTTAATCCGCCTAAGCTTCCTCGAGTAGCCATACTTCTGATAAAAACACTTTCGTCCTGACCAATTTCGCTCATTCTCACCCTGTCGCCTAAAAGTGCACCTCCGGTAAAGGGACTTGTAGGATCGACAGCAATTATCCCAATTTTCTTTCCATGCCGTTTAAAAAGTTTTGTCAATTGATTTGTTAAAGTTGACTTTCCCGCGCCAGGTGGTCCAGTAATTCCGATGCGATAAGCGTTTCCGGTATTTGAATGAATTGTATTCAGAAGTTCAATTGATTCAGTAAGACTATTTTCAACAATTGTTATAGCTTTTGAGATTGATCTTTTATCTCCGGAAAATAATTTTTCTACCAGTAAGTTCGAGATCATAAAAGATCCTTATGCTTATATAATCCTTCTTTATAAATATATTCTTTTACTTTATGAGGGACAAACGGACTTATGTTTTTGTCAGTTGCAACTCTTTCTCTTATTTGTGTCGATGAGATTTCAATAATGGGTGAGTCTACAATTTCTGCATAAGCAAAATATTTATTTGATCTATAATCCTTCTCATCAATTTTTCGTTTTAACACAACTAATTTTGCAAGTTCAATTATTTTTTCGGGATATTTCCATTCTGTAAATGTCACTAAATTATCGAAACCAATTATCAACTCAATTTTAGCATATTGTTTTCTAAGTTCCAGAAGAGTTTTATATGTGTAGGATATTTCACCCTGTCTAATTTCAAAATCAGAACACTCGAATTTTGGGTAATCTTCAAACGCAAGATTAATCATATTCAGTCTATGATTGGATTCACTTGCAGTTTGTCCAATTTTATGCGGAGAAATAAAACTAGGGATAAAAATTATTTTATCTAAGTCTCTGTTTTCAATAAGATATACGGCAGTCATTAAATGTCCGTTGTGAATAGGGTCAAATGTACCACCGAAAAGAGCTATTTTTGACATCATCTTAGTTCGTTGTTATCAATAAATTTTCGCAATTGAGTACGTAAATTAATAATATCAGTTGAATACTCCTCAACTAAATTTTCTTGACAATTTTTAAGTTGGTTTTTTCTGAATGCAAGTTTTGTTGCTGTGTCAATCAATTCCTTCCTTATACCATCATCAATCCATCCGCGAGTGAATCTTTTATTTGAAGAAATTATATTAACATAGTCGTTGTTTAGACCCTCATCACTGAGACCGATTCTGATAACTTTTAATTCTTGATTTACAAAGAGTTTTAATATTAGCACAAAAGAAATTATGATAAAAAACATGGCTAACAGTCCCCAAAAGTAAGATGTAGGAAAGCTTACACTTGCATTCCAGAAACTATGTAATGTCATGGAAAAAAAAAGTCCGGAAAGAATAATTAATTTTTTATAACGATTTCCTCTAAATTTTACAAGAGAAAGAAAAGCCCCAAATATTGCGGTTGAAATACAGTGCATCACGGAGGAGAAAATCGAACGGATAAGAACAACACTTATCCAACTTTCTAAATCGGTTCCAAAAGCAATAAAATAAAGAAAATTTTCTGTCATGCCGAATCCGAGACCAATGGCTCCTCCATAAATTATTCCGTCAGTAATGTTATCGAAATTTTTATTCTTCACAGTTTTAAACAAGTAAATGCCTTTTGTAATTTCCTCTACAAATGGAGCAACTAAAATTGCAGCAATAAGACCTTGTGCTTGGGGATCATATATGATCGAATTGATCGGATACGTAAGTAATAGGCTACCTAAAATTCCGAGGAAAACCGCTCCAAAAGCACCCCAAAAAAAATGTTTAATTACTAATTTTATCGGCTCTTTCTCATACTTGTCCATCCGCCAAAGAATTACCAAGTATAAAACCATCGGAATTATTGCCGCGAGCAGAGAAAATAGGACAGGCATATTTTCTATTTGTTCTGTTAAAAGTAAAATCATTAGGAATTTCTTAACTTATCTTCTTTTCAATTTGTTCACTTTATTTAATAAAATCAACAAACATCGTGGTTTTTCTCAAATAAATGATATTTATTCCACTTTTTCCCAACTAAACAAGTTCCCTTATACACATACAATTTCTTGATTCTGCTGGTATCAATGGTTATATTTAATGTTTACTTTTGAGCGGATTATGCCGATTAAATTCAAGTTTAGTGATTTCCCGGATGGAATTCACGAGCTTACATTTTTAGCTGATTCGAATAAGTTAAACTTAGGCTCGAATTTTTTTGGTGATGTTGCTTTAACTGTTGTGATGGACAAGTCTCCTCATCAAATTGTTCTGAAATGCGAAGCAGCAGTATCTGCCGAATTTGAATGCGATCGTTGTACTGAAAAAATTGAATCGGATGTCAGCGCAAATTTTCTTCTCGTATACGTTTTCGATGAAGAATCTTGCGGTAATGATGATGTTAATTGCTATTTTCTTAGACGCGACGAGAACACTATTGATATTACCGGAGATACGATTGAGTATCTCAGACTTGCAGTTCCAATGAAAAATATTTGTCACAGCGATTGTAAAGGAATTTGCCCGAGTTGCGGAAAAAATCTTAATAATGAATCATGCAATTGTTCGAAAGATGAAATAAATCCAATTTGGAACGAGTTATTAAAATTAAAAGATAATAAACGATCAAAATAAAAGGATAATAAATGGCACATCCTAAAAGAAAAATCTCGAAGAGCAGAAGAGATAAACGTCGTACACATTACAAGGCAACTGCTCCAAGCTTATCTGCATGTTCAAACTGCGGTGAGTTGAAATTAAGCCACAGGGCTTGCCCAAGCTGCGGTTATTACAATGGCCGTTCAATGTTTGTACCGGAATCGTAAGTTCAATTCTGTTTATGAATCCTCAAAAAAGTAATTCAAATTGTATTATTGCTGTCGATGCGATGGGGGGCGACTTTGCCCCTCAAAACGCAGTGTTGGGTGCTATTGATGCTCTTGAAACTGACAGCTTTACATTACTTCTTTTGGGTGATAGAGGTCAGATTAAAAATGTTCTAAATACAGAGAACATTTCTTTTCCCGAGGATCAAATTATTCACACAACGGACAATATTTCGATGTCCGAATCACCGTCAAGTGCAATAAGAAAAAAAAGAAATTCATCGATTGTTGTCGGCTCCAGACTTGTGAAAGAGAATCACGCCCATGCTTTTGTGAGTGCAGGAAACACGGGAGCTGTAAGTGTAGCCGCTGTTTTCGAGATTGGTAGAATTAGAGGGGTTGAACGACCTACCATAACTGCCCCATTTCCAAACAGTAAAAATTCTTTTACATTTTTATCCGATGCCGGTGCGTTCGTTGATTCAAAGCCGAGTCATTTGTTTGGATTTGCGAAGCTGTCATCAAAATTTGTGGAAGTGATGTATGAAATAACTAATCCTTCAATTGGATTGCTTAATGTCGGTGAAGAAGATGAAAAAGGGTATAGACTTACCGCAGAAACTAGTGTTCTGTTGAGAAATTCCAATTTGAATTTCTTTGGAAACATTGAGGGAAAAGATATTCTGAAAGGAGCAACTGATATTGTAATCTGTGATGGATTTATAGGTAACATCCTGTTGAAATTTGCTGAGAGTTTTATCCCATTCTTAAAAGAAACGGTTCGTAGTTATGCTGATGAAAGTTTTACTAATAAGATTCAAGCCGGTTTTGCTAAAGGTGCATTGAAAGGTGCGTTGAAAAATGTTAACTACGAATTGTACGGCGGACTTCCGCTCTTGGGTATTGACGGAATAAGCATAATTGGGCATGGTTCAAGTTCTAGACTAGCAATAAAAAACATGGTGCTTAAAGCAAAAGAAATGCACGATAAAAAATTGGTTCATAAAATTACTGAAACATTAGGTTAGAATGGAAAATATACAAAGAAATTTTAATGCAGCTGTGACAGCCGTAGGGCAGTTTTTCCCTGATGAAGTATTAGATAATAAGTACTTTGAGAAAATAGTTGATACGACTGATGAATGGATAAGAACTCGTACCGGAATATTGGAAAGAAGAATTATGCGCAACGGCGCTACAAGTGATTTAGCTGCTAATGCAATAAAAGATTTAATGAAAACGAGCGGTCTAAAACCAGAAGAAATTGATGTAATAATTGTTGCAACAGTTACACCAGATATGTTTTTCCCGGCAACAGCTTGTTTAGTACAGGATAAAATAGGTGCTTCAAACGCATGGGGTTTCGATCTCTCCGCAGCTTGTTCAGGTTATTTGTTTGCTCTCAAAAGCGGAGCCGCTTTAATTGAAAGCGGAGCATATAAAAAAGTAGTGGTCGTCGGTGCGGATAAAATGAGTTCAATTGCAGATTATACCGACAGAAATACTTGTATTCTTTTTGGTGATGGTGCAGCAGCATTTCTTCTCGAACCGACGACTGATTTCTCTATTGGACTACAAGATTCAATACTTCGAATTGACGGTACCGGTAAAGATAGTCTCTATATGCTCGGTGGCGGAAGTTTGAATCCAGCCTCTCATGAGACCGTAGACAAAAAAATGCATTACATTTTTCAAGATGGGAAAACTGTATTTAAATTCGCAGTTAAAGGGATGGCTGATATATCCGTTGAAATGATGAATAAATCAAATCTCACTTCGGAAGATGTAGCATTTCTTGTACCACATCAGGCAAATATGCGCATAATTACAGCGACCGGTGACAGGATGGGCTTACCACGCGAAAAAGTTATGATAAATATTCACAAATACGGAAACACAACGGCAGCGACAATTCCTTCGTGCATTGCGGAGTATTATCGCGATGGTAAATTAAAGAAAGGTGATAATTTAATATTATCTGCCTTTGGAGCCGGATTTACTTGGGGAGCTTCTCATCTAGTTTGGAGTATGGATTAATGAGTAAAAGAGCACTTATTTTTCCAGGTCAAGGGTCGCAATACGTTGGAATGGCTAAGGATTTTTATGAGAAAGACTTCGACAGTAAAAAAATAATAGATTTTGCCGATGAGATTCTGGGATTCAAATTATCAGAAACAATGTTCTATGGTCCGGAAGAAAAGTTAAAAGAAACGAGCATAACACAGCCGGCAATATTTTTACACAGTATGGCAGCTCTAAAAAAAATAA
>CAZCLA010000001.1:107458-125372 GCA_964499285.1 uncultured Melioribacteraceae bacterium
AGCATAACACAGCCGGCAATATTTTTACACAGTATGGCAGCTCTAAAAAAAATAAATTTGAATTTCGATATGGTAGCGGGTCATTCACTCGGTGAATATTCTGCATTAGTGGCGACTGATGCACTAGACTTTGAAGATGCTTTGAGATTAGTCCGCAAGCGAGGTGAGGCAATGTATCAAGCCGGAATTGAAATGCCTGGTACAATGGCGGCTATAATCGGTTTGGATGTAGAAAAAATCAATGACTGCTGTGCTGAGGCTTCATTGGAAGGAATTGTTCAATGTGCAAATCTAAATTCACCCGGGCAAGTTGTCATTAGTGGATCAGTTGAGGGTGTCAAAAAAGCTATGAGTTTATGCAAAGAAGCCGGTGCAAAATTGACCAAAGAACTTGTCGTTTCCGGAGCGTTTCATTCTCCTTTAATGGAATCTGCAGATGAAAAATTGCAAATTGCTCTCGAAACCGTTGAAATCAGAGATGCAGAAAAACCTGTGTATGCAAATGTAACTGCTTTCCCAACGACTAATAAACTCGAAATAAAAAATCTTTTGATCGATCAATTGACATTTCCTGTTAGATGGGAGGAAATTATTAGAAATATGATAGCTGATGGTGCCGAAGAATTTGTTGAAATCGGTCCCGGTAAGGTACTCCAAGGATTGGTAAAAAGAATAAACCCGGATGTAAAATTAATTGGTATTGATAAAATAGAAGATTTAGAAAGATCGTAAGCCATTGTCCAAATTCGAAAAAAAAATAAACGGTTACTATATAGATCCAGCTATTTTCACGTTCAAGTTTGTAAAAGCTTGTGACGTTTGTATTTGTTCAGGAGAATGCTGCTATTACGGAGTTTATACTGACTTAAAAGAGCATGATCTAATTATGAAATTAAAAGATCGTGTAATAAAATCAATGGATCACTCTCAAACAACTGATACAAAAAAATGGTTTGAGCAACCAGAAGAAGATGAGGATTTTGAATCTGGAGTAGCAGTCGGAACTGAATTACATAACGGGAAATGTGTTTTTCTGGACAGACAAGGTTTTTGTACTCTTCAGAAAATTGCCATGGAAGACGGTGAATTCAAGTGGAAATATAAACCATTATATTGTATATTATTTCCGCTCGTAATTTATGAGGGGGCTGTTACAATAGACGACGAACATCTTGACCGGATGCATTATTGCAACAAACCGGAAAATCAAGATTCAACAATTTTTGACTGCTGCACAGAAGAGTTGGAATATCTCCTGGGCAAGGACGGTTATAAAGAATTGTGCAGTTATCGTGAAGAATATTTAAATTCGCTTTCTGAAAAAAATAGACCCAATGGAACCAAAAAAAAATAAATGTGCAATAGTCACCGGTGGCACAAGAGGAATTGGCAGGGCGATTGTCAAAGAACTCGCTATGATCGGTTCTGACCACCAAAATTATTTCGATGTTGCATTTGTTTACAACAGTTCGGACGAATTTGCACAGGAACTGATTTCTGAATTATCTGGAGAAAATTTAAAAGTTTCGGCCTATAAAGCGGATGTTTCCTCGTTTAATGATGCGAAAAATGTAGTTGATGATGTTGTGGATAAATTTGGCGGTGTTGATGTTTTAGTAAATAATGCAGGCATTACGAGGGATAATTTATTAATGCGGATGTCAGAAAAAGATTTTGATGATGTCATTGCAGCAAATCTTAAAAGTGTTTTTAACTTCTCAAAAGCTGTTACACCTTATATGATTAAACAGCGCTACGGACGAATAATAAACCTTTCCTCGGTTGTTGCGTTAATCGGAAATCCTGGGCAGACCAATTATGTGGCATCAAAAGCAGGTGTTATAGGGTTTACAAAATCAATGGCTAGAGAATTATCTTCGCGAAATATTAATGTAAATGCTGTTGCTCCCGGTTTTATTGAAACTGATATGACCAAAAATTTAAATGAAACCCACAGAGAATTAATGCTTAAAAATATACCTCTTGGACGTCCCGGCTTACCTGAGGATGTTGCAAAGGTTGTAAGATTTTTAACCTCCCCCGATGCAGACTATATTACTGGTCAAGTAATTGCTGTAGACGGCGGAATGACAATGTAAGATTTAACACAATATCTCAACAATATATTTAGGAGAGTAAAATGGATATAGAAGCTAAAGTAAAAGAAATAATCATCGACAAACTTGGTGTCGAGGATTCTCAAATTACTCCTGAGGCCTCATTCACAAACGATCTCGGAGCAGATTCACTCGATATAGTTGAACTCGTTATGGGTTTTGAATCAGAATTTGATATCTCAATTCCTGATGAAGATGCTGAGAAAATATCAACAGTCGGTGATGCAGTTAGATATTTAAGCGAAAAAGTAGGCGGATAATTTTATAAGCCACGGCTGTTCCGTGGCTCTCTTTTTCTAATTCACTAGGGAATATTATGAGCAAAAGAAGAGTTGTCATAACCGGTATGGGGGCTTTATCGCCAATAGGTAATAATCTTGAAGAATACTGGACAGGTTTGAAAGAAGGGAAAAATGGTGCAGGCTTAATCACTAGGTTTGATACCTCTGATTTTACTACAAAATTTGCTTGCGAGGTTAAAAATTTTGATCCTGAAACCTATCTGGATAAAAAAGCCTTAAGGAGAATGGACCCATATACACATTATGCGCTAACCACATCTATAATGGCTTTTGAAGATTCCCAACTGAATTTGGAAAAATCGGATTTGGAAAGAATAGGTGTAATTTTCGGAAGCGGCATAGGAGGTATGGAAACATTCGAAACTCAGCATAGAGCCTATTACGAAGGTGGACCACGTAAAATCAGTCCTTTTTTCGTTCCTATGATGATTTCCGATATTGCTGCCGGACAGATCTCTATCCATTATGGTTTTAAAGGTCCCAATTATGCAACAACTTCTGCATGTGCAACAAGTTCTCACGCGATTGCCGATGCGTTTATTCTGATTCAACGAGGATCTGCCGATATAATTTTCAGCGGTGGTTCCGAAGCGGCGATAGTACCGATGGCAATCGGAGGGTTTAACGCTGCTAGGGCGCTTTCCACTTGGAATGATAGATATCTCGAAGCTTCAAGACCCTTCGATAAAGATCGTAATGGATTTGTGATGGGCGAAGGTTCTGGTACCCTAGTGCTTGAAGAATTACAACACGCACTTGACCGTGGGGCAAGAATTTATGGCGAAATTGTGGGTGTTGGTTTAACCGCGGATGCATTTCATTTAACTGCTCCCGCTCCAGAAGGTGATGGTGCAAGACGTTCGATGTTTGAAGCAATCAAAGATGCAGGTATTGAAAAGGAAGAAGTTGATTATATAAATGCTCATGGTACCTCAACCGAACTTAACGACCTTCATGAAACTCAAGCTATTAAAAATCTCTTTGGTGATCATGCATATAAACTAGCCGTTAATTCCACAAAATCTATGACGGGTCATCTGCTTGGAGCAGCAGGAGCATTGGAAGCCATCGCCACAATACTTGCAATTAAAGAAGGAATTATTCCTCCAACAATAAATTTGGATGAATCTGAACCAGAGTTAGACCTGGACTATACTCCTAAAAAAGCTGTTTACAAAGACATAAAATATGCATTAAGCAACACTTTTGGGTTTGGTGGGCATAATGCATCAATCCTTTTTAAAAAATTTGAAGAATAACATTTGCTTCGATGTTGTTTAAATGGTTAAAAGAAAAGTTATTTAATAAAAGATCCACAAGACTCAATAAACACGTCTTATCTTCTAGGCAATTAAAAGAGCTGGAAACGGTTATTGGCTACAAGATCACCAATACTGATATTTACAGCATAGCCTTCTCCCATCGTTCGCTACGTGAAGAAAATTTGGAAAGTTTTAAGTCCTATGAAAGACTTGAATTTTTAGGCGATAGTGTTTTGGGTTTGCTTACGGCGGATTATTTGTTCAAGGAGTTTCCTGAAGCCGATGAGGGCTTCTTAACAAAATCCCGAGCTCAAATTGTAAGCACAAAATCATTAATTTCTATTGCCCAAAATTTGAATATAAGAAGATTTATTCTCGCCAATGGAAATTTTTTATCCGGAAATAATAGTGTGGAAAAGGTTTGTGCGGATTCTTTGGAAGCTTTAATCGGTGCTATTTATCTGGACTCTGGAGTGGAGGAAGCCGAACGTTTCGTAAGAAAATTTATCTTGCTTCCCCTGAGCAAATCAGGATTTTATAAAGAAGATACTAATTTTAAAGGTCAGCTTCTTGAATTAACTCACACACTTAAGATGGAAAATCCAAAATATATCGTAAAGGAAGAAAGAGGTCCCGAACACAATAAAGAATTCACTGTAGATGTTGTTATTGGCAGTGAGGTGTTCGGAACCGGAGAAGGAAAGAGTAAAAAAAATGCCGAACAGAAATCTGCTGAAGCTGCAATTCATAGATTAGTAGAATTAAAACACGATTAACTTTCAATTTGCTATTCATTATCAAGCTCCAATTTTCTTTACGTCATCTAATTTAATTATATTTCATTCTTATAAATATTTTTATAATTGCCAATTTTCAGGATAAAAAGAGAAGAATTAATGAAAAACTTAAAGCATTATGATCGATTTGTAAATCGCCATATCGGAA
Organism: uncultured Melioribacteraceae bacterium; assembly: GCA_964499285.1. Lineage (GTDB taxonomy): Bacteria > Bacteroidota > Ignavibacteria > Ignavibacteriales > Melioribacteraceae > JAGFIY01. The sequence goes on from CAZCLA010000001.1 coordinate 112,085, forward strand.
TAACTCAAGACGATTTGAATGAAATGCTGCATGTAATGAACGTAAACAGCATTGATGATTTGATGGAGGAAGCTATACCGAAGGGAATAAGACTAACGAAAGAATTTGAGGTCTCAAATCCCCTCGCTGAATATGAAATGCTTGATTATCTGCGTGATATTGCTTCAAAAAACAAATTGTTCGAGTCCTACATCGGACTGGGTTATAACCCGACAATTACTCCGGCTGCCATTCAAAGAAACGTATTTGAGAATCCGGGTTGGTACACCCAATATACACCCTACCAAGCTGAAATTTCACAAGGTAGATTAGAAGCTCTGCTCAATTTTCAGACAATGGTTTGCGATTTGACGGGACTCCCATTAGCAAATGCATCTTTGCTTGATGAAGGAACTGCTGCTGCAGAGGCTATGCTGATGTTTTATTCGTTAAGAAAAAAAGAGAAACAAAACTCATTTAAATTTTTTGTTGAAGAAAATGTATTTCCTCAAACTATCGATGTGTTAAAAACTAGAGCAAAACCTTTCGGAATTGATTTAATTGTCGATTCGTTCGCGAATGTAAAATTATCTAATGATTTCTTTGGATTGCTAGTTCAATATCCCGATAAGTATGGACAAATTAATCAGTACCAAAATCTTATCTCAATCGCAAAAGAAAATAATATTTATACTTGCTTTGCTGCTGATATAATGAGTCTTGTTATTTTGAAATCTCCCGGTGAATTGGGTGCGGATTGCGCAATTGGCTCTACACAAAGATTTGGTGTGCCGATGGGATATGGCGGTCCTCACGCCGGTTACTTTGCAACAAAAGATGAGTATAAGCGTAGTATTCCCGGTCGAATTATTGGGATTTCAATTGATACAAAAGAAAGACCCGCACTGAGAATGGCGCTTCAGACAAGGGAACAGCACATTAAAAGAGAAAAGGCAACCAGTAATATTTGTACGGCTCAGGTGTTGCTTGCTATTATGGCTTCGATGTATGCGGTTTACCATGGTCCGAAAGGATTAAAAAAGATTGCCGATTCAATTCACTATAAAGCTGTTTATGTTGCTGAAAGATTAACGAGTCTTGAATTTAAACAATTAAATATGAATTATTATGATACTATCCGATTCGAATTTTTTGAAAATGATATTCCGAGGTTGAAAGAAATATCAAAGAAGAGGAGAATGAATTTTGGTTATCAAAATAATTATGTTACTATCTCTTTGCACGAAGCAGCGACAGAAAAAAACTTAAATGAAATTGTTGAAGTTTTTGCTGAATTTAAAAATGTAAATGCTGAATCCTCACAAATCCTTGAATTAAAATCACCGAATTCCGATGAATTTTTGAGAAACGATGAAATACTAACGCATCCAGTTTTTAACTCTTATCATTCCGAAACCGAATTAATGAGATATATAAAATCGCTTGAGAATAAAGACCTTTCCCTTACTCGATCGATGATACCTTTAGGTTCTTGCACCATGAAATTAAATGCAGCTACTGAGTTACTTCCGGTTTCTTGGTCAAAGTTTGCGAGAGTTCACCCATTTGTTCCAAAAGGACAAATATCAGGTTACGAGTTATTGATAAATGATTTTGAGAAAATACTTTGTAAGATCACTGGTTTTTCTGCAATTTCTTTTCAGCCAAACTCTGGGGCACAAGGCGAATATGCGGGTTTAATGGTTATCCGGAAATATCAGGAAGATATCGGACAGGGAAATAGAAATGTTGTATTAATACCTTCATCCGCACATGGAACTAATCCGGCGAGCGCTGTTATGTCCGGTGGAAAAGTAGTTGTGATAAAATGCGATGATCATGGCAATATTGATTTAAACGATTTGAAAGAGAAAGCTGAACTGAATAAAGAATTTCTTTCTGCGTTGATGATTACCTATCCTTCAACACATGGTGTTTTTGAGGAAGAGATTAAAGAAATTTGTAAAATTATCCACGATAACGGAGGACAAGTTTATATGGACGGAGCAAACATGAATGCTCAGATAGGTTACACAAATCCATATGAAATTGGGGCTGATGTTTGTCATCTTAACCTTCATAAGACCTTTGCTATTCCTCACGGAGGAGGAGGACCGGGAGTTGGTCCAATCGGTGTGGCTGAGCATTTAGTCCCTTATCTTCCGGGACATCCAATGTTGGATCACAGCACGGATAAATCTATGACGGCTGTCAGCGCTGCACCTTATGGAAGTTCTAGCATCCTTCCAATTTCATACGCATACTGTAAGATGATGGGAACCGACGGACTAAAACGTGCAACAGAATTTGCAATTCTTAATGCGAATTATATTAAATCAAGATTAGAGAAAGATTTTAAAGTGTTGTACTCCGGTTCGAAGAATCGTGTTGCGCATGAACTAATTTTCGATATGCGTGAATTCAAACAATCTGCGAACATCGAAGTTGAAGATATTGCTAAACGATTGATGGATTACGGATTTCACGCGCCTACTGTTTCTTTCCCTGTTCCCGGTACATTGATGGTCGAACCTACTGAGAGTGAATCAAAAGCAGAACTTGACAGATTTTGCGATGCCATGATTTCTATCAAAAACGAGATTGAAAAAATAATTTCGGGTGAGTTCGATAAGGAAGATAACCCGATTAAAAATTCACCGCATACTGCCGAAGATGTTAGTTCTGATGTATGGCAGCATCAATATTCACGGCAAGAAGCTGCTTTTCCGCTTGAGTGGCTGAGACAAAATAAATTCTGGCCAGCTGTTAGCCGTGTTAATAATGCATACGGTGATAGAAATTTGGTTTGTTCCTGTCTTCCAATAAGTGAATACGAGAGTTAATAGATGGTTGATCTGTGTACTTTATTTGAAAAATCAAAAAAAATTGCCGTTGTAGGAATTTCGAGAAACGCTGGAAGGACGAGCAGATCTATTGCAGATTTTTTGGTGGTGAAAGGATATGAAGTTGTTGGAGTAAACCCGGGAATGCCTAAAATTCCCGGGATTCCGGTTTACAAATCTTTGCAAGATATTCCGTTCGATATTGATATAGTTGATGTATTTAGGAAATCCGAAGATATTCCGGAATTAATAGACGATCTTCTTTCAGTGAAACCAAAATGCTGCTGGCTTCAGCTTGGAATACAAAACGATGAAGCTGTTAAACCTCTAATCGAAAACGAAATTACAGTTGTTCAAAACAAGTGTATCAAAATTGAATATCTGCAATGTCACTGATCACTTTTATAAATTATTCTCTTCATCATTAATGCTAAAACTCATTCCAATTATATTCTTATTATCGTTCGCTGAAATCTCTGCATCAATTAGTGATACACTATCTGTAAATACTGTTGATAATTTTTTGGTTGATTCAATATTAGTCATCGGAAATGATATAACAGAAGAATATATAATTTTACGAGAAGTAAATTTTTCGGTTGGTGATCGTGTAAATTCCGACGATCTTATTTTCAGCAAGGAACGTATCTTTAGCTTAAATCTCTTCTACTCTGTCGAGCTTATTCCTGTAATCGAAAATAAAACAAATATTATTATTATTGATGTTAAGGAAAGCTGGTACATTTATCCGCTGCCGTTCGTGAAGCTTCAAAATAACGATCTTTCAAAATCAAGTTATGGTTTATTTCTTGTATATAAAAATTTTCGTGGCAGAAACGAAGACATTCGAGGTTTTGTAACTTTGGGATATAATCCGTCTTACGGTGTCAGTTATTATAATCCATTAATCATTAAAGAAGAGGATATAAGTCTATCCTTTAGTCTTACAAAACAATCAATTGCTAATCTTCATCTCGGTGCTTTCGAAACCGTTGATTCGGATTTTGATTATAATTCGTTTTCGATCGGCACGACAATCGGGAAAAGATTTAATCTCAAGAATGAAGCTTTTTTTGGTTTTGGATTTCAATATATGGAGGCTCCACTTGAAGTGAGTATGTTAACAGGTTCCAATCAAAGAATTGATAGAATCCCATTTGCAAGTTTAAGTTATCAGTTTGACTCAAGAGATCTTAAACAATTTTCAAAGACGGGAGTGTTGTTGAACGGAACTTGGCAGCATAAAGGATTTGGAGTTTCTGGTATCAATTATAACATCTTTACAGTTGATTTTCGTGAGTATCGTTCATTGTTTTGGGATCTTACCGCACGTTGGAGATTATATACACGAAACCTTTTTGGCGAAAAAATTCCTTATTACGATTATTCATATCTTGGTGAACAGATTTATGTGAGAGGTCATAAAAACAAGCATCGTGAGGCTCATAATCTTGCACTTGCATCTTTTGAATTGAATTTTGCAATCCTCGAAGACATGAGTTTAAGTTATAAAATTTGGTTCCTTCCACAGAAATTGACTTCAGCCAACATTTCAGTTTTTGTATCTCTATTTGCAGAAACAGGAATGGTTTACAATCGTGATGATAAAATAAATATTAATAAACTCGATTCCGGTTACGGTGTCGGCTTAACAGTATTGGTACTGCCTTTCAACGCTTTCAGAGTTGAATATAGTTTAAATGAATTGGGAAAAACGGAGTTTTTATTTGGTACAGGATTTTCTTTCTAACGTTGAATTGTATTATCATCCTTCAATTGAAACGGGAGTAAAAGTTGAAATTGTAGATGATGAAGCAAAGCACATCTTGCAGGTGATGCGGCATAAACCCGGTGATGTATTGTATATTACAAACGGGAAGGGAAGTATTTTTAGATGTAAAATTTTGTCGATTTCGAAAAATTCAGCATTGGTTTTCCCGGAAGAAAAATTAATCTATAAAAATACTTTTGGGAACATAACATTTTGTTTGCCCATTTTGAAAAACTTTGATAGGCTTGAATTCGCACTAGAAAAATGTATCGAGCTTGGAATAACAAGTTTCATATTCTATCAGAGCAGAAGAAGTATAAATAAAAAACCGAAAATTGAGAGATGGGAAAAGGTAGCTCTTTCAGCTATGAAACAATCGCTGAGATCATTCTTCCCAAAATTAAAGTATGTAAAAAACTTAGACGAAATTGTTTCACTTCAAGGCAACTTATTTTTGTTTGATCAAAGTGCTGAGCAAAGTGTAATGAATACATTAAATGAATTTGATTCTTCACTTAAGTATTATTTTCTATTTGGTCCCGAAGGCGGTTTTGCTGATTGTGAGTTAGAGTTGTTTGAAAAGATGCAATTACTGAGATTAACGGAAAATCGACTAAGAAGTGAAACAGCAGTTATATATTTGGCAGCTTTGCTTGTTGCTTCAACCGGTTAGATCTCTTTGATAATTCTCTTTACAAGTCGTTCAAATTTTTCTTTTACAAGATCCGCAGTTTCAATAACCTCGGAGTGTGAGAGTTTCTGATTTAAAATTCCCGCTGCCATATTTGTTATACAAGAAATCGATGCGACATTAATTCCATGCACACCCGCAAAGATAGCTTCGTGAACAGTAGACATTCCAACTGCATCATTGCCTAGTTGTTCGTACATTCTAATTTCTGCTGGAGTTTCATACATCGGCCCTTTGTTGATCCAGTAGACTCCTTCTTTCAATTCAATATCTTCCTTTTCAGCGGCTGTTTTAATCTTTTTGTTGAAACTTATTGAAGGAATATTTAGTGAAAAAATTTTCTGTTCTAACGTCGGGGCTTCGAATATTTCTGTTAATTCTCTCCATATTTTGAAAGAGTTAAATGATTCGGCAAGCATAAGATCACCGGGATTAAAAGTTTTGTTAATTCCGCCGGCTGCATTCGTTAAAAGCAAATTGGGGGAATTGAGCATGTGAGAAATAAATGCAGGAAGAATACACTCGGATAATTTGTATCCTTCATAAAAATGAATTCTTCCTTGAAACAATAAAATTTTCTTGTTATAAAGTTCTGCCAGATGAATGTAGCCTTCATGTCCGCTGACCGTTGATTTGGGATAATCCGGCAATTCTGACGTAGGAATAGAGATTTTAAGGTCGACTCCGTTCGCAAACTCACCTAATCCGCTTCCAAGTACTATGGCTAAATCCGGTGAGACAGTAATTTTACTCCTAAGTTGTTCAATAAGATTTTTGTATTTATAATTTAAGTCGATCATTAAAAGAGAATTCCTGCAAGAGTTGCTGTCATAAGAGTTGCTAATGATCCACCGATAACTGCTTTAATACCAAGCTTTGCCAAATCTGGTCTTCGCTCGGGAGCAAGAGGAGAAATGCCTCCGATTTGAATCGCAATCGAACTGAAATTAGCAAAACCACATAGTGCATATGTTGCCATTAAAATTGCTTTCTCGTTGAACAATTCCTTTGTTTCTATCATTTGACCCAAATTAAGATAGGCAACAAATTCATTGAGGACAATCTTCGTACCGAAAAGACTTCCGAATTCCATTGCAGCTTCCCAAGGTACGCCAATTCCGAATGCTAAAAATTGAAGTACTAATCCGAATATAAGTTCAAGGCTCAGCGGTTTGCCGAAGGTGCCGATCATATAATCATTGATGCTGAAAAACATTCCAAGTTCTTGTAGAACATAGTTTATCAAGGCGATCAATGCAATAAAAGCAATCAGCATTGCGCCCACGTTTAATGCTAGTTTAAGACCTTCACCTGCACCACCGGCAGCTGATTCAATTACATTTGAATAAGATTTTTCAACATTAATTTTTACCGTTCCTTTTGTTTCCGGTTCATTCGTTTCTGGAAATATAATTTTGGAAATTACTAATGCCGCAGGAGCAGCCATAACACTTGCTCCAAGCAGATGAGTAGCAAAAGTCAGTTGTGCTTCAACCAAAGGAACACCCATTGATTCAGCCATAGAATTGCCGAGAATTTGAATATATGCAGCCATCACGCCGCCTGCAATGGTTGCCATCCCACCGGTCATAATTGTTAGAAGTTCGCTCTTAGTCATTCCCTTTAGAAAAGGTTTAATCATCAATGGAGCTTCAGTTTGCCCAACAAATATATTTGCCGTGCAAGACAAAGATTCTGCACCGCTCGTTCCCATGAACTTTGCCATTATCCATGCCATTCCCTGTACAACTTTCTGCATAACACCAAGATGATAAAGAATTGCCATTAAACTGGCAAAGAATATAATTGTCGGAAGTACTTGGAACGCAAAAAATGAGCCGAGACTATCGGGGTGCCCCGGATTTTGTGCAAGTGATCCGAATACAAAAGCGGCTCCTTCTGTGGTAAAGTTTAATATTAATACAAAGAAACTGCTTATCCAACTGAAGAAAAGTTTTGGCCAGCCTAAAGGAGTAAAAAATGAACTTAAATCATCTCCTTTGATGATCAGGATTGCAAAGATAATCTGTAGTATTAATCCGTTGCGAACAAGTTTCCAATTTACCTTTGAGCGATTGTTTGATAGAAGGAAGGCAATACCCAATAGGAGAATTATTCCGCCTAAACCTCGAAGTAAACCGACAAGATCCATAAATAAATCCTATTTTTCTGAAGGAATATAATGACACTTTCTGCATCTTGCTTCATAACTATCAGAAGCGCCGATTAGTACTCTTTCACTGCTTGCAATTTTTCTTTGAGTTTTATCAGCCGGATTTCCGCATACGACACAGATTGCTAGTGTCTTTGTTATATATTCTGCAATTGCAAGTAATTCCGGCATTGGTGAAAAGGGTTTGCCGGTATAATCTTGATCTAAACCGGCAATAATTACCCTCTTTCCATTATTAGCAAGTTCGTTTACAATATCGATAAGTTTTTCATCAAAGAACTGTGCTTCGTCGATTCCGACTACTTGAGCATCGTCGCTGTTTTCAAAAATTTCTTGCGATGTTTTTACTCTTTTACTGGGAAGAGTCTGTTCGCTGTGCGAAACAATTTTATCTTCGGAATAACGCAAGTCAATATCTGGTTTGAAAATTACTACTTTCTGCTTGGCTATTTCAGCTCTGCGAAGCCTTCTGATTAGTTCTTCGGTTTTACCGCTGAACATACACCCGGCAATAACTTCAATCCAGCCAGTACTTTTAGGAGTATCGTGGGGTACAAACTGATTCATTTGTTAAGGTAATCTCCATTGAATGAAAAAGGAATGAGCTCGGATAATTTTAGTACTTTACGTTCGTTGTTAGAATTGTTTAGGACTACTTCAAGATCAGGTCCGCAAAAATCTAGTAATACTTGTCTGCATGCTCCGCAAGGCGGACAGTAATCACTTGAGCTGCTTACAACTGCGATTGATTTAAACTCTTTTTCTCCTTCAAGCAGGGCAGTAAAAAGAGCAGTTCTTTCGGCACAAATGGTTAATGAGTAGGATGAAGATTCAATATTAGCTCCTTTATAAATTTTTCCGTCTTTTGTTTCGAGTGCAGCTCCTACTTTAAAATTTGAGTAAGGGGAAATCGATTTGGCTGTTGCTTCAAGCGCTAGTTTTAGTAGGTTTTCATGATCCATAACTCTCTCTCATAAATTACAACGCAAGATAGTGATACAAAAATGTTATTTCCATCTATTTTTGAAACTAAATGAACGGAAAAAAGTTACTATCAACAGACATTCATATAGAATCTGAAAGAATGGTATCACAAAAGTACTGAATTTATAGTCGAATTTGTATTCTAATGATTTAGCTGTAACCGTGTCAAAAATGATTTTAAGCAAAAAGGGTAATAGAAACAGCATGTTAAATGGTGCAAATATTATCGAGAAAAGGAAAATTAAATTCAGAATATGCCATTTTGCCAATAACACTTTATGAATTAATAAATACTTATGCGACGTAGAAACATGTCTTGCCTTCTGATTTAAAAACTGTTTAAAAGATTTAGCAGAAACTGTCTTAACCGCAGCATCCTTCTCGGTGATGAACTTTATTCTAACTTTGTGAACAGTCGCTTCGCGGAGAAAAAGATCATCGTCGCCGCTTAGTGTTTCGTTAAATTTTTCAAAACCGCCCAAATTTATCAATGTTTGCTTTCGGTAACCCATATTTCTTGCAGCTCCGGAATGTGGCAAACCAATCTTGGCGAACGCATTCACCAAAAGTTGTGTTCTCAGATTTTCATAGCAGATAAATCTATTCAGTATTCCTGAAGTCTGTAATACCGGAGCCGGACCAAAAATCAGTTCATACCCTGTAGAAAAATATGCTGCAAAAATATTTAACCATTCTTTAGGAACAATGCAGTCAGCATCCGTCTGTAAAATGAAATCAAATTTTGATTGTTTAATTCCGATATCGAGAGCTCCTTTTTTCCCATTTATGGTTTTGTTTCTTGCATTTATCAAATGGAAATTGTATTTACCTTCTATAAAATTTTTAATTAAACCAGATGAATTGTCATCTGAATTATCATCGATGAAAATCAGTTCAAAATGATCTGAGGGAAAATCGATATTTTGCAGAGATTCAAACAAACGGGCAAGATTGTATTCTTCATTTTTTACCGGTATTAAAATAGAAATTTTTATTTCATATTTCGGAATCACGGAATTAACCGCATTATTTGTAGTTTTAACCAACTTAACTTATTCCCTACAGTATGCTTTGAATATAAATCAGTAACAAATGTTAAAATAAGCAATTTTATAAATAATTTATTCATTATAACAAACGGAACATAAGTTATGAAACTTTTACTAAAATTCTTTCCGGCTTTTGCGCTGATAGTACTTTTAAATTGCCAAATTATTGCTCAGGTTAGCGAGGGTGGAACTCCTTATAGTTTCCAAAGATCGATTGAAAAAACCGCGCCGAGCATTCAAATGCCTGATGTTGATGTTGAAGCTTATCTTTTGGAAGATGAGATTGATGCCCAAACAAAAAATATACCTTTCAGATTTGGGGCTCCTCACGATGTTGAGTTAACCCTCAAGAACGCCGGCGAGTGGATTTCTCTTCCGAATGGAGATAGACTTTGGAGATTGAGAATTTATTCTCCCGGTGCGTACACATTAAATCTTTTATACAACGATTTCTGGTTACCAGAAGGCGCAAAATTATTTCTGTACAATGATGACAGGAGTGATGTTATTGGTGCATTCACTCAAAAAAATAATAAAGAACATGGTGAATTTGCAACCGGATTAACCAGAGGTGATGCAGTGACCTTAGAATACTATGAACCGCTCAACGTTGACTATTCCGGAATTATTAGTATTTCAAGGGTGGTACACGGTTACCGAGATCTGTTGAATACATTCGATGTTGAAGGATTTGGAAGTTCTGGATCATGCAACAATAACGTCAACTGTCCGGAGGGTGCCAACTGGCAGGATACGAAACGCTCCATAGCAATGGTTCTTCTAGGCAGTGGTACAAGATGGTGCTCAGGATCGCTTATTAACAATACAAATGTGGATATGGATCCATTGTTTCTTACAGCTAATCACTGTCTTGGTTCAAGTAATACTTGGCTTTTTATGTTCAACTATGAAAGTCCGACTTGTGCTAACATTGATGGTCCAACTAACTTTACTGTTCAAGGTTCTACACTTCTTGCGAGCAATGCAGACAGTGATTTTGGTTTAGTAAGAATTACTGAAGAAATTCCCGATAGCTTTCAAGTGCATTGGGCTGGTTGGGATAGGAGAGATATTGCTGCAGATTCTGTCGTTGCAATTCATCACCCGTCCGGAGATATTAAAAAAATTAGCTTCGAATGGGATCCGGTTGTTTCAGATCAATACTTGGGAACTTCAGGTGTTCCGAATTCTCACTGGTGGGTAACTTCTTGGGATGATGGTACTACAGAACCGGGATCCTCAGGTTCACCGATATTCAATTACAATCATCAGATTGTAGGGCAGCTGCACGGAGGCTATGCATCTTGTACCGATCTGCGCGGCGACTGGTATGGCAAAGTATCTATGTCCTGGGATAGAGGTGCAACGCCATCGACCAGACTGAAGGATTGGTTAGACCCCGGTAATACTGGTGCATTATTCTTGGATGGATGGGATCCGACTGTTGGTGATCCCGATGCTGTTCCGCCAACGACTATTTCCGACCTTTCAATAAGTGATGTAACTTCAAACAGTATGACTATCACTTGGACTGCTCCTCTCGATACATCATATCAAGGGACTATGGAATACTACATTAAGTATTCCGAATCGCCAATTAATGATGGCAACTTTGATGCTGCGATGGATATCCCTTTCTCTGCTCCAAAAGATGCCGGTGAAACTGAAATGTTGACGGTAGAGGACTTAGATTTTTCAAATGATTACTATTTCGCAATTAAATCACGAGATTTTTGGGATAATGTCTCAGAAATTTCTAATGTGCCTACTGAGACAACCTGGGGAATCCCAGAAGCTGAAGTAGATCCAACATCATTAACATTCACAGTTCCAGCAGGTTCTAGTTGGGTATCGAATGTAAATCTTGCTAATACATCAGCGCATAATTCTACTCTAGATTATCTTATATCTGTAGAAAACATAACATTGCCAACCGGTGCGGTTTCCTTGAGATTAAAACCGGTTGAAACCAATAATTTAATTGAAGCATCAGGAGCAAAGGGTGATGATTTCTATGGTTTTGGTCAGTTAATTGAAGGTGCAGGCGGTCCGGATGATTTTGGGTATCAATGGATTGACAGTGACGATCCTAACGGTCCAGCTTTTGTCTGGAATGATATATCTGCTACCGGGACTCAAATCTCCTTTACCGGCGGCGATGATGATGGATACAGTTCATCGCTCAATCTTGGATTTAATTTCGAGTTTTATGAAAATACGTATAGTTCAATATCTGTTTCAACTAACGGTATTGTAAGTTTTACACCTTTAACAACCAGCTACAGACTAAACAATACAATACCCAATACAGGAGTTCCGAATGATTTTATTGCTGCCTTCTGGGATGATCTTGATGGTGATGATCAAGGTAGCGTTTATTACAAGGCTGATCCGGATAAATTTACTGTGCAGTTTACCAATTGGAAAAAATGGGTTTCTTCAGGTTCGACAGGTGACTATAATTTCCAGATTGTTATTCATTCTAACGGAAAAATTCTTTTGTATTATGACGATATGACAGGCACTCTCAATGAGGCTACAGTGGGTATCGAGAATTCAACCGGAACAGATGGTTTGCAGATTTCACATAATGCAAACTATCCATCAAGCAATCAGTTTGCTGTACAGATTTGGGTCAAACCCGATTGGATTTCAACCGAAGCGGGTTCGGGAACAATTTATAACGGGAACTCCGTAGATGTGGAATTGGCTTTCGTAACGGAAGATTTAATTGACGGTGTTTATGAGGCGGATTTGGTTTTTACCACAAACATTCCGGATAAAAACCAAATTAGTGTCCCGGTTTTGCTAACGATAGATGGCGTAGTACCGGTTGAATTGACAGCCTTCGGTGCAGAACAAAATAAAGATGAAGTAAGATTGCATTGGACAACCGCCACTGAAACCAACAACCGTGGATTTGAAGTTGAAAGAAAAACTTCTGCTAAAAATGAATGGAAAGTTATTTCATTTGTTCAAGGTATGGGAACTAAGGCGTCAAGCACAGATTATATGTTTGAAGATAAATCGGTTAACGGCATTACAAATGTATCTTATAGATTGAAGCAAATCGATTTCGATGGAACATTCAGTTATTCGAATATTGTTGAACTTGAATTAACTCCGGCTAATTTTTCTTTGATGCAGAATTATCCGAATCCTTTCAACCCATCCACTAAAATTGAATTCACGATTCCAGCTGCGAGCGAAGTTATTCTTAAGGTTTATGATGTGCTCGGAAGAAATGTTGCAACCTTGGTAAACCAAACGCTTGAGCCCGGTTATTACGAGCAAAATTGGAATGCTGAAAGTTTGTCTTCAGGTTTGTATATTTATATGTTGGAAGCGAATCCTGTTGATGGATCCGGTGGATTCAGAGACTTGAAGAAAATGGTTCTTATAAAGTAATTTTTGAAAGGGTGATTTGATCACCCTTTCTTTTGTTAATATAAAGGATATTAATACCTTATTATAATAAAACGGAATCGTTATGAAATCAATTATCATTAGAACTTTTATTTTAGTTACAGTTTCAGCCGCTTTTGCTTTTGGTCAAACTAATATTGATGGATTGCAAATCGAACAAAGGAATAACGTTTACAAATTCATTGTTGAAGTTCCTTTTTCTCAGACTGATTTGGTGACGGTGGAAGATGAAAATTTTTTATTGTTCTCAGTTGATGGTTATGGTATTAAATCTGAAATCGGATTGCCGCAATTACCGCAGTTAACATTCAATTTTATTATTGATAAAAACGAGTTCCCAAAAGTATTAACGATTTTAGAAAAATCATTATC
>CAZCLA010000001.1:125472-130210 GCA_964499285.1 uncultured Melioribacteraceae bacterium
ACTGCAATTAAATCATACATTCAAAATCTTTATGATAACCTCGCCACACGACCTGCATATTTACTTTTAGTTGGTGATGTGGGAGATATTCCCGGATGGACAGGCGATGGAGCCGGTTCGCCCAACACTGATTTGCATTACGCTATGCTGGATGGTAATGATTATTACGCTGATTTATCGATCGGACGTTTCTCGGTTACTAATTCCACTCAGCTTGAAAATATAATCACCAAAACAATTTTTATGGAAAATAATATTGGCTCTCTCGAAAAGAATAATGTTTTTATGGCATCAACTGATAATTCATATATAACCGAGGGAACTCATAATTATGTCATAGATAATTATTTTGTGCCGGATGGATATGATAATCTTAAATTATATACAGATACTTACAATGCAACTACGCAACAACTGATTGATGCATTAAATGATAATAAAATCTTCGCAATTTACTCCGGGCATGGAGGTACAACTAGCTGGGCAGATGGACCTCCTCTCAGTCAATCGCAAGTGAATGGTTTGACAAACACGGTTTTCCCATTTGTTTATTCATTTGCATGTATTACAGGTCAGTACGAATATGCAGAATGTTTTGGTGAAACTTGGATCAGAACGGATAATGGTGGATCTGCTTTCTATGGTTCATCAGTTAATTCTTATTGGGATGAAGATGATGTGTTGGAAAGAAAAATATTTGAAGCAATGTTTGTTGATGAAGTAACTCAAATTACTCCTATGTTTGACCTAGGTAAAATTTATCTGGTTAATCATTTCGGGAGTATGACATCGACTATGATAAGATATCTTGAAATGTACAACTTAATGGGTGATCCCTCACTCGATACGAAAAAAGCACTTCCGATTATTGCACATAATCCGCTCTCCAATACAGAAGATTTGGATGGACCATATAGAGTAGAAGCAGAAATTACTCCTACTGCCGAACTTTTAGATGAGGACGAAATTAAACTTTTTTATGGAAGAAATAGCAACCCAACTACTTCAGTTCTGATGACGAGAGTACCTGATAAAAACGGTGTTTATTTTGCTGAAATTCCGGGTAACGCTAATACTGCAACATATAACTACTATATTTCGGCAGCTGACATTGCCGGGAACTATTCATATTCTCCTGGGGGAGCACCGGCTCAGTATCATTCATTTACTGCAGCAATCGATATCACAAATCCGGTTATCAATCATACACCTATTGAAAATATTGCTTATGTCTATTGGGCTCCTGATGTAACTGCGGAAGTGACAGATAACCTCGGAATAAGTTCTGTCAAGGTGTTCTATAAAGTGAATGATGGATCGGTAGAAAGTTTTGATCTTATAAATCAGGGCGGAGATATTTATTCTTCCGAATTTCCAATCGATATTGGTGAGTTGAACATCGGTGATGAAATAAATTATTACATCGAAGCGGAGGATGCAGCAATAAACACGAATTCTTCCAAGCTTCCCACGACAGGCTTCTTCAATTTTGAAATAGTGGATGTTGCCGGATTTATTCTTGTGATTGATGATACTCCAGCGAAAGGCGTTCTGATAAATGATGAAAAGGGTACGTTCGTTGTTGAAGAAGATTCTAAATCAGCAGACGAAATTCAAACATTTTTGTTCTCAAAAAATTATGCGGTTGATCTCGAAACAATATCAACAACGAATCCGACAAATTGGAGTGACTATGATTTAATTATAATTCTATCTGGCAACAATTCAAATCCCGTTGATAATTCGACTTTCAGACAAGCGGTTGTGAACTTTGTTGATGACGGCGGAAAACTTCTTATCGAAGGCGGTGAAACCGGTTATGATTACCGCGATACGAAAGATCAATCGTTCAGAGATAATGTACTAAATATCACCGGTTGGATCACGGATAATGCGGGCAATTTGCATATAAATCATTCAGATCATCTTCTATCCATAGAGCCAAACAGTATGGATTCAATACTTCCGATGAATCCAAGTTATAATTATTTTGATAGAGATGCAGTTGTATGCAATGAAAATGCAGAATGTGTTTTTGATTGGACAAACGAAGTCGGTGATCCCGGAGTTATAGTGGTTGATAAATATGAAAATAATAATCCTTATTCTCATATAATTTATTTTGCTTTCAATCTTCTTGCTTTAACTTCAACAGATGATTGGCAGTGTTTGCTGGAAAATTCAATTTGCTATTTAATGAATGAGGGAATTGTTCCGGTTGAACTCACAAGTTTTAACGCTTTGTTTCTAGAAAACTCCGTAAAATTAAATTGGTCTACTGCTTCTGAAACAAATAGTATGGGATTTGAGATTGAAAGAAAATCTGATATGTCTTGGGAGAGAATTGGATTTATTAAAGGATCAGGAACAAAGTTAATGCCGACCAATTATCAATTCATTGATAAACTAATTAACATTAAGACCACAAAAGTATATTATAGAATTAAACAAATTGATAATGACGGTTCGTTCACTTATAGTGATGAAGTTGAGGTAGATCTAATTCCGCTTAATTACTCTCTTGAACAGAATTATCCAAATCCGTTCAATCCAACGACGGTTATTGAATATTCAATTCCCGTAAAAGGAAATGTTGTTTTGACAGTCTATAATATTCTCGGACAAAAATTACTTCAGCAGGCACTGAAGGATGTTGAACCCGGATATCACAAGATCGAATTTAACGGAAGTGAATTTTCATCCGGAATATACATATACTCGTTGACCGTAAATGCTGAAGATGCAAAAAGTAATTTCAATAGTGTCAAGAAAATGATTCTATTAAAATGATGTTAAATGAATAAAAATGAGCTGTTATTTCTATAATAACAGCCTTTTTTTTATATTTCTGGATAAATGAAAATAATGGAAGTATTATGAAAAGAGTTGTTCTAATCTCAATCCTATTGATTTTCGCAAAATCTATAATTGCACAAACCGCTGAGGGTTATCTCAGTTCCAGAGGAGAAGTGTATTTTTCTTTTTCTATCTTTAATAAAGCTGAACTCAATGAAATTAGTAAAATTATTTCTATAGATAATATTGTTGGTGACAAAGTTTATGCTTATGCCAACCGAATTGAATTTGAAAAATTTTCAAAGATGAATATTGAAGTAAAAATTGAAGAACACCCCGGAGATGCCGACCCTGGTAAAATTGTAAATACTGTTGAGGAGATTAGTGAGTGGGATGCTTACCCAACATATGGTGCGTATGTACAAATGATGGAAGCTTTTGCTGCTGATTATCCGGATATCTGTAGGTTGGTTAATGCGGGAAACACAGTGCTAGATAGAAAAATTTTATTTGCAGTGATTTCGGATAATGTTGAACAACGGGAAGCAGAACCTCAATTTATGTACACAAGCACAATGCATGGCGATGAAACCGCAGGTTATGTTCTAATGCTCCGTTTAATAGATTCACTTCTTACTTCCTACGGAAACGATAATAGAATTACGGAAATGATAAATGGAGCTGAGATTTGGATTAACCCACTAGCAAATCCCGACGGAACATATAGAAGCGATGATAACACACTATCCGGTGCAACTCGTTCAAATTGGAACGGCTATGATCTTAATCGAAATTTTCCCGATCCGGTGGCCGGTCAAAATCCAAATGGTCCTTGGCAGCCGGAAACTATTATCATGAAAGATTTAGCAGACAATAACCGCTTTGTTCTTTCCGCTAATTTTCATGGGGGTGCGGAAGTGGTTAATTATCCATGGGATCATAAATTTGCACTTCACGCTGACAATGATTGGTACGTGATGATATGCCGAGAGTATGCCGATACGGTTCACGCCTACAGTAATAGTTATATGACAGGCTTTGATGATGGAATTACAAACGGTGCAGATTGGTATATTGTGCACGGTGGAAGACAAGACTATTACACCTATTTTGCTTATGGACGGGAGACAACAATCGAATTATCAAATCAAAAGCTTCTTAATGCTTCATTGTTGCCTGCCCATTGGGAATATAATAAAAGATCACTGCTAAATTACATTGAACAATCTTTGTATGGTATAAGCGGTATAGTGACGCTTCCTCTCGCATTGGCAAATACTGAAGCAAAAGTTGAAATAATCGGACATGATTTAGATCATTCAGAAGTTTATACTGATCCTAGGACGGGGAATTATAATAGGATGATTAAAGCAGGCACATATTCTTTGACATTCTCAGCCCCGGGATATATAACTAAAACTATTGATGATGTCGTGGTTACCGATGGCGAAGCAACAATACTTAATGTTACCTTGGATAAAGAAATTGTTCCTGTTGAACTTAGCTCCTTTACTGCTGATTTTAGTGATAATAAAGTTGTTCTTAAGTGGCAGACGGCGACAGAAGTGAATAATTCCGGATTTGAAGTTGAACGATTTGTCGATACCTCATGGGAAAAAATTGTTTTCATTGAGGGTCAAGGCACAACATCGGAAAAAACAGATTATATCTATATCGACGAAAATTTTCCGCAGAGTGAATTGCAGTATCGATTAAAGCAAATTGATTTAGACGGAACTTTTACTTATTCACATGTTGCATCGGTTAATGCTGTTTTACCCTCAGCTATAAAACTTTATCAGAATTATCCAAATCCATTCAATCCAAGTACTACAATAAAATTTACAGTTTCGTCAGTTATTGAAAGTGAAATATCAAATACTAAGTTACTTGTTTATGATATTCTTGGAAGAGAAGTCGCAACACTTGTGAACCAAAAATT
>CAZCLA010000001.1:130310-159346 GCA_964499285.1 uncultured Melioribacteraceae bacterium
AACAAAATTCAATTCGATACCTGTTGATGAATTAATTTTCACAAAACAGTCTTTAGAACAATCATCCTCTGAGCCAGCAGCTTCTTTCAAAGCAAGTCTAATGAAAGGGAAAAATCTTATTGACATCACAGGAGGACTAGGGATCGATTTTTGTTCTATCTCAAGGAATTTTGAATCCAGTATTTATTGTGAACAAGATGAGATTCTTGCTGCAATGTTTAAGCATAATTCACTTTTGATAAACTGTGGTACTAAAATAATCAGAAACGAAGACGGTTTGAAGGTTCTTGCGGAATTTGATGATAAGTATTTCGATTGGATTTATGTCGATCCTTCACGAAGAAAAGAAGGGAAAAGATCTGTCGATTTAAAATATTGCGAACCAAATTTAATTGAGCATTTTGATTTCATCTTAAAAAAAGGGAAGCATATTTTAATAAAACTCTCTCCGGCATTTGATATGAAAGAAGGGAAGAGAATTTTTAAGTTCATCAGTGATTTTTATGTGGTTTCAGTAGATGACGAATGCAAAGAGTTGCTTGTCGTGGTTAACTCCAATATAAAATCAATTCCCATTAATGTTCACTCAGTAATGCTTGCAAATGATAGTAAAAGAATTTTTTCAAAGAGTGATGATGAAGAAACAGTTAAGCATTTTAGCGATGCTTCAAACAGTAATTATCTCTATGTTCCAAATTGCAGCATTGTCGCGGCAGACTTGACCGGGAAGATAGCTAATCATTTTTCTTTGGATTTTTTTTCATTCAACACTCATTTGCTGCATGGTAAAAAACTAAATCTCGATTTCCCCGGAAAGATTTTACGGATTGTGAATGTTAATTTCTATAATCATAAGCGGTTATCAGCATATTTAAAGATAAATGAAATTAAATCTGCTAATATTATCTGTAAAAATTTCGGGTATAAACCTGAGGAGATGTACAAAAAGTTGAAAATTAAAACCGGTGGAAATATTTTTATCGTGTTTACTAGGAATAATAAAAACCGATTGATTTCAATTATTGCTGAACGAATTTCTCAATCATGAATATAAATCCTTGGGACACGAGTGTTAATGTTCGTAAGTATTTCATAGGGTATAGTTGAAGCCCAATCTGATAAATCTTCGCAGCTTATTTTCTTTGTGGTATCATTTCCCAGTAATATAACTTCATCATTGTTGTAGACACTGTCTTGATTAATGTTAACAACAATTTGATCCATTGATACAGTCCCGATTACAGGAAAAATTTTATTGTTTATAAGAACTTTAGCTTTGTGTGATAAACTTCTCAGATAACCATCGCCGTATCCAACCGGTACTGTAACCGCTCTGATATTTTTATCCGATTGCCAAGTAGATCCATAACCAACGGGATGCCCAGGTTTAATTACTTTAAAGAACACAACTCGAGATTTCCAACTTAATACGGGTTTAACATCTAAAGTCTTCTTTAATTTTGATGAGGGATAAACACCATAGAGAAGAATGCCGGGTCTTACTAAATCAAGATTTGCTTCAGGACAATTAAGAATTGATCCGGAATTTGCAATATGCGAAATTGGTTTTTTAATTTTATTCTTTTCGTAAAACTTCAATACTTCTTTGAACCTCTCTAACTGAATTTTTGTATAGTCGGAATCAACATCATCCGAATTTGCGAAATGAGAATAAATCCCATCAACATAAATACTGTCTAAACTGTGTGCGGTTTCCAAGAACTTTTCGGCATTGTAATAATGTACACCGATTCTTTCCATTCCGGTGTCAATTTTAAGATGAACTTTTGCTTTTGTGTTAAGTTTCTTCGCGGTTTCATCTATCTGTTTTACTTTTTCAATTGAGGATGCGGTAATCGTCAAGTTGTATTTTAGGAACAACGGAATTTGGTTCCCGATTATTCCGCCAAGAACCAATATGGGAAGCGAAATTCCTTTTTCTCTCAATAAAATTCCCTCTTCCAAAACTGCGACCCCTAAGTAATCTGCCCCCATCTTTTCAAAAAATCTGGCAATTGGAACAAGCCCATGTCCGTAAGCATTTGCTTTTAGTATAGGCATTATTTTAGATGGAGCAGTTTTTTGCCTTAGGACATTAAAATTGTGTTCGAGATGTTTAAGATTAATCTCAACTCTCGTCGGTCGGAGAATCTCTTCGCTGATACTTATAAGCGGATGGTTTTCAATATTGTTCATTTGTAAGCATATAATAATATTCGTTCAAAAAATACATGTTTTTTTCTCCAAAAAATAATTAAGTGGAACTCATTATTATTTATTCCATATTTTCAAAAAATTAGCTTGCTTATATAATAAATAATAGTAATCTTATATAATCGTACATAGATGTCGCTTCTTTTTCTGATTACAATAATACTAAACTCGTTCTACATCAACAGTAGATGAATTATTAAATTTTTCATGGTGAAAAATGAAATCAATTTCTAACCTAATTGTCCTATCAACTTCTGACTTGCTTACTGAAAAAATTATTTCTGACCTGAAAAAAGATCTGAAGATTGAAAATTTAAAAAGAATTAAAACCGGAGAAGAATTATCTGAATTAATTAATTCCGGAAAAGCTGAAATTATCATCGTTGATAAAAATTGTATAAGTACCGAACAGGAACAATTCAAAAAGTTATTTGATGATAATGATCTTATAGTTGTGCTGATTGCTGAAGAATTTGACAACACTGAATTCGAAAATTTTATTAGTGCCGGATTTAACGAAGCAATAAGTTCAAACGAAATAAACCGATTAAGTAATATTATTCTTCGTGAGAGGATTAGAAGATCCAAATCTAAAAACTTAGAAACATCAACAAGAACTTGGTCAAGTGAGGATTATAAGTATAAGGAGCTTGTAAATAATCTCGGTGAGGGCGTTATTATTGACCGGCTTGTACTAAACGAAAAAGGTGATGTAGTTGATTGGCAAATACTTGAGGTTAATTTTGCTTATGAACAGTCCATGCAGCTTAAGTCATCCGATGTTGTCGGCAAACTTGCAAGTGAGGTTTACGGTAAAGATGAAATTCAAGATTCGCTAGTAATTTTTGATAAAGTATATAAAACAAGAAAAGAAACACAGGTTCCCAGATATTTTCCAAAAACATCGCAGTTTTTCTTAACAACTGTTACTCCGCTCAAGGATGATTTAGTGCTCGTAGTTTTCTCTAACGTAACAGAACTTAAAATTGCACAAAAAGCACTTAACGAGAGTGAGATGAGGCTTAATCTTGCCATCGAAGGTTCACAGCTTGGACTTTGGGATCAGGATTTTGCAACAGGTAAAGTTTATAGAAATTTTTATTGGGCTTCAATGCTTGGTTATACGTTGGATGAAATAAACAGTGAATTACACTTTTGGGAAAACCTTCTTCATCCGGATGATCGTGAGAAAGTGATAAGAATAAAAGATCTTCACGAACTCGGTGAAATTCCTTATTTCAAAATTGAACATAGACTTAAAACTAAATCCGGTGATTATAAGTGGGTGCTGAATTGGGGCAAAATATCGGAGCGGGATGAAAAAGGAAGACCTCTGCGGGCAGTCGGAGTTCATATAGATATTGATGATCGGAAAAGAGTTTCGGAAGAATTAATTCAGAATCAAAAAAAATATAAAGCCATTTTTGAATCAACCCCCTTAGGTATTATTGTGTGGGAAAGTAATTTAAAAATAAATGAATGGAATAACGGCGCTGAAACAATTTTCGGTTATAAGAAAAATGAAGCTGTGGGACGAAAGTTTGATGAACTGATTTTCATAGAATCCGGTTTGCAGAAAATTAAATCGCGAATTGAACAACTTCGACAGGGCAAACAACTTTTTTCAGTTGTAATTCAAAATCGAACGAGAAGCGGAAAAAAAATATGGTGTGAATGGAATGATACAATACTTGTGAACGATTTAGGTGAGATAACTGGATTTTTATCAACGGTTTCGGATATCACCGAACGGAAAGAAAGTCAAATTAAACTTACGCGCAGCGAAGATTTGTATCGTACACTTGTTGAGACATCTCCGGACGGAATAACAATGACCGATCTTGACGGGAATATTATTGAAATGTCACCAAGAATTATCGAGATGTTTGGTTATGATAACGCACGTGAGTTAATTGGTAAAAGTTCGCTTGACCTTATTGTTAGACCAGAAAGATTAAAAGCAATAAGCCAAATGATGAGAGGAATTCAATCCGGAAAAACTGAAGCCCGTGAATATAAAATGCTGCGTAAAGACGGTTCAACTTTTTACGGTGAAATAAATACAGCATTAATCCGTGACCCCGGAGGAAATCCAAGCAGAATTATTGCTATAACTCGAGACATAACCGAACGAAAGCTTCATGAATTTGCACTTTCATTATCTCAATCAAGGGTTGAGTTTCTTGCTGAAAATATAGATGATGTAATTTGGACTATGAACATGAGCGGTGAATTTACATACATATCTCCATCGGTTGAAAAACTTAGAGGATTTACGATTGATGAAGCGCTTCATCAAACAATAGATCAAGCTGTTACAAGCGAATATGCGGATCTATTAAAACAAAAGTTGATTGAATTTCTCGAATCACCGCAAAAGTTCGGTGACTATTTGGTTTTTGAAGTTGATCAATCAAGAAAAGATGGCAGTATTGTTAAAGTTGAATTAAAGGTTAAAGCTTTGTTCGATAGTGAAGGTAAACCAAAGGAATTATTGGGAGTATCGCGTGACATCACCGAACGAGTGGAAGCAAACAAAAAACTTTTGGAGAGCGAAGAACGTTTTCGAATATTTATGGAACATATTCCCGCCGGAATATTCATAAAAAACGAGGATGGGATTTATGAGTTTGTAAACAAATTTAATGAAGAAGAATTGAACGTAAAAAACTGGCAGGGTAAATCTGCTCACGATTACTTCAAGAAAGAAATCGCTGAAAAATTTGCAGAAGAAGATAAGCGAATTCTAAACGGCGAGTTTATTATGAGTGATGTTGAATTGAATCTCGATGACGGATCAAAGAAATATTTTAAGACTCAGTACTTTCCAATAATTTCTCCGACCGGAAGAAAAATGATCGGCGGAATTTCTTGGGACATAACAAAGGAAACTTTTGCATTACAAGCATTAAAAGAAAGCGAAGAAAAAAACAGAGCTTTTTCGGAAGTAACAAATGAAGGACTTGTATTTTCTGAAAAAGGATATTGTATAGAAGCCAATAGAGCAGCATGCGAGTTATTCGGTTATGATTACAATGAATTAATCGGCCTTTTTGGTACCGATGTAGTTTCTGAAGAATATCGAGAAAAAGTTAAAAATAATATGCTCTCTGATTATCAACTGCCCTACGAAGTGCTGGCTAGAAGAAAAGACGGTTCTACTTTCTGGGTTGAGTTTGAGGGACAAAAATATGAGTATAAAGGTAGAAACGTTAGAGTTACTGCTGTTCGTGATATTACCGAAAGAAAAAAATTTATAGACGATCTTGAAAGAAGTGAAGAAAATTTTAGATCTATTTTTGAGAACTCCGCACTTGGAATTTTTAGAACAAATCCCGATGGAAAAATAGAAATGGCAAATGAAGCACTTGCTGATATGCTTGGTTTTAAATCGGTACAAGAAATGTTGGAAGAATTGAGCAATATTAAAAATCTGTATAAACACCTTAAAGACCGAGAATTTATGGTTGATCAGTTGACCAAACAAGGATTTGTAAGATATTATGAAGTTGAAGCAAATCATAAATCTGGGGAGCAACTATGGCTTTCGATTAATGCGGTTGCATCTTCGAATCCCGAAGGTGAAGTAGTTTATGAAGGAACAATGCATGATATATCCGTAAGAAAAAAAGCTGAACAAAAATTAAAAGAAAGCGAAGAGACATTTTTAAAGGCTTTTATGTCGGCGCCCTATGCTATAACTCTAACCGCTGCTGACGATAGTGAAATTATAGACGTAAACGAAGGCTTTATTGAATTATCTCGTTTCACAAGGCAAGAGGTTATCGGTAAAACTACGCTTGAACTAAATATGTGGGTAAACAATGACGATAGATTGGAAGTTATTAACGATTTAATGAGTAGGAAAAAAGTACGAGGCCGAGAATATAGGTTTCGCATAAAGGATGGAAGGGAATATATTGGTTTTTATTCTGCTGAACTGATCAAATTGAGGGACAAACCAATTGTAATTTCAAGTATTAGTGATATCACAGCTAGAAAAATTTTCGAAGAGAAATTAGTTAAAAGTGAAGAGAAGTTTAAGGCTCTTGCTGAGAACGCACTTGTAGCAATCTCTATTATTGACCCAGCTGATGAAATAAAGTATTTGTACGTAAATAAGTATTGGGAAGAAATAACAGGATATTCCAAGGATGATATTGATACATTAAGCCCTCTCGAGGTTGTGGCTCCCGAGATGAAAGCTAAAGTAATTGAACAAGCTGCAAATCGAGTTAATAACGAGGTTACTGATTTACGATACGAATTAAAAATTAATACGAAGGATGGGAAAATAAAATGGCTGGATTTTTCATCAGCTTTAATCGAATATGAGAATAAAAAAGCTCTTTTAACTGCCGGAGTGGATATTACAGACAAAATAAACACAGAAAAACAATTGATAGAAAAAGTAAAGGAATTGGAAAAGTTAAATTCTTTTCTTGTAGGACGTGAACTTAAAATGGTAGAGCTTAAGAAAGAAATTAATGAACTCTTCAAGAAGTTGGGTGAGGAACCTAAATATACTATAACGGAAGAAGATAAATAATTGACAAAGGATGACTATGGAAAATAATTATCATAATAAAAATTTATGTTCAAGACTGAAAGATGACAAAGATTTGTTCTTGAAAAAACTAATACAAAAATCCTATAATGCTTTTCCAGAAATTGAAAATATATACGGTCAAAATGGTGTCGAAAGAACCAAAGAAGATCTGAATTATCATCTTGATCATTTAACAGCAGCGGTTTGTCTGGAAGATAAAAACTTATTCCTTGATTATGTTGCTTGCCTTAAAATGTTTTTTACAAGCATCAATCTTCCAGTTGATTATCAAATAATGCCGCTTATTCATATAAAAGAAACTGCCGAAGAATTATTCACCGATGAGGATGAACTTGAGATCATCTCAATTGTTGATTATACGCTTGAAAGATTTGAATCGCTGCCGGTTGAACAAAACACTTTTATTTCAGAAAAGAATAAGTTGAATATTCTCGCTCAGCAATATTTGAATTCTCTCCTTCGTAAAGACAGAACATCTGCCGAAAGAATTATTATGAATGAATTGCAAAATGGGGCAAATATAAAAGACATATATCTTTACGTTTTTCAACCTGTTCAATGGGAGATAGGAAGACTATGGCAGATGAATAAAATAACGGTTGCAATGGAACATTATTGCACGGCAGCTACTCAATTTATAATGTCCAGATTGTACGAATATATTTTTACTACCGAAAAAAACAGACGTAGTCTTGTTGCTGCAAGTGTAAACGGTGAACTTCACGAATTGGGAATAAGAATGGTTGCAGATTTTTTTGAAATTGAGGGTTGGAATACATTTTATCTCGGTGCGAATACACCAACAAAAAGCATAATCCAAATGATCAAAGAGACAAAAAGCGAAGTCCTTGCGATTTCTTCCACGATTGCCTTTAACGTTCCTAAAGTTGAAAATTTGATTTCTGAAGTAAGGAAAGAAATCGATAAATCTCGTTTGAAGATATTAGTTGGCGGAAAAGCGTTTCATTCAAATCCCGAGTTGTGGAAAAATGTCGGCGCGGATGGATATGCTGTAGATGCTGATGAAGCAATAACTCTTGCCGATAAATTGTTGGAGGTTATATAAATGGTAAGAGGTATTGTGATAATATGTGATAATGAGTTTATCATTAAGAGCATTTTACTAAATGGTTTTGAAGAATTGCTATCAATCAAAGTCGGAATTCCTATAAAAGAATTGTTTATAGAAGATGAGAGGAATAAAGCAGATATGTTCAGGAACGAATTGAAAACTAACAACGTGGTTTTCAATTGGGAAATAAATGTTCTGCTTGCTAATGGAATTCTTCCGCTCAAGTTTTCGGGAGGTAAAAACGACGAAAACTATTTCATAATGGCACTCGAAACAAATAATGATGTTCCCTTCCTTTATGAAGAACTTCTTTCAATAAACAACGATCAATCGAATAACATAAGAAGAATATTAAAAGAGAAATTTTTAAGAAACAATCAGTTGTCTGATGTTGAATCAACTTTCGAAGAAATGAGCAGACTGAATAATGATTTGGTTAATCTAAAACGACAACTCGCACAAAGCAACGTTAAACTGAAACAGTTAAACGAAATTAAGAATAGCTTCCTCGGAATGGCTGCTCACGATCTTAGAAATCCTCTTGGACAGATTTTAAGTTTTACTGATTTTATTTTAGAGGACACAACTAACTTTAATCCCGATCAGATAGAATTTCTCAACATTATTAAATCCCGCAGTAAATTTATGCTTGATCTTGTAAACGACTTGCTGGACGTAAGTGAAATTGAATCCGAAAAAATAAAGTTAGCAGTCGAACAAATCGATTTTAATGAATTTACTTTATCTATAATAAAAATGATGAACCCAATTGCTCATGTTAAGAACATTACAATTGAATATGATTATGAAAATGAAGGCAATGATATTTTTGTTCAGGCGGATGTAAATAAAATCGAACAAGTCTTAACCAATCTTTTAACTAATGCAATTAAGTATTCGGATCCTGATACGGTTATTTCAATTAAACTTTGCTCCAAAAACAATAATGCAGTTATTGAAGTGAAGGATCAAGGAAGAGGTATAAAGGAAGAAGAACTAATAAACGTGTTTAATCCTTTTCAAAAAACAAGTACCAAATCCACTGCGGGCGAAGAAAGTACGGGGCTGGGATTGTTTATAGCTCGAAAAATTATAGAAGCTCATAATGGAAAGATTTGGGCTGAGAGTATATATGGCAAAGGCTCAACTTTTTACTTTCAACTTCCTTTGAGTAATTAGCAAAGAGTTATTCTAAAATGCTGTAATTTGAAAAAAGGCATCCGGGAGGAAAATGAATTTATCAAATAATATCCTTAAGCTTTTTAATGATCTCCTAAGGTGTGAAGAAGCCGACAGAATAGTTGAATTATTTGTGAACGAAATTCCAAAATTGCTGGAAGTTGGGAAAATTCAGTTTCACGAATCTTCTATCGCAAAAGACATAGATTTAATCCCAATTAAAACCGGTGAATCCATTTTGGGATATATTGAATTTTTAGATCAAGAAAATTTTGGTGATGAAAAATTAAAGATGGTAAACGAAGCTGTAAATCTCTTAGCTGCAGCTCTTGAAAGAATAGAGGAAAGAAAAAAGCTCTATCAAGAATTGGAACAAAATAAAAAATTAGCGGATTCACGTTTAGTGGAATTGGGCAACAATATTGAAGAACTCCGGAATGCGAGAAAAGCAACATTAAATCTTATTGATGATTTAACAGAAGAAATAAATGCCAGAAGAGCGAGCGAAGAAAGATTAGCTCTCGCAATGAGAGCGGGCAGAGACGGATTGTACGATTGGAATTTAGTGACGAATGAAATATACTTTTCTCCAATATGGAAAAGAATGTTGGGTTATGAAGATCACGAACTTCAAAATGAATTATCAGTTTGGGAATCGTTTGTTGATAAAGATGATCTTGAAAAATCGTGGGTTTTGATTGAGAAACTGAAAAATAAACAGATCGATAGGTTTGTACAAGAATTTCGGATGAAGCATCGCAACGGACATTGGGTCAATATTCTTTCACGCGCTGAAGCAGTATTTGACGAAAACAATGCCCCCGTTAGAATAGTTGGTACGCACATCGATATTACTGAATCAAAAAAAGCCGAAGCAAAGATTAGAAGACTAAGTAAAATTGTTGAAGACACGCTGAACGAAATATATTTATTCGATATAAATACATATAAGTTCATTGATGCAAATAAAGCGGCACTTGATAATCTTGGTTATACTATTGATGAACTGATTCAGTTGACACCGCTCGATATAAAACCTGAGATAAGTCTAACTGAATTTGAAGAAATCATTAAACGATTGACGATTAATCATCAAGAGAAAATAATATTTGAAACTGTTCACCGAAGGAAAGATGGTACCGATTATGATGTCGAAGTCCATCTCCAAATTATCTCGTCGGGAGAAGTTTCTCATTTCAGCGCTATGATTATAGACATAACCCAGCGCAAAAAAGCCGAAGCAATGTTAAAAGAGAGCGAAGAAAAATATCGCTCACTTTTTGAAAATCAAATAGAAGCTTATGCATATCACGAAATGATCTTTAATGATAAAATGCATCCGGTCGATTATAGATTTATAGATGTAAATGCTGAGTTCCTTCACATTATGCAGATCGATAAAAAAGAAAAGATAATAGGTAAAACACTTCACGAGATTTTCCCTGATTCCGATGATTTTTGGATCGACATATACGGTGGAATTGCGCTCACCCGCTCACCAAAAGTATTTGAAAGGTATGATGAAAATTTAAATAAATATTTCCGGATTGTTGCTTATTCTCCTAAGTTTGGATTTTTTGCAACAAGTTTTCTTGATATCACAGAACAAAAATTAACTGAAAATAAACTTAGAGAAAGCGAATCAAATTACAGAAGCATTTATGATAATGTTCAAGTCGGCATTTATCGAACAAGAATTTCGGATGGTAAACTTATCATGGCAAATAAAAGAATGGCTTCGTTATTCGGTTATGATTCAGTTGAAGAAGCTACTACGCAATATATAACTTCGGAACATTATGTCGATCCGAAAGCAAGAGAATTTATTTTGAAAAGTTTGAGATCAAATGGTCATTTTGATAATTACGAAGCGGCACTTAAGATTAAATCCGGTGAGGTTAGATGGTTCAGATATTCCGGAAGACTTTATGAAGAAGAAGGTTATATAGAAGGAGTTGCCATCGATATCACTGATCAAAAAGAATTTCAAAAAGAGTTGAAAAGACGAAATGAATTTATTCAAGTAGTGATGGATGAACTGCCTATCGGTGTCGCTCTAAACAGAATTGAAGGTGGTATAGCATTTTATATCAATAAAAAATTTGAAGAGATTTACGGCTGGCCAAAAGATAAACTTCTGGATGTTGCAGAATTTTTTAAGCTGGTTTATCCCGATGAAGAGTATAGGAATAAGTTAATTAATAGGGTTATGACAGATATTCAAACCAAGGACCCCACAAGAATGCATTGGGAGGATTGTATTGTTACTCATCAAGACGGTTCAAAACATATTGTCAATGCTCAGAATATTCCACTTTATGATCAGGATATAATGGTTTCAACCGTTGTGGATGTTACTGAACAAAAAGAATATGAACGAAAACTAAAAGAGAATGAAGCTCTATTGAAGGCAGCGTTTGACAACAGTCAAGCAGGTATTGTTATTGCTGATATTCAAAAAGGTAAATTAAAGTATTTGAACAAAGCTGCGCAAGACATGATTCAATTTGAAACCGCTGATAAATTGCATGACATCGGAATAAATATTTTCCTCTCTAACTTGAAAATCTACCATACTGACGGAACGGAGTATAAATCATCTGACATTCCAATAGCAAGATCGGTTGCAAAAGGTGAAATTGTGAGAGAGGAATTTATCATTCGGAATAGCAGCGAAAAGGAAAAATACGTGATCTCTCAGGCAGCGCCAATAGTGGACGAAAACGGAAAAAGAATTGCAGCCATTGAGATTTTGCTTGATATAACTGAACGAAGGTTGATCGAACAAAAATTAATTGAAAGTGAATTAAGATATAAAAATTTAGTAGAAAGCTCTCCCGATGCGATAGCGATTCACTTAAATAATAAATTGGTGTTCGCTAATCCTGCATGCAAAATATTATTGCAGGCTAAATCTCTCGATGATTTGATAGGCATCGATGTTTCAAAAATTATTCACCCCGATTGTCGGGATGAAGTACAATCTCGAATCGAGAATATTGTAGTTAAAAGTACGACCTACGTGGCAGTTGAGGAAAAATATCTGACTCTTAAAGGAAAAGAAATAGATGTTGAGGTAACCGCTGTTCCAATTAGGTATGAGAAAAAAATTGGTGTACAAGTGATTATCAGAGATATTTCGGAAAGAAAGCGTGCTGAAGAACGAATAATATTTGAGAGAAATAGAGCTGAAAACTATCTGGAAACCGCGGCTATGATGATGCTAGCAATTGATTTGAATGGTAAGGTAATGATGATAAACCGGAAGGGTGCGGAAATATTGGGGTATTCGAAAAACTATATTATCGGGAAAAGCTGGGTTGATAATTTTATCCCCGAAAATTCCCGCAAGATGGTTAGTCGTATTCTTAAAAAAACGTTAAAAGGAGAATTTGAAAAATTAGACTATGTGGAAAATGAAGTTCTATGTCGGTACAATAAACTAAAAGTATTGGGATGGCATAACAATATTCTAAAAGATGAAGAGGGAAAAATCATTGGCACATTAAGTTCGGCTGAAGATATAACTGAAAGTTTAAGAATGCAGAAAGAGATAGAAAGATCGAGAGAAGAACTGCAGTCGTTATACCAAAATCTTGAGAAGATGCGAGAAACTGAAAGAACAGAGCTTGCGAGAGAAATTCATGATGATCTCGGGCAGTCGTTGACGGCAATTAAAATTGATTTGGGCAGTTTGAAGAATGAATTACCTGATAATGTTGTTAAGCCAAAGGAAAGAATTGATGAGATTCGAAGCCTAGTGGATACAACAATAAACACTGTTCGTAAAATATCGACAGAACTGCGTCCCGGAATATTGGATGAGCTTGGGCTTTCAGCCGCAATTGAATGGCAGTTTGATGAATTTCTAAAAAGAAACAAAATAAAAGGAACGCTGAAAGTTTCTCCCGAGGAGATCAACCTTAACGATCCGATCTCGACAGCAATATTTAGAGTTTTTCAAGAATCATTAACAAATATCGCAAGACATTCCAGTGCCAAAAAAGTCTTGGTCAATTTGAAACTAAAAGAAAATCAATTAAATTTAACGATTAGGGATGACGGTGTAGGCATAGAAACAGAAAAACTAAAGTCTATTAAATCGCTTGGACTAATTGGGATGCGGGAGAGAATAAATCTGATTGGTGGAAATATTAAAATATTACCTAACAGACCTCATGGGACACGAATTTCTGTAACAATTCCAATAACGGAATAACGTATGAAAATATTAATTGCAGATGATCATACAATTGTTCGTGAAGGTTTGAAAAAAATTGTACAAAGTTTTCAAGATTTAGAATATATCGATGAAGCGAAAGATGGAATAGAAACTGAGCAAAAAATTATAGGCGGCAATTATGACATAGTTATTATGGATATTTCCATGCCGCATAAAAACGGGATCGATGTATTAAAAGCTGTTAATAAACAAAACAAGAAGACGAAGATTTTGATTCTAAGCGTTCATAAAGAGGAAATATTTGCTGCACGTGCCATTAAATCGGGAGCATATGGTTACATAACAAAAGACAGCGCTTTCGATGAACTTGCGAAAGCGATTGAATCTGTAAAAGACGGAAAGAAATATATCTCACCCGAAGTTTCTTCAGTATTAGTCAATAAATTATACGAGAATGATACGATTGCTCCGCACGAGAAATTATCGAGCAGAGAATTTCACGTACTTTGTTTAATTGCATCGGGTAAAACAGTTAAAGAAATTGCTGAAGAACTTTTTTTAAGTGATAAAACTATAAGCACTTACCGTAAACGAATTCTTGATAAAATGATGCTTAAGAACAATGCTGAATTGACAACGTACGCTGTGAAACATAAATTGGTCGAAATATACTAATTAATTATGTGTAGAGAATTTAAGTATGACAGTTATCTTTGAGCCTGATCAAAAAAATAATTCGAGAGATGAAAATCTGGAGCAGAAAGCAAATTGGCTGCTCAATAAATGGGGAGGCGAATATTTAAAGCAAATTGAGAACATCAATTCCAATTCTTCTGGATCACCTCGTAAATATTATAGAGTGTTCGGACAAAAGTCTAACGCTGTCATGTGCGAGAATAAAAATCGTAGAGAAAACGAAGCATTTATTTATCTTTCCCAAAAATTCCGTGATAAAAATCTTAACGTTCCCGCTATCTATTCTTATGATCTTGATTTAGGAATTTATTTAATTGAAGATTTGGGGGAGCATACTCTACACGATGTTGTAAAATACAATTGGTACCAAGATTACGATTATATTACAATGGAGCATTTCAAAAATGTTGTTTCAATTCTTCCGAAATTTCAAATCGACGGAGCAAAGGGACTCGACTTTTCAAAATGTTTTCCAGTTCCGAAATTTGATGAAATCTCAATGAAATGGGATTTGAATTACTTTAAGTACTACTTTCTAAAGCAAGTAATAGAAGAAGTTGAGGAAGATGTTTTGGAAGTAACTTTCGATAAGTTCATTAAATTTCTCCTAGATGAAAATGATGACAAGTATTTTGTTTATAGGGATTTTCAATCGCGAAATATTATGCTGAAAAATGATGACTATTACTTCATCGATTATCAAGGCGGAAGGATGGGAGCATTGCAGTATGATATTGCCTCGCTTTTATATAGCGGGAGCATAAACCTGAACAGGGATCAAAGAAAATCACTTTATGAAACTTATTTGACAGAAATTTCGAAAAAAATCAAAATTGACATTGAGAAGTTTGATAAACGGTTTTATTTTTATGCAATTTTTCGTGTGCTACAACTTCTCGGAGCATACGGTTTTCGTGGTGGAATTCAATTAATGTCTGACTTTTCAAATAAAATTCCCAATGCAATTAAATATATAGATTTGCTCCTAAGTGATAAAAGGTTTCCTAATTCTCTCAATTATCTCAAAGTGTTGTTTGATAATTTGGATGATAGATATAGAAGTGGGTTCATTGAAAATAAAAGTCTTATCACTAAAACCGGAAAATTAAAAATTACGATCAAGAGTTTCTCGTATAAAAATGGAATTCCTAAGGACACGAACGGGAACGGCGGCGGATTTGTTTTCGACTGTAGATCGATTAATAATCCTGGCAGGCTTGACGAGTACAAAGCATTGACGGGAAAGAATAAAGAAGTTATCTCGTTTCTTGAAAGAGAATCGAATGTAAATCAATTTTTGAATAATGTTTTTTCGACAATTACTCCATCGATAACAAATTATATTGCTCGTGATTTTGAAAACCTTGCTGTTTATTTTGGGTGCACAGGCGGACAGCATCGTTCGGTTTATTGTGCAGAAAAAACAGCGGAAATGATTCGAGCGCGATTTGATATTCCGGTTGATATAGTTCATTGTGAATTGGATAAATTCGATAAGTTATGAAAGGAATGATTTTCTCTGCCGGACTCGGAACCAGACTGAGTCCAATTACTCGAAAAATTCCTAAAGCACTGGTGGAAATAAACGGTAAGACTCTGCTGCAGATTGTAATCGAAAGATTTTTATCTACGGGAATTGATGAGATAATAATTAATGTGCATCATTTTGCAGAACAGATTACGAGTTATTTGAGTTCGCAAAATAATTTTGGAGCGAAAATCATAATATCCGATGAAAGCGATGAGCTTCTCGAAACCGGTGGGGGATTAAAAAAAGCTTCAGCATCTTTCAAAATTGAAGAACCAATCCTTATCCATAATGTTGATATAGTTTCTAATATCAATCTTCAAGATTTTATTGACTCGTTTAATAAAAACGAGATTCCTGCTATTTTGGCTGTACAGAATCGAAAGAGTTCTCGAAAGCTGCTGTTTAATACAAATGGAATTCTTTGCGGCTGGAAAAACATTAAAACCGGTGAGATAAAAATTTCCCGTGATGCAGATAAATTTAACGAACTTTCATTCAGTGGAATCCAGATTATTCATCCAAATCTGTTTCAATATTTCCCCGAAAAAAGAATTTTTTCAATAATTGATCTTTATTTGAACGCAGCAAAATTTTTGGACATCAAAGCTTATGAGCATAATAATGATTTCGTTTATGATGTCGGAAAAATTGAAGATCTTAAAAATCTCCCACTCTAAACAAACTTATACCTAATAAATAAGGAAAATTTGTAGGGGAAACACCTACAAATATTTCGGTATTTGCCTGACAGATTTCAACAGACATTTAACGTATAATATAGTTGTGATTCAACAGATTTTAACGGAGGTAGTGTAAATGAAAGTTCTTATCGTCGATGACTCTTTTCTTTTAAGGAATAGAGTAAGGGATCTGCTTTCAAAGGTGAATGCAGTGCTCGAGATTGAGGAAGCTGTAAATGCGATGGACGCAAAAAAGAAAATCCGAACGTTCAAACCGGAAATTGCTATTCTCGATATTCGAATGCCGGGAGGCAGCGGCATCGAATTAATCCCTATTGTGAGAGAATCGAATAAAAATTCCAAAATAATTATGCTAAGTAACTATAATAATCAACAATATATTACAAAGGCGGAAAAAGAAGGTGCTGACATTTTCTTAAGTAAGGTCGAAGAATTTGAAAAACTCCTAGATGTTGTAACTGAATTCTTCGCTGAGTATAAAGAAAAATCGGTTGTAATTAAGCAATAAGTTCTTTTCAAGTCTATAAATAATAAATACTTAAAGATATAATAAGTTATGCAGCAAAAAATTATTCGAAAAAGATATTTAGTATTACTAGCATCCGCAGTGTTTGTCATGGTGATTGCAGCGGCAATTTTCTACTACATTTATCAATCCGAAGAAATTTTAGAAGAGAGAAAGAGTGAGATTAAAACTATAGCCGAACTAAAATCCCGTGAAATAAAGAATTGGATAAAAGAGAGAACAAGCGACATAAATGTTTTTTATGAATCTACTTTATTCAGTGATGCAGTTTCGGATTATATTGATAATCCTTCGGCGGAATCGGTAAAGTTAATTGTAGATCAGATGGAGCTCATAAAATCAAATTACGAATATGATGAACTTTTCATTACAACAGCTGAAGATGAAATTAAAATAATTCTTAAAACGGGAACTGATGATACACTTAATATTCCCGCAGAAACTATCAAAAAATCTGTATTAAATGTAAAGGTCGAATTCTCGGATTTATATATTTGTCCGCTTCGAAATAGGATTCATTTGGATTTTGCTGCACCGTTAATGAATGGTAATAAAGAGATTAAAGCAGCAATTGTATTTAGGATCGATCCAAATCAGTATCTCTATCCGTTAATTTCTGCTTGGCCCAATACAAACAGAAAAGGCGAGACTTTCATTTTGAGGAAAGAAGGTGATTATGCCTTGTTCCTTAATGAACTGCTCGACAAAAAGAATACTGCACTAAAATTGAAAGTACCGATTACGGAATCTCAATATCCTTCGGTGAAAGCTATACTTGGTTATGAGGGGATTTGGGAAGGGCTTGATTATATGGGCGAAACAGTTCTTTCATATATTAAAAAGATTGAGGGTACGGATTGGTACTTAGTTGCGAAAATTAATAAAAGTATGATTTTCGAAGAATTGAATTATCGAGCAACTCTCATTTCAATAATCGGATTATTAATAATCTTATTCGCCTCAGTTGGGTTAGCTTATTTCTACACTTCAAAACAGAAAGATTTGTTGTATGAAATTTCACGTGTAGATAAAGAACTGCTTGCTACGCAGTCCAAATTTAAAACAATTCTCTATAGTATCGGCGATGCCGTGATAACCACAGATAAAAAGGGGATTGTTCAGCAAATTAATATTGCGGCAGAAAAATTAACAAGCTGGATTGAACGGGATGCCGTTGGAGTTAATCTCGACGAGATCTTTCATCTTGAAAATGAAAAAACCGGAGACAGAATTGATTATTCCCTTAATGAAATTTTGGATGGAAACATAAGTTTAGCTTTAACTGAAGATGCAATTCTTGTTTCCAGTAAAGGCAAAAGAATTCCGGTATCCGAAAGTATGTCTCCAATCAGAGATGAGAATGGTGAGATAATTGGTGTTGTGTTCGTCCTTAGAGATCAAACCGAAAATTATTTGAAGCAGAAGGCGCTTCAAGAAAGTGAAGAAAAATTTAGAAGAATATTTGAAGATTCTCCTCTCGGTAAATCAATGACAACACTTGACGGAAAAGTAAACGTCAATTACGCTTTTTGCAAAATGCTAGGGTACACGGAAAATGAACTTGCCGATCTTCATTGGAAAGACATAACTCATCCGGATGATTATGAAAAAAGTGCGGAAATATCAAAGTCCCTATTCGAGGAGAAAATAGATACCGCAACTTATGAGAAAAGATATCTTCACAGATCCGGAAGCATTGTTTGGGCTGATATTACTACTTCAATACACAAGGATTCTGAAGGAAAGAAACTTTTCTATTTGACCACTGTGCAGAATATAACCGAGAGAAAACAAACTCAGCAAAAGATTTTGGCTGAGAAGAAATTCACCGAATCAGTTATAAACGCGATGCCCGGTATTTTCTATTTGGCTGATCAAAATGGGAATTTAATTACTTGGAATAATCAGCTCGCAAAAATATCGGGATTGACTGAAGATGAGTTACTGAAAATCAATTTTATTGATTTGATTGCACAGCACGATAGGGAGAAAATAACAAATGCTTTCGATCAAGTTTTTACTTCCGGCGAAGTGGTTGTGGAGGCTGAACTTTTAACGAAAAATAAAAATTACATTCCGTTCTATTTCAACGGAATAAAAATATTTAAGAATGAAAAACCATTTTTATTAGGAATCGGCATCGATGTTTCAGAGAGACTAATTGCCGAAAAACGATACAGAAGTTTGTTTGATAATTCTCCTGTCGCAATCTGGGAAGAGGATTGGGAAGGTGTACTAACATATCTAAATGGTTTGCGTGATAAAGGGAAGATTGATCTTAAAGCCTTTTTTGAAAAAAATAGGACAGCTGTAAGAGATGCTCTGCAAAAAGTAAAAATCATTGATTTAAACTCAGAAACATTTAAAATATTTGAAGCAGGAAACCGTGATGAAATTATTGAGTTGATTCAAAAAAATATTGATTCCGATGAATCGATACAAATATATACTGAAGAATTGAAAGCATTTATTGACGGAAGGGAAACCTACGAAACAGTGTTGAATCTAAAGACTTTGAGTGAGCGAAGAATAAATGTAATCATGCAGATAAACTTTTCGTTGTTTAAAGCAAACACAAATCAAGTCATTGTCAGTATTATCGATATAACGAAGATAACTGAAATGCAGATCAAACTAGAACACACGCTTGAAGACTTAAAGCGTTCTAATAAAGATCTGGAACAGTTTGCTTATGTCGCATCGCATGATCTTCAAGAGCCGCTTAGGATGGTTTCGAGTTATGTTCAGCTTATCGAACGGAGGTATAAAAATATGCTGGACGATGATGGTATTGAGTTTATAAATTATGCGGTCGACGGTGCAAAACGTATGCAGATTCTTATAAACGATTTACTTCAGTATTCAAGAGTTTCAACTAGCGGAAGTCGCTTCGAATTAACAAATCTTAATGAAGTCCTAAAAAAGGTTATGTTGAATTTGTCTTCCAAAATTGAAGAGACAAATGCGCAAGTAAGATTTGACAACTTACCCGTTATGTATGTTGATGAAATTCAAATTACACGTGTGTTCCAAAACTTATTGTCAAACTCATTGAAATATAAGAGTGACAAACCTCCCATAATTGATCTTTCAACAATCGATAAGGAAAATGAAATACAATTCAGCGTGAGCGATAACGGAATCAGTATCTCGGAAGAATTTAGAGAAAAGATATTTGAAATATTTGTAAGACTCCATACAAGAAGCGAGTTTGACGGTTCTGGTATGGGATTAGCAATATGTAAAAGGATTGTCGAAAAGCACGGTGGAAGAATTTGGGTTGAATCAAACGATAAAGACGGAAGCACATTTAATTTCACAATTGATAAAAATTTAACGGAGATCTAGGAATATGAGAAACAGTGAATTAAGTCCGATAGAAATATTGCTCGTTGAAGATAATCCTGGTGATGCTAGACTTGCCAAGGAAGCTTTGACTGATAGCAAGATAGCAAATCATTTGAATGTGATCACTGACGGTGAAAAGGCAATTGCTTACTTAAATAAATTAGGTGACTATAAAAATGCAGTAACTCCTGATCTAATTCTGTTAGATTTAAATTTACCCAAGTTGGATGGACGAGAAGTTCTTCAACGCATAAAAAAGGATGATAAACTAAGATCGATTCCTGTCGTAATATTGACAACTTCAAAAGCAGAAGAAGATATATTAAAATCCTATAAACTTCATGCTAACTGTTATGTAACAAAACCAATTGATCTCGATCAGTTTATAAAAGTTGTAAGATCAATCGAAGATTTTTGGTTGTCGATTGTCAAACTTCCAACAAAAACTTAAGATCAAAATATGAGTTAATTGGTTAAAATTATGAAAAATAGATCGATAATATTAATGAGAACTAAAAATTTATTTCTAAGGATCGATAGGGAGAAAAAGATTAGCTTAGTAGTAAAACGCGGGGATAAATCCGCGAAAGAAAAAATTATATTATCATTTCTCGATAGTGCTTCATTTAAATCATTTGGATTAAGTTCGGCAGTATTAGCATATCTGTCATTAACTAATTTTGTCCGCAAACAATATTATTATGTCGAGAATTTGTAAATGATTTCGAAAAAATTAAATATCCTTATCGTTGAAGATAATCCGGGAGATCAAGTTTTAATAAGAGAAATTCTTGGGGAGACAAGTCTAAACATCAACAGACTTTTTTATGTAGAATATATTTCTAATGCATTTGAAATTCTAAATAAAGAAATAATCGACATAATCCTCCTTGATCTTAATCTACCGGACAGCAGCAAAGGTGATACCGTATCAAAAATGTTCACATCCATAAAACAGATGCCGGTTATCATTCTATCAAGTAGTTATGACGAGATTATGGAGTTTGAGTCCGTGAGAAGCGGGGTGCAGGAATATTTGGTTAAAGGGACATTTACACCTAATGATCTCGAGCGCAGTATTCGAAATGCATATCTGCGAGTTGAATTTGAAAGAGAGCTGCGTGAAGCAAACAACTTTAAGAACAATCTATTTCGTATAATCTCTCACGATCTAAGATCGCCATTTCAAGTACTGATTAACTATCTCGAAATGATAGTAGATGATTTCGATAGTTTATCGAAAGAAGAGATATTGGAATATCTTATGAATTTAAAAGAAGTATCAAATCCTATGTTTGAACTAGTTGACAATTTATTAAACTGGACCAAAATAGAATCGAACAAAATTAAATATCAGCCAAAAAAAATAAATATAAGACATTTGATTGATGAGTGTATTAAAATTATGAGTCTTCAGGCTAAATCAAAAACTATTGAAATTACAGTGGAATCTAAAGTTGATTCCGTTTATGCAGATGAAGAAATGTTAAAAGCAATCTTGAGAAATTTATTGAACAACTCTTTGAAATTTTCAAATGAGGGTGGAGAGATTAATATTACTGTATATACTAATGGTGATGATAATATTTTCAAAATTGATGATAACGGTGTTGGAATATCGCCCGTTAGATTAAAAAATATTTTCAATCTCAGCTCAAATATTTCTACGGAAGGAACATCCCATGAAAAAGGGAGCGGCTTGGGAGTTATCTTAAGTAAAGAATTCGTTGAAATTCATGGTGGGGAAATTAGAATTGAATCGGAAATCGGTAAAGGTACTACAGTTATGTTTAACATACCGAATAAAACAGAAGACATATTAGATACATAAATAATATAATATTTTATTAAAACAATTTATAAATGGAAATGAACCAAAAAACTACAGATTATAATAATACGATTAACGTGTGTCTCTTGGAAGATAATCGTGGTGATGCGATACTTATCAAAGAATTGTTGTATGATATACAAAGTAAAAATTACGCAATTGAAACTTATGAAAAATTAGCTGACTTAAAAAAACGATTGATATATAACGATTATGATGTTCTGTTAATTGACCTGAATGTTCCGGATTCAAAGGGGATAGATACTTTCACTAAAGTAAAAAAGATGGCTCCTCAAAAACCGATAATAATTTTGACTGGTTTATCAGATGATGCACTTGCTTCGGAAGTTGTATCAATAGGTGCTGAAGATTACTTAATGAAGCAAAATCTAAATTCAGAGTTGCTTAATAAATCTATTAATTATTCAGTCGAACGGCATAAAATAAAACAAGTATTATTAGAAAGTGAAGCACAAGCTGTTATGCTTGTCGAATCAAATCCCAACGCTGTTATTGTTGTGGATGACCAAAATGTAATTAAATTCGCTAATAAACAGAGCTCAAAATTATTCGGTAAAAATACTAGTGAATTGATAGGATCAAATTTCGAATCAATCGAACCCGTTGGCGATATTTCGGAAATTAGAATTAAGAACACTAAGAGGGGAGACCGTATTGCACAAGTATCTTACGGTGATATATTATGGGATAAAAAACCTGCACAAATTTATACACTTACGGATATAACAGAACTTCGAAAAAATGAAATTAAGTACAAACACATCGTTGACAAGTCATTGCAAGGAATTGTAATTTTTCAAAAAGGCAAAATGCAGTACATTAATCCTGCTGCGTCTAAAATATCTGGTTATGAAGAAGAGTTTTTGAGAAAAATAACTCTCGAAAATTTAAATAAAATTATCCATCCCGAAGATCTTCGGTTATTCAAAACACATTTGATTAACGCAGACGAAAAAAATGAGTACTCTGCAAGGTCAATAATTAGAATTTTATCAAAAAACTCCGAAATAATTTGGGCGGAAACTGAAATATCCTCTCTGAATTATGACAGCGGTAAAGCAATTCAAGTAGTTTTTATAGATATCTCGAAATTATTTGAATCCCAAATTCGTACCGAGAACCTAAACAGACTTTTAAGAACAATCCAAAGTGTAAATCAACTGATCGTAAGAACAAAAGATAAGGAATTACTGTTATCAAAAGTGTGTGAAAATTTTGTTGAGGAAAGCGGTTATGAACACGCATGGATTTCCCTTTGTAACAAAGAGTTTGTATTCGATAAATATTATGAATACGGTTATTGCAGTAATTCAAATCATGTAAAAGAAAATATCAGCAAAGGGAATACTAAATGTTTGCTTGATGCTATCAAATCAGACGAAATTATTTTTTTACCAAGTGATGATCGGAAAGAAGACTGCTATTTATACGATTATAAGTCGGATAAAGAATTATATATAACTTCACTTAAACACCTTGATAATACTTTTGGTGTGATATGCGTATTAAGAGAAAAATCCTACACAGATCTTTCTAAGGAGAAAAGTCTGGTAACTGAAATTGCCGAAGATGTTGCCCTTGCCTTAGAAACAATTTCCTTGGATGAAAGAAGAGAAGTAAGCGAGCGTACTTTATCAAACCTTATTAGCAATCTTCCTGGTACCGCTTATAGATGCCAAATGGATAAATACTATACAATGGATTTTCTAAGCGCCGGTGTTTTGGAACTTACCGGATACCTTCCTTCGGAATTAATAAATAACCAGCTTTGTTCTTATGCAGATATAATCTATCCGGAAGACATTGAATATGTTCAAAATTCTATTAATGAAGGAATTGATAATAATACTGCTTTCACGCTTGAGTATAGAATTCTCACAAAGAACGGTGAGATAAGGTGGGTTTGGGAAAGAGGTTCGGTTGTTTACGATTTTGTTAATAATAAGAATGTACTGGAAGGAATAATACACGATATCACAGAACACAAAAAATCTCAATTGGATGTGAAGAGATTGACAACTGCGGTAAATTCTGCTGCAAACGGTATGATGTTGACGGACTTAGATGCTGAAATTATTTGGGTTAATCCTTCATTCACAAAATTGACCGGTTACACTTTTGAAGAAGTAAAAGGTAAAAAGACCAGTGTATTAAGGTCGGGCATTCATAACGATGAATTTTATAATGATCTTTGGAGTACGGTAAAATCCGGTAAAGTATGGCAAAGTGAAGTAGTAAACAAAAGAAAGGACGGTTCACTTTACTTTGAAGAAATGACTATTACTCCCATTAAAGATGATCACGGTAACATTGCAAATTTCATTGCTGTAATTACTGATATTACAGATAGACTGAAAGCTGAAGGGGACAGAGCAAAAGAATATCAAATACAAAAATCATTAACCGACATTTATAAGACTATTATTTCAACTGATGCCGATATTATTACTATTGCAGATAATATTTTAAAAAAGGCATTGACCATAACCGGAGCAACAGAAGGATTTGTTGCGGAAATTGATCCTGACTCAAGTGATCTTTTGGTCCATACTCTTTCAAAGGCTATACCGACAAACAATAATGACCTTGGTGATAAAGTTTTAAGATTTTATATAGGTGAAAAAGGAAAATACAATGGACTATGGGGACACGCATTAAACACAAAGGAACCTTTCTTTACCAACGAACCGGAGAAACATCCCGAAAAATCCGGTGTCCCAAATAACCATTTTAAATTAGAAAATTTTCTTGCTGTTCCAATATTAAGCAACAATCAACTCTTGGGTGAAATCGCAATTGCAAATAAAGAAAACGGTTTCACAGAAAAGGAAGTTGAAGTTTTAAAACGGATCGGAGAGTTTTTCGGTTTTGCAATTCAAAAACAAAGAGCACAAAATGAGTTAATAGCAAGTGAGGAAAAATATAGGCTGCTCACTGAAAATGCTTCTGATGTAATTTGGAAATTAGATAAGAAACTGAACATATTGTATATAAATACAAAAGGAGCCGCATTTTTTGGATATACTCCTGAAGAAATGATTGGGACACCGTATTGGAAGTATGTCAAAAGGCGAGATTTTTTCAATGTTGCAAAACAACTATTAAGATCCTTTAAAAATAGAAACGAATTTGAAACTGTTGTATTTGAGTCAAAAATAAGTACAAATAGAGGAATAAGAATACCTGTTGAAATTAAAGTTGATGTTACTTTTTCTGACGATGGTAAAATTGCCGGCGTTCAAGGAGTAATTAGAGATATCACGGAAAGAAAGAGATCGCAAATTATTGAACATAGAAACAGAAAAATTGCTGAAACACTTTACGGAATAAGTAAAAGTGTTGCTTCCGATGAGGAGTCAATTGTTGATATAGCACTTGAAAAAATCGTCGAGTTAACTGATAGCGAAGGCGGAATAATTTTCTTTTTGGATAGATCAGAAGTAAAGCAAAAGAATAAATGCTCAAGTTCAATAAACGATTTTATTGTTCATGAAAATCTCGAAGAAATAAAGAAATCTGCTGATAAATATTGGTCGGTAATTATTGATGATGGTCGAGCTCGGATTTCAACTCACGAAAATGAGAATAAATATCTGAAAAAACTAAACTGGGAGGTTAGTTATTCGCTAACAATGCCGCTGATGTCGGATGATTCGTTAATTGCAATCTGTGTTTTCGGTAGTAGTAAAACAAATTACACTGAGCATGATATTTTAACAGGTTCGTTGCTGCTCAATGAAATGTGGCAGTTGATTATTCGCAAACGAGTAGAAAAGAAAATTATTGAAAGCGAGAAACGTTTTAGAAGTCTTTACGAAAATTCGACAATTGGGATGTACCAACTTTCGCCCGACGGAAAATTTATTTTAGCAAATCCTGCTCTGCTCCACATGCTTGGTTATGAAACATTATCGGCAATTAACCTTGAGTTTGATGTTCTCGAAGTTTATGTTGACAAGAATTACCGAGATAAATTTAAATCGATAATGAAATCAGAAGGAATAGTTCATGGATTTGAATCGCAGTGGAAAAAAGCGGACGGAACGGTTATAGATGTTAGAGAAAGTGCAAATGCCGTTTATAATGAGGAAGATGCGCTTTTATATTACGAAGGTGTTGCCGAGGATATTACAGATAAAAAATTATCAGAACTGTTTTTAATCAGCGCTAAAGAAAAAGCGGAAAAAATGGATAGAATGAAATCCGAATTTCTTGCGCAAATGTCGCACGAGATAAGAACGCCGATAAACTCAATGCTCAGCTTCGTCAGCCTCATACAAGAAGAAGTTAGAGGAAAAATTGACGACGAGCTTCAATCGAGTTTCGGTATGATTTACAGTGCCGGTAAAAGAATAATAAGAACAATAGAATTGCTTCTAAATATGTCTGAGATGCAGACCGGTAATTATGATCATAATCCGAAAAACACGGATATACATGAAGAAGTACTGGTTTCTTTAACAAAAGATTTCAAAATTCTGGCAGCAAATAAAAATCTAAATTTAACTTATTCCTATACACCCGAACATCCTAAACTTTGGGTTGATCAATACAGTGTTGCTCAAATCTTTAGGCATCTAATCGATAATGCTATTATTTATACGAAGAGCGGAAGCATCAACATAAATTATTCTTATGACGGGAATAATGTCCGCGTTGAAGTAGAGGATACAGGAATCGGAATCTCAAAAGAATATCTTGAAAATTTATTTGAGCCTTTTTCACAGGAAGACCGAGGTTACACTCGCAAGTTTGAAGGCAATGGTTTAGGATTAGCATTAGTGAAACGTTATTGTGATTTGAACAGTGCACAAATTGAAGTTGAAAGCGCGAAGGGTAAAGGTACAAAGTTTACAGTTATTTTTAATGATGATCAGATAACTACTAAAAATTAATATATCGACAACAATTTTAACTCCATAAATAATTGTGGGGAGAATCAAATTCTCCCCAAAAAGAAAGATTTAATCCAGCCAAACACCGAACAGTGTAGCATACATAATTCTGTAGATATCAGTGTTATCGACACTTTGCGGCAAAAGTTCAGCGTTTAATCCGTTCGTCCTTGCTATTACAGATCCA
This sequence comes from uncultured Melioribacteraceae bacterium, assembly GCA_964499285.1. Classification (GTDB taxonomy): domain Bacteria; phylum Bacteroidota; class Ignavibacteria; order Ignavibacteriales; family Melioribacteraceae; genus JAGFIY01. Next base: position 157,265 of record CAZCLA010000001.1, read on the forward strand.
TATCCGTCCCTTTTCGTTCCCCAGCAAATATAGAACGGGAGTCTATTGCCGTTTGCATCTGGTGCGGAAAGGAAATAATCGGATTTACTACCATCAACTCCGTCAATCGGTGCGCCGTTACTTTCAAACGGAGGAGTTTTAATTCCATCTTCAAATTCATCCAATGGAATTCCGATCAATTCCATGGAACTTGCTTCGCTGTCTGCCGCCGTTATCAACAATGTTTTATCGTTCTTTTTCTGAAAATCGATTACAATCCCGATTGCATCATCTGCTCTTTTTAATGCTTCCAGTGTTCCCGAAGCATTGTTGTTATTTCCAAAATTATCGGTTCCTTCTTCTTCTATAACAAGAAAAAATTGTTTCTCTTCGTCGTTTGATAGAATTCGTAAAGCTGATGCTGTCATCTCGGCTAAGGTAGGAGTTCCTTGTTTATAATTTCCGTCGAAATTCAGATCTTTTATAACCTCTTCAGAATATGAATTGAATGTATGTCCCTCGGAAAAGATTCCAAGAACTTTTTTTGTATTTGTCGGAAGATTAAATAATTCATCTCGCGTATAAATTACTTTATAACCAAGTTCTTCTGCGATTTCAATTAAATTTATTCCGTCTGTTCGCTTACCGGTACAATGAAAACCTTGTTCACCTTTTGGTAAAAACCATTCTTCTCCGCCGCTGAAGAGAAGATCAACGCCTGAATGAATGACTTGTTTTGCAATCTCCTCATCCATTTTTCTCGATTGAACTTTTGCCACAAACGCGCTTGATCCCGGTTCGATTATACTCCCCGAATTTACTAGTCCGGTTCTGTAACCTGCAGCAACAGCTTCATGCATAATGCTCATACGTTTTCCCGATCGTGCTGTTATCTCATCAGTTCGATCTAAGCCATAAGAATCCAGAGCGACTTTTATTCCATATGAATGAACTGTTCCACCGGCATGAGAAGATGAAGTAAGGCAATCCTTCATATGGATTCTATATAAAGCCATGTTGGATAATTTATCCCAGTTAAGTTCAGAATCGGGACCATAATACAATATTCTTGCAGCATTCCAACTTGTCAATCCGGTGCCGTCGGGATGAATGAATACAACATTACCTCTTTGAATGTCCTGTCCGATGAGCACTGTGGTTAGAAACAATAAATTTAGTAAATATTTCATAACGCCTCATTTTATTTGATAAAAATTGAACAAAATTAATAAAATTTGGATTCATTATTCTGCAATTCCGAGAATTCGCTATTTTTCCGAAAGCATCTAATTCAAAAAAAATCTATTTTGAGGTGAATTTAATCGATCTCAAACCGGATGATTTATTTATTGCTCAATTCAAAAAATTTTATAAAAATAAAATGCGGCTGATGAAATGAGAAATAAAATTATCGTGATTGCAACTTTAATCTTTGTAAATAATATTATTCTTCTTCTCGCACAGAATACAAATAATTACACTGATTTATTTTCAAAAATGCTCGAGGAAAAAGCAGTTAAGAATTTCAGTAATTCGTTGTTTACAGTTGATGTCAACGGCAAAACATATTCATTAACTGAATTTATAAATCCTTTGGATAAAGATTCGTGCACGGAGTTTTTGGAAAATAAAATTCTTGTAAAGATCACAGAATATCAGCAATCGATCGATGAAATAAAATTTTCTGTGAAGTTGATAAACATTTCGCAAGAAACTTTAGTTATTGAGAATTTTGTTCCGTTTAATAAATCAGAACAGACAACATATATCACTGCAAGTGGTCCTTGGGAACTAGCAAGAGCAAGATTATTCCGTCCTGATCTTTCGCCTGTAAGTTTGATGCTTCCGGATAATGCGTGGGAAATGGGATACGCATCCTTTGAAATAAATGAGAAAACATCGTTATGTGCACTTGCAAGAAGAGTTGATTACAACAGTGCATCTCGAAAAAGATACAGTACTGATCTCTTTCCCGATGGTTGGGTTAAATACAAAGTTTATGTAAGCAAATTTACCGGTGAGTGGCAGAACGGATTGAAATTAATCTTTCGCGACAAATACCTCTATGATTTGGATGAGTTCGATAATTCACTTTTTGAAAGG
>CAZCLA010000001.1:159446-160715 GCA_964499285.1 uncultured Melioribacteraceae bacterium
CGGTTTAAAGAGACTGAAAGAAATATCTAGTGATTTGCACAATAGAGGGCTGCGATTTTATATCAGCTATAATCCTTGGGATCAAAGTACAAGAAATCAAAATCATCATGAGGGAATGACTAAAATCATCTCTGAGTTAGATGCTGACGGCGTAACTCTGGATACACGCGGAAAATCAAGTTATGAACTTCAGCAGGCTGCAGATAGGGCAAAGGATGGAGTTGTGATGTTCAGTGAGGGGATGGCTGTTATCAAAGATATGCCTGGAATAATTTCGGGAAGAGCGCACAATGCTATATTCCTTCAGCCGGTTTTGAATATGAACAAACTTGTAAAACCGGAGTTTGCGATATTTCGTGTGCTCGATGCTGCGGAAGCAAGTTTTAAACGTGAAGCATCCGTTTCGTTTTTTAACGGCTATGGAAACGAATTGAATATGTTTCGTCCGGGCAGACCGGATTATCTCGAAGAGGATTTGATTTACTTGGGCAGTCTTACAAAAATATTAAGAGAAAACAGTTCAGTATTTCATAATAACGATTGGACACCGTTGATCAAAACTGAAAGTGATAAAATTTATGTTAATGAATGGATGACGAAGGATAAACGGCTATATACAATTTATAACCTTCTTCCTGAAGGTTTTTCGGGAAAACTATTCGAAATCGAAAGAAAAAATTCTGACACACATTTTATTGATTTGATCCATCACGAAGAAATTGAAGTTGATTCGCTTCAAAATTTAATTGGAATAAATTATCAAATAGATGGATTTAATTCTTTCGACATCGGAACGCGCAATGAGGGCTCTGTGGGATGTGTGGTTGAATTCAATAAATATCTTAACTCCAGGATCGAAAACGGATTCTTTCTAATAGAAAAAAGTAAAGGGACTAAAATTGTTGTCACCGCAGGAAATCCAAGCTATCAAAATATTGGTAAGGAGTTTGTCGGTGGAAACATAAGATTAAATCCCGCAAATGTTTTTATGGGACGTCAAGGAAAATTTGTCATTCAGCTTTTTGACAACTCAGAAATTATAGATGAAAATATTTTGTACATCAAACCCGGAACTCCACAGCTTATTAGTTCGGAAAAAGAATTAGCCGTTGCATCTAATCTAGATGATATGATTTTTGTAAAAGGCGGCGATTATATTTACTCTTCAATTCATGGTGATGACTTTATCCCTTATCCGAATAATTCCGTTCCGAAAAAAATATTTGTCAACGATTTTTATATTGATAAATATCCTGTCACAAATCGGCA
>CAZCLA010000001.1:160815-179603 GCA_964499285.1 uncultured Melioribacteraceae bacterium
TTGGGTAAATTGACTGATGTTGATCAATTTACGGAAGGAAAAAATTCACTCGGCATTTATGATCTTGTGGGGAATATTTGGCAGTTAACTTCTGATGTTTATTATAACGGTAGTTACAACTACATCATAATAAAAGGTGGAAGTTACTTTAAACCGACTTCAAGCTGGTGGTATGTTCAAGGCGGACCTCAGCCGTTAAATTATGATCAATGGCTGCTTCAACTGTCGCCCGGTTTTGAACGTAACGCAACAGTCGGATTCAGATGCGTAAGCGATGTAAAATAAAATAAAATTGTTATGAGAAAACATTTTGTTGTGTTAAGTCTTCTTTTCCTTTATACGATTTATGCGGAATCTTCGGAAAAAATAAAAATCGGACTTCTTTCGAATGACAATTCAAAATTGTCGTTTGAATATTCTTCGGTGAAAAATTTTCTGGAAGCGCAAAACTATTTGCAGTTTGAAGAGATATCATTCGATCAATTTACCGAGACCACGCTTTCATCGTTTGATTTGATTTGGTTTCATCGCCCGGATTCATCGGAATTTACTATTGAAGAAATTAATTCAAATTCTATCGAGAATATTAAAAATTTTGTTTCCGAAGGAGGAGGTTTGTTGTTAACCCTTGATGCGGCATTCTATCCCTTTTACCTGGGAATAGAATCTGACAAGCCTGAACTTCGCCATAAAAATTGCAGTGATAATGGTTACGGTTACATGCTCGGTCTGCATGGTTTCAAAAATCACCCGTTATTTGAAGGACTGAACGGAGGCAGCTACATTCTTAAACCCTCACGCGATGTTACAGTTAGACAGGTAGGTTATTTTGAAAATAATCATCCAAAAGAGGGAAAAGTCGCCGGCGTGGATTGGGATTATATCTTTCTCCGAGAAAACAAAAAGTTGATCGTCGAACATACTTTTGGCAAAGGAAAAATTATTTCTGTCGGCGGTTATACCTTGTTCGAAATTGAAAACATAAATCGGCAGCATCTCGAGAAGTTTATGTACAACGCGTTTCATTATCTGTCCGATTTTTATTCTGATAAAGTTAATTTTTGGGATTTCTCTGAACAACGTGTCAATGAAGCTGAGAAAGAATTAATTCAAATAAAATTTCAACAGCCTCGAGTTTGGAATGTTCAACCATCAGAAATTCAATTGACAAGAAATTTTGCTTCCGAAAATTATTTTGACCTCGCCGGAGAGCGAATGCTTATAATTGGAAATGAACGAGGGGGAATAAATGAAGTTTGGACTCACCCATTTATGGCATTTCGGGATTACGAGGTAGGTTTAAAATTTTCTTACGCAGACTCAATTCATTGGTTGAACAAAGAAAGGCCTCGAGTAGAAGTTGATCCTGAATCTTTTAAGAGAATATATAAATTTAGACGGGCATATTTGACGGAATTGATTTCTGTTGACGTTAAAAATCCTCACGGTGTTGTTCATTATGAGTATCGAGGCGTGTATCCTGTGCAGCTCATCATTAAGTTTAAGAGTAATTTAAGAATAATGTGGCCCTATTCCGAAAAAGTAAATTCCGAAATCAATTATTCTTTTTCTAAAGAAAATAATTCATTTCTTCTAGCAAACGAAGATGGAGATCTAAGCACACTTATTGGTACAAACAAGAGTATATCAAATCATCTAATCGGAAGATATTCTGAAATTTCTTTCGAAGATTCTCTTTTCACTGGAGTTCCTACAGATAAATTTTTATGTTCTGCGGCATTTTCAGTCGATCTTGATATGAATGATAATCTCGATGTTATTTTCTCCGGAACCAATCAAGGAATTACAAAGACAGAAGAATACTTTTCGCAGTCAGCTCTGGACCCGGAGAAAATTTACAAAGAATCAAAAATGTATTATGAATCCCTGCTTAATGATAAACTTATGTTCGATTCACCGGATGATGAGTTTGATATATCATACAAATGGGCAGTGGTAGGTTCCGATAAATTTATGGTGAACACTCCTGGGTTAGGAAAGGCTCTCGTAGCGGGTTATGCCGGCACAGATAAAGGCTGGGATGGTGAGCACGAAATAAATGGGAGACCAGGTTACAGTTGGTATTTCGGGCGGGATTCGGAATGGAGTGCATTTGCATTTTTGGCTTTTGGTGAATTTCAAAAAGTTCGAGAGAATTTGAAATTCCTTCAGAAATATCAAGACCTGAACGGTAAAATATTTCATGAACTTACGACTTCAGGTTTTGTACATTATGATGCTTCTGATGCTACACCGCTTTATCTAATACTTATGGGAAGGTATCTTAGATATAGCGGTGATTTGGAGTTTGTTCGAAAATCTTGGGAGCACGTTGAATCGGCAATGAAATTTTTGCTTTCGACAGACACTGATAATGACAATTTAATTGAGAATACGAATGTCGGTCATGGATGGGTAGAAGGCGGAGCACTGTTCGGTTCTCACACTTCTCTTTATCTTGCTTCATGCTGGGCTGAAGCTCTAAAAGAATATGGAATTATTGCAGAAGCTTTAGGAAAAACCGATAAGAATATTAAAAGCAAAAATCTTTATATAAATGTGATGGAACAGATAAACAACAAGTTTTGGAATGCGAGTGCATACTATTTATATCAAGGGATGTTTAAAGATAATTCATTCCATCAAGAAAAAACGGTTATGCCTTCAATACCAATGCTGTTCGGACAACTTGATATCGCAAAAACGACTGTGATGCTTGAAGATTTTGCATCATATGAGTACACTTCTGATTGGGGTGTGCGTATTGTTGGAAGAAGCAGCAGTTATTTTAAACCGAACGGCTATCACACCGGTAGTGTTTGGCCTCTGTTTACAGGCTGGGTCTCACTCGCTGAGTTCAGAAACGGACGATACTTGCAAGGATATACTCACTTAAAAAACAATCTTAATGTCTATAAAAATTGGTCGCTTGGTTACATTGAAGAAGTGCTTAACGGAGAAATTTATGAACCGTCGGGAGTTTGTGCCCATCAATGTTGGTCACAGACAATGGCAGTTCAACCAGCGATTGAAGGGATGCTTGGACTTGCTGCAGATGCTGTCAACAATAAGTTATCAATATCTCCAAGGTTTCCGTTTGACTGGAATTATTTAGATGTATCAAATATAAAGTTTGCTGAGCATTCAATTGATTTTAAATTCGAACGCAGTAAAAATATCAATCGGTACAAATTCAGTAAAAAGGAAAACGAAAATATTCAGATGTTTTTCACACCGGTTTTCCCTGCTGGTACAAAAGTCGAAAAAGTTTTAATCGATGGGAATGAAGTTGAATTTAAGATTTTTAATAATTCACAATCTGTCGAAGTTAATCTGGCTTTCGAATTTGGGAATCAAGTTGAAACTGAGATTCATGTTCAAGGGGGAATCGGTTTGCTTCCAATAGTTCCTAAAGTAATTCCGGGAAGAAAAACAGAATCGGTAAAAATTATTAGTTCTGAACTGATAAATGATGATTTCATTATTTCGATCGAAGGAAAAGCAAATTCAGAATCTGAACTAAAATTACTTTCTTATTTTGATATTGTCTCGATTGACGGTGCAGACTTACTCATGAAAGAAGATGTTATCTACACAATAAAGACATGTTTCAACGAAAGTGATTCCGATTATAATGCAAAACAAATCGTAGTGAGAATAAAAAGAAAGTGATACAAAAAATTTTATTTTTAATATGCTTTTTATGTGCAAATGGTGTGATAAATACTCAACATTATTTGTCACAATTAAATGCTTCATCGGATGATCCAATATTCACTACCTACGCTGCATCTTTGGAACGCTCTAGTTATAAAATAGATCAAGCCTATCATCTTCTGTGGTATGATGGTGAGAGGGGAATAGAGTTTACATCAAAGGACGGCGGGAATATAGGTCTCGCATTCGTTATGGATTCTGTGATGTGCTATTCGATTTCTCATTATTATTCAAAACCGATTATAAAAAAATCATATTCCGATATCGTAGTTTTGAGTGCGGAGCCGTTCAAAGATATTAAAGTTGAAATTACTTTTGCTGTTTATTCTAGCGGAGTGCTGATTCAAGATATGACTATTTTCAATTATAACACGTTTGATAGTGAAGTGAGAATCATATCCTTCTTTCGACCGGCAGAAGGGAAAATTTCAAATACTGTTATTAACGATTCCACAAACTTATTCGCTTTTGAATTACAAAAAATACGTGATAGTTGGATGAATGAACACAAGATTCCATATGAAGAGAATCTTTTCAATATTTATAAATCTTTCGATGAAAATGCTGACTTGGAAATAATATCTAATACTGATAATTCTTTTGATGATTATCTCTTTACGAATTTCGCTGATATGGGAAAAAGCTTAGTCTTGAATCATCTAATAAGATTATCCAAAAACGAATCAAAAAAAATACGAATAATAAGAGCGTTGCAGCCCGCTTCATTTAATGAAATTGAATTATTAAATAAAGTTGATTCACTTAGATTTTTGGACTTATCGGGAATTATAAGTTCAAATGAAAATATTTATTCGAAAATCCCAGAAATTGATTTTGATTCGCCGGCACACAAAATGGTTTATTATTCGGCATTCTCACTTATTCGTCAATGCATGATGCCACCTGAAGGAGAAGCAGGTTATAATTATTATGTGTTTTCGCGTGAACCGAAATGGGGCTGGGGTTATGGCGGACAAGTCTTTCACGAGAGCCTTGTTATGCTCGCTTATGCATTCATGGATCCAATCGGAGCGATGAATTCGCAAAGGATTTACATGGAACGTCAATGGGAGAACGGTTATATCAATTATAGAACGGGACCATATTTGAACGAATCGATTGAATATAATGACGAGTTTACAAGTTCCGCCCCATGGTTCAATTACCAGAATTATGAAATATTTAAGATAACCGGAGATTTTGATTTTCTTAAAGAAGCATATCAATCCGGCAAAAAGTTTTATGATTATTATGTCTCAAATCGTGATAAGGATAAAGACGGACTTTGTGAATGGGGAGCGCACGCTGTTCTTGAATGTGTACGTGATGCAAGAGTCGCCGTGTGGGATCGCGTTGGCTGGCCTTCAAATTTTGAAGCGGTGGATCAAAATACAATGTTGATTATGGAAGAAAAATCTCTTGCAAAAATGGCGGAAATTCTAAATCTGACTGACGAAAGCAAGATGTGGAAGGATAAAGCAGAATTTCGAACAAAGCTTCTTAACGAAACCTTTTGGGATGATGGATCAGGTTTCTATTATCATGTTGATAAAGAAACGCATAAGTTTACTCACAACAAAAAAGGTGATCTTAAGATTAAAGAGATTATAGGATTTCTTCCAATGTGGGCTAATGCCGCGGATTCAGCGGCTGCTGCGTCACTTCTCAAGCATTTTAATAATCCGGATGAGTTTTATAGAAAGTTCGGTGTTCCTACATTGAGCGCCGATGATCCTTATTACAACCCGATTGGTTATTGGAACGGTCCCATTTGGATTCAATGGCAGTATCTTATCTTCCGCGGGTTAATAGATTACGGATATTATGATGAAGCAATTGATCTTTTTAGACGTGTAACAAATAATATAACTAACCAACTGAAAGTTGATCATAATTTTTGGGAGTTTTATAGTGCAGACGATTATCAAGCAGGTTGGAATAAAACATATATATGGACGGGAATTATTGCAAGAATGATGATAGATGTTTCTAAATTAGAAACTGATTGGAAATGAAGATGATAAAAATATTTTATTTGATCATTGTTTTTATGGTACTTCTACTCACACCGAATCTTTCAGCACAAAAATTAATAGTAAGTGATACATATCTTTTGATGAGCGCATCCACCGATGACCCGGTTTACACAACTTATGCTGCTTCTATGGACAGATCGAAGCTCTACGAAGACAAAGGATACAAAATGGATTACTACACAAGATACCTTTCTGTCAATTACTCCGGAGATCAAGCCGGTAAGTTGTACAATCTTTGGAAGGTGGATGAGGTAGTGGTCTTGAACACCGGTGAGTATGAAAAAAAACCTGTAGTCACTGCATCATTTCCGGATATGGCAATTCTTGAACACAGTCCATTCACCGGGATAAATGTTCAAGAAACATTTTTTGTTTATAGTTCTAACATTGCGATAATAAATCTCGAGATCTCAAATATTGATGTAATACAGCATAATGTACAAATTTACTCGGTTCTCGAAATCGGGAACGACTCGCTCAATATTAAAGGTTTTATGGATTCTACTTCGGCTTACGTTTCTGAACATTTCGAAACTCACAAGAGATTGATAAGCAACTTATACAAGGGTGGAGATTATCCTTATTACTGCAGAAATATACTGACAACAAATGCGGATGTTTATTCATTCGGTGCTTATAAAGGAAATATCGATAGTCTTTATAATATTGTTAAAACAGATTTTTACAGCGATAATAGAAGTGATTCACTTAATTTTGCAGTTGCAGGTAATTATGATTTGAAAGTCTTGCACACCAAGTTTAACCTTCAGCCGGGCGAATCTAAATCAATTAAAATTATCCGCGGCTGGCAGAATTCCGAGAAACAACCAGATTCGCTTTTTTACGAAATTCAAAAAGTAAAATCGGTTTCTTTACAAAAATTTGTTGATGAAAATGTCGATCTTTTTGTATCTATTCCAAGAATTAATTTCGACACTGTTAACGAGAAACAAGTCTATCTAAGCGCATTTAATCTTGTACGCGGTTCAATGCTACCACCGGAGGGTAAAGCTAATTATAATTACTATGTTTTTTCACGAAATCCGCTCTGGGGCTGGGGTCATGGTCATCAAGTGCTTCACGAATCTCTGAGTATGATTCCGTATGCTTATCTTGATTTTATGTCCGCACAAAACTCACAGAGGGTATATATGGAGCAGCAGCGGGAGGATGGCTTAATTGCATACAGGCACGGTCCACGCGGAATGCAGGATTATCCTCATTTAAGTAAATATACAAATTCGGAAATGTCCACTACTTCTGCACCATTCTTTAGTTGGATAAATTGGGAACTGTTTAGTGTTAGCAAGGATTCAGTTTTTCTGAATGATGCTTATGAATCCGGAATTAAATATCTCGGCTGGCTTGAAGAAAACAGAGATATGGATAAGGATGGAACGTTTGAATGGGGACCTTATGGCATTATTGAAAATGTGCGGGATTGGTACAATGCGGTGTTTCAAGTTTCTGCAGATAGATTTTTGGATGTTGATAAGGAGGATATATCAGATGAACTCGAGTGTCTCGATCTGACACTTATGATTGTTAAGGAACTTAGAAGTCTTGCAAAAATGGCAATGACCCTCAACAAACCGGATGAGCACAATAAGTTACTCCGGAAAGCAGAATACATCTCTGAACTTATCAACGAAAGAATGTGGGATGATTCTTCTCAATTTTATTATTCAATAAACAAGGAAGATCATAGGTTTCAATATCTAAGTCGTGATCTAAGACGGATGGAGATTATTGGATTTCTGCCTCTTTGGGCGGAAGCTGCGACTGAAGAACGAGCGGAGTTGTTAGCGCGTCATCTCCTGGACAAGGATAAATTTTGGAGAAAATATGGAATTCCAACCTTAGCTGCAGATGATCCTTGGTACAGCCCCAATGTAGATTACTGCTGTAAATGGAACGGTCCGGTTTGGTTGTTGTGGAACTATATGGTTTATGAAGGATTACTTAACTACGGCTACTATGAGATTGCGGATAATCTTGCAGATAAAATGATTTTGGCCGTTTCAACTCAGCTTTCGAAAAATCATAACTTTTGGGAATCTTATAGCCCCGATAACACTGTGTTAAATTCCCCTACGAATTATATCTGGGATTCAATTATTGCAAAAGTTCTTATCGATAAATACAGGCTAAAACGAAAATAAATTTGGATGGTTATTATGAAAAGTAAATGGTTAATCTTGCTTATATTGTCTTTAGGTTTCTCATTTGTTAATTGTAAGATGGCACAAAATAAACTGACATTGGAAAAATTTGATTTCGGTAGAACAAATTCTGATGTGATCATTGAAGGATTTGAATTAAAAAATGCAGCAGGAATTTCAGTTTCGCTCATAGCATTTGGTGCGTCAGTAATTTCTATTAAGATGCCGGATGCGGATGGCATCGTTGAAGATATCACTCTCGGTTATAAAGATCTGTCCGGATATGAAAATGATAAATCCTATTTCGGAGCTACTGTCGGACGTTATGCAAACCGTATCGCCAAAGGTAAATTTACTCTGGATGGTATCGAGTATAATTTATCGACAAATGATAATACAAATCATCTTCATGGCGGGAATAAAGGATTCAACAAGGTTGTGTGGAAAGCCGATCCGTTCGAAAACGAAAACGAGGTTGGAGTAAGATTCGAGTATATAAGCGCGGATGGTGAAGAAGGTTATCCAGGAAATATGAAATCGGTTGTTACATATTTGCTGAACAATGATTCTGAATTGAAAATTTATTATGAGGCAGAAACTGATAAAAAAACAATTATTAATCTAACACATCACTCATATTACAATCTTAGTGGTAATGCAAAACGAAGCATTCTAGATCAATATTTAACAATCTATGCTGATGAATATACTCCCGTTGACAGTACTTTAATCCCTACAGGAGAAATAATTAATGTTGAGGAATTACCTTTTAATTTTTTGAAAGCGAAAAAAATCGGGGCAGAAATTGACGAAGTACCGGGCGGTTATGATCACAATTTTGTCTTAATCGATTCCGGAAAAAATATTAAAAAAGCAGCCGAATTATATGATGAAATAAGTGGGCGGAAAATTGAATTATTCACGACCGAACCGGGTTTACAATTTTATTCCGGAAATTTTCTCGATGGAACAATCATTGGACGGGAAGGAATTCCATACGAGAAATATTTTGGTTTATGCCTTGAGCCTCAGAAATTTCCGGACTCACCCAATAAAAATAATTTCACAAATGCAGCCCTAATTCCGGGGGAGATTTATAAACATACGACTATTCTTAAATTTGTCGTTGAAAAATGAACCTTTATCGTCAAAGCTGAATTGCATACTTTTGATCGATTATATTTGCTATGTTTAAAAAACGGTTAATTGCTTTTTAGCATTTGAATCTGCTCTTCGGGAATAAAAATGATTAAGAAAATAATTCTGATTTTACTATTTGCGAGTCCATTATTTGCCCAGCCAAACTTGGACAGTTTACTAATTTCAATAAATCATTTTGATGATACCCTGAAAGTAAAATACTTGACAAATCTAAGCTTCGAATACAGAAGTAAGAATCCCCAAATGGCACTTAAATACGGAAAAAAAGCTCTTGAGATTATCGATCGGCTTTCCACAAATCAAAATAGAAGTGAAACTTATAATTTTATCGGGGTTGTTTATGGCAATATCGGCGAACTTGACAGCGCGGTTTATTATTACCGAAAAGCTTTGACAGTTGCAGAAATTCTTAAAGATTCTTTACAGATTGCTTACACACTCAACAACATAGGTGATTATTATCATAAAACATCTCTGTACGCACTTGCCCTTGAAAAAATTTTACAAGCTTATGATATTTTTGAAAAGTTTAAAGATAAAGAGGGTATGGCTTACACACTGAACGACATGGGTGAAATCTATTTTAAACAGAATCACTTCGACAGAGCAATGGAATTTTTCAAACGTGCCGAAGTACTGAGAAGAGAACTGAATAATGAAAGGGGAATCGCAAAAACTCTGATCAATCAAGCAACGGTTCTATCAAGCAAAAATCAATTTGACGAAGCTCTAAATATTTATGAAAATGTTCTGGCAATAGCGGATGAAATTGGTTATACAAAAGGTAAAAGCTGGGTTTATTCCGGCATGAGTTTGATATACAGATCCTTGGAAAGATATAATCTCGCAATTGAATTCAGCAAAAAAGCTTTGGAAATAGATCTGGAAATCGATAATAAGTATGGAGAAATAGTAAATTATAATGAATTAGGAAAAATGTACTATGATTTGGGAGATTATGTACGTTCCGAAGAATATCTTGATTTGGCAAGAAAGGAAGCTGCCAAAACAGGTCACCTCGATCAGTTGATGATTGCAAAAAGAGCCTTTACAGAACTATTTACTACACAAAATAATTATAAGAAAGCCTATGAATCAATGCTTGAGTATGAGGAATTAAAAGACTCAATTTTCAGCACGGAAACCTCAAATCATATAGCAGATCTTCAAACCGCTTTTGTTGAGGAGAGAAAGAACCGAGAAAACCAGATATTGATGAAACTTGTCGATTATGAAAAGTCAACACAAAATTATTTGATTCTTGCATCAATTCTTGCTCTTCTTGCGGTTGTTTTCATGGTATCAAAGTATAAGACTCAAAAAAAAGCAAATGAACTTTTAAATGAACTCAACGAGTCAAAGGATAAATTTTTCTCTGTCATTGCGCATGACTTAAAAAATCCTTTCGGCGCACTTATGAATATTTCCGAACTTCTCAAATCCGATTATAATTCTCTATCCGATGACGAGCGAATTGAGCTTGTGAAAAGCCTTTATGAATCCTCGAAGGATATTAACAGAATGCTTAATGATTTATTGACCTGGTCTCGATCGCAGAAAGGTGATATTAAAATATTAAAAGATCAGTTAAATCTTAAAGAATTAGTAGAAAGAGCCAAAGCCCCTTACGACCTTGTGGCAAAAAATAAAAATATAACCGTAAAATTAGATATCGTCCCTAAATTGGAAGTTTTTGCCGATAAATATATTCTCGAAATTGTAATTGCAAATCTTCTTCATAATGCAATAAAGTTTTCACACACAAATGGATTAATAATAATAAATGCGAAAGAGGAAGCTGGGAGGACTCACTTAGTAGTTCGTGATTTTGGGAAAGGAATGGACAAGGAAACTATACGGAAAATTATGCAGTCAGCAATGTCAATAACCACAGAAGGAACACAGCAAGAAAAGGGAACCGGACTCGGATTAAAAATAAGCAAAGAGTTTCTGCAGCTCCACGAAAGCACTCTCTCGGTCGAAAGTGAAGTAGGTAAAGGTACGGCATTTACCGTTACAATTTAACGTACGTACTAATGGACAATTATCTCGACGGCATCAAAAATTTGTCCGTGAAAATGACCAATTATTGTTATCAAATCAGCCTTATCTATATTCAATGGAAGATCTGCTTTATTCACTGCAACTCGTGCTCTTACCCCTTTTGCATCGAGAACATTAAAAAATGCTTTCTCAGGACTACTGTTCCTGTCTATCCCTTCATTCTGAAGGATTCTAACTTTTACCTCTTTCTGAATATGTGCGTCTTTGTCTATCTCATCGAATGTTCCGGGACGTTTAGCAGGTGAGAAATAAAAAATATAAATCATAATTACAGCGGCTATACCTAAAAGCGGAAGAATAAATTTTTGTACTTTTTTCATAATTTTTATTTTATTTTTATTTGATATCCAATTTAATAGGGAGCAGAATAAAATCAAAATTCGGACAAATCGAAAAAAATTCTTTTAGTATTTTCGTGCATTTGGATCAAATCTGAAAAATTAAGCGGAAATATTGTTATATTAATTAAAAAATTTATGCTTATTCCTTTTTAGATGGATTTATGAACAAAGAATCGGATATTTTATGAAACAGAAAATACTTTTTGTCGATGATGATCTTTTCTCGCGCAAAGTATTTAAGTTCTTGTTCGAAAAAGATTATGATGTTAGCATCTACGAAAATCCTTCGCAAGTATTTGATGCCTTGGAAAAATTTTCATTTGATCTTTTTGTGATCGATATTGCTCTCGGAACGAGAACTGACGGTTTAGAAATAATCAGAAAAATTAGAGTAGATGATAAATATCAAAGCACACCCGTTTTTTGCTTAACAGCTCACGTCCGCTCAAAGGATGAAAATGATGCTTTGAATGCCGGAGCGGATAAGTTTATAAGAAAGCCTATAAACAATAACGATTTGAAAGCGATAGTAGATGAGGCGCTAGGTCAAAATTAATCCAAAATCTTGGCTGGATAAATGGATGAATCAACCACTAGAATTTTAATTGCTGAAGACAGCCCCCTCCAAAGGAAGCAGCTAGAAAACTTACTGCGAAAAGAAAATTATGATGTAATTTCCTCAAAGAACGGCAAAGAGGCATTGGAAGCAGCCTCAAAGAACATTCCGGATTTAATTATTACTGATCTGATTATGCCCTGCCTGGACGGTTATGAGCTCTGCCATAAAATTAAAACCAATCGTGAATTGAATGATATTCCGGTGATTCTTTTAACAAACCTCTCTGAACCTCAAGATGTAATAAAAGGACTGGAAGCAGGGGTTGATAATTTTATAACAAAACCTTATGAACGTGAATTTCTTTTATCTCGGGTTAATTATGTGCTGGAAAATAAGAAAATAAGACAAAAGCAAAACATAGACTCAAATCTTGGTTTGGAACTGATTCTTAGCGGTAAAAAGTACTTCATTAGTGCAAACAGAATTCAGATTATGGATTTGCTGCTTTCAACATACGAAAATGCAATACGTACCAATGAAGAACTAAAGGTTGCTAACCGGTCACTTACAGAACTTCACAAAGAACTGCTTCAAAAAAATTCTGAACTTGAAAAGCTGAATCAAGAGAAGGATAAATTTTTAAGAATGGCAGCTCACGATATTAGAAATCCGATATCCGCAATGTTGAGCTGGGGCAATATGATTCAAGATGAAATCACTGAACGAGATGATTCCCGGCTAATTACAACAATCGACCTGATCAAGAGATCCGGCGGACTTGTTATAAATTTATTGAACGAACTGCTTGATCTGGCTGTGATCGAATCCGGTAGACTTAAACTAGTGAAAACAGAATTTAATTTAATGGAAGTTGTTGATCAGGTAAAAATGATGCACAAATCGATGGCTGATAAAAAATGCATCGAAATAGTTATAGATTCCTATGATAAACAAATCGACATTTTTGCTGATAGAACTAAGATTGAACAGGTATTAAATAATCTTGTAACAAATGCCATAAAATTTTCTCATTCAAATAGAACAGTAAAAATGATTATCGAAAAAAAAGTACGGGACGTAAAAATCTCAGTGTGCGATGAGGGACAGGGCATTCCTTCTAACGAACTCGAAAAATTGTTCACTCCGTTCGGAAAAACAAGTGTGAAACCAACGGCTGGTGAGTCCACTACTGGATTGGGACTTTCAATTGTTAAAAAAATTATCGATGCCCATAATTCAAAGATCTTTGTTGAAAGCGAGGTTGGGGTGGGCACCAAATTTTATTTTAACATCACGTCAACGATAAAATAAATTTTCTTAATTTATTTTTTCACTTTTCTAAAATCGAAAAATATTTTTCTATATATCATTACAAGACAATACACCACAAGAAAAAATTATTTAGAAAATTAGATTAGTTATCTTATTTGATATTAATTTTATTAAGAAAATATAAATAACTGTTGCCAAAAAATTTGAAATGCCTTACTTTACAACTACAAAATCGTAAATAAATAATTCACGATTTTGCTAGAATAAATTTTTTACTTGCCTAGCCCGCACACATAGCAAATTTTATTTTGCCCTAGCCCGGTAAAATGATTATTAAATAAATGAGGGTACTACAATGAGGAAATTTACCATTCTTTTTTCCGCACTTTTCTGTTTATTCGCAAGTAATTTCTACGCACAATCACTTATTTCTCCGGCAAACGGAAGCACAGGAGTAAGTTCTGACTTGATTGTATCCTGGTCTCCTCCGGCGACGGGAACGGTTTTAAATTACCAGGTGCAGGCTTCAATTGCTGATCCAAATTTTTGGTATGCGGCAGTTGATAAAAATGTCGGAACTGATTTATCCACAGAGTTAACCGGTTTATTTGTTTATACTCAGTATTATTGGAGAGTTATTGCTCATTACGATGACGATACTGAATCCGTATCTCCTGTCTGGAGTTTTACGGTTGGAAGCGGATCAGGCGGAGGCTGGGATAGTGATGCACCGCATCTCTCGGCACCGGTTAATAATTCTACCTATGGAATTACGACATCGCCAACATTGTATTGGTGGTATGTTTCCGATGGAACACCGGTTTACACGGTAGAAGTTACTTTAACATCAGGGGATTACTCCACTCCCGTTGTATCTGATAATACAACAGATACTTACTATGACCTTGCGGGTTTGACGATCGGTCAAAAATATTATTGGCAGATAACTGCTGATGGCAAAACATCAGAAGAGTGGTGTTTTACGCCAACTTCATCAGCCGGCGGCGGTGGCGGTGCGCCCAATCTTTCGGCTCCGGTTGATGAACAAACATATCTTTCCTTAACACCTACTCTTTATTGGTGGTATTCGACGTTTGTTGATGTTTCGTATAGTGTGCAAGTTTCTGCATCCGATGATTTTTCGGGCGCATTGCTGGTTGATGAACTTGTTGTTGCGAAAGGAACCGGTAGTTATAAGGTTCTTGAATCAGCAGGATTAACTTACAATACAACTTATTATTGGAGAGTTGGATTAGACGGTAATTACAGCGATCCTTGGGAATTTACTACGCTTCCATCAACACCTGTTTATCCGGAATTTTCAATGATCGACCTTGAATATTTCTCGGATGATGATCCCACAATGTATGATGTTCCGGGAAATTTTATCACAGGTTATTATATGGCTCTGCTTCCGCTTGGTGGTGACTATTATTATTTCGATTTGGGAGCTGGAACTTCTGTTAATACACCGCTAATAGCAGGGGAATATGGTTTCTATTTAACATCAACACCCGATGACTTTTTTGATTATTGGGATGGAAGAGGAGTAAACGTATCATCAACTCCGGGAACTTGGCAATCTCATATGTGGCAAATAATTAACGGAAACGAACCTATATTTTATATTCATACGGACGGTGCAGGCAATTTTGCACTCTTCGATGGTTTGGAGAAAGATTTTAACTCAAATGATGTTCCTTTCATTGTAAACGATGACTATTTGCAAGGTAGTTATACTGTTGAAGGAACAATAATTGCACAAAATTTACTGTCTTCGGTTATTGAGTTCAATATGAATTTTAATGATGGTAAAACCTATTTTACTAATCTTGAGCTGGAATATAGCACAGATGATGATCCCGATAAATATGTTGTCCCGGGTGATCTGGAAAACGGTTTCTCTCTGAGTCTTCTACCGTTAACTGGCGATTATTATTATCTCTACTACGGTGCGGGTTCTTCAACAACATTGCCGTTAAAGAATAGTGTTGATAATCCTTTTTATCTCACCGGACTTCCTTCTCCTGACACCGAATTCTTTGCTTATTGGGATGCAAAAGGTGTAAATGCTTCGGCTTCAGGTAATTGGCAAGAACATATGTGGGATATCATAAATGGGGTCGAACCTATGTTTTATGTATCGGTTGACGGCTCCGGTGATATTTTCTTAATTGACGGATTGTTTTTAGATTATTTTGCAACCCCGGCTCCGTTCAAAATAAATGATGATTACCCATTAGGCGATTATCAGGTAACTGGAACGTTGGAATCAATTTATGATGTCGTTTCTGATGACTTTACTATCGATTTTAATTTCAACAACACAGCTCAAATTATTACCATTGAAGAGATAACAGGTGTTTTAGGAGGCTCAACAGTTTCTGTGGATGTAAATCTTGATCTTTCAGGTTCATTTGAATTAAATAGTTCGTTGCAAGGAAAATTTGAATTTGATAGCGATCAATTAGATTTTAAGTATGCAAATTATGGAACCGGCACTTTAATCAATGGCGCCAGTTGGTTGATTTATTTCTATGAATCTGATCCTGGAGTTGTTGAATTTATAGCATCCGGACTTAGTCCAATTGATTCAGATGGATTACTCTTTCAACTTAATTTCCAAGTAGTTGATATCGATGCTTCAATAGGGACTCTTGCAGAAATAAATTCTAACACAGGCGATTGGGTCGCTGATGGAATTACTTCTGTATTTACTATTTATAACGGATCAATTGAATATGCAGATGGATCGGGAAGTCCTTCAGATGTGAGGGGAGATGCAACTCTTGACTTTTTAGTGACAATGGATGATGCAATTGCAGTTATCTATCATGTTTATCAGTTCGATTTGCTGACTGATCCGAATGCAATTGCAAACGCTGCTGCCGCTGATGGTACTGCGGGAGTTTCAATAAATGATGCATTTGCAATAATGAATTTTATAATAAGCGGACAGTGGTCATATAATCCTCTGCCGCCGCCGCCGGCACCTTCAATTGTATTTGATGATCCTACTGTTTCTGATGCAAATGTGATCTCTCTTCCGATTGAAGTTGAGAATGATTGGATTGTAAAAAATACCGAAGTTGAATTTATTTATGATCCAGAAAAGATTAACTATCAATCTTTTGCTGCTCTGATTAACGGTTCCGGAATATTCGCAAACGCTGTTGAGGTTGAGTCCGGCAGAGCATTGCTTACTTTTGTTTCGCAATCACCGTTAGAAGGTAATTTTAAACCTGCTAAAGTCTTGTTGAATATTAAAGATGGAATCGATCCGGAGGATGTTGAGATTAGAACTAAATTTAAACTCAATGATGGAGAATTTGTTGACGGACCAACATTTACGGGAAGCATAACCGGAATTGGAGAAGAATCAATTATTCCGGAAAAATTTGGAGTCGAACAAAATTATCCCAACCCGTTTAACCCAAGTACTTCCATTGTTTATCAACTTCCCGAAGCTTCGTATGTTACCATTAAGGTATATGATATGCTCGGAAGCGAAGTTAAAACATTGGTTAATTCCCAAATGAATGCAGGAAGGTTTGAGGTTATTTGGAACGGGGATAACAATTTTGGTTCCAGAGTGTCAAGCGGTTCTTATTTGTTGAGAGTGACAGCAGGCAATAATGTTGCAGTCAAAAAAATGCTGCTTTTGAAATAATTATATGTATTTCTTTTTATCAATTAAAGAAACAAGTAATTATATAATTATTCAATAGGAGTTAAAAATGTCAAAATTTCTAGCGGCGGTGATGGTGTTGGGGGTTTTGCTCTCAATGGCGATTGCAATATACGCATGTCAAACAGTGTATTTCTAAATAAAAAAAGGCTGTCCAATTGGACAGCCTTTTCTCTTTTATTCGTAATAATTACTTGAGCTACTAATAAATTTAGTTCCGGAAATCGGAAGCATTCATATATCTGGCAAAAATTTCTTGCACAAATTGATTGGCTATTTTTTTATCGTAAATAATTAGTGTATTCTCATCGTTAGTTTCATTTGCATTAGTACTCCAATTTGCGGAGCCCACAACGACAATTTCTTCATCGATGACCATTGTCTTACTGTGAAGTTTTCTTCTTTCGGCGTCCGGGAAAACATTTGCCGGATATTTCCATCTCGTGTTTGGGTTGCCTGCAGAACTTCGTTTTGCTGTTCTCCCGGTCATATCAACAGATGCCGACCACCATTGATTCCAAAAACTTCTGTCGAATACTCCTCTTATTGAAAAATTTGTTCTTTCGCCAGTCATATCATCAAAACTATTTTCCCATTTATATTTTATTACATCAACTAATGGCTGATAAGAAAATGCAAAGATAGAGAACAAAATAGAATTATCGGCTTCCGCTCTAACAAGATCGGTAATGTATGTTACTGCATTTGTGGAAGGACTGAAAAGTACATCAACTCTTATGGAATCTACAAAAACCGTTTTCGGGGTTCCTCTGG
The DNA here is from genome assembly GCA_964499285.1 of uncultured Melioribacteraceae bacterium. Taxonomy (GTDB): domain Bacteria; phylum Bacteroidota; class Ignavibacteria; order Ignavibacteriales; family Melioribacteraceae; genus JAGFIY01. The sequence goes on from CAZCLA010000001.1 coordinate 178,590, forward strand.
ATTTTCTTTTATGAAATTTTGAATTCATAGGATTCGGGTATATATCGGACGAGCCCCACATTGTTTCAAATTCGTCTTTGTAAATTGCAGCAATTTCTTTGTGCTCAATTATCACTGAATGTTGTTGATTACCGTCCAAAATTCCTCTATGCATGTTGTATTCACTTCCGTACAATCCCGTTACTGTAAAATTCCACGAACCGGTAAAGACAGCTTTATCATCTACTACAACAAATTTATTGTGCATTTGATTCCCGGGTGAATAATAACTGTTCGGACTGGAGGGTTTAAGTTCACCGTCTGCAAGTAAAAATCCGCCTTGAATTTTGTTCCCTACGGTTACCTCTGAAAATTTATAATCGTCGGGTAATGAAGGAAGATTAAACGAATCACGCTGTGACGAATTTTCATTTGCAAAAATAGGGGAGTCGGCAAAAATTATAATATCATCATTTGTGTTCAACTTCCCGTCAAATCCCCGATTGAGCTTTTCAAGATATAATTTTAGTATGTCATAACGTGAGAATGAATCATCATCCTCGGAATCTGTTTCCGATTTAGCATCCATGACTAAACGGATTCTTATCCCTTTTGCGGCAGTGGAAATTAAAGTGTCTATTAGTTTTGGAAGATTGATTTCATAACTTGCGATATCAAGTGTGGAATCCGCACTTGCTATTAAATCGATAAGTTTATTTTCTAGATTTACTGAATGCTGTGCAATATTTCCCGGCAAGGCAACAGATTCATTTGCGCTTTTATTGAAGTACACCTCAATTTTACCGGGAAGTCCCCGGACAATCGTTTCGGTTATTTCTTTTGTTGTGGAACATGAAACCAAAACTAAAAGCAGTATAATTATCGATATTTTTTTAATTGTTTTCAGAATTCTTTCTTAGTTTTCTGTTAATTTCTCTGCGAATATAGACATTTGACATGAGAATGAGTAACAAACTAAAAGTTTGATTTAATGAAGTAATTTTCGGTCGGATAATAAGAAAAAAGGGAAGCCGA
>CAZCLA010000001.1:179703-181405 GCA_964499285.1 uncultured Melioribacteraceae bacterium
ATAAAATCGACTTCCCCGAAAAGCGGAGAGGGCGGGATTCGAACCCGCGATACCAGTTTCCCAGTATGACGGTTTAGCAAACCGTTGGTTTCAGCCACTCACCCACCTCTCCGTTAGCTGAATTTTTATTTGTGAACTAATTTTCTGAATGCCTCTCCACCTTTATAACTTTTAATTTCCATCTCGCGTCGAAAAGCTTCAGATTTAGTCTGAAATTGCTCAGTATAAATAATACTCCAAGGAACATATGCTTTAGTAGATTTTACTTTTCCTTTGTTATGATCTGATAATCTACTCTCACAATTTTTACTATGACCAACATAATACCGGCTGAATTTTTCACTATGTAAGATATAAACAAAATACATATTCAAACCGTTGGGTTTTCCCGTCTTTAGACGGGATCTCTCCGGAGGCGATGACCGCCACTCACCTTTACCCGCCGTAGTTTTTACGAAGGCGGGCACCTCTCCGTTAGCTGAATAAATCAATATAAATATGATTTATATTGAGGTACAAAGATAGAAATATTTTGTTTGATTTAAAACAAAATATTCATCCCTTGCTTCTTCAACTAAAGCTGCTTTTTAGAGGAACTCTTTTTTCTCGCGGGTATCAATATTATTTCTTCGAATATATTATAAATTCTACCAATAATAAAAAAAGGGGGAATGATATACTTAATAATATCTGTGTATCCAATCCGACAACATTTTCTTCTTTTATCATATTAAGCGAGTTGAATAAAAGAAAGATTATAAAAGCTAAGGCAATACTTTGAAGCGTTCCGAAAATCCAAAATATTTTTGTGTTCATAGTCAACTTCTCCTATAATAATTTATTTACATGCTTTCTTTTTATAGAACAATGCCTTACTGATAATATAAAATTGATAATTGTAATAAACAGAAAAAAATTTAAACATAGTTATGGCTGGGACGGACATCATCTCATCATCAATATATTATTTATAAAGCAGCCGTTTACGTTGCAATTAAGGGCATAACATTTTTATATCTTTTTTGCGGTAGCTGAATTTCGTTTCGCGGAATAGAAATTGCTAAAGATGTGAACTCACTCCGTTTAGTTTAAATACTTCTTAAACCATTTATACAAAATTATTTACACTACCAAATGACAAAAACTATTTTATCCTTATTGTAACTAATCGGATATCTTTTTATTCGTCCCGATGAAATAGGAAGAGTTTTCGTTTTTCTTGAATCGTACTTTTTTATGCGTGGACTTTTCACTTTTTAAATAGTCGATGTGTCTATAAAATGAGTAATTAATTTGAGCCATATTTGGCAACTTCTCTCTTATTACCACATACTAAACAATGCTCGCGATGAACACATATAATGTTCCCACATTTTGAACACGCCCATTTTTGTTTTTCTCTTAGTATAAATATCCGTACGCCAATTTCTTTAATCGTGTTTAGATTCTCGATCATACTCATTCCATATTTAGATCTGTAGCGTTTGTCAAGTTTCTTAATTCTTCTGCAAGGATATTTATGACAAGTGAAGCAAAACTTAGACTTCCTGCTTGATAATAACTCACAGTTTTTTATAGAACAAATAATGCAATGATTCGGCTTGTTTGAACTAGCTGATTGGCATCCGGCGCATTTATTCTTAATACGATGGTAGCCTAAACAGAGTCCACAGTTCATTCCACAAGGAGCTATCAGCGAAGA
>CAZCLA010000002.1:0-51652 GCA_964499285.1 uncultured Melioribacteraceae bacterium
GCATGTGTTAAGCACGCCGCCAGCGTTCGTCCTGAGCCAGGATCAAACTCTCCGTTGTATAATTTACTTTTATAAAATTGACGTAACTTTTATTTGCGTTTTTCCTAAAGCTTCCTTTAGTCACTCACTTTTTCAAAGAACTTAATCCGCAATTATGCGGACTTCAAACATAACGCTAAAAACCAGAATTGTCAACTTTAAAAATCCCTTCTAAAAAATTTTTTAGCGAATCATAGTGTAAATGAACATTTTCAATAAAAGACAAGCTTTAAGATAGTGCTATTTTGTATAATATGCAAGATAAATTAAAAAAAATCTGATTTTGAAATTTTCGTCTCAACATAACTTATTGTTCTCTAAAATGGAACTAAATTTATGACCTTATGTATAAATCGTTAAATTTGACAATTGTTTAAAAAAACGCTTATATTTTACATGCAATTTAACGGAGGAATCAAATCGAATAATTCTACATTTTTACTTTCACTAACCACTAACTATATAGGAGGTAAAAATGGGAAACCTCACCGAAGCTCAGATTGAAAAAAATCCACTTTCTGATTTGATAAGTGATGAAGTCTATGATTTACTCGAGAGCAAAGGACTGATCAATGAAAAATCGGTTAGGGATTATATTATTCGCCGAAAGTTTAAGGAGTTACGAGCTAATAAAGTGAGTGCCAGTCTGGCAATTGACAAATTAAGGGAAGAATATCCTTACCTGCAGTTTGATACTATTAGAAAAATTGTTTATCACATTCAAAATAAATAAGCTTGACAAACTTTTCTGCATAGTTTATATTTAAGCAACACTCTTTTCAGGGGTAGTAATTACCTTTGATTTTGAGTCAGCCCAGTGTCTCCCCCCATCACTGGGCTTTTTATTTTTTAGTAAATCGGGTTGATTATGGCAAAACAAAGAAAAAAAGTTAGAGCAATTAAAAAATCAGAATCGCCTTTCAAGAATTACTGGGATAAAACAAATTATATAATTCTTGGAATTGGATTGATTCTTTTAATTATCGGTTATTTTCTTATGGCGCAAGGACCTTGGGATAATCCGATTTCACTTACGGTTTCGCCAATAATTCTTTTAGTCGCTTATCTTGTTATTTTTCCATTGGCTATTTTTTATAGAAAAAAAACTAAAAAAGAAGCAGAACAATAAATATGTTTCTCGCCAAGGTCAGAGGCAACGTAGTATCCACTCAAAAGAATCATTTTCTTCATGGTCATAAGTTGATGATTGTCCGAAAGGTTGACTTGAGCGGTAACTTCGTCGGAAACACAGACGAAATTGCAATAGATCAAGTTGATGCCGGAATAGGTGATACAGTTATTGTTGTTAAAGAAGGTGATGCTGTACAGCAAGTTATTGGTCATAAAAAAGCACCTGTTAATACTATAATTATAGCAGTAGTTGACGATATAGATATTCCAGTAAAATAATGATTATTTGTTTTGAATCATTCAACCATACACAGCCTTTCAAAAATAAATTGCCTGCTTTCAGTAGATAGGATTGGTCCTCAAAAAATTTTCGAGTTAATCAGAAGAGCGGGTTCGATTTCTAATTTATTTGAATTAGACGAAAGGAGCCTTGCCAAAATTTTTCCGAAGAACTCAGAAATATTCAGCAGATTATTACACGCAATAGAAAAAATTGATGCTTTCCAAAAATCAGCTGAAGTTGAAATCGAAAAGCTCGAAAGAATGGGTGCTGATTTGGTTTTCTACTGGGATGCAAATTATCCCAAAATCCTGAAGAGAATCTATTCACCGCCGATTATGCTTTACGTTAAAGGAGATTTATTGAAATTATATAAAGATTCACTCTCCGTTGTAGGCACAAGAATGCCGAGCAGCTACGGAAAATCAGTAGCAGAAAAAATTGTTAAGGAATTGATAAAAAGTAATTTAAATATCGTTAGCGGTTTAGCTCGAGGAATTGACTCAATTGCTCACAGCACGACAATTAATAATGGCGGTAGAACAATAGCCGTTATCGGATCGGGATTGGATGTAATTTATCCTCCAGAAAATAAAAGATTGTTTGACGCAATAAGTGAAAACGGCGCAGTTATTTCCGAATTTCCATTAGGAACTAAACCAGATGCTCCGAATTTTCCTAGAAGAAATAGAATAATCGCCGGACTATCTATGGGCACACTTGTGATCGAAACAAAAATAAAAGGCGGCGCACTTTTAACTGCAGAACAGGCTTTTTCAAACAATCGTGAGGTATTTGCAGTACCTGGTAATATTGGAAGTTCGAAAAGTGAAGGAACAAATTATCTGATAAAAAGAAATTTTGCGAAGCTTGTAACAAATGCGCAGGATATTTTGGAAGAATTAAACATTAAGCCTCCTTCAAAGCAAAAGAAATTATCACAAAATATTGACCAAAATTTGAACGTTTTTGAAGAAAAAATTTTTTCTATTCTTGGAGATGATACAGTTCATATTGATAAAATTTCTGAGAAAACTCAGCTTTCCCAGCAGGAATGTATGGCAAATTTACTGACACTTGAGTTTAAAGGTTTGGTAAAACAAGAACCTGGCAAGTTGTTTTCAAAAGTTTAATATTTTTTTATACCTTTCCAGATATTCATCAATCTTTCCAAAATATTTTTTTCATGCCCGTTTGAAGATGGAGAGTAAAATTGCTGCTGCTTCATTTCTTCCGGGAAATAATTTTCCTGCACAAAGTTTCCATCGAAGGAATGTGGATATTTATAATCTTTAGAGTAACCTAAATTCTTCATTAATTTTGTCGGAGCATTTCGTAAATGAAACGGTACTGGGTAATTTTTATTTTTACTAATAAATTCCTCGGCATTTTTAATCCCCATGTAGGCAGCATTGCTTTTAGGAACACCGCATAAATAAGTGACGCATTGTGAAAGAATTATTCGTGCTTCCGGCATCCCTATCTTTTCTACAGCTCCAAAAGCAGCTTCAGCTAAAACCAAGCCATTTGGGGATGCGTTCCCAATATCCTCAGAGGCAAGAATTATCAATCTTCTTGCAATAAAAAGCGGATCTTCGCCACCATCTAACATTCTAGCCATCCAGTAAAGAGCAGCATCTGGATCACTACCTCTAACACTTTTAATAAATGCTGAAATAATATTATAATGTTCTTCGCCGGACTTATCATAAAAGGCTGTTTTCCGTTGAATAATATTTTCAAACATCCTATTTGTTAATAATAATTTATCATTTTCCTTCGGAGATTGGTCGACAGCAGCCTCCAACAAGTTCAGCATAGTTCTTGCATCGCCGTCGGATAGAAAGAGTAAAAATTTTACATCTTCAACTTCGATATCAATTTTGGAGAGAATTTCGTCTTTAGTTAAAGCAAGATTTAAAATATTAATAAGGTCTGTTTCCGTCAGTTCATTAAGAATGTATATTCTAACTCTTGATCTAAGAGCCGGTATTACTTCAAAAGAAGGATTCTCTGTGGTTGCTCCAATAAGAATTATTTCACCTGATTCAACCGACGATAAAAGTGCATCCTGTTGAGATTTATTAAAACGATGAATTTCATCAATAAAAAGAATTGTCTTTCTGTTGTATTCCAAATTGTTTTTTCCGATATCAATTATTTTCCTTACATCCTTTACTCCTGAAGACACTGCGTTAAGACTGTAGAAATCTGCTTTGGTTTGATTTGCAATAATTTTAGCTAAAGTTGTTTTTCCGGTTCCCGGCGGACCCCACAAAATAAAAGAATAAACCGAATCTGTTTCGATCATTTTGCAAATCGGTTTATCATTGCCGACAAGATGTTCTTGTCCGAAGAAACTGGAGAGAGTTTCTGGTCTTATTCTGTCTGCTAATGGTTTGATTGATTTGTTATTTGTCAATTATTTATTCATTATTAATTTTAATGCCCTTCTCATTTGGTTTGAGCATTAAGTATTTTTCCCTAGCAACATGCTCAACTTTAACGAGTTCGGTTTTTAGTGAATCAAGCTCATTTTCCAGCTTGAAGATTTGATTTTTTGCGTCAGCTATACGAGTTTGTAATAATTCGTATTCTGATTTTAACTTGTAGTATTTTATTATTCCACTTTGATTGAATAGCAGAAATGCAGCAATAGCTAAGAATAGAACGAGATATATTAAGGAAATAATTCTACCGCTAGTATTTTTTTCTTTCCTATTTTTCATTCGACAATGCCGAACTAATTATCCGCTCAATTAGTTTATCAAATGTTATTCCGAGAACCTTTGCTTCTTTTGGTACGAGGCTGTGGCTCGTCATGCCCGGAAGGGTGTTCAATTCCAAACAAAAAAATTCGTTCTTTGAATCAAGTTTAAAATCTACTCTTCCGTAATCGGAACATCCAAGAACATTATAAGTTTTTACGGCAGCTTCTTGAACATTTTTTGCAAGATCCGTTTCAATTTCGGCCGGGACAATATATTCACTTTCGCCGTCAGTATATTTTGCTTTGAAATCATACAGTCCTGAGCGAGGAACAATCTCCAAAACAGGCAACGGTTCACCATCAAGAATTCCTACAGTAATTTCTCTGCCGGAAATATATTCTTCGATAAGCACCGAACGGCTGTATCGAAAAGCTAAATTTAAAGCTTGTTTCAAATCGGATTCTTTATCACAAACTGTTAAGCCAATTGTTGACCCTTGGTCATTTGGTTTAACAACACAAGGAAATCTGAAACGATTTTTTATTCTATTTTTGACTTGGTCAAATTCATAGTTTTGATTATGAAGAAAAATCCAGTCCGGCGTATTTATTCCATAATGCTGCATATAAATTTTCGAAGCATTTTTATCCATAGAAATTGCACTTGAGAGAACTCCGGCTCCAGTATATTTTAATCCTTTTAATTCCAGAAGTGATTGAATCACTCCATCCTCCCCCCATTTGCCGTGAAGACCGATAAAAACTAAGTCAATACCTTCAAAGAAGCCTGAGTCGAAACTCGAAATTAAATTTGCTTCGTTTATCTTTGTAAAATCTTCATCACAAAAAAATTGATCAATGTTTTTCGGTTGATTTTTTCCATAAGCCGGATCAATAAGTTTCACCTCGTGTTTCAGATTAATTAGTGCATTATAAATCGCCTTTGATGATTGTTTACTTATCGATCTTTCCGGTGAGGGTCCGCCAACTAAAAGTGCTATTTTCAAAGTGTATTTATACCGTGATTTAATTAATAATCGAGTCTATTTCTTTTATCTAATTTTATTCCGTAAGTACTTTCGGCTATTTCATAAAGTTGTTTTAACTTTAGGTTTGGAATTATTTTTTCATGTCCCAATTGTCTCGCCAGAAAAAGTGTTTTACAAGAATGTTCAAGTTTTTCCATTCTATAATATGCGCCCCAAATATCTTTCCCGATTGTTACGGCTCCATGATTTTCAAGAAGATAAACCCAAGCGAATTCTATGTAAGGTTTCATCGATTCCGGAAGTTCATCTGTTGAAGGCGTTGCATATTTACATAAAGGAATTTTACCCAATCCTAGAACAACTTCAGGAAAAACTGCTTGGGTCAACTTAATACCGGCAGTTGCAAAAGCAGTTGAATATATGGGATGACAATGAACTACCGCATTAATTTCCTTTCTATATTTATATACAAGAAGATGGACTTTAACTTCGGTTGAAACCTTGCCTTCACCTTTAAGCAATCTACCTTGAGAATCTATTTCGAGAATATCATTTTCTCCAACATTTCCTTTACATATTCCGGAACGCGTAATCCAGAATTTGTTCTCATCAATTCTAACAGATAGATTTCCGTCGTATGCTGCAACGTATCCTTTTTCATAAACTTTATGAGATACTTTAACGAGTTCTTCTTTGCTCTGCATTTTTTTCCAATTCTTCCATAAGTTTTAAGTTTATTAAACCATCGAAACCTGATGCTTCAGGTACTTCATGATTTAAAATAGATTTCTGGAAAGATTTTATTCTATAGGCAAATTTATTTGCACGTTTTCGGAATGCTTTTTTTCCTTCACCTTTTAAGTTTATTGATAGTTTTGCTGGAGTGTTTCTATGATTAATTATTTTATCCAAACTAATGCTTCCTTTATATCCAAGAATTTCAATCCGGTTAAAAGCTTTTTCGCTGTTATAAGAAACATTAAAATAACCGTAACCGCTTTTCTTAAATTTGACTACACCGGTGGCGAAATCATCTACTTCAGTATTGTAAATTACATTGTCTGCATACCCATTGATTTCAACAATTTCACTCCCAAAAAACCTTAACAAATCAATTGCGTGAGTTCCTAAATCTCTTAAAGCACCGCCTCCGCTTTTATCGATTTTGAATCTAAAATTTTGACTTGGTGGTAGATCAATGTTAAAATTAATTTGAACTGAAACAATTTTCCCGATGAATCCCTGCGAAATCAATTCTCTTGCTTTCTTAACCAATGGATGAAATCGCTGGGTAAAATTAATTGCAAGGTAAACATTATTTTCTTCGCAGACCTTTATCATCTCCTCGGCTTGTTGTGAATTAAGAGCCATCGGTTTTTCACAAAGAATATGTTTACCTGCTCTTGCTGCTTCAATAACCTGCCAGTGATGGTCCGAATTTACACCGGAGATGTACACGGCTTGAAAATCATTTTCCAGAAACTTTGAGTAATCACTGAAATAATTTGCGGTTCCAAACTTATCGGCTATTGCTTTTGCTCTTTCTGTTTTATGACTGAAGACAGCCGAAAGTTTACTCTTCTTCAATAACTGCAATGTCGGAAGAAAAGCTTCTTCGGCAATTTTTCCGCATCCTGCGACTCCCCACTTAAATTTTTTTGAAGTACCCGAAGATACTTTTTGAATCTTCATTTATAATCCGGTGTAAATTATAATTTAAGTTTATCCATCACCATTGTTATTGGCTTTGCATTCTGCATAATATAAAAATGAATTGCCGGAACGCCATTGTTCAACAGATCCTCAACTTGCTTTACAGTCCAATTAACTCCAACTTCAAGAATATGTTCAGGTTTTGCTTCAGAAATTTCCTGTTCAAGTTCGTCCGGAATATCAATAAAAAAATGTTTTGGTATCGAATTAATATGATTTTTTGCCGTAAGGATTTTTATTCCGGGAATAATTGGTACATCAATACCAAGTTCACGGCATTTTTTTACATAGTCATAGTATTTATTATTATCATAAAACATCTGTGTTACGATATAATCAGCACCCGCATCAAGTTTTTCTTTCATATATCTTAATTCGACATTGATGTTCGGCGACTCGATGTGTTTTTCGGGGTAGCCGGCTATCCCAATACAAAAATTCATTTCACTAGCGTCAAGCAGTGATGCTTCGAGATATTTACCGTTATTGATGTCGGAAATTTGTTTAACTAAATCAATAGCATATCTGTTTGCGCTTCTTCCGAACTTTAAAGGTTTTTTAAATGCATTTTCATCACCTCTTATTGCGAGTACATTTTCTATTCCGAGATAGTGTATTTCAATTAAAAAATCCTCTGTCTCTTCTTTCGAGAAACCTTCGCACAAAACGTGTGGCACGGCATCAATATTATATTTGTTTTGTATGAGTGCACAGATTCCCAACGTCCCAGGTCTTTTTCTTTTTACTTTTACTTCCACTCCACCGTTAGCAGTTTCCTCATAAATAACTTCAGCAGCGTGACTGGTTATATCAATAAAAGGTGGATTGTATTTTACGATTTGATCGAGAACAGACATTAGTTGTTTTATGTCGCCTCCGCGTTTGGGAGGAATTATTTCAAAGCTTATTAGTGGATCATTTGCTTTTTGAAGATGTTCAATAACTTTCATAGATTCCTTTAAATGTGTTACATCAATTTAGTGTTTTGTTTAATAAATATCCTCAATCGTCAGAAGGCAGCAGGACAAGCTTGTAGCAATCCGAATCTTCAAATTTTTTCTTGTCGTGCTTCATCATCAAATACTCTCCTTTCAGCCAAAGCTCTGTCATATCTCTGTAATGATCGCTAAATGGATTTCCCGACTGTCCGGTTGGCAGGACAAAATAGAATTTTTCGGGATCTGCAAAATCGTAAATAAACCGCATTGAAGGTCCCAACTTAACATCAAACGGCTGTTGGAAAGAATATTCCATATTATTAACGGTCGTTCCATCTCCACTCATTTCAAAAGGACCAATATCGAAAAAGTAATCGGCAATTTTTGATTGACCGCTAAAAAGATGTTTAAAAGTTAATGTATGTATTCTCCCCCATTGCCATTCGCTAATATCTTTTCCGAATTTGTTTTCAAGCTGAACTAGTGCATCAATCAAACTTTTTCTAACAATGTCGTTTTTTGATTCGATAGTTTCGGTATTTATATTATCGAACCATGTTGAATATTTCTGTTTAAGTAATTCAGTTACTTTTCTGTAAGGAATGTTTGCAATAAATATATATTCATCAAATAGGTTTTTACCCATCTCATCAAGAAATATATTTTCAATAAACTTTTGATAGAAGCTCGCATAAATTGAGGGTGTTTGACTTTCCTTCTCAAAGTTAAAGTCCCAGTTTTTAAGCAACGCTAAGGCAGTACTAAGATTAACATCATTTATTTCAGCATTATCAAACGCCTCGATGATGTATGGTACAATTTCAGAAGCATAGTGGGAATAAACATCATTTTGATATTTCATAAAATCGTGAACCGAATGAATTTCATTTTGTTGAAGCAGTTCATAGATTCTTTGAATTCTTGAAGGAGGCTCCCATAGATTTGATATGTGATATTTAAAATCCTTAACAGTTTTATTGTTCGCAGTTGCAATAAATCCAGAGGAAGGATTTGAGAACATCGGCATTTCTTCAAAAGCTACAAAACCAGTCCAATCATTAGATGAATCTGTTCCGTCAAAAATGAAAGTTGTGGAATTCGTTTTTCTAACAGGCAGTTTAGCTGCACATACATATCCAATATTCCCATCTTTATCAGCATAGACAAAATTTTGTCCGGGTGCCGTAAATTTTTCAGCGCCAAGTTTGAATTCAGATTCGTTCTCAGAAAAATTTATATCATAAATCGCAGCAAGTTCAGTGTGAAATTCCAGTGCAGTCCAACGCATTGATATCTCAAGTTCGGTAAGAAGCGAATCATTATTGATTGATGAGTAAGGATGTATATGCGAAATTATTGGTCCACGGTGAGTCCATTTTGAAATCATTTCAATATTAGCACTGTCTTTCACAAATATTGAATCGTTTTCAATTCTCAACTCGTGCCATTCATCGTCCAACAAATATTTAGATCTGGAACTATCCAGTTTTTCGATATAGAAATCCGCATCGTCTGCCATTACATTTGTCATTGTCCAACTTAAGTTCTCGTTTTTACCAATAACAATAACCGGTACTCCCGGAAGCGTAAACCCATCCACATCCCAATTTCTGCTTCTTATCGATACAACATACCACTTTGAAGGTGTTTGGAATGCTAAATGCGGATCATTTGCAATAATTGGTTTTCCGGAAGCAGATTTTTGGCTTCCAACAACCCAGTTATTTGAACCAATGTGTGTTCCCGTAGTTCCTATAAATTCTCTGAACATTTTATCAGTATCAACAAAACCTTGGGGAATTGGGGGAATCTTTGTAATAAATTCTGGGACTATTGTCGAAGCGTTTTCGTCAAAAGAGGGAATTATTTCTTTTACTTTTTCAACACCGAATTGTTGAATTAAACTTGTAAATGCAATATCTGCCCACCAACTAATATTTAATTCCCAAGCTAAAAGTTTCCCAATTACAAGTGTGTGCTCCGGCAGCCATTTTTCAGGTTGATAATTTAAAAGCGAAAATTCAATCTGAAAATTTCCGTCAGCTTCTTTAATAAATGAATTTACTCCCGCAGCATATGCTTCGATGTGAGATTTATAAGGTTCTTCAAGATCTTTATATATCTGTTCTGCAATTTTTCCGAATCTCATTGATTTAAACATTCTATCGAAAGGAACCGTTTTTGTGCCAAGAACTTCACTTAATCTTCCGAATCCCACTCTGCGCATAATGTCCATCTGGAACAACCGCTCTTGAGCATGAAGAAAACCAAGTGCAAAAGCAGCATCCAGATCCGAATTTGCACGAATGTATGGCACGGCATATTCATCCCGATAAATTTCCACCGTGTTCTCAATACCGGAAAGTATTATTTTCCCATCATAAACAGGAAGTGAGCTTTTGAGCAGATAATTCGCAATTCCTAATGCTATTGCTAAAAAAATAATCCCTAATAGCAAAAGGAATAATATTTTTCTTAAAAACTTCATGTTCAAAACTGTCTATTCATTTAGGAGGATCATCTCGATTAGCTGATAAGAACTCAAAATTAATTAGTTAACATAGATATTAATGTAATCAATCATTCATCTGCGACAGCAAATTAACACTATTTTCATTCCTTTGCATACGAATTTCACCGATAAAAATCCGGCATTCATCGAAAAATTATTAACAAACGGTTGCAGCGACATTATATTTGCCACAGATAAAAAAACATAGGAGGAAATTATGCCGAGCGATAGAGGAACAACAGCAAGATTAATTATCGGCTCATTTCTGATCATTATCGGAGCACTTTTTCTGTTAGATAATTTCGGATATTTTGAACTTGAGCTTCCGTACGAAATCGGAAGATATTTGTTCCGGTGGCAGTCGATAATTATTATTATAGGAATCATAATTTACTTTGCCAGCCATAGTAAATCTACGGGCACTGTTTTAATTATCATAGGATTAATTGGATTTTTCCCCGAGTTCTGGCCACTGCTGCTCGTTTTGATTGGAGTTTACATTATTTATAAAAAAAATAAAACTGAAAATGAATCCTCTTATAAAACGGATGACAAACTGATTTTTGATGACCTGGCTGTTTTCGGCGGGCATAAGAAAAGTATTGACAGCAGTAATTTTGTGGGTGGAAAATCGACATCTATTTTCGGAGGTTCAGAACTTGATCTTCGAAACAGCAAACTGGCTGAAGGAAGACAAGTAATTGATGTTCTTTCAATTTTCGGAGGTTCGACTTTCTTCATACCAAGTGATTGGAATGTTGAAATTGATGTATTTGCAATATTCGGAGGATTCTCAGATAAAAGAAGAAAAGATCCCAACATACCTGTCGATGATAAAACAAAACTTGTCTTTAAAGGATTAGTTATCTTCGGCGGCGGTGAAGTAAAAAATTAATTTAAGCGGAGGCTGAAATGAAAAATTCAAACGGAAGAATCTGGATAGGACTTATATTCATTATCCTCGGCTCTCTGATGATATTGGATAATATCCACTTTTTATATTTCGATCTGTTCTCTTGGCCTGTCATAATGATTGTTGTGGGAGCCATCGTTCTTGCCAATTCAAAGGACAGCACATTAGGATACGCACTTATAGTGATTGGAGGAATCTGGCTTTCAGCCAGGCTTTTCGGTTACAATTTCGGAAACCTAATTGAAGATTACTGGCCAATTATTCTTGTTCTTCTTGGAATCTTCATAATAGTTAAAAGCAGCAAAAACAATTCTGGAAAAGAACAAGAATCGAAATTTGAAGAAGAAATAGAGACAAGCAGAGACGAGATTGATGTCGCAGCAATTTTAAGCGCTCGAAAAGTGAAGGTCGATTCAAAAAATTTTCGGGGCGGAAAAATTACTTGTTTTATGGGCGGAGTCGATTTAGATCTGATTTATGCCGAACTTAAAGATGGTGTGCAAACATTGGATCTGATTGCAATTTTTGGCGGCTTCGATATTTATTTACCCAAAGAATGGAATGTTAATATCAAAGTAACATCAATTTTTGGAGGATTTTCAGATAAGCGAAGAAAAGACAGTCAAATAATCCCAAGCCCGGATAAAGTTTTGGAAATTAAAGGTTTAGTACTTTTCGGCGGCGGCGACTTAAAGAACGGTTGATTATGCTGAATCCAATTTTTCAAAATCGACAATATATAGCTGTTTATTTCGCACTCTGGATTTTGGTTTCTGCAATCCATTTCAGTGCATTGCATTTAATAATCGGTATTGAAATGTATCCAGCATTGGCCGATAGTGTTTTTTATAGCGCTTTTTACTCATTACTTGGCTTAAGTTTTTGGTACATAACTAAATATATTTCGCTTGAGGATAATAGACCGTTCAGACTCGTTGGGAATCACCTTGCCGCAGCAATTGTTTCATCGGCTATTTGGGTAATTGGCGGTTATTATGTTTTGCAGCGGATAACTGAAAGTGATTTAATATACTCGGAATTTTTATTCTCTTCGTTGATATGGCGGTTCTTTATCGGAATACTATTTTATACGATTATCAACGCTCTCAACTACACACTAATGTACTATGCAAATTTTAGAGAAAAATTACTCAAAGAGACTGAGTTAAGTTCTTTGGTCCAAGAAGCCGAATTAAAAACATTAAAATACCAGATAAATCCTCATTTTATTTTTAACAGTTTGAACTCGATTAGTTCATTGACAATTTCAGAGCCGAAAAAAGCACAGGAAATGACAATTAAACTAAGCAGTTTTTTAAGGAGCACACTCTCAAAAAACGAAAAACAGCTAACCAAACTTAAAGACGAGCTGCACAACACACGAGTCTATCTCGATATCGAAAAAATTCGTTTTGAGGATAAATTTGAATTTAGAGAAATTGTAAAAGACGAATTCCTCAATCAGGAAATACCAAGTATGCTGCTTCAGCCAATATTTGAAAATGCGATTAAACATGGAGTTTACGAAAGTATAGAAAAAGTGCTGATATCTATTGAAGCCGAAATTGAGAGAGATTATCTTAAACTAACAATAAAAAACAATTACGATCCGGAAGCAGTCGCAAAAAGCGGTGAAGGTATCGGATTGAAAAACATTTCGAAAAGATTACAATTGATGTACAACCAAGAAAATTTAATTACTACATCAAAAAATGGTGGTATTTTTACTGTAAAAATTTATATTCCATTATCCAACGGAGTTAAAGATGGAAAAAATTAGAGTAGTAGTAATTGACGACGAACGGCTAGCTCGAGATATTCTAAAAAATTATATATACGAACATCCACAATTAGAAATTATTGCGGAGTGTCAGAACGGTTTTGAAGGCATTAAAGTAATAAACGAGCAAAAACCGGATTTAATATTTCTTGATATTCAGATGCCGAAAATAACAGGATTTGAAATGCTCGAGTTGATTGACGATCCCCCATTCGTAATTTTTACAACAGCCTACGATCAGTATGCAATCAAAGCTTTTGAAGTTAATGCTGTGGACTATCTCCTTAAACCTTTTGCTTATGATAGATTTGACGAAGCATTGATCAAAGCATTGGAAAAAATAAAGTCGAATGCAGAAGCGGAGGGAAAAACAACTGCAATAGAGAAAGCAGTTGATGAAACAGTCGAATTTTTAGAACGAATTGTTGTTAAAGACAAACTTAACATTTCAATCATTCCTGTCTCGGATATTATTTACCTGGAAGCACAAAATGATTATGTCCAAATAGTGAGCCGTCAAGGAAAATTTTTAAAACAGAAGACTATGAAGTTTTTTGAGAAACACTTAAATCCACAACAATTTGTTAGAATTCACAGAAGTTACATATCAAGTATTGCTAATATAAAACAGCTCCAGTTATTGGAAAAAGATACATATAGGGCTACTCTCTCGAGTGGAGAAAAACTTCCCGTAAGTAAAACCGGTTATTCTAAATTAAGACGGTTATTCGATCAATAAGATACGCTGATTAAAAACATGTGAGAAAACCTTCGTACTGCCTCAACATTATTATTTATGCAAAACACAAAATCTGTTTTCATCACTCCTTTAATTGAAGTTTAGATTCACTATAACTATATTTTGTTTTGAAAAGTTTTGAGGCGAAAAAATGAACGTTGACCGTGATCTTCAATCTATTCAGCAAGTAAGAGAACTTACGGCTGCTGCAAAAGATGCACAAAAAGAATTCAAATACTTCAGCCAATCTCAAGTAGATAAAATAATTAAAGCTATGGCGGATGCCGGTTATAAAGCATCGGATAAATTGGCAAAAATGGCACACGAAGAAACCGGCTTCGGAAAAGTTGAGGATAAAATCACTAAAAATCAGTTCGGAACAAAAAATGTTTACGAATCGATAAAAGATCTCAAAACCGTGGGTGTTATTGCATCAGAAAAGAACGGTAAACTATTAAAAATTGCTGAACCAATGGGAGTAGTTGCCGCATTAATTCCTTCAACAAATCCAACTTCCACGGCAATGTTTAAATCATTGATTTCCTTAAAGTGCAGAAACGGAATCGTGGCAAGTCCGCACCCTAAAGCTCTAAACTGCACGAAAGAATCACTCGATATTATGCGAGAAGCTGCTGAAAAAGCCGGAGCTCCAAAAGGACTTATTCAATGTATGACAATTCCATCAATTGAGGGAACGGATGCATTGATGAAGGATCCAAACATCGCAGTGATACTTGCTACTGGAAGCACAGGGATGGTAAAAGCTGCATACAGCACCGGCACGCCTGCTTACGGAGTAGGATCGGGAAATGTGCCGGCTTTCATCGAAAGGACTGCAAATTATCAAAAAGCGGTAGCCGATGTTTTATACGGAACTTCGTTCGATAATGGAACGCTTTGCAGTTCCGAGCAATCAATGATTGTCGATCGGCCAATTCTAGAAAGGGTTAGAGAAGAAGTACAGAGACAAGGTGGATATTTTGTTAACGAAGAAGAGAAGACTAAACTCGCAAAAGCCGTTACCAAGAATAATAGAATAAATGCAGATATTGTCGGCAAATCAGCTGCTTGGATAGCTAATTATGCCGGATTCTCAGTGCCGGATTCAACCAGAGTTCTTCTTGCTGACTGTGATCGTGTCGGAAAAGAAGAACCATTGTCTATCGAAAAACTTTCTCCGATCCTTTCATTTTATGTTGTGGATGGATGGCTAGAAGGCTGTCATAAATGCATAGATCTTCTGGAATATGGGGGAATAGGTCACACAATGGTTATACATTCAAATGACCAAGAAATTATCATGAAATTTGCACTTGAAAAACCGGCATTCAGAATTATTGTAAACTCGGTCAGCTCGTTGGGTGCAGTCGGTTATACTACTGCCCTTGCTCCTTCGATGACACTTGGTGTCGGCACTTGGGGCGGTTCAATTATAAGTGAAAATGTTACTGCCTCTCATCTGATGAATATAAAAACTCTTGCTTTTGAAGTTAATCCTGTTAACAGCGGAACTGTTGTGACATCATTGGATAAGTACGAAGCTCGATCTAAATTTGACGGATCCGGAACTTTTGTAAATCAGATTGAGGATAGACTTAGAGCAAGAGCAGGAAACCCTATTGTTTCATTTCAGAAAAAAGATTATGCAGGTGTGCCTTCAAAAACGAAAACTTTCGGCGAAGGAATTTCTGAGGATGAAATTAAAAAAATCTTGAAAGAATTTAGTCCGAGAAAGTAAATAGGATTCAGCATTTATCAATACTCGAGTTAGCGAGGAACAAGTTAGTATCTGTCCAATTTAAATTTTTCTCCGAGATAGAGTTTTCTTACTTCTTCATCTTCGGCAAGCAGTTCAGCGGTTCCGTCTTTAAATATTTTTCCGTTTATTAAGATATAAGCCCTGTCGACTATACTCAATGTTTCGTGAACGTTGTGATCGGTTATTAGAATTCCGATTCCTTTATGCTTTAAGTTAGCCACGATGTTCATTATATCCTCAACAGCTATTGGATCAACTCCAGCAAACGGTTCATCAAGAAGAATAAATTTAGGGTTCATTGCAAGTGCTCGTGCAATTTCGGTTCGCCTTCTTTCACCTCCGCTAAGTTGAAAACCTAAGCTTTTACGGATATGCGTTATGTTCAACTCATCAAGAAGAACATTCATTTTCTCAATTCGATCGGATTTAGAAATTTTCAGCATTTGAAGTACTGCCATAATATTATCTTCTACACTCAAACGTCTAAAAACCGAAGCTTCTTGCGGAAGATAACCTATTCCCATTTTTGCTCTGTTGTACATCGCTTCTGAAGTAATTTCGTTATCGTCCAGAAAAACCCTTCCTGCATTAGGTTTGATCATTCCAACGATCATATAAAACGTCGTTGTTTTCCCGGCACCGTTCGGGCCAAGCAGTCCTACAACCTCGCCTTGTGTTACATTAATTGATACTTTATCGACGACCGTCCTTTTCTTGTATATCTTAACGAGATCTTTACTACTTAAATTTTGTTTTCCGTTTTTATTGTTCATTTTCTTTTTAGTATTGATTCTTTACTTGGACGATTTTCAAACAACATAAAACTTGGTAGCGTAAATTCCTTCTCACTTCCCTTTACAAGCTTCTCCGGATGATATTCACTGTCAGGCTCAATGTATAAATTAACTTTATTCACCTTGTTTTCATTAAAAATAATTTTTGCATTTTTAGAGGTTGCTTTAATTAAACCCTCCGGCGTATTTTCATCGTAAATATAATATATACTTAAAACTCCACCGAACACTTCAGCAAATTCCAATTTACTTTCTTCAAAAAATAATTTTAGTGTATCCCCCGATATTTGATCATATCTAAATTCGAAACTCTCATTTTTAGAGATGATAATCGAGTGCTCAAAAATATCGATCTCGTGCAATTGATTATCCATAATTTTTATGTAAACAGAATCTCCTAAAAGCTGAGTGTTTTCAAACCACATAACAGGTTGTTTTTTTTCTCCTTCAATCTTATAAGTCGAGATAGCATCCTCTTCTCTAAAATAAACCGTTCTTTCATTTGTTGATGAAAATTGACCTCTTACAATTTCAACAGAATCAACAGCTTTCAATAGTGGATTTTCATCATCAAATGATTCCATAAAATTTGCGGCGATTAGCAGCGTGTCAATCCTTCCACTTTCTGAAGTAT
Organism: uncultured Melioribacteraceae bacterium; assembly: GCA_964499285.1. Lineage (GTDB taxonomy): Bacteria > Bacteroidota > Ignavibacteria > Ignavibacteriales > Melioribacteraceae > JAGFIY01. The sequence continues at coordinate 16,932 of CAZCLA010000002.1, forward strand.
CGATTTTAATCATCACAGGATTGATACTTATTTTCGTATAATTGCTGTCACCAAAATCCTCAAGCATTCCGCAAAAAATATCTGTGTTATTTTCCGGGGTTTTGATCACAACATTTTCGAATGCTTTTGTGTAATTGTTTTCGCGAATATGAATTAAACTGTCGGCATATATCACATTACTGCTGTCGGCAATAATCACGTTGCCTGTCGCTACAGCTTTATCGAGATTGTTGAAGTAAATCAGTTCATCAGATTTTAAAGTGTTGAGTGAATCGAACAGTTCAACATCTGAGGTAAAAACAGATCTCTTTTCATCGAAGAAGTGGGTTCCAAAATCTGCGGAGAGCACTACGTTTCCGTCGTACATCATAATTGATGTATCACTGCGCGCCATTTTGAATTCGCCGAAATATCTGCCCTTTTCAGTGAAGAGTGTTATTGTATCTTGAACAGCAACGATATTGCCCGTTAATTCAAATTCATTTCGATTTATAAATTGTACCGCTTCTCTGCAAGTTACGGTTACATCGCCTTGAGTTATCACAACATTTCCAATCACTTCGCGAATAGATTCACCGTCAATTTTTCCACCTATGAGACTATCGCCAACAATAGTTACTCTTTCCTGCGCAAAAATGTATGAAGAAAGGAGAAAGTAAAAAATAACTATTGTGAAGATTGTTCGAATCACTGATTCCCCTCAACTTCAGCGGAATATGTTACATCGTAAATTACATATTTGTTCAAGTGCTGATCGCTCTCAAATCCATAACCTTCAATTATCTCTTTTGGTGATTCGATTCTAACGAATTTATTCGAGGTAATTTTCTTAGTAAAATTGTTCCACGCCAGTTCTTGCGTTCTTAGCACAACACTATCGCTGTTTATAACAACAACGCTGTCAATTGCAAACATATTTTTGGATATATCATCAACTAATCCTCGTTTGGATGTAAGAGTAGTTGTAGGATTCCCCTCTTCATCGTAGAAGTCAATCTTCACAGTATCGAGGTAAGTTTTTTGTTCATCTTCATACTTTGCTAAATGATCGGCAAAAAGTACGGCTTTAATATTATCCTCTTCGGTAAATAATATTCTTGAGTTCCAGCTTTCCTGAACCGGAATTCGATCTTCGTTTAGATCTAGGTTAATTGTCGGTTTAACCTTGTCATCACTGCATGAAAATAGAAACAGAATCGAAAGCAATATTAATAGCTTTAGTTTCATCTTCTTCTTAAACCGAGTTTGACCAAATCATGGAGATGAACAATCCCAACGGGTTTTTTATTTTCCGAAATAATAAGTGAGGTTATATTATAGTTTTCCATCTGTTGAAGAGCGAAAGACGCTAGCATATCCTGTGAAATTGTTTTAGGATTTTTTGACATTAAATCTTTTGCAACAATATTTTTTATATCGAGTGTTTTTTCGAGAAGTCTTCGCAAATCGCCGTCGGTAATAATTCCCACTAATTCGCCTTTTTCGTCAACAACGCTGGTCGTGCCTAATCGCTTTGAAGAAATCTCGTAAATTATCTCGTTTATTTTAGCATTTTCGCTCACAACCGGAAGTGATTTATCTTTATACATGATTTCCGATATTCTTAATGATAAGCGTTTACCGAGACTTCCTCCCGGATGGAGTTCTGCAAAATCTTCGGCAGTAAATCCTTTTTCTTCAAGCAGAGCAATTGCAAGTGCATCTCCCATTGCAAGCATTGCCGTTGTTGATGAGGTCGGTGCCAGATCGTAAGGACAGGCTTCTTCTTCAACACTGATATTCAGAACAATGTCACAAAGCTCTCCAAGCGAACTGTTTTCCAATCCTATCATCCCAATTATCAGCACATCAAGCCGTTTAACCATTGTTGCAACATTTAATAGTTCTTCCGTTGTTCCGCTTTTGGAAATCAGAATTACTATATCATCACTACGAACCATTCCCAGGTCACCATGCAGAGCGTCTGTTGGATGAAGCGAAATTGAAGGAGTTCCAGTAGAGTTAAGGGTTGCAACAATCTTTCTGGCAATTATTCCGGATTTGCCCAAACCCGAAATTATCACCCTTCCTTTTGCTTTTATTATTGCGTTAACCGCAGAGGCAAATGATGCATCGATTTTTTTGGCAAGGTCATGAACTGATTTTGCTTCAATTTCAATTACTCTTTTTCCGACAGCAATAATTTGTTCTTCAGACAAAAAAATTTCCTCCGGTTTTTTTCTGTTACGAATGATTAAGTTGATCAGCAAGAAAAACTAAAATATCCTCTGGTAAAATATAATCTACAATCCTTTTTACTTCTCTTCGAGCGCTTTTAGGTGCAGCTCCTATTCCAGCCATTTTCAACAATGGAATATCCAGCAAATCATTGCCGATGAACATTATTGATTGAAACTCCAAATTATTTTCTGCTGCAATTTTATTTGCTATCTCAACTTTATTTATAGATGAATGAAAAAATTCAGCATCGGATTTTTCTTCGATTCTTTTAATTACTTTATTGTCGTTAATTCCGCTTAATATAGTAACCTTGATTCCCTTTGCAGATGAAATCTTTACAAATTCATTTAATTCACCAATTCTTAAATCAAGTTTTTGAGAATCGGAAATTTCATCTTCACTAATCAATGTCCCTTGCAGATCAAAGATAATTAATTTGATTTCAGAAAGATTAATTGTCCCGCGCATATTTTTTAGCCAGTTCATCAATTTTTTTTAATCGAGAAAGTATTTCCTCAACATTATCCAGCTTCAACTGACTAGCTGAATCACTTAAAGCATTTTCAGGATTGGGGTGAACCTCCATGAACAATCCGTCAATTCCTATTGCAGCAGCAGCTCTAGCAAGCGGTTCAATAAATTTTGGTTCGCCTCCGGTTTTATCCCCTTGTCCCGGCATTTGAACTGAATGTGTTGCATCCATAATAATTGGATATCCAAGTTCACGCATTACAATTAGAGAACGCATATCAACCACCAGATTTCCGTAACCGAATGTTGTGCCTCTTTCAGTTAATAAAATCTTATTATTACCGGCAGCTTTGACTTTATCCGCGGCGTATTTCATATCCCAAGGTGCAAGGAACTGTCCTTTTTTGATGTTGATTATTCTTCCGGTCTTGCCGGAAGCAATAAGCAACTCTGTCTGTCTGCAAAGGAATGCCGGTATTTGGAGAATATCTACTACTTCTGCGGCTGCCTCAGCATCATTTTCGCTATGAACATCCGTAATAATTGGAAGATCGAACTCCTTTTTTACTTTACGTAATATTTCAAATGCATCTTCTTTTTTTAATCCGACAAAAGAGTTTAAACTTGTTCTATTTGCCTTCTTAAAACTTGACTTAAATATTAATGGTATCGATAACCTATTCGTAATTTCCTTCAGACGTTCAGCTGTAAATAAAGTAATTTCTTCATTTTCAATTACACAGGGACCAGCTATAAGCACAAATGGATTATTTCCGCCGATTTCGAAATCGTTTAATTTTATCATCATTATTGATTGTTGTTAAAAAGTGAATCCTGACTCAAATTATTTTTTCTATGCTTATTAAATCGTGCATATGCTAAATCTGTTGCTTCTCTTCCTCTTGGGGTCCGTTTAATAAAACCTTGCTGAATTAAGAAAGGTTCATAAACCTCTTCGAGAGTACCGGGATCTTCATTAACGGCAACGGCAAGTGTATTCAATCCTACTGGACCGCCGTTAAATTTTTCGATGATATTTAATATTATATCCTTATCCATTTCATCCAGACCGAACTCATCAACTTCAAGTGCTTCCAAAGCTTTTTTTGCGATAGAGATATCGATAATATTTTTATCATCAAAATCCGCAAAGTCTCGGGTTCTTCTGAGTAAACGGTTTGCGATTCTAGGAGTTCCACGCGAACGTTTTGCTAGCTCGTTGGCAGCATCATCGTCAATTGGAATATTTAAAATTGAAGATGATCTCCTAACAATTTTTGAAAGTAGATTAGCTTCGTAATAATCGAGTCTTGATTTTATTCCAAATCTGTCCCGTAGTGGTGCAGTTAATAAGCCTGCTCTTGTAGTTGCCCCAACCAACGTATATTTAGGAAGTTTAATTTGAACCGATCTTGCATTTGGTCCGCTATCAATCATAATATCGATCGTATAATCTTCCATCGCAGAATAAAGATATTCTTCGACAACCGGGCTAAGTCTATGAATCTCATCAATAAAGAGCACTGATTTTTCCTCAAGATTAGTAAGTATTCCTGCAAGATCTCCCGGTTTTTCGAGTACCGGACCCGAAGTAAGTTTAAGATTAACACCCATCTCGTTTGCAATTATGTGTGCAAGTGTTGTTTTACCTAAACCCGGAGGACCTGTTAAAAGCACGTGATCCAAGCCTTCACTGCGTTTTTTTGCCGCACCTATGAAAACCCTCAAATTATCAGTAATTCGTTTTTGTCCAGTAAAATCATCAAAAGACACCGGACGAAGCGAGTTTTCAATCTTAACTTCATTCGGATCAGCAACAGGAGATGTATATTCTGATTTGCGCATTAAGCATCCGATCTAAAAAAACTTATTTTGTATTGACTAATTTTTTCGAAAAAATTTTTCCGTTTTAATTTTTCCACACCAAGCACCAAACCGATCATCAAAGAATACATTATCAAAACCGATAACAATGTCATACCGAGTGATAATTCATGTTTGAAATAATTTATCATTCCAATTGACCAAGCACTTCCGTAAAGTATCACCAAATGCACAGCATATATCAATAATGTATATCTTCCAACTAAAAAGATTATTTGCGGTATTGTTTTAAGTTTTAGTGCAATATATGAAATTACGCCGGCAATAAATATTACCATACCAATTCTCTCCAGATCAACAGCGGAAACAAAAATCCAAGAATTTCCTTCCGATGCTTCAAGTAAATAATACTGCATAATCATTGCAAGGATGAATAAAGAACCACCTAAAATCATAAGCGAGCTGCTGAATCTAAAATTCTTGAACGAATCTTTATTTTTCGATAAATAATATCCAAAGACAGCGCCACCGAACATATAACCAAGCCATGGAAAAAACGGGAACAGGGATCCCGTATCTTTATTAAAGTATGCTGCGATCGGAAGCGGAAGAATCTCTTTCCAGTTAAATGTAGTCAGATATGGAGTGAATATTAAAAACGCTACCGCCAAAAGTGAATACAAAAGATATTTGTTCATTTTTAACTTCTCACCGAGAAATGAGAATAAGAGTATAAAGAATAATCCCCAACCAATTAGATGAAGTGCATCGACACTAAAAAATATATTCCATCCCCTTTCTGTGACAGTTGAGAAATCGAATATTGTTGCAGTTGGATAACGCAGCAAATACCCTATAAAAACCAGAAGCAGAAAACGATGAAAGCCTTTCTTGACTCTCGGATTAATCTTGAAAGGGAGTCCTTTTAAATAAAAGAGGTAAGTAAAAACAGCACCCGAAGTAAACATAAATATCGGGGCGGTGTATCCTCTCATTCCCCGCCAAAAAAGGAAAAAAAGTGAGTCAGTTGTTCTATAATCATCAGAAAGCAAAGTATCTACAGTATGTCCCTGTACCATCATAAGGACGGCAAAAGCACGTAATAGATCGAGAAAAATCAATCTGTTTTTCTGCTCAACCAACTCTGTGACCGATTATTATTATAATTAGACCAGTAAAATAGCTATTAGGAATTCTAAACGGAAGTACAATTTGAAGACTGGAATACCCGGGTAATAGGTGATCTTATAAATCAATAACTATCTTTATTTATCTCTTTCCGACACCCATTTTTTGAGATATTCCGCAATATTTACAGTTGAGGCACCGGGAGTAAAAATTTCCCCGACTCCCATTTCTTTAAGTTTCTTGATATCTTCATCTGGCACTATTCCACCACCGAAAAGTAGTATATCATCAACATCTTTTTCCTTCATCTTTTCCAGCACATCGGGAAAGATGGTCATATGTGCGCCGGAAAGCAGACTAATTCCGATTGCATCTACATCTTCTTGAATTGCTGCTTCTACAATCATATTAGGAGTCTGTCTCAATCCGGTATAAATCACTTCCATACCTGCATCGCGCAGCGCTGCGGCAACAACTTTTGCCCCTCTGTCGTGACCGTCGAGTCCGGCTTTAGCAATAAGCACACGAATTTTTTTATCCACATTTACCTCAAACTTTTACTAAAAATTAATAATAATCTTTCCGTTTAGCAAAAACTCCAAAAAGTCCGCCGGTATGGAGGAACATCACATTGGTTCTAGTTTTCCCCTCGAGAAAGTGTTCATAAAATGCATGAAACGCTTTTCCAGTGTAAACCGGATCAAAAAGAATCGTGTTTGCTCTAAAAAATTCTTGTGATAGCACAATGCTTTGCTTGGTTGAAAATTTATATCCCCTTCCTTTATAACCGGATATAACTTTTAGTCGATTGCTGTTTAGCTTGACCGGTAAATTATATTTCCTGATACATTCCTCGGCAAGATTTAGAATTCTTTCGGTGATAAAATTTTTATCGTACAATACATTTACTGCGTAAATATCATGCTCAACATTTTTCAATGCAGAACCAATCATCAATCCCGCTGCAGTACCTCCGCTTCCGGCGGCAGAAACTATCCCGCTTATTCTTTTAAGATTTTTCTGTGACTCCAGCTCATTATAAAAATCAATATATCCCCAAATTCCCAGTTTTGAAGAACCGCCTTCGGGAATTATATAAACCTTTCTGCCTCTTTTTTCCAATTGCTTCTTATCTTCTTTCATGATCTGGGAAATATTCAAAAATTCCTTTTTCGTTAAAAATTTTATTTCCGGTTTCAATAGTTTATCAAGGAATAAATTTCCTTCAGGATTTGTTTTGTCTTTGCCCCAGAGATAAAGTCTTGAGCTTAACCCCAATTTAGATGCAGCAATAAGTGTAGCCCGGCTGTGATTTGACTGCTCGCCCCCGGTTGTGAAAATAGTGTCGGCACCATTACGCAGTGCATCCTTCAATAAAAATTCAAGTTTACGGATCTTATTTCCACTCATTTCCAGTCCGGTTAAATCATCACGTTTGATATAAAACGAAGTGTTTCTAAAACTTACTTTTTGAAGAGGGGTAGGCAGATAAGCAAGGTCTAACTTTCTTGGGATTTTCATTTATTCTTAGAGTAATATTTTGCGTAATATTTTCTTGCAGTATCAAGATCTTTCTGAGTATCAACAGAAAAACTGTCATATTCTGTTGTAACAATTTTTATCTTAATATCATTTTCAAGCATACGAAGTTGTTCAAGTTTTTCAATCTTTTCGAGATCGGTCGGGGCAAGAGAGGTAAACTTAAACAGCGCCTCTCTTCTAAAAACATATAGCCCTATATGTTTAAAGATATCAGTCATTGCAATTCTTTCTAGATCGTTTTTTGCATCTCTAACAAAAGGAATTGGGGATCTTGAGAAATAAAGCGCGTAGTTGTTATAATCAAAAACTACTTTTGGGATTGATCTTGAACGAAGTTCGTCGACAGTTGTAATTTTTTTTGCAAGTGTAGAAACTTGTACACTTTTATCGAATAAAAGCGGTTCGATTGCTTCGTCTATCATACGAGGATGAATAAAGGGTTCGTCTCCTTGTATATTTACTATTATTTCAGTGCCCTTTAGTTTATCTGCAACAAAGGCAATTCTGTCAGAACCTGTGGAAATTTCTGCCGGAGTCATTTCAACTTTTGCACCAAATCCTTTTACTACATCATATACTTTTGAATCATCGACAGCTATAACAACTTCATGCAGCAATTTTGATTTAATCGCACGTTCATAAGTATGCCTTATCATAGGTTTACCGCCGATATTGGCGAGCGGTTTTCCCATCAACCTTGTAGAAGCAAAACGAGCAGGAATAATTCCAACGATCATATCTATTTTGAATTAACCTTAATAACCTTTGGAACCGTAAAATATTTATCTGATTTTGAAGATGAATTTTTCAATGCTTCTTCTGTTGAAATTGATTTACTAACTTTGTCTTCTCTAAACACATTTTCAATATCCAGTGGGTGTGAAAGCAGTTCGACATTCTCGGTGTCAAGTTCATTCAATTTATCCATGTAATCTAAAATTTTATTCATATCCGATGTCAGAGATTCAAGTTCATCTTCCGAAAATTTAAGCCTCGCCAATTCGGCAATGTATTCAACTTCTTTTCTTGATACGGACATTATTATTTTATGTGAATCGTAAAAACAATTGCCAAGTCATTATTTGTATCTGTCACCTTTACGGCTGCAGTTTGTCCCGAAGCACCGATTGCTCTAATTCTTGCTCGGCTGTCATCATTCTGAAATCTTTCAATTTCAATATTGCCGAAAATCACCGAAAAATCCTCCCATTCATAAACCGGTGGTAAATCTGCGAGATAAGTTACAACCTTAAATTCTTTTGTTTGTCCGCTGGTAATTTCAGCTTCGGTTATTCCCATCGGATTATCAGGTGAAGCATTTATGTAAATACCTTTCCTATCGGGATGATAAAAATCTTTGCTGTTGAAGGTTCCTTCGATAAATGATGGAAAGGGATTATCTTTTATATACAGTTTTAAATTGTGATTGTTGTTTCCCTCTTTCGGACTTGAATAGTTAAGCCAGTAGAAACTGTTTGCGTATCTATCAATTTCTTCAATAATTATTTCAAATTTGTTTTGAAGATCGTACACATTATTAACAGTAAAGAAACCTGCATTGCCTAATGCTTCGAGAGTATCGGGACTAATTTCCGGTCCGAGACCGACAGTATATACTCTTCTTCCGGCAACTGCTTCTAAAGCATCGTTCAGAGTGTATCTGCCTTGCGTATCCCTGCCGTCAGTAAAAAGCACAAGAATGCTTTGTGTAATTTCATCCACGGTTATTACATCTTCCATCACCTCGGTTCCGTCGATAACAGCTCCAAATAAATTTGTAGAAGGTGCACCAAGTCCATACTTATTCAATGCGCTTTGAAGTTCGGCTTTGCTTGAGGTAAAACCATTCGTCAACTCACGTGTGTTTGCAGAAAACTCATAAATTGCAACCTGTTGTTTTTCGAGAATATTATCTATAAAAACGCTAGCTGCATTTCTGATCGAGTCAATCTGTCCTTCCAAACTTGTGCTGTTATCAAGCATCAAAACTGTTTTAAGTGTATATGGATTTTCATCGCGTTTACGAATCTTCATATTTGATTCACTAATTGGAATTTCGAGATCATTTTCGAGAAGTCTAAAATCCGCAGTCGTCAAGTTATCAACACCTTGCCCGTCAAGATCAAGTACTTGAAAAAGAATATTAACAAAACTGGGCAGTTCAGTTTCAATAGCGTATTTAATCATAACATAACCATCCTGAACGCTTCCCCTTGGTGCGGTTGAGAACTGCCAAATTGGACCATCTGCTTCCGAACCATCGGGATAAACTGCTGTAACTTTCCAATAATATGTTCTTCCGAAGTTTAAACCGACAACCGTCAGTTGATTATCCGGATGATTTACGGCTCTGATTGCGGGCGGGTTTTCTGTTGAAAGATATACATCAAATTTTTCAGCTCCTTTTGCCTCCCATTCCAATGAAACTACCGACGGAAGTCCTGTCGCTCCGTTTGCCGGAGACGGAGAATGCGGAACAGCCGGATCCGAAACTACCGGGTTTTCTTCATCGCTAAAACTGCAGCCGGATTGAAAGATGATCGCTGAAACAAACAATATATTGAACAGGAAAAATATTCTCTTCATGGTTTTTCCATTTAAAATTCTTTATCGGATAAAGTTAATAAAAAGATGTCGAAAATTCACTTAAGATTATGTAATCAAACAAGTTTCAGAGATTTTCTCAAGTTCTCTATATTCTGTTTTCTTCTTTCTATTGAAGGATGAGAATAGAAAAACCACTCAATTATCGGATGAGGATATCTGTCACTCAAATTTTGATCTGTAAGTTTTTCTAAAGTATTTATAAATGCTTCCGGTTTGTGCGTCATTTTTACTGCATAATCATCAGCTTGATATTCAAAGCGCCGGGAGATATAGTTCGTTATCGGTGTTTGAATGATTCCTAAAATCATTCCCCATAGCGCAAGCAGCGGAAGCGCATCTATTTGTGTAATTTCAGTAAAGTCAAAAACTTCCAGACTTGCTTCATAAAGCACAGAAAGTAGAAAAAAAGTTAAAAAGCTAGAGACTGTACCGATTGCTATATTTTTTATAATATGCTTGTGCTTATAATGACCAAATTCATGAGCAAGAACTGTTTCGACTTCATCGTAATTATAGTTTTCCAAAAGTGTGTCGCCAAGTAAGACCCTTTTTGTTTTGCCAAGTCCGGTAAATGCAGCATTTGCTTTTTTTGTGTTTTTGCTCATATTGAATTGAAAAACGTTTTCAATTTTTAAGCCTGCTCCCAAAGCTAAATCCTTAATTCTGATTTTCAGCGATTCATCTTCATATGGTGTAATTTTATAAAACAGAGGCATTATTAAGATCGGCACAATTTGAGCAAGCACAACTGATAGAATGAACATCAATATCGCAAAAGGAAGCCACCATAAATTTCCAAAATGATTTAAAACAAAATAAAACAGTAAAAGTATGGGAACGCCGATCACCGATCCGACAAGTGCTGCCTTAAGATTTTCCCAAATCCATGCTGCAAATGATTGATTTGAAAGCTGGTACTTGTGCTCCAAATAGAAATCAACATAATAATTTATAGGGAAAAATATAATTGATGAAAAGATTCCGATTAAAAAAACGTAAAATAAAAGTACGATGTACGGATTTTCTACAAAGTCCGAAATAAGGTCAACTAATTCTGAGCTGTATCCCAATACAATAAAAAGAAAAATCAACAAAAACAAAATAATTCCTTTACCGATCCCAAAGGCAAGTTTAATGTTATTGTATTTTTTTGCCCTAGAGTTATTTGCTGCGGTTTCCATCAGATAATTTCAAGAGTTGTTTCGGGAAGCCATCCGACCTTGCCATCGGGAAGTTTAATTTCATACCAACCGTTAACAAAATTTTCAACCAAAAACTTTACGCCTTCATGAATAATAAAAGCATCGTCACTTTTAGCCCCCGGTGACACTTTTGCTGCGGCAGAATTAGTTATTAGAATTGCATAATCATTAGAATTTTCATGATTTATAGAAGCAGTCAACAAAAAAATACTAACAATAAAAAATCCTAAATTAATTCCCCCAATCATAAATGAAATTTGTTTAAGATGCTGGACCTTTGTAAAGATCCAGAAGAGGCTGATGCCGAGAAGTGAAGTAAAAAGCAGAGCTGCAATAAAAGCCCAGCCTGTAACGCTGAATGCAGTCAAAGTTGTTTCCCACCAATCAAAAATAAATAGTTTGGGCACTTCCTTAATTCGATCTACGATCCGTGCATTTGCCACCGAAAGATTGAACTTTGTATCTTCATCATTCGGAGAAATTTTCAATGCTCTTTCATAATTCAATACGGCAAGCCCGATCTTGTTCATCTTAAAATAACAGTTGCCAATATTGTAATACAACTTTGACCCCGAATAACCTTCGTGAGCTATTTCATTGTAGTATTTAAGCGCTTCGTCAAAATTTTCATTTTGATATGCATTATTGCCGCGTGAAAGTAAATCCTCAATACGCGAATCCTGCGCTGCCGAAACGCTTATCAGCATAAAAAATAAAACTACGATTAAAAGTTTTTGCATTATCTTTTCTTCTTGTTGGAAATTGAATCATCAAGATTTACGATCAACGTAAGAGTACTTTCATATAAAGCAGGAGCATCCTCCTCAACGCTTTTCTTTGGCGCAAACCTCGCAAATTCGCATTTATCCGAAATTCTCTTTAATTCATCAATAAGACCAAGATCGACTTTTAACTCGTTCAATCTTTCCGCAGCCTTATCGATTGTGAAATCTGCTTTTTGAATTTCTAATTTATCTTCGAGATAACCAAACAACGCTTTTGAAATTTCCGTATAAAAATTTAAAAAGTTAGACGCATCAAGTTCTTTCTTTGCCAGTTTAAGTCTCTGACGAGCTTTTTTTTCAGCCTTTTGGAACTTAATTAGTTGAATGTTGCCGGATAGTTTATCGTGTCTAATTTTGATTCCTGCAATTACAATAAATGCAAACAAAGGAATTATCAGCGAATACCAGAACCAAAATGGAAGTTTGGATTTATTTGATTTCTTTTCAATATCAAAACCTGTGGTTTTAATATATCTGATATCCTCGTTAAGAAGTTTAATATCCTCCTTGGAAAATCCTGATGAATAGTTTCTTTCATAACCGTCTTTAAGTTCCAGAACATTAATATTAAATGGTCCGGCGCTTTTTGTTACATATCTTCTTTGATTCGGGTTAAAATAAGAAAAATCGATTTCGGGAATTGTTTTCTCTCCCGGAATTCTGGGAACGAACAAATATTCAATTTGCTTCGAACCGCTTACAACATTTGACTTGGCTACATTTTCATTTATTTTCGGATCGTACTTTTCAAATCCAGCAGGAAGCTTTATTTCTGGAACTCCCAAAAGTTTTATGTTGCCTCTTCCCGAAAAATTGAGTGTAAGTGTAATTGACTCATTTGCTTTTACTTCAGTTGGGGATATTGAGGCTTTGAAATCAAAATCGCCCACGGCACCGCTAAAATTATCAGGTTTGCCTGTTTCGGGAAGCTCCTTTACTGAAATTGTTAAACTATTCGAGACCGCATTAAAATCGACTGTTTCGACTCTACCGAAAAAAGAATCATTGAAGAACTCATCAAAAATGCTGTTTGATTGCGGACGGCTTTTTCTTACTTGAACCGGAATTGTTAGTTCGAAAGGAGTAATTTCAAGCTCACCGGTCTGATTTGGGAAAAGTGCTGCTCTTTTTATTACCGCCGCCCTATATCTCTCTCCATTATACATTTCTACGTTGAAACCAATTGTATTAGACATGTCAAGATCTTCAGCCCAAAAACCTTTATAACTTGGAAGCTTGCTTATCTGCGGGGATGATATATTTAATTTAGTATAAAGTTTGTAAGTAACAGTGATCTGTTCGCCTTTATAAACATTTCTTTTATCAACTGTCGCTGTAATAAAAACATTTTTCTTCAGCTCGGCTTGTGAAATTTCACCGTCGTCAGATGTTTTACTTTGATTCTGTGATGATTGAACAACGTTGATTTTTATCGGTTCTGTTTGAAATTGAGAACCGTCGTAATTTAATTGTGCAGAACCTATTTCGTATTCGCCGGTTGTTGGTGCAACTATAATATATGAGTATGTCAAACTTCCTGAAACATTCCCGTTTATGATTTGCATACTGCTCGATTGATTTGGACCGCTTAGTATTTTCATTCCCTTAAACGAAGGACCTCTAAAGCCCGAAGCTTTATTGATATCAGCATTGTTCAGTGTAAAGTAAACTTGAAACCTTTCGTTCTGACCTACTGTTGTTCTGTCTACACTGGCTTCAAATTTCTGCGCGAAAATTTGTCCGGAAATTAAAGCTGCTAGAAAAACAATATTTCTAATAAAATTTTTCATTCAATCTATTACCAGTCTTTTTCTTTTTTTACTGCTTTACCTTTAGCCTTTCGAAGTTTTTTCTGTAAATCCGATTCATTGTTTTTTAATGCTTCCAATATTCTTTGAGCCTCTTCTTTGGAAATTTGTTCCTTGGGCTGCGGCTGTTGCTGCTGTTGCTCTTGTTTCTGATCTTGATCTTGATTCTGCTTTTGGTTTTGTTGATTTTGATCTTGCTGATCTTTTTGATCTTGATTTTGCTGGTCCTGCTGATCTTTATTCTGTTGTTGATCTTTGTTCTGATCCTGATTTTGGTCTTGGTTCTGATCCTTGTTTTGATCTTGGTTCTGATCTTGATTTTGGTTTTGGTTCTGCTGCTGATTTTTCATCTTCAGGGCGTAGGAAAGATTATATTTTGTTTCAATATCATTAGGATTAAGCTTAAGCGAATTTTTATACGCCTCAATACTTTCATCAAGTTTCTGTTGTTTAAGCAAAGAATTTCCTATGTTATGAAAAACTTTAGCTCTTTGATAATCATCCTCAGTCAGAACCGAAGCATTTTTAAAAGCCTGAATAGCCTCATCATATTTTTGTTGTTTGTATAGTGCATCACCAATATTGAAATGTGCATTAAAGTTTTCGAACTCTTTCTCGATTCCTTTTTTAAAGTTTGATTCGGCATCTGCAAACCGATCCGATTCATAAAACTCAACTCCTTCATTTACAAGTGATCGCAAACTTTGTGAGTTTATGGTTGATACCGCAATCACTAAAAAGAAAATTATTTGTATCCTCCTAATCATCACATCCCCTACTTTGAAACTTTGTTTAATTTTAGAAGCAGCATCGATTTTTTGTTCGAGATAAAAAATTCAAGAACCAATAGTAGAAAAGCCGGAATTAAAAAATAATAATATCGATCCTCATATTCCGTTATCTTTGTTGCCCCAAATTCTGTTGCTTCAAGTTCTGCAAGATCATTATATATTTTTTCCAATTCATCATCGGTATTTGTTCCACGATAATATCCACCGTTTCCTACGATTGCAATTTCCTTTAAAGTTGCTTCATCAAGTTTTGTTAATACGACATTTCCTTGTCTGTCCTTCTTATAACCCGATTTATTCCCGGATTCATTATAAAGAGGTATTGGTTCGCCCGTTGTTGATCCTAATCCAATCGTGTAGGTTTGAATTCCTTTGCTCACCGCATCCTCAATCATCGGCATTAATTCTCCTTCATGATCTTCACCATCAGTGATAACAATTATTGCTTTTTTTGTCTCCTCGTCCTGCTTGAAAGAACGGACAGCCAATTCTATTGAAGCTCCAATAGCAGTGCCTTGCTGAGGGACAGTATTAAAATCGACTGCTGACAGAAAAAGATTTGCTGCTGCGTAGTCAGTAGTCAACGGAAACTGAATGTATGGTTTGCCGGCAAATACAATTAAACCAATTCTATCTCCTTGAAGTCTGCGAATAAGTTTCGATATTTCATGTTTTGCTTTTTCGAGACGGTTGGGTTTAATGTCCTCAGCCCGCATGCTGTTCGAAACATCAAGTAATATGAAAACGTCAATACCAACTTGTTTTACTTCTTCTATTTTTGTACCGATCTGCGGATTAGCTAAGGAAAATATTATTAAAACTGCTGCGCTTACAAGAAGCGAATATTTAAGTAAATTCTTCAATCGACTTCTTAAAGGGAAAAGAACTGAATGCATTTTCTTATTTGCAAAACCAAGGAGAGATTTTGCAGTTTTTCTCTGAGTGTACCAAACTAAAAAGATCAAGATCGGAATAAGATAAAGTAGATTCAAATATTCTATGTGTGCGAACCTAAACATTTACGGAAGCCTTCTTAAAAATGTACGTGATAAAATCATCTCAATAAAAAGAAAAAGAAAACCTAGTCCCGCCCAGGAATAAAATAATTCTTTAGCTGTTCTATACGACGTAATTTCAACGCGAGTCTTTTCCATTTTATCGATTTCGGAGTAAATTTCCTCAAGCTTTTTGTTGCTTGTAGCTCTGAAATATTTTCCACCTGTAATGTCCGAAATCTGGTTTAAAAGTTTCTCATCAATTTCGACTGGGACCATCTGATATCTAACTCCAAAAGGAGTATTAAACGGATAAGGAGCTTCACCCAAGGTTCCCACTCCTACCGTGTAAACTCTGATACCAAATTTCTCTGCAATTTGAGCGGCAGTTATGGGGTCGATCTCCCCTCTATTATTAACTCCATCCGTCAATAAAATCATTGTTTTACTTTTTGCTTCACTGTCTTTAAGTCTATTTACACCGTTTGCAATTGCAGTTCCGATTGCTGTTCCATCCTCAAGCATCCCGCTTTGTATATCTCTTAAAAGATTTCGCAGCACTGAATAATCAATTGTAAGTGGACATTGTGTAAAACTTTCTCCCGCAAACACAACAAGTCCAATTTTATCTGTTGTTCTGCCAGCGATGAATTCATCTATCACGTTCTTTGCTGCATCGAGACGGTTTGGTTTAAAATCTTCGGCAAGCATACTGCCGGAGATATCAAGAAGCATAACTATATCAATACCTTCCGTATAAACATTTTCCCCGCTTGAGAAGGTTTGAGGTCTTGCAAGAGCAACAATAATTACCGCCAATGCTAAACCTCTAAGGACAGCCGGAAGGTGAACTAGTCTTTCTCTCAATGTCGGTTGAACTCCTTCAAAAAACTTGAGCGAAGAATAGGTTATATCGGTAGATGCTGATTTATGTTTTTTCCAGTACCATATTCCAATCAGAGGAATAATCGCTAAGCAATAAAGCATAAACGGATAAGCGAATGTTATATCATCAAACATTTGCCTCCTCCGCTTCAATCAGTTCTTCCTTAACTCTTGTGTTTTCAACAATTTGATAAGCTTGTTTCATCATCTCTTCGTTTACACTTGGCATCGGAACAAACTTTGCAAATTTCACGAGATCTGCATTCGAGAAAAATTCTTCTGCATTATTCAAGAGATTAGAATTACCGTACATGTTCAATTTTTCCAAAATTTCGTTTGAGGTCATTTCAAGCGCTAAAAATCCAAAACGAGCTTCGAAATAACGCCTAATAATCTCGGTTATTTCAGAGTGATATTCTTTTATCTTTCCCTGCTGCCAAAGCTTTTTTGATTCGAGTGCATTCAAAGCACTTAAAGCAATTTTATGAGGAGGAATTTTAACGACAACCTTTTCGGGAAGTTTTAATTTATGTTTCTTCCGATAATATCGAATAATAAAATATGCGGCGGAGGCGGCTATCAAAACTATTAGAAAAATAATTCCCCAAAAAAGCCAATCGAAAGGAATCATTTGAGGATCTTTTACGTCGCGAATATCTTCTTCCGGATTTACATCAAGGGTTTTAACAAGTAAAGTTACCGGATTGACGCGTACAGCTTTCGGAATAGGATCGCCCGCAATCGTATATTCTATCATAAATGGAGGAGTTGTCACGTCCGTCGAATCATATTTGGAGAAAATATATTTGCGCACTTCTTTTATTCTTCCGCCAACTTCATACTTTTCGGAAGGAAGTTCTTTTATGTACTCGAGAGTCGTTATTGAGTCTTTTACTGAAGGTATGATAAGATTTTGATTTTGATCATACTCGATATTGAGTATATATGTAATATAATCGCCTACTTTATACTCTGCAGAATCTGTATTTGCTTGAACGATCGGCTTCTGCGCAAAGAGGTTAAAAGAGTTGAGTAAAATAATAGCAACAGTAATATTTATAAACCTTTTTACCAACGTCTTTCCCTCAACTTAAAAAAGTCAACAAGCGGTTTAATATACGATTGAGAAACATCAACATTTATCGAATCAATTCTGCCGGATATGAAAAGCGAACGGCGGTCTTCGTTTCTTGTTTTTATATAGCTAAAAAACCAATCCCTAACAGTTTTACTGCTTGAATCAATAAATCTGATTTCATTTGTTTCTGCATCTCTAAATTTTATTAATCCCGCTTTAGGAAGGTCCTTCTCGCGGGGATCATCAAGAACAATTCCTATTAAATCATGTTTTTTGCCTACAATACGAATGATTTTATCATATCCTTCATCGATAAAATCGGAAATAAGAAACGCAATACTTTTTTTCTTTATCGTATGATTAAAATATTCAAGAACGCTTTTTAAGTTTGTGCTGTTCCCTCTCGGTTCAAATGAAAGTAATTCTCTAATGATTCTAAGAACGTGGCTTTTTCCTTTTCTAGGGGGAACAAATTTCTCTATCTGATCCGTAAATAAAACTAATCCGACCTTGTCATTGTTTTTCATTGCTGAAAATGCAAGAATTGCGCTTAATTCAGCAGCAATTCTTTGTTTGGTTTTTTCAACACTTCCGAAAAGAAGAGAACCGCTCAAATCTACTAGTAGCATAACCGTAAGTTCGCGTTCTTCTTCAAATATTTTAACAAACGGATGCCCAAATCTCGCCGTTACATTCCAATCGATGTTTCTAATATCATCACCGGGCTGGTATTCACGAACCTCTGAAAACTCCATCCCTCTTCCTTTGAAGACTGAATGGTACTCGCCTGAGAAGACTTCGTTGACTAGTCCGCGCGTTTTAATTTCGATTTGTCTTACTTGTTTTAAAAGATCTTTAGTGAGCATTTTATCTATTACGGCACTTCAACTTTATTTAATATTTCTTGAATTATTATTTCCGAATTTATTTCTTCCGCTTCTGCTTCATAAGTGACGGCAACTCTGTGTCTCATCACATCCATACAAACAGCCCTTACATCTTCGGGAATTACGTAACCGCGGCGTTTAATAAATGCCATCGCTCTTGAAGCAAGTGCGAGATTAATTGTTGCACGAGGCGAACCGCCGTAATTTATCAAATCGGACAGATTTTCCAGTCCGAAGTCCTTTGGATTTCGTGTTGCAAAAACTATATCGAGAATATATCTTTCAATCTTTTCATCAACATAAACATCGTGGATTAATTTTCGAGCATTCATAATTTGTTCGGGTGAGATTACCTTATTAACTGAAGGAAGACTACCGCCGACATTTGCCTGCATAATTTTTAATTCTTCTTCGCGGCTTGGATAAGTAATATTTACCTTCAGCATAAACCTATCGACCTGTGCTTCAGGGAGAGGATATGTACCCTCTTGTTCTATCGGATTTTGAGTTGCAAGAACAAGGAATGGTTCGTCTAGCAAATAAGTATTTTCGCCAATTGTAACCTGCCTTTCCTGCATTGCTTCAAGCAGTGCACTTTGCACTTTAGCGGGGGCTCGGTTGATTTCATCAGCAAGGATAAAATTACTGAAAATAGGACCTTTTTTTATTGTGAAATTACCTTCTTTTTGGTTATAAATCATCGTACCAATTAAGTCCGCCGGCAGCAAATCAGGTGTGAACTGAATTCTTTGAAATCCTGCGTTCATAGATTGAGCAAGTGTTTTAATTGCGAGTGTTTTCGCTAACCCGGGAACACCTTCAAGAAGAACATGACCGTTAGAGAGCAGCCCGATTACTAATCTTTCGAGCATTGAAGTTTGTCCGACGATAACTTTTTTCACTTCATTAAAAAGAACGTCGATAAATTCGCTTTCGCGTTTGATTTTTTCGTTTAGTTCTGTTATCTCCAATTTATTCCCTCAGATTAATTTAAAAGCAATGGTTTTCTACAAAGTTTATAGTAAAATGTTTCAGACGAACGGTGATAAAATAAAGTTTACGGCTGGTGAAAATTTTCAAAAAATAGTTTTACGAATTTTTATTCAATATGAGAAATATTATTTAACAAGTTTTCTCTGTCTTAAAACTTCGTACAAAATTATTCCGGCCGAGACAGAAACATTCAACGACTGAATTTTTCCAAGCATCGGAATTTTAACTAGAAAGTCGCAGTGTTCCTCAATTATCGGCCTCAAGCCTTTTTCTTCGTTCCCGAGAACAATGCCCAAAGGGATATCAAAATCGGCATCGGTATAAAATTTTTCACCTTTCAAACTGGTTCCGACAATCCAGCAATTGCTTCGTTTGAGATCATCTATAACATGCACCATATTTTTTACCCTAGATATCCTAAGATGATTTACTGCCCCCGCCGATGTTTTATGAACTACATCTGTTATAGGTGCGCTGTTATGTATAGTCGTAAAAATTCCATCAACTTCGCATGCTTCGGCTGTTCTTAAAATTGCTCCGAGATTATGCGTGTCCTGAATTGAATCAAGTAGAAGAAAAAGGGGATTTTTTTTCCCTGTGACGTTATCAATTATTTCTGAAGGTTCGTAATAAGTAATTTCACTTATTATTGCTACTACACCTTGATTATTTTCCTTGCTGTCATATAACTTGAATTTTACAGGAGGAAGTTTTCGTACTTTAATTCCATGCTTTTTTGCAGCAATAACAATCGTATCTATAATTTTGCCAGATTGATTAAGCGAGATTATCACCTGATCAATTTCAATATCAGAATTTATCGCTTCAAGGACAGGTTTTCTTCCGAAAATTTTTTTCATTTCGGAATTATTCTAGTTTATCGATTAGTGAGTCAACGTCGGATAGTTTAGCTTCACTCTGTTCACCATTCCCCATATTTTTCACAACCATCGATCCTCTTTTATATTCTTCACCGCCGAACATTATCACGTATTTTGCATTCAAACGATTGGCTTCCCTCATTTGTGCTTTAACGCTTCTACTCTGATAATCGAATTCAACTTTTAATTTTCTTTGTCGCAGAAGATTTCCTAACGAAACCGCTTCTTTCTCAATTTCCTTATCTATCCTAACCACATAAACATCGATGTTTTTTTCGGGGAGTTGAAGAACTTGTTCGTTTTCGCATGCCAGCAAAATTCTTTCAATACCAGCCGCAAATCCAACTCCGGGAATTTTTCTGCCGCCAAGTTGTTCGGATAAAAGATCGTAACGCCCTCCGCCGCAAAGTGCCGATTGTGATCCAACGCTTCCACTTAAAATTTCGAAGGTGGTGTCCGTATAATAATCCAATCCTCTAACCAAAATCGGATCAATTTCAAAGGGAACTTGTGCTGCAAGAAGAATCTGTTTTACCTTCTCAAAATGTTCGAGACTCTCATTATCCAAATATTCTAATAGAAGTGGAGCATTTTTCATGATTTCCCTGTCGCGTTCATCTTTGCTATCAAAAATTCTAAGGATGTTTGTTTCGAACCGATTCTTGCTTTCTTCCGATAGATCATTAATCTTATCCGAAAGATATTCACGCAATATCATCTTATAGTTTTCGCGGGATTGCGGAACGCCTAAACTATTGATCTTCACCGATATATCTTTTAGTCCAAGCATTGTGAAAATATTGAAACAGATTAAAATCATTTCCGCATCAAGCGCATGATGGGTGCTCCCCAAAGCTTCGGCACCGAACTGGTGAAATTGCCTCAGCCGCCCTGCCTGCGGTCTTTCTTGTCTAAACATCGGGGAGATGTAATAAAGTTTATTTAATCCAAACTGTTTATCCAGAGAATGCTCAAGAACCGCCCGGACGACCGAAGCAGTCATCTCCGGCTTTAGAGTTACACTTGTTTCACTTCTGTCGGTAAATGTGTACATCTCTTTGCTTACGATATCCGTTGCTTCACCAATGCCTCTTGAAAACAGTGCGGTTTCCTCAAAAATGGGTGTTCTAATTTCAGTGTAATGAAAATTTTCTAATTCTTTTCTTACTAGCTTCTCAAGAAATTGCCATTTTTCAATTTCGCCGGGTAGTATATCCTTTGTTCCGGTAATTGCTTTAATCATAATAACCTTAAAATATTTTTCAGCTCAGATTGAAATATTTATTTTCTTCTTCAAAAAAAATGTCGTAAATATCTTTGCTCGATTTTGCATTTTTCAAAGCATTTCTAAATTCCTCATGATTCATCATTCTTGAAATCCTGCTAAGTAGTTTTATATGAGGTCCGACCATATTTTCTTTGCCGACCAACAGGAAAAACAAATTGACAGGGTTGCCGTCCATCGAATCAAACTCGATGGCTTCGTTTCTTTTTCCGAATGCTGCAATAATAGAATTTACTCCGTTGGTTTTACTGTGAGGAATTGCAAATCCCAAACCGACTCCGGTTGACATTATGCTCTCCCTTTCTTTAACTGAATGCCTCACCAGTTCAAGATCAATTACTCTGCCATCTCCCTTCAAAAGATCTACAAGCTCATCGATAATTTCTTCTTTCGAGTTCGACATCAGATCAGCTACTATATGTTCAGGTTTTAGGATTTCTGATATTTTCATAATTAGAAAAAGTATTTTGAATTTCGTTAACTGTCAAAGTTAACCAAGCACCAGTTTATTATCAATTTTAATGCGTCTTTTTAATTTGAATCAGTTATTTATTTCAAAATAATCAATAATAAATCATCAAAAGTCTTTTTTATCTTCTTTTTTCCTTGTTTGGCTTAGCAGTATGAATTATTTTGGAAAGACACTATTTACGATTTTTATAGAAAGTTGAGGTTTAAATGGATATCCAAAACAAAAAGGTTCTTGTTCTTGGCGGATGGGGACTCGTCGGCAATGCAGTTACCCGAAAATTAGTTGCAGAAAAGCCGAAACAGATTATAGTCACTTCATTAAGAGAATACGAAGCAAAAGAGCATGTTGAAAATTTAAAAGAAGAATTTCCGGATTTACCGGATGATTATTTTATTCCATGGTGGGGGAATATTTTTGTAAGAAACGATTTTAAAGATACTGACAGATTCGAGATTCTTGCCGATCCTCAAAAGAGACAGATCTTGATGCATGATTCAATGGATGAACTTACGGAAGATCTATTACAAGCTTCATCAATTTATCAATTGATAGCGACCCACAAACCAGATATCGTTATAGACTGCATAAACTCGGCTACCGGAATTGCTTATCAAGATATTTATACGACTTATAGAAACATAAAAAAAATTATTAAAGACAAACCTTCGGCAGAGGTTATAACAGTGGAAACCGAAAAACTGCTCTGCACACTTTATATTCCGCAACTAATCAGGCACATCCAATTGCTTTACGGTTCAATGCAGGCAGCAAAAACTAAAATTTATATGAAAGTCGGAACAAGCGGTACTGGGGGAATGGGTTTGAACATTCCCTATACACATAGTGAGGAAAAGCCGTCGCGTGTTCTCTTGAGTAAATCTTCAGTTGCTGGAGCTCACACTTTACTCCTATTTTTGATGGGAAGAACTCCCGAAGGACCTATTACAAAAGAAATAAAACCGACTGCTGCAATTGCTTGGAAAAAAATTCAATTTGGTGAAATAAAAAAAGGCGGTAAACCGGTTCCTTTGGTAGAGGTCAAACCTGAGGATGCAGTAAAGTTGGAAGGAAAATTAAAGCTGAAACTCGATAAAGATTTTCCTTCAACCGGCAAAAATTTTGAAGCTGTCTTTATCGACACAGGTGAAAACGGGACATTCTCAAGAGGAGAATTTGAAGCAATTACCTCGCAAGGACAAATGGAGTACGTTACACCTGAAGAAATTGCTCAGGATGTCATATATGAAATTCGAGGCGGAAACACAGGACACGATATAATTAATGCTCTCGACAATGCAACTCTGGAGCCAACATATCGTGCAGGCTTTATGCAGCATTATGCGGTAGAAAAACTTCAGGAATTGGAAGACCTTCATCAAAAAGAAAGCATTGCTTTCGAACTGTTAGGTCCACCGAGACTTTCAAAACTTTTATATGAAATTCACTTGCTGAAGATGTTCTGCAACAACAACTTCGAAAGAATATTAAAAGAATCACCAGAAAATCTTTCAAAAGGATTAACACAAATTTTGGAAGAAAATCATCAGCTCAGAACAGAAGTTGTTTCAATCGGCATTCCGATTTTGAAAGCGGATGGAAAATCACTGATCCGCGGAAATGTTATGAAGATTCCTCCGTATCGCGGTGAAGCAGAACTTGATGTCACACCCGAAAATGTCGATTTATGGGCAAAGGATGGCTGGATTGATCTTCGAGTTTCGAATATGGAAAAATGGCAGCACAGAATAAAAGCAATTATGGATCAAGCAAATTCAATTGCTCACGATGACACAAGTTCTATGCATGTACGAAACAAAGCATACTGGAGCAACTTTGAAAAAATTGATATCGGCAAGGTTGTTGGCTGGATATTTATTTTTGAAGAGCTAGGTTCAAGGATGAAAGCTTAGTTTTTTTAATAGAGGCTGTATAAATATCTTAGCTGAAATACGACGCTTAGATTAGTAAATAGTATTCAAATAGTAATTATTTTTATACAGCCTCTATATTTTAAAAAATCAATCGAATACGATTTCACCTATATCAAGCTATTAAATTATTTTTACTTGATTGACAATCACTCGACCCTCCCAAAAATATCAGCGTTGTTTGATAATCAATTTACTTGGACAAATACTGATTTGTAGATCGGGTTCAAATCTCTGTCAATTTGTGAACTTTCAATTCGAACAAGCTTTCAATTCCTTTAAATGTATCTTTGAAACGCTCGGTGTTCATATGAGCTTGAAGGTCTTCTTCTGATTCCCAGTTTTCATACAGCATTAATATGTTCGCATCATCGTTATCGAGATAAAACGTATAATCGACACAACCTTTTTCATTTCTCGTAGGTTCAACAAGATTTAATAATTCCTTTTTCACTCTGTCAGTTTGTTCGAGAAGTTTGAATTCAGCTATAATTGTTACGTATTGCATAGTTACTCCACGGGGAAAATTCTTTTAATATGTCTTTCCAAAATATTTTCTTGAACATTTTCGGAAATTTTTTCTTTGTCTTTAACCAATGCGTTGAGATATTTGTCGCCCAATTCAGCTGCGATTTTGTAGCTCACATGCAGCATTTGTCTAAAATGCTTACTGTAGTTTTCGTTTGATAAATCGTGACGCAGCGTTTGGGCAAACTTATTTCCGTTCCAACCTTTTACTTCCGCAGGTGATGGAAGTAATTTTGAATCAATATCTATAACGGTTTTGTAGGGACCGCAAAGTTCGTCAAATCTTTCAAAAGCCTTGATGTAGATTTCTTTCGCCATTGCAAGTCCATCACCTTCGGAAATGGCTAAGCCGATTAATTCTTCCAGCCAAGTTGTACCTGCAGTTTTAATGTGCAGACCGGCGTTATATTTTTCAAGCGCTTCTTTTATCGGTTTGTAAATCGAGAACTTATCACTTCCGGAATGGACACTCAGTTTTAAATCTTTTGGTAGATTGAAAATGTCAACCGCTTTGGCAATCACCATTAAATCGAGTTCAAATTCTTTTTGAAATCTATCAACATCCCCTACGTAATCAACCCCTTTATTAAATCTGCCGGAAAATTTAGGTGCGATTGTCTGAACCGGAATTTTTTCGGAAGCGATAGCAGAAAGTATAAAAAACAATTCGGAGGGACTCTGAGGTTCATCGGTTTCATCCATAGAAACTTCTGTAACAAAATTACCTTCCCCTTTTAACTCTACTATTTTTCTATAAATTTTACTGGCTTGTTTAACTGCCGACAAATATTTTTTACCGGCATCTTCAATTGTTTTTTCCGTTATAATAATTTTGAGTGAGGAACTTGGTAATTCTAACTCTCCAATAAACTTTTTGTTTTCCGATAAAAATTTTTCGAGTTCTTCTGTTTCAGGTGAGATGCCGATCGAATCGGCAACATCAATCGTATAAAAATCGGATGATTCAATAAACAGTTCGACGGTTTCCAATCCTATATGATCGGCATCAACAAAATAATTTCCTTTCCAACTAAGAGACTTTACAGCCTCGTCGGCTTTCAACCTTGTATTCGATGGTTGACTGTGAATTATTTGGTGTTCCCTATATGATTTGTTCCACACAGGGGTAATATCAATTCCCAATTCTTTTGCATTGATAAGTGCTTTGAGTTGGGCTTCCGCTTGATGACCAAATCTATCACCAATGCCCATCGAATATTTGCCAAGGTTTTTCATTTTTTATAATCCGTAATTTTCTGTGCTTAATACTTTTTTACCAATAATATCATCCCAACTATAGATTTGGAAAGTTTTATTGTCGGACATTGCAACGAACATACCGTTCGGGAACTTCGGGCCCAAATTTACATTAGTAACTTCCGAACCGTCGCTGTTGTTTGTCATAACATTAACAATCTTGACAAGTTTGTGTTTATGCGGATTCGCCGGAACATTGTCTTCAGGATCTTCGGGATCAAAAATAGCAGGTGTTCCTTCTCTTAGATATATCCTAAATCTATTTGCGGATTGATCCGAAACTAAAATATAACCTGTTCCCTCTCCGGTTGAATAAATAGAAATACCCTCATTATCTTCCCAATAATCTTTTGTATCAATAATTCCTAATTCTTTGTTTGCATCGGGTAAATCCGGATCGGCATAATATTTACGAACACCAAATTGTTCATCCGAATAATAAACATAACCCAGAGGATCATCTACTGCAATTGATTCAACTTCTTTCAGTCCGCTGAAATTACCGAATTGCCTAACCTTCTCAGCAATTACATTTCCATTTCCATCATCTTTAAGGAGGAACTGCCACAAATAATTTTCGGTTGGACCTTCTTTTGGACTGACTATAGCAAATATTGCTCCGTCACTTGGTCGTTTGTAAAGACTAATACCCATCGGTGCAACCAAACCTTCTGCCCCTATTCCACCGTTGTCAATTGGTTTCATATCAGGCAGACTGAATACTCTAAGTTTATTATTATATCTCTCTGTCAGAACTGCGATATCAATTTCTTTACCGTTCAGCATAAACCCGTATTCAACATCAACGTTATTGGGACGATTGATATTTCTGACTGTTTTTTCTTCAATAACTTTACCCTCTAAATTAAATACGTATATAGCACCATCTTCGTCTTTATCTGTACCTAAAATTAAACTCTGGGATACATCGTTAGGGTTAATCCATATAGCAGGATCATCAGAATCCCATTTGACCGTATCTGTAACGGTAACCGGTTCAACTACATCGCTGCATTCCTTTGGAGGATTGCTGCATCCAAATTGCAGAAGTAGAGCTGAACTAAGAATAAATAGCCAAAAATTATTTAGTGTTGATTTCATAATATTACATCCTCTCAGATAGTTAGTTGTTAGTCATTAAATCGATTGAAAACAGGACTTTTTGAAGTAAAAGCAAAAAATTCATTTGTATAGACAAATATACAAAAACCTAAAAAATCTGACAAATAGAAGATACAATGATTGTATCTAATTGATAATAATACAGCGCCTCCGAAGAAGCGCTGTTATAACCAAACAAAGGAAGGGGAGGAAAATCTACATATTAAATTTTATACCTGCCTGCATCCACCAAGAGTACATTTCGCGCTGAATTGGTCTGTTCTCTTTACCCATATAATATACTAAAGGAGCATTATTTAGATTGACTAATTGTACGTATGCACTAAACCCATCATAGATTTCTTGGTTTGCTGAAAAATCAAATTGAATATGATCTTTGTAATAAACATCATGATCAGCATCCTCACCAACTTCAAAAATGAAGCTATCCTGATAGTTAATACTAAATTGAGCAGTAAAACCGTATTTCTGGTAACTTAATGCAAAGTTAGCAGTCGTACCAGCTTGTCCCGGCAAAGAAGCATTTTCTCTTCCGGGTAAATCAGCTTCGGATTTTGCATATGTTAAATTAGCATATATACCAAATCCATCGAGAAATCCGGGTAAGAAATTAAGCTGCTGCTGCCAGTTTACTTCAAATCCGAACAAAGTGGCGGGATCAGCGCCATCAGGCTGCCAAGGTTGGAATATTTCATAACCGTCATAAATTCCACCTTTTTGTTCGATGGCGGTTGGAAAAATAACATCATTTAATATTTTATAGAATACACCGCCCGAAAAGATACCGATACCTGAAAAGTAATGTTCTGCCAATAAATCAAATCCATATGCAGTTGTTGGAACTAGATTGGGATTTCCTCTTTCAATTTCCTCATCCTCATGTAATACAACACTGAAAGGGACCATGTGTTCGTAGTGAGGTCTTGCTAATCCACTTGTGAAAGCTGCACGAATTTTTGTTTGATCAGAAATGTTATACTTTAAGTGAAGTGAAGGAAGTATATGATTATGAGATTTATCGGCAGCAACTTTTTTAGTTCCCACATATTCACCTTCATCATCAAATTCAACTTCATTACCATTGTAGGAAGTTTTAGAAATTTCATCCCTTACACCGGCAAGAATGGTAAGTTTATCAAGATTAATAGTAGTCATTAAATAGAATGCATAGATATCCTCGGTCGCATCATAAGTTGCGGCGTCGGAATCTTCGATGCTTAACTCGCCAACTAAATCGCCGCCCTTATTTTTGTTGAAGAAATCTTCCATTTTATCAACATCTATTAGGGGACCGAAGTTATAATTTCCTTCCAATAATTCAGATTCGCTGCCCGAAACAAATTGACTCATAAGAATGTCATCATCTCCATCCCACTCATAAACCCAAATTTTTTCGTTACGATCCTTCTGTTTCATCGAAACTTTGCTGCCCAGTTTCATTTCAGCTTGGTTACCGAAAAAGTTGTATGGAATTTTAAAGTTTGCTGCACCGATAATGTCAGTATTTGTTGTAAGGTTGTCGTGATATTCCATATCATCCAAAACAAAATTATCGGGATTACGATAATAGTCCTGCTCTAAATTTTTGAAAGAGAATTTGGGATTATCAGGATCGGAAACGTTCCATTTTATGTCGGGAGTTTCATCCATTTCAAATTTCGGTTCAAAATGGCGGTTTTCTTTTTCTTGAGCATAATTATAAGATAACGCGTAATCAAGTGTTAAAGAACTGAAGTGATTTTCACCCTTGAACATTATGCTGTAAAGGGACGCTTCTTGATCTCTTGCCTTCATTTCGTGAGCAATTTCTGCTTCAACACCATCGGTAGCCGAAAGAAAACCATCCGGTTCTATGGTTATTTCATTTCTGCTTTCGATATCCAAATAGTTATCATAGATGGCTTTCAAAGAATATGAATTATCAATATCCGGGCGATAGTCAAAGCTTGTCGAAAAACCTAAGCGATCTCTTCTGATATCGTAATTTCTGAGTGATAAGTTCTCCAATGCCCATGGGATTTCGTTTTCGTCTTCATCTTCAACGTTGCCCCATTCCATTTCATTATTATGAGATCCACGATCATTTGTTAAATAACTTGCACCGAACATTATACCGAAGTTTTTCTCTTCACCTAATCTCGTACCGTAGTTAACCGATCCTTGATAAATGCCTTTACCCGAAAGATCGGAATAGCCGCCGCCTGCAGTTGCCGTTATTACAGGTTTCTCATAATCAAGTGCGCTCTTAGTCACTAAATTAACTGCTCCTCCGATTGCATTACCATCCATATCAGGTGTAATGGCTTTTATAACTTCGATTGATGAGAGCTGATCTGAAGGAATTATATCCATCTGTGTAGTTCTTTCACCGCCTTCTGGTGAAGGAATGTCCTCACCGTTAACCTTCATTGCATTCATATTTGTTGCAGTACCTCTGATTTGAACGTATCGACCTTCACCCTGGTCTCTTTGAATCGAAACACCCGGCAAACGTTGAAGAGCTTCTGCGGAGTTAATATCAGGAAATTTTTCAATTTGTTCCTCTGCCACGACATTTTTTATATTCTCGGCAGATTTTTGAACACTTAGCGCTTTGGTTTGGCCTTGGGCAAGTCCGAGAATGGTCACTTCCTGCATCTTAATTTCACTTGCTTTGATAGCAATATTCTGATTGACCGTATAACCATCTTCGCCAATAGTTATGTCAATTACCGAATCCTCAAAACCTATGTAAGAAACTTTGAGTTTATAATTCCCGGGCGGGACGTTTGCAATACGGTAAATTCCGCTTCTGTCTGTTGCTGCACCGAATGAAGTTCCCTCCAGCATAACATTAGCTCCGGGTAGATACTCGCCGGTTGCAGTATCTGTTACACGGCCGGTAATTGTAGCGTTTTTTTGTGCTGATAAAGATATCGGACTTGTTAAGAATAATGTCAAAATGAACAATAAGAGTAATCCGAAACCTCGCTTCTTAAAAAAAGAATTTCTTGGTTCCATCGCTTCCCCTTGTTAAGTGATTATTTTTTTAATTAATTATGGTACTTAGCTTTCATTGTTTTAGCTGCTAATTTTTATTTAAAGCAATCAATATTTACCACTTGCGTTTAATCACTTTTGCTTCTTTTATTTCCGATACCTATTAGATTTATTTCAATTAATTTGTACTGAATCTTATTGAAAATACTACTTTATAATTGTTATCAAATTGTAATGTTTTTCTTAAGTACCCTTTCTATTTTTATTTATCTTATTGTTGTTTAGTGCGAGAATATTGATAAATTATTTTTCCTTCTTTATTTATGAAAAAAATCACTAGTTCGTTATCATAAACCGTACAAAGTGTGAAGCCAGAATCGGAACTGGTGAATAACTGTCCGTCCATCAGGTGTTTATCGTCAATTTCTCGCGTTTGTGAAGCTGATGTATTTACAAAAAAATCAATATTTGAATCTTCTACTTTTATATGTTGAAAGTTATGTATATGCCCCCCGATTGAAATATCAACATCATACTTATCTAGAATGGGCAAAAGTCTCTCTTGAAGATCTGTTCTTTCCGAATCGGTTTTATATGTGCCTGCATATATCGGATGATGCCCCATTACGATTTTCCATTTAGCGTCTGATTCTTTTAGAGTGGTTTCAACCCATTCCAGTTCTTCTTCCATCGAGACTTTGCCTGCATCAGGATGTTCTTCAAGACTGTTTCTGTATTTATCAATCAGTCTAGGTGTATCTATCCAAAGAATCAAAACCTCCGTATTATCCGTAGCTTTATAAGTTTTGGAATAATACTTTGCGGGCATGTCCCATCGTCGACTCACATTTGTGTAATCAACAACGGCTTGTGTATTGCCTTCATATTCGTGATTACCCAGTAACGGATACCATGGGAGCATAAGTTCGGGATGTTTATAAATCCACTCATAATTTGTTTGCCACAAAGGATCGTTAACCGATTGAATGCCTCTAAAGTGATGCACATCTCCAATTGCAGCAACAAATTCTAAATCGGTCACTCTAACTGTAACCCCCATCATTTCAGCAACCTGCTGCTGATCATAATATCCATTACGACCTAAATCGCTTGCAATCATGAAAGTGAAATTTCCATCAAGAGCAGATAATGCATCTATATCTTGCGGTACAACACTTTCGTTTGGAAGTTCAATAGACTGTGCAGTAGAAATAATCGTAAATAGAAACAGCGAAATTAAAATGGATTTTAACTTAGAATGGTTCATGGAAGCTCCTATCAATTTTTCTTTTTATCATTAAACTAACCGTTCAATTCTTTTGAGTGTAAATTGTAATCTTTCTGTACTTTTTCTTTAACTAAATCAACACCAAGGTTATAAGGTCCTTCGGCTTCTAATTTTAAACTGGTTAAAGCTGCAGACCAAATAATTGCTTTTTGGGGTTCATCTGTTAATCGTGATGCAACGTATGATGCAATACAAGTATCGCCTCTTCCGCTTCTCCCCAATAATTCTTTGGGAGTGAATTTTTCTTCAAAAAATTTTCCATCTGCATGGACTACTATTCCATCTTTATAAGTTATCACGATTTCCTTTGGTCCCATTTCATGTAAAATTTTTGCTGCTTTATAAATATCCTTTTCACCAGTTAATGATTCTGCTTCAACTATATCGGCTTTTAAAATATCTATTAAATCAAGAACTTCTTCTTGTTCAGGCCAGTCTGTGTGAATAAGTGTTTTATCAGGTGCAATAACCCTAATAAACCCTTGTGCATCGGCGACCAGGATTGAATCCCTGTTCCTTAATTGCTTTACAAGTTCCAAAGGTGCTTCTTCTCTAACCGAACCGTTAATTAAGATTGCTTTTGCTTCCAAACCGTCAAATTGATCTATTGTATATGTTCCTGCAGTATTAGTGCATGTCAATATTCTTTCATCAGGGTTATCCGAAATGTATTCGAGTTTCATATGAGTAGAGGTAGGAGTAAACATCGGATAAACATCAACACCAATTGATTGTAATTTTTCAACCACACGGATATCTTCTCTTTCGAGCCTAGTAACGGCAGCAACTTTTTTTCCTGAATTAGCCGCAGCATGAGCACCATAGTTGAACCCCCCCCCGTCAACATAGCGAGTTACTTTTTTCGAAACTATTGTATCCTTTGTATAATTTCCGAAAATTAATATGTCGTAATATTTTTTTTTAGTCATCTATTCTCCTATTAATTTCTCACTTTAACTTTCCATAATGTTGCTGCAAGCAGCATTGAAAGAACCGAGCCGCCGAGCCAAAAAGTTATTGCACCGCTAAAATCATAATGACGTACACCGTCAATTATTGTTGTACCGTTTTCAATTAAAACTCCGCTCACTTGGTCCTGAATGCCAGCTCCTATGTAGCTGAAAATCCCGATAAATCCCATTACAGCACCGGCAGCTCTTCTTGGAGCTATATCGATGGCAAATAAACCGCCGAGTGCTGCAAGCAATCCGCTTAATGTAAATCCGTAAACAACAAATGCGATAGTTATTAAAGTGTGGCTGCCGTCTGGTATGAAAAAAATTACTCCTAATGCTATTACCTCAATTATTCCAAATATTAATGTAACCGGAGGACGTTTTGCATTGAATAGTTTATCAGAAATAAATCCATAAGCAACACATCCGGCTAGACCAGCAAACGTATTTAATCCGAGCAGACTTCCGGCTTCAACTAGTGTATAGCCTTTATCTTCCTGCAGATATAAAAATCCCCAGCTGTTAATTGCATAACGTGTAACGTACATTAATGCACTCGATAAACCGAGTACCCAAATTGCGGGATTTTTGAATATCTTTAATTGATCTTTTCTTGTTGAAGTGGATTTTTCTTCTTCGATACTTTCTTTTGTGGGAAAATCATTTTTCCATTTTGCGATAGAGGGTAGCCCTAATGTTTCCGGTCTATCCTGAAGTAAATAATAGATGCCCATGGCAACTAAAATTCCGAATACTCCCGGACCCCAGAACCCGGCTTGCCAACCAAAGAAAGAGACGAGAGTTGCGGAGACAATGAATGTTAGCCCTTCACCGATTGCATGTCCGGTACTCCAAATTCCGTAAAATCTTCCTCTTTCTCTATTGCTGAACCAGTTGGAAAGAGTGACCGCTCCTGTCGGTGCACCGAAACCTTGGAAATAACCATTTAATCCCCAGAGAACTATCCATATCCATAAAGTAGTTGTGCCGCTAATAATGATGTTAATTGATGCGGAAATTAAAACACCTAAACTGAAAAATCTTTTTACGTTTGCATGATCGGCGAGAATGCCATTGAAGAATTTTCCGAATGCGTAAGAATAAAGAAGTGCAGAGCCTACTGCTCCAAGTTCTACAGCCGAAAAAACATTGCCGTCAATTAAATCTTTCTTCATTGCAGATAATGCTAGTCTCAATGGGTAAGCTAATCCATAACCAACAGTAATTGCCATCATCACTCGCCATCTGTACTTTTTGTATAGGGAGTTTATTTCTCTCTCGTCCGTTAATTGAGGAGCTGTTTTACCTGCCGCAAAGAATTCAAGTATTTTTTTCATTCATACCAAATAATATTATGAAGGAATCACATTGATTTTTACATTTATCAAGGTTTCATTACAATTTTCATAGCTTGCTTTGGAATATGCTGCTGAGTATTTAAATCAAGTCCGAGTTTACTGAATGCTTTCAAACCATCTTTTAATGGTATTACTTCTGTAAAAAAGGGTTTCATATTAAGTTTACCAGACATTAAAAGTTTGATTGAAGGCAGCATTGTATTTTGTCCGATATAGGTTCCGATAAGTTTAATAGCTTTACGAGTAATTGTATTCGGAACTATTGTTGCTTTTATACTGCTGTCCATTCCAAATGCTAAAACTTTTCCGCCGGGTGTGACATATTTTAATGCATTTTCCAACTGGCTTCCTACCGCGTCAATAACAATATCGGCACCTTTCCCATTTGTTAATTTCATTACTTGTTCTTCAATATTATCCACATTTGGATCATAGACAGGAACACCTATTTTTTTTGCAACTTCAATTCTAAAAGGATCGATCTCAGTGCAGATAGTGTAAGCGGCAACGTTTTTTGATATAGCTGTGAAGAGATATCCGATCGGACCAAAACCTAATATAACCACAGTATCCCAACATTGCATTTGAACAGCATTCATACCGTTAAGTACGGTAGCAAGAGTTTCCACCTGAGTTGCAGTAATGTCATCCATTTCGTCGGGAATCTTAAAACATGCATTTTCAGGAAGAACACAATATTCTGCATATCCTCCATTTTGGAAGATTCCAATGGACTTATCTTTTAACCAATTACATTGCGGACTATTGCCTGTCCTACAGTACTCACATAAGCCGCATCTTAAACTATTATCAACAGCCACGCGATCACCAATTTTTAAGCTTGTAACGCTGATGCCTATTTCAGTAACAACACCACCAAATTCATGACCAAGGGCAATGTTATCACCTACAACGTGTTTACCTTCTAATATTTTTACATCAGTACCGCAAATGCCAACAGCGGCAACTTTTAGAATTACATCGGTTGGTTCTACTATTTTGGGGAGCGCTCTCTCTTCATAAACTATTTTACCAATATCTTTGTAGACGAGAGCTTTCATTGTACTCATTTTTTCCTCCATTTTTAAGAGGTGGAAAGCAGAATTTTACAGTTGTCTTTTGTCTAAACGTCTATTTGTATAGACTATAATAAGAACTCCTCAAAACAAAAGCAAGAAATATTTCTCTTTCCACTAGGTTATATTTTTATTTTTGAATTTTTATAATTTGGACTGATTGTCCGGTAATCTATCTCTTATTTATTATTCTTTTTTCCAAAAGTGAAACTAAGTAATCGGTATATCAATTTTATTTTTTGGTTGAAACGAGTCATTCAATATTTGCATCGGATGAAGCACTTCTAAGCCTGTACCTTGATTAATTTGTATTTGACAGGTTCCGCATCCAGATACCGCGTATTGAGCTTCTACTCTTTTTATTTCATCAAAAAG
>CAZCLA010000002.1:51752-81549 GCA_964499285.1 uncultured Melioribacteraceae bacterium
TCCGGAAGTGCGGCATTCAAATTACCGTAAGATATTTTTGCGACATTGCAGCATTTCCAATCGGGCAATACAATTTTATATCCTAACTTTTCTAAAATTCGTTTACTGCTTTCAATTTCACCGTAAGGATCATTGAATTGTGCGGCACAACCGGTCCAAAGTACAACCGTTTGAGAATCATCTTTGTGCACATTGTTTGTGCTCACTTTATGATTCACAAATTTCGGGAACTTTCTTTCCTTATGTATGCCGACCGCTGATTCCATTATTTTACGCAGCGCCGGTATTTTAAGTGTAGAATTGCTTATCACCGGAAGTTTAGAAGCAAACGAACTTACCAGTTTCCCGTTCTGTAGAATTGTTTCATTAATTTTAAATGAGCGCTTCTCGTGCAATTTTTCTTTTGCAAGTACTGCCATTCCGGGAATGTTTACATTTGTGGGGCAATCGGTCAAACATTGACCGCAATTCAAACAGTAATTCATAATTTTATAAAAATGGTCTGTATCAAATATATCCAAATCTATTTTTCCCGAAATAATTCCGCGTAATAGATTTGCCTTTGCCCTTGCCGTAGCTTCTTCTTCACCGGTTGCGACAAAAACGGGACAATATTCACGACAGGTGCCGCAGCCGTGACACTTTTCAATTTCTAATCTCCAATTTTCATTGTCGAGTCGTGAGCCGGTATCAACATAACCGTAAGTTGGATTGTATCTTAAATTTTCGTTCCACTTTTGCGGTTTGGTTTGAATCATTATTTCAGGATTCATAATACCAATTGGATCGAACAAATTTTTTAATTCTTTAAACAACGGAATAAGTTTGGGAAATGTTTTCGGGAGGAAAGAGGTTCGTAATCTTCCGTCGCCGTGTTCCGCCGAAAGCGAACCTTTATACTTAACAACTAAGTCGACAAATTTCGACATCAAGTCATCAGCCTCAGCAAAAAGTTTTTTATCTTTAAAACTTATCAACGGACGCAGATGTAAATTGCCGTCACCCGCGTGACCAAATACAACATATTTAAAACTGTAATTGCTCAATAAACCTGAAAGCTCGATAAGAAATTGGGGGAAAACTTCGGGATGAATTGCCGCATCTTCAACAAACGGTGCGGGTTTTTCTTTACCTTGGATTTTGTTAAGTATCACGGTTGCGGCTTTTCTAACACGCATTATTGTTTCAATTTCTTTTTCATTGGTTGAGTAAGAACCGAGTTCGGCAAGTTTTTCTTCTTTACAAATTATTCTTTCCGCCTCATTGAAGAAGTTCATTATTTCGTTTTCATCTTCACTTTCAAACTCAACATAAAGCAAATACTTAACGTGCGCGGGTAAAAACTTCTTTAGTTCAGGTCTGAATGTGAGCGCAAGTTCGATAAATGAATGATCCACAAACTCGATAGCAGATGCGTTTAAATTACGCAAGTGTTTTACTGCAACACCCATTTTTGAAATGTCGGAGAAGTAAAGTGAAATAATTCCCCTTCGAGGAACGATTGGAACAAGTTTCAAAACGGCATCGGTAAAAACGCCAAGTGTTCCTTCGCTTCCAACCATTAACGAAGCCATATTCAAATGAGTCTCGGTCAATATATCCCATACTTGGTAACCCGATGCATTCTTTGTTGTGTATGGTTTACTCTCTTTTATTTCATTCGTGTATTGTTCAAACAACTGCTTGATTTTTATATAATACGGCTTGTGGAAATCGTCGAGGTTTTCTATTTCATTGAGCGGGATATTTTTTGCATTAAATATTTTTCCGTTGGATAAGACGACATTAATTTCCTCAACGTGCTTATACATATTTCCGTGCTTAAGTGTGTGAGGTCCGCCGCTGTTGTTGCCAAGCATTCCGCCTATCACGCAAACATTTCCGCTGCTCGGATCCGGGGCAAATTTTAATCCTCTTTTTTTCTCTTCATCTTGAAGGTGATTTAAAACCACGCCAACATCAACTTGTGCAAGATTATTTTGGAGATCAATAATTTTTTTAAAGTGATGAGTTAAATCCAATATAACGGCTTCGCCAACCGAGTTGCCGGATAAACTTGAACCAGCCCCGCGCGGAAGTACCGGGACATTATATTCCTTACAAATATTTACAGTCGTAACTATATCGTCAATGTTATGAGGAATCACAACTGCTAAAGGTGTAACTTCATACATGCAGGCAGCAGTGCTGTACATTTGAAGAGTTACAACATCCCAAGATATTTTACTTCCGAATTTCTTTTCTAATTCAGATTGCCAATCGGTTATCTTTATAAAACTTCCATTTTTAGTAATAGTGCTTTCCATAGATTTAATTACTTTCCAATTTTTCTTTTGTAATCAATTCAATTTTAGTTGGAATTTCTTTTGGAACCTGTTCCCCGTTTATTGCCTTAACTGCATATTCAATTGCGGCTCTTCCCATTTCTTTCGGATACTGAGCAATTGATCCCGCCATTGTACCTTCGAGGATTGCTTTACGGCTGTCTTGAATTGCGTCAAACCCCAGCACAATAATTTCACCTGTTTTCCCCACTGCTGAAATTGCTTCAATTGCGCCGAGCGCCATCATATCGTTGCAAGCAAAAACAGCTTCGAGATCCGGATTAGCTTGAAGAATATTTTGGAAAACGTTGAAGCCTTGATCACGTTCGAAGTTGGCAGTCTGCGAAGCAAGCACATTTATATCTTGGTATTTTTTTATTGCCGAATGAAAGCCGTTTAATCTTGCATCGCCTGTTTCGTGACCTGGAATTCCCTCTAGAACTACAATATTGCCTTTACCGTTTAATTGTTCAGCAATAAATTCGCCAGCTATTCTTCCTCCTTCATAGTTATCAGAACCGATGAATGCTGCAATTTCTCCACCGGATTGTTTTAGAAATTCTTCATCAACTCTTGTATCAATTGCTATAACAAAAATACCTGCTTCATTTGCTTTAACAATTGCTGGTATGATTTCCTTTGATCCGGCTGCGGCAAGACAAATAACATCAACCTTTCTCTGAATTAAATTTTCGATTATCTGCATTTGTTTTTCTACATCTATTTCCCTTTCGGCTGCTTGAACTAGTAAATTAACATCATATTTTTTCGCTGTTTCTTCCGCACCGAGTTGAATATCGATAAAGAAAGGATTGTTCAATGTTTTCAAAACGATTGCAACGGTAGGTTTGCTTTCATCAATAACTTCGGAATCTTGACAACCCGAGAAAATCATAAAGCTTATTATCAGGCTAACAATTATTAGTTGAAATATATTTTTCAAATCATCCTCCGTTTATTATACTTTCTTTTTCTTCAATGCCATATCTATCAACACAGCGCTTATGATCACAGAACCAATAACAATTTGTTGAATGAAAGAAGATACATCGAGTAAATTTAATCCGTTGCGCAGCACACCCATAATCAATGCACCGATAAGAGTTCCTGTTAATTTTCCTTCACCGCCCATTAAACTCGTACCGCCTATAACAACTGCGGCAATTGCATCGAGTTCATACATTATTCCGGCGATCGGCTGCGCGGAATTTAATCGAGCTGTTAACAGCACCGATGCTGCGCCGCTTAGTAAGCCGCACAAACTATAAACAACAATTTTTATCAATTTTACATTTACCCCGGAAAGAATTGCCGCCTGTTCATTTCCCCCGGTAGCGTATGTATATCTTCCTAACTTTGTCCTCGTTAAAACAAAATGTCCAATCAAATAAATAATAATCATTACAATTATGGGGAAAGGAATGTGAAGTATTTCCCCGGTCGCAATGAATCTGAAATTTTCTTCGAAGCCGGAGATAGGACGACCATCGGTATAAAGTAATGCAGCGCCGCGTGCAACACTCATTAAACCGAGTGTAGAAATGAATGGCGGCAGTTTACCGTAGCTTATCAACACTCCGTTTATAAAACCACAGACAGTACCGACCAGCAAGCCGCCTAATATTGCAACGATCAAAGGTTGATCAGTTTTTAATAAACTTGCGAGAACGACACCTGAGAATGCCATAATTGATCCGACCGAGAGATCAATTCCAGCTGTTATGATTACGTAAGTCATACCAACTGCAATCACGGCATTGATAGTTGTCTGCTGTGCAACGTTCAACAAATTAGAGACAGTGAAAAAATAGGGAGTCCAAAATGAAAAAATTAAAATGATTACAATCAATCCGATAAAAGTACCGAACTGACGTGCGTTATGAAGCCATAAACTTTTAATTTGCATAAACTTCCCCAATTGCTGAACCGATAATCATCTCTTGAGTTAAGCCTTTGTTTTCAAATTCAGCTGTAATTTCTCCATTGTGCATAACAAGAATTCTATCGCTCATTCCCAGGACTTCAGGAAGCTCGGAAGAAATCATAATTATCCCGCATCCATTTTGAGTAAGTCTATTCATTAACTCATAAATTTCTTGTTTTGCACCGACGTCAATTCCCCTTGTTGGTTCATCGAAAATAAAAATATTCGTTTCGGAGTTTAACCATTTCGCAAACACAACTTTTTGTTGATTGCCACCGCTCAAACTTCTTACATCTTGATTGCTGCCGGTAGTTTTAATTTTTAATTCGGATATGTAACTATCAGATATTCTTGATTCTTCCTTTAACTTTATAACTCCTATGCTTGACAGTTCATCCAATGATGTGATGCTTATGTTCTCTTTAACCGATAAATCTAAAATCAATCCTTGTGTTTTTCTGTCTTCGGTTAAAAATCCGATTCCTTCTTTAATGGCTTTTCCCGGTGAGTTAATTTTTACCGGTTTTTCTTTTATGAAAATTTCTCCGCTTTTAATTTTATCGGCACCGAAAATTGCACGCGCTAATTCAGTTCTTCCTGAACCAAGTAAACCATAAATACCAACAAGTTCTCCAGCATATAAACTGAACGAAATATTTTTCAACAGATTCTCGGTGGACAAAGCAATTACTTTCAGAATTTCATTGCCGATTTGTTTTTCCCTTTTAGGATATTGGTCTTTTAAATCTCTGTTAACCATCAGTTTGATTAGTTCAGTTGGTGTTGTTTCCGTAATTAGTTTAGTTTCTATTAAATTTCCGTCACGCAATACAGTAACACTGTCACCAATTTCAAATAATTCTTCTAAGCGATGTGAGATATAAATTATTGCAACATCTTTTTGTTTTAGTTTTCTGATTGTTTGAAACAATGTTTCAATCTCATTCTTTGTTAATGATGAAGTAGGTTCATCCATCACTAAAATTTTTGAATTAAGCGAAAGCGCTTTTGCAATTTCTACCATTTGCTGCTGTGCAGTACCGAGTGAAGAAACTAATTCACTTGGGTTAATATTCACATTTAATTCGCTTAAAAGTTTTTTTGTCTCTTCTATTATTTTTTTGGAATCAATAACTCCTGCTGTATATGAAAATTCTCTACCGAGAAAAATATTTTCGGCAACAGTTAAATGAGGAATTAAATTTAACTCTTGATAAATAACACCAATGCCCAATTCTTGAGCGTGTCTCGGATTTTTAATCTCGACTTTTTTACCGCGAAGAAATATTTCACCGTTATCTTTTTTATAAGCACCGCTCAATATTTTTACAAGAGTTGATTTACCTGCACCGTTTTCTCCGAGCAGGATGTGAACTTCACCGGTTTTCACTTGGAGCGAAACATTGTTAAGCGCAACAACTCCGGGAAATTCTTTCGTAATACTATTTAGTTTTAATATTACATTATTTTGCATAGCCGATATAAAATTAGTTATCAACCTATGTTTAGCTAGTAAACACTTTCATCAAATAAGCAATGTTATTTGCAGCAGCACTATCCGAATCTGGCATCGGTAAAATTTCAGCGGAGACAAATCCGTGATAATTTATTTGCTGAAGTGTTTCATATATTTCGTAAAAGTTTATATGTCCTGCACCAGGATGCCATCTGTTTGAATCCGCTACGTGGAAATGAAAAATTCTATTTTTTGCGAGCTTTATACTTTCTAAAATATTCGGTTCTTCGATATTCATATGGAAAGTATCAAGCAGCAATCCAACATTTGGTTTACCTAATTCATCAATAAACTTTAGTGTTTCCTCAACTGTATTTAGCAAATTTGTTTCGTACCTGTTGATTGGCTCAATTACAATTTTAACATTTTCATCAAAGGATGCACATTCAATAAATGCGGCGAGCATATTTTTATACGCTTCGTTTCTATCTTCATCTTTACCAACAATCCCTCTTACCAATCCGATTATTACAACAGCACCAAAGTTCTTTGCAAAAGTGATTTGTTTTTTAATTCTCTCAACAGCTTTGCTTCTAACAGAAGAATCTACGTGAGTAAACGAAAGTCCTTCTTCGCCGAAAGCCTGACCGGTTCCAATTGCGGGAACCGGCAGATTGCTTTCTTTCAATAATGGTTTTATGTAGCCGATATCTAATTCATCGGGATTACGTACAGCTAATTCAACACCATCGTAACCGAGCTCTTTAATTCGCTTTATATTCTCTTCTATGTTGCCTTTATAAGCTAACGCAGAAAAGGATGCGGGCTGTGTTGAAAGAACTATACTCAGCTTCATAATTATAATCCCATTTTATTTATCGCATAAATCGGGCGCCATCCTTCGGTGAACGGTTCTTTTAAATACGGTTCCATTTCTTTTGAAGTACGCATTGTTGTCTTTTCTATCGGCGGAACTTTACCCGAAGGGAATGCTTCGTGAATTTCATCGTGTACTAAAGTTAAGTAAGATAAAATGGCAGCAATTGTTCTTTTGGCTTTTTGTGCCGTTCCGATTGTCGGTCTACCTACAACACCTTCAGGGATTGAACCCATTTCAGTCGGGAAATGACCTTGTCCTTCTGACCAGCGTGAAGGTCTGCCGAATGGGTCAACTGCTTTATCGAAGTGACCGTCCGGTAGGTAAGCCGGTACTGCAGTTTCTTCGGCATAATTCATTTCAACAAGTTCGTTAGCAAGTAGAAGAAGCACTGATGTTTCTGCTTCATCTGCGTGGACAAAATTATCATCCCAATCTCCGCCTCTATCTTTTGTTCTGAAAAATTCTCTTACCGATCTATGCCAGTCGAGAGTTCTGAAAATTCCCGGGAGATTCCAAGTCTTCTGTAATTCTTGAATTGCAGCTTCGAGAAGCCAGGAATGACCGTGATTATTGACTAGAATAATTTTTCTAAATCCGTCGTTCCAGAAACCGACCATAACATCAATCAATATTTTCTTTACAACTTCATCTTCGAGATGTATTGTTCCGGGCATACCGACGTGATGATGCGGATGACCTCCGAAGTTCAACGGAGTCCAAGTTAAATTACACGGTGCACCTTTTTTTGCAGTATAACGACGAACGCCTTCTAATATTTGTGTTACCATCAAAGTATCAAGAGCGGTAACCGTATGTAAACCGTGCAGCTCAGTGCAGCCGATAGGAATAAAGAGAACATCATTTTTCTTTCTGTTTTCAATTACATCTTTACGTATAGTTGTTTGGATGTAACTTCCTTTTTTAGTCAACTCAGACGGAGTCGGGATTTCATATTCTGCAAGTATTTTATCAATTTCTTCATCACTTGCATCCCAGATTTTTTTCTTCAATCTTCCAACGCTGGTATCTTCG
Source organism: uncultured Melioribacteraceae bacterium (assembly GCA_964499285.1). GTDB lineage: Bacteria > Bacteroidota > Ignavibacteria > Ignavibacteriales > Melioribacteraceae > JAGFIY01. Next base: position 59,369 of record CAZCLA010000002.1, read on the forward strand.
AAAAGAATATCACCTCTATCAGCTTTTATCCATTTAGGCATAACAGCCTCCTTTAATTTATTATTGATTATTCAAATTTTGTTATCGTTATTTTTACTTCGTCTCTATCAGTTTGAAGTCTCTTTAAGTTTTCTTCTACTTCATCCAAAGATATTTGCTTAGTTATCATTGGTGAGACATCCATGCCCGTAGAAATGCAACTGATTACATTTGGAAACGTACCGTGACCTGAATGACCTTGAGCGCCGATAACTTCAGCACGGCGAACTTGAAGTACTTCTCCGTTAAGCGGAATTCTATCGTCGGCTCTTGCAACCACAACGACCGTTGTATTAACCGCTCTCCCTTCCCAGATAATTCTTTCAACATCCGTCCATACAACACTCGGCAAACCGGTTGCCTCTAAGATCAATCCTACGCCGTGTCCTTCTGTTATTTCTAAAACTTTGTCAGCTACATTTTCTTTTGAAGGATCAATTACGTGTGTTGCTCCCATTTCAAGTGCCATTTTTCTTCGCGATGCAGAAGGTTCCGAGAGTATTACAGCGGCTCCACCTGCTCTTCTTAAAATTGCACAAGCTGCAGCACCAACGGGACCTGCGCCGAGAATCAAAACATTTTCGCCAGGACGAATTCCTCCGCCTCTTTCGATAACCGCATTATATGCTACAGAAGTCGGTTCAACTAAACTGCCGAGCAGGTACATTTTTTCTTCACCGAATAATTTTCTAAATCCTTCAATACTCCAAAGATATCTCGCGTCCACTTTGATATATTTTGCATATGCTCCGTCAATCGAGAAACCAATTTCTTGAAGCCGTTCACAGTGATTAGGGTAACCATCTGCGCAAGGACGACAGTTTCCGCACCAAACCATTTCTTCAGAACATACTGCTTCACCAATTTCGTATGGTTTGTTTGTTCTTTTGTTGATTGCCTCTTTACCGGCTTTCACAACTTTACCGGAAAACTCGTGTCCTAATGTTGAAGGAAAAGCAGTTAAACCAGGATAATAAATGTAACCGTCCTTATCGGTTTGATACATATGAACATCACTTCCACAGATACCGCAAGCTTTCACTTCAATTAAAACTTCAGTTGGTCCCGGTTCACTAATTTCTTTATCGACGGTTCTTACTTGCGGATTTCGCCAAACTCGGCTTCCTAAATAGGTTAGTTTACCTTCAATGTCTTTATGTCCCAATTCAAAGTCCGGCTTCGGTTCCCACTTGGCAAATAGTTCTACGGTTTTCATAATAGCTCCTTTCTAAATCTTTATAAAAATGTTTAATAATCTTTTACTTTTACGACAGTTCCTTTATGAAGTGAATCAGTGGCTGCGATTGCAACTTGCAGACCGGCAATCCCATCAGCAATAGTTACTCCGGGTTCCAAATCATTCTGAAGATTTTTTATAAAATCATTCAATTGTGCCACATATGCATCACAGAATCTTTCAGGGAAATATGGAACTACATCGTGAGTTACTCCTTTAGTTGTCATCACTAAAACCGGAGTTTCACGAAGGTACCCAATTTTTAGAGCGCCGTCTGTACCGAGGACTTCGGCTCTAATATCATAACCATACACACCGTTTCGGCTTATATCGATTTCCCCAAGACAACCGCTTTCAAATTTCATCGAAATTATCACATTATCAGTATCGCCGGCTTTTTCTGCTTCGGGAAATGCAAGCACTCCGCCGATTGAATATACGGTTGAAATATCTCCCATATACCATCTTGCGATGTCAATATCGTGCACTGCCTGATCCAAAATTTGACCACCGCTGTTTTCCGGATATAAATATTCAAGTGTTGGTAAATACGGATCTCTTGATGATCCTCGGAAAACAACCGGGTTGCCGATTATGCCTTCTTCGATTTGTTTTTTAGCTTTAGCAAATCCAGTATCAAACCGTCTCATATAACCTTGCTGATAAAAAACGCCATACTTTTTAATTGCTGATTCCATAGCTCGTGCATCTTCGATCGTCAAGCTCATCGGTTTTTCACAAAACATAGGAACACCCTTTTCTGCAGCATCCAAAACAATTTCTTTATGGTTGGAAGTTGTAGCAGTTATGATTACCGCATCTAAAGACTTATCATCATTAATTTCTTGATGACTGAAGTAAGCTTTTTCGACATCAAATTTTTCTGCACACTTTGTAGCTCTTTCTGGAATAATATCCGCGACAGCCACTAAGTTCGCTTTGACTACGCGTGTGGTTAGGAATTCGGCGTACATGTTTCCTAATCTTCCGGTACCGATTAAACCAACATTAATTTTTTTCTTCATTTATTTGTCCTCGATTAAAGTGTCCAGCAAAATTGATTTTTTTAAAAGCTATTTGAAGCTGTCAATAAATTTTCCTTGAGTAAAAAAGAGCGTATTTATCCCTTAAAATTTTAATCAGAAATTTTTAACTAAAATTATTTATCTATAAGTGGAATTATCTTATTTCTTATCCAAAACGGAATTTCTCTCAATCAAATAAGACTTTAGAACTTTAGACTTTCCTTTGCCCTTTAGTCCATTTATTCTGTCATTAATAAGTTTCATGCTTTCAACGCCCATTTCATAAATCGGCTGATGCATTGTAGTAAGACCAATTTGATGTTGGCAATGAGGAAGAAGATCATCGTAACCTACGATTGATAAATCTTCCGGAATTTTTATACCCATATCAATTGCGATGGAACTTATAAGGTAAGCTATTCTATCGTGACCCGCGAAGACGGCAGAATATTTTTTTCTTTGCTTGAAGAGTTTTTTTGCAAATTCGATGTAAGGTTTTTCGGAAAATCTTCCGTCGTGCGTAAGAATAATAGACTTATCAATTGGTATTTTGTAATCTATCAGAGCTTTTTTATATCCTTCTAATCTTTCCCGCTCGGAACTGAATAATGTACTTAGAGTAATTGCAATTTTTCGATGTCCTTTTTTTATTAAGTACTCGGTAATTTTGTATGCCCCGTTAAAATTATCTGTGGTGACATGATCAATACTAAGTCCTGGAATTATTCTATCCGCTAAGACAACAGGAATATTACGGTTTGTAAATTTTTCAACTATTATTTTATTTTTTTCATCGGATGCTGCTGTAGGAACGAAAATTACTCCTGTGGTAGAATTTTCGATTAAACGATCTGCATGATATTCTGCTTTGATAAATAGATCATCGGTGTTGCAAAGAATAAGACTTTGTTTATTATTTGCAGCTTCATCTTCAGCGCCGCGTGCAAGTTCGGGAGCATAACCAACACGTATATCGGGTACTAATATTCCAATTATTTTCTTACCTCCGTTATCAACAATTCTGCTTTTAACAAATGTTCCAAGCTTTCTTTTTCTAACCAGATATCCCATATTTACCAAGTTCTGAATTGCCTGACGAATTGTAGCTCGAGCTAACCCAGCCATTTGGACTAATTCTGCTTCGGTTGGAATTTTATCTCCGGGTTTAAATACACCTTGTTCTATCTGTTCTACAAGCCATCTTTGAAGTTGAAAATATTGTGGAACAGGACTATTTCTATCAATTATCATTTTTTTTCCAAAGATTTCTTATTGTATAGACAATTATACAAAATAAGATTTTTCGTGTCAAGAAATTTTATAATTACTTATTCAAAAAATCTTCACGCCACGGATTGAATACATCCAAAAGAATACCCGACTTTAATGCTTTAACTCCGTGTTCCACATTAGGCGGTACATAAAAACCGTCACCTTCATTTAATATTTTCGATTCATCACCAATATTCACTTCAAATTTTCCTTTTTCTACATATGAGGTCTGACTGTGAGGATGACTGTGTCTTGTACCAATCGCTCCTTTTTCAAAATAAATTTTTGCCATCATCAAATCTTTATTATAGCCGAGTATTTTTCGCTTTATTCCCTTCTCAATATTTTCCAAAGGAATCTCTTCGTTCAATAAATAACTTTTACTTTCCACACTATCCCTCAATATTTTTTTTACAGAACTGAAAATGCAACTGTTAAACCTGACATAACAATTGCAACCATACTCATCAACTTTATTAAAATGTTCAAGCTCGGTCCGGAAGTATCTTTAAACGGATCGCCTACTGTATCACCAATTACTGTTGCTTTATGACTTGAAGAGCCCTTACCGCCGAGATTTCCTTCCTCAACATATTTTTTTGCATTATCCCAAGCACCGCCGGAATTTGCCATAAATACGGCAAGTATAAAACCGGTTCCCAAACCGCCGACTAACAATCCCATTACACCGGCCACTCCGAAAATTATTCCAACTGCTATAGGAATAATTATCGCTAATGAGGAAGGAAGAATCATTTCAAGTTGTGCCCCTTTAGTAGAAATCTCAACACATTTAGCATAATCAGGAACAGCTTTACCATCTAATATTCCGGGAATTTCGGCAAATTGTCTTCTAACCTCATCAACCATTTTTTGAGCGGCTCTTCCAACTGCATTCATTGTTAAACCGCAAAAAACAAATGCCATCATTGAACCGATAAAAACTCCGACTAGTACAGTTGGATTCATCAAGTTTACTTCAAAGTGATTCATAAAATCCATTATACCTGCTTCACGAACACTTACCGAAACACCATTACCAAGTGAAATTACTTCTTCACCGATTCGAATTAAACCAATCCGTATTTCTTCAATGTATGAGGCAAGCAAAGCAAGTGCAGTTAATGCAGCCGAACCTATTGCAAATCCCTTACCGGTTGCGGCAGTTGTGTTTCCAAGTGAATCAAGTGCATCAGTTCTTTCTCTGACTTTTGATCCGAGGTTGCTCATTTCTGCATTACCACCGGCATTATCTGCAATCGGACCGTATGCATCAGTTGCCAAAGTTAACCCTAAAGTAGAGAGCATACCGACAGCTGCGATTCCAATTCCATAGAGTCCCATATTTATATTTGTTAAATCAAATCCGGAAGCAAACATAAATGAAAAGATAATTCCTATTACAACCGAAACAACAGGAATTATTGTAGAAATCATCCCCATACCTAAGCCCGAAATTATCACTGTAGCAGGACCGGTTTTAGAACTTTCAGCAATCGCAATTGTTGGTTTGTAGGAAGCTGATGTGTAATATTCGGTTCCTTTACCAATAACAATACCGGTAACTAAACCTGTTACAACCGCAGCCCAAATTCCCCAAGGATTCGGTAATCCTAAAAGCTGAATAACTCCAAGAGAAAATATTACAATTAATATTGAGCTTACATTTATTGATCTCGATAATGCTCCGAGTAATTGTTTTTGATTTGCATCTTCCCTTGCTCTTACCATAAATATTCCGATAATGGATAGAACAATTCCAACCACCGCAACGAGCATTGGTGCGATCACAGCATTAAATTGCATTGAAGTATCCTTTAAAAAAGCAGCAGATCCCAAAGCCGCGGTAGCTAATATTGAACCGCAATATGATTCATATAAATCTGCCCCCATGCCAGCTACGTCACCCACATTATCACCAACATTATCCGCGATTGTCGCTGGGTTACGCGGATCGTCTTCAGGAATACCGGCTTCAACTTTACCGACAAGGTCACCACCAACATCGGCAGCTTTCGTGAATATTCCTCCTCCTACTCTTGCAAACAACGCTTGCGCCGAAGCACCCATCCCAAAGGTTAACATTGTTGTTGTTACGACTATTAGGTTGTGTCCGTCAGTCAGAGTTACAGGATAAACAGCATTTAATACGACAAACCAAATTGAAATATCCAGCAAGCCTAAGCCTACAACAACTAAACCCATTACAGCCCCGCTCCGGAATGCAACTTGAAGACCATCGTTTAAGGAATTACTTGCAGCGTGAGCCGTCCGAGCCGATGCATAGGTTGCTGTTTTCATTCCAAAAAAACCGGCTAATCCGGAAAAGAATCCGCCTGTTATGAATGCAAACGGAACCCAAGGGTTTTGGTAATTAAATCCATAAGCAAGAATCGCGAACAGAATTGTCATTAAAAGAAAAAATATTATTACTACTTTGTACTGCTGTCTTAAGTATGCCATAGCGCCTTCGCGAACATAAACAGCAATTTTTTTCATCGTATCATTACCTTCGCTTCGTCTCATCATTTGTTTAAAGAAAAAATATGCAAACCCTAGTGCAAGGATTGAACCGGCAGGTACAAGCCAGAATAAATTATTCGGAATCATAATTAACCTCAAAATTTAGATCAACCAAAACCAATATCAAGAGCAGATCTCCACCAAACATGATATTTATCTTTTAATTCTTCGTTTGTTGGGAAAGGATAAAACAGGAATGAATTTGTTTCACCCACGAAGAATCCATTTTTACACATTCTATAAAATAGTTCACCTTTAAAAGTTCTGATAATTGTTTTTGATGGTTTGTCGGGTTTATTACTTAAACCAATCAAACAATCACGTAAATGATGAATATTAGGATAAGGAAGATTATCAGTCTTTCCTGTTTCCGGATTATTTGCAAGCTCACCTAAATCTAATTCAACAAATACTATTTTGGGCACCCAGATTGGTTTTTTCTTGTCCGTTAATATTTCTATAAATTTTGTGGGACTTGCTATGCTTGCAATTAACGGCGAAACAGGACTTAGCTGCTGGTACAGGTGAAGTTTGTCGTTTGTTTTTTCTTCATACTTTCCTTTTTCAAGTTCTAAAACACGTCCATCATCGGTTACAAGATATAAATTCTTAATTGCTTCTAACGGAATATGTTCAAGAACCCTGTAAATCCCTAAGTAAACGGATCGTTTCGGTTTACCATCTTCTTGCGGGACACATCTTGTTTCAATCAAATCCAAGGGAAAGTAAGAGTTGAGTTTTTCGCGGTCTACTTCAAAGAATATTGCTTGCCCCCTCGTTCGTTTTTTTGTACCGACGGCGAAGTAAGTACCGAATTCATTCGGCGGCAGCATAGATGCAATTAAAGCTTCGGGAGTTAAAGACAGATAGAGATACTTTTTCATAGTGATACTCTATTTTATTTTTTAATCATGAATTTTCTATTGATACAAAAAATATAATACTTATACATCCTTTTAAAGAGCAAAAGCAGCTACGAACAATTGATTTTACTTGTACTATTTTTTCATAATTAAAGGTAAAAAACTCAAACAACGCTGTTCACAACATGGAAAATAAGTTCTAATTACACATTATAAGTTGATGAAGCTGTTTTACCTCCTCTTCCGGTCCAGTTTGTGTGGAAGAATTCTCCTCTCGGTTTGTCCACTCTTTCATAAGTATGAGCCCCAAAGTAATCGCGCTGAGCTTGCAGCAAGTTAGCCGGAAGTCGGCCGTTTCTATAACCATCAAAATAAATTAACGCTGTTGACATTGCTGGGATCCAGATTCCGTTTGTAGCTGCGGCGGCAACAACTTTACGCCAAGAATCTTGAGAGGATTCAATTTTTTCTTTGAAGAAATCATCTAATAATAAATTCGTCAACTTGGGATTTTTATCGAAAGCTTCTTTAATTTTTCCCAGAAAGATTGAACGAATGATACAGCCGCCACGCCACATTAAAGCAATACCGCCATAATTCAAATTCCAACCGTATTCCTTTGCGGCATATCTCATCAAAACATAACCCTGCGCATAGGATACAATTTTTGAAGCATACAATGCTTTCTTTAAATCTTCGATGAATTGTTTTTTATCACCTTCAAACTTCGGTTTTGGTCCCTTTAATATTTTTGATGCTTCAACTCTATCATCCTTTATTGCTGAAAGTGTCCGCGCATAAACGGCTTCACCTATTAAAGTAAGCGGGACACCTTGATCAAGTGATGCGGCGACAGTCCATTTACCTGTACCTTTCTGTCCGGCGGTATCAAGAATTTTTTCTACAAGTGGTTCACCGTTTTCATCTTTATAAGCGAGAATATCTCTTGTTATTTCGATTAAATAACTATCAAGTTCGCCCTCGTTCCATTCTTTAAATACATCATGCATTTCATCGTAACTCATACCAAGTAAGTCTTTCATAATTTGATATACTTCGCAAATCAACTGCATATCGCCGTATTCGATTCCGTTATGAACCATCTTAACAAAATGACCGGCGCCGTCTTCACCCACCCAATCGCAGCAGGGTATACCGTCTTCAACTTTAGCGGAAATATCTTGAAAAATAGATTTTACGTGCTGCCAAGCATCTTTGGATCCACCCGGCATAATTGACGGGCCTTTAAGTGCACCTTCTTCGCCTCCGGAAACTCCTGTTCCGATAAAAAGTAATCCTTTCTCTTCGAGTTCTTTAGTTCTTCGTATTGTATCCGGGAAGTGGGAGTTACCTCCGTCGATGATTATATCACCTTTATTCAGCAGCGGAATAAACTGCTCGATAACTTTATCAACCGGGTTTCCGGCTTTAACCATAATCATAACTTTACGCGGTGACTTTAAGTTTTGAATTAACTCTTCAACCGTATGTGTCCCGATAATATTTTTCCCTTTTCCTCTACCATTCACAAAGTCGTCGACTTTTTGAGTCGTTCGATTATATACTGCAACTGTGTAATCATGACTTTCCATGTTCAACACTAAGTTCTCTCCCATGACCGCCAGACCAATTAAACCAATATCTGCCTTACTCATCTTTGTATTCTCCTGAATTTATTCTTTAAATCTATCTTTGTAAGCCCATAGACCCAGCGCCGGATTTGAAATAAAGTATACTTCTTCGCCATCAACATTATTGAAACCATCTTTTAATTTTCCCGGATTGTATTTTTCTAACATTTTAGATAAATCCGCATAGTTATAATTAACACTTTCTATTTCTTGTTTAGTAATTGATCCGGGGCAATAGGTTATTTTAAATCTATTTTCGGATGAACCGTGAATTAAATGTGCAGCCGCACTTAAGTTACTTTTTAATTCATCGTTTTCGTCGACAAGCTTCAAGATTTCGGGAGTAGTTAAGTAACCATATTTCCTAATTAGCTTATCAATCTGTTTATCTTCACCAAATTCTTTTAATCCAGGCGCAAGAATAATCAACTCGCCTTCATCATCAATTACCATGCGTGTTCGATAGACACTTTTATTCCCCAGCCATGTGGATTTGAATTCTTCGGATTCGAGAAAAACAACAATTTTTTTCAATGGTTTTTCAAGCATTATAAAATTTACTTTTACCGATAAATCCGCAGCAAGTTTGAAACATTCGTAATCATTACCTATATACAAACCACGCAGTACAAGTTTATTATTTTCATCTTTACCAACAACTGTTAGCACATAGACGATGGGTAAATGTTTTGCAAAATGATCGGAAGCATAGTTAAGAACTTGGCGAACCGGTGTATCTGCTCTGCCCATCATTCGTTCCATTCCGTAAACTGCACCGAGGAAATGACTTTTATTAATTCCCTCTTGTCCGCCTGCTCCTACAAATACATTTTTATTATAATTAGCCATTCCAACAACTTCGTGCGGAACAACTTGTCCAATTGATAGGATTAAATCATGTCCGCCTTCAACAAGCAATTTGTTGACTTGTGCAGGCCATTCATAATTTAATTTTCCTTCGGATACTCTCTCGATAAATTCGGAAGGAACAATTCCAAGTGTCGCCAAATCTTCACGCCACTTGTGAACCCTAAATAAATTTTTGGGAACACCCTTGTACATAATTTCCAATTCTGTGTCAGTCATCGGATAATGTGTTCCGATTGCAGGTAGAATATCGGTCAATTTACTTTTATAGTAATCATAAGTAATTGCTGTCAACTCACCCGCTTTAGAATGAAAGCGAGTAATATCCGGTGGAAGAGCAAGCACCTTGTTCTTCTTGCCTAATTTTTCATAAGCTGAAAAAAGCGCCTCTTTAATTTCCTCTTGTGTGAATACTTTATTTTCCGAGCCTTCAGCAAAGTATAACATAATTTAAAAACCAAGAAATATTATTTTAATAAATGAATAAATAGTCAATAAATTTTTATCGCTTCACTCTTGCGTTGCCATGCCAGATGCTCCAAATCATTTCTTCATCTGCAGGCTGTCCGTAATCTGTTAAAAATGTAGTAGCCAAAGCACCGCTCGCCCAGCCGAACTGCATCCATTTTTCGGGTTCCCAAGATTTCAAAATTCCATAAAGCATTCCACCGACAAAACCATCGCCGCCGCCGATTCTATCAAGCACATAAATTTCTCTCGGTTCGGTAACAAACCAATCATTTTTATGAAGCATTATTGCACCCCACAGATGTTGATTAGTATGAATTACTTGACGAAGCGTTGTAGCAAAAACAGATGCATTTGGAAATTCTTTTTTTACTTTTTTTATCATTTCTTTGAAACTATCAATTTTGTTTACTTCTCTACCACCGGTTTCAGGTCCTTCTATTCCCAAACAAAGTTGAAAGTCTTCTTCGTTACCAACTAAAATATCCGACACAGATGCAATCTCAGTGAACGCATCCCTCAACTCTTTTTCTCTTCCCTTCCAAAAAGATGCACGATAATTTAGGTCAAATGAAATTTTAGTTCCGTAATTCTTTGCTGCACGTGCAAGTTCTAAACAAAACGTAATTGTATTTTCCGAAAGTGCGGCGATTAAACCGGATAAATGAATTATTTGAACACCTTCTTCGCCGAAAATTTTATCCAAATCGAAATCCTTTACATTAAGTGTTCTACCAACTTCTCCGGCTCTGTCATTATGTACTCTAGGGCCACGTAATCCGTAACCGTTGTCTGCAATATTAAATTGATGACGATGACCCCACGGTCCACCTTGTTCAACTTCGGGTCCTTCAAAATCCATTTGCCGACTTTTTAAATTATTCTTAATCTTTTCCGAGATCGGGCTGTCTTTTACAAAAGAGGTTAATACTTTAACCGGCAAACCCAAAAAAGAAGAAACACTTGCCACGTTAGTTTCGGCACTTGTTACCTGCATCATAAACATATCGCTGGTGTGAACCGGCTGACCGTTTACAGGTGTAATTCTAATTCCTATACTTGTCGGGACAAGCAGTGCATACTTACAATTTTTCTTTAACTCTAATGACATAGTGTTCCTCAAATTTATTATTCTTACGACTTATTTATTGTCTTAAGTCTTTATAGTAAAATATATAACTAAACACCGCTGTACGCATTAAAACCGCCGTCTACGGGAATTACGACACCGGTTATAAATTCCGATGCATCGGATAATAGAAAAAGTGCAGAGCCGATCAAATCATCAGGTTCACCAAATTTACCCATAGGTGTTGCCGAAATAATTTTATTCCCTCTGTCAGTCAACTCTCCAGTTTTTTCATCAATTAATAAAAATTTATTTTGGGCAGTAATAAAAAATCCCGGTGCAATTGCATTTACTCTCACATTCATCTTTGCAAAATGAACGGCAAGCCATTCTGTTAAATTATTGACGGAAGATTTTGCTGCAGAGTAAGCGGGGATTTTTGTCAAGGGTCTAAATGAATTCATTGAAGATATATTTAATATTACACCAGACTTTCGTTGAATCATCTCTTTCCCAAAAACCATTGTAGGGATTAAAGTACCCATAAAATTTAAGTCAAATACTTTCGTAATACTCTTTAGATCCAGTCCGAAAAAAGTATCTTCCAAAGATTCCAGATCATCTGTAATAAATTCGGATTTAGTTGTAGCATCAGGAGAATTACCCCCTGCACCGTTAATTAAAAAATCTACTGCTCCTAATTTTTCATTAATCAATTTTTGAGCGGCAACCAGAGAACTTTTTTCCAAAACATTTGCTTCAACCCCAATAACCTCAAAAGTTTGTTCGTTCCTTAACTTATCCGCTAATTCATCCGCATTTTTTTTTGAGATGTCCAAAACAGCTATTTTAACACCTGCTTTAGCCAAACCAGTAGCGATAGAATTACCAATAACTCCCCCACCTCCAGTAATTACACAAACTTTGTTTTTCAAGTCACTAAATGATGTTCCTTTCATTAATTCTCCGGTTTATTTTAGAAACGAATTATATGAATATAATACTGAACTGTATTTTCAATTTCACATCTTCATTCACTTTTTAAGACGATAAACAAAATGCTATGTGTAAAATGCCGTTTTTGGAATGAAATCGCACTTTATATTTGTATATACAAATATACAATTCTACCCCATTATGCACAAGATATAATGCTATTATCATGAACTAAATAAAATTTCTTAAATTTTAAGGGAAAGTCAATTTCTTAGACAGTTAAAAACATTCGGATAGAGTTGGCTGAAAAAATCTTTAAACGGAAATTGATAATTAGAACTTTATTCTCAAGATAGCACTATTGGCGATATAAAAACTCTGTTGTTACGAATTATTTAATAATATTCTATTACTAAAAATTTGGAGTAAAATCTTTGCCTTTGTGAAAATCATAAATTCGTTTTGCCGCTTCTCTGGGATTGTCAGTCAAACTGAATAAATTCATGTCTTCTTCATTAATGTAATTATTCTTCAATAATTTTTCACGCATCCAATCAAATAATGAACCCCAATAATCACTTCCCATCATGACGACGGGAAATTTATCTGTCTTTTTTGTCTGAATCATTGTGAGCACTTCAAAACATTCGTCTATCGTTCCAAAGCCACCCGGAAGAAGTATATAACCTTGTGAATATTTGAAAAACATAACTTTTCTAACAAAAAAATATCTGAACATCAAATTTTTATCATCATCTATAAAAACGTTCGCACCCTGTTCGTGAGGTAGTGAAATATTTATTCCCGTAGAACTTCCGCCGGCTTCCTTGGCTCCTTTGTTCCCGGCCTCCATAATCCCAGGACCTCCGCCGGTGATAATCCCAAAACCATGCTTAACAATTTCACGAGCTACATCACTTGCAAGTTTATAGTACTTATCTTCAGGCTTCGTTCTTGCGGAACCAAAAATTACAATACTCGGCTTTATTTTTGCCATCTTTTCAAAACCTTCGACAAACTCCGCCATTATCCTGAAGACACGCCATAGATCTTCATTTGAACTTTTCAGCTGTGCGTTGATTAGTTGATCTTCACTTCCATTTGAATCATTTGCGAACATAGATTTCCCTAATACTCAAAAAAATGCTTATGAGTATAATAAGATTTAAAGACTAAATCAGAAAAATAAAAGAAAAGTTTAGAATGATGAAGCCCTTGAATAAGGAGGGTTTAATCTCGCATCCGAAAATTCCAGCTGCTTGCCGCGCATCTGTTCATTAACTATGATATAACGCGGAGTTCCGCCTGTGGTGTAGGTCAATCGTCCTTCCGGAATTCTGTACTGAGAATCTCGCTCTGTCGTCCCATGCGAAATTTTTTGTTCAGGAAAAGTTTCATTTGGGTAGGAAGGAAAATAATTCTTTCGCGGATGAGGTGCTTTTCTCTGCGGTCTCGAATATGGTGGAACTGATTCCACGTACGTCCTCGATCTTGATTGTTTTATCAATAACGAAGCTGGTGGATCAAAGTTTTTCTGTTCATAATAATTTATATCTTTCTTATTTCTTGAAAAAAGATAAGTTATAACAACCACAAAGAATAGGACAAGTGCTCCTAATAAAAGTATCTGCGCTATGAGAGGTATAAGTTCCATTAATTTTCTTTCTTTTTTTATTGAAAAGCAACTTTTGTGCCTTTAAAAGACATCATGTAGGTTGTTTTAGGCACATTAATTATGCAAAGCTGTATCGTTTTGAAATTCCGTATTAATTCGGAACACAATTTAATCAATTAACAAATTTCATAATGTGATTTAGTATATTTGCGACGAAGTTTATTAACAAATAGGTCATACATTGGAAGTATTGGATAGAAGCAATTATTTTAGAGGGTTATTAGTTCTAGCAAGAGAGGACAAAAAAATATCGACAAAAGAAATTGCATTGATGGAAGAAGTAGGACGCAGACTCGGTTTTGAAAAAAGATTCTGCCGTGAAGCAATTGATAATATATTGGTAAATGAACACATAAATCCCGATCCTCCTAAATTCTCATCTCAAGAACTAGCCGAAGTATTTTTGCGAGATGCAATTAGACTTTCTTTATTGGATCTTGAACTCGATCCGCATGAATTGGATTGGCTAAAAAAAGTTGCAGATAGAAACAATCTCTCAAAGGGTTGGTTCGATTCAGAATTAACAAAGCTAATTGCAGAAGAAAATTTTCAATCGAGTCTTGATCAGTTAGAATTACTAACTCTTATTTGATGAATAATATGAGTGCAGAAAGTTTTTCTTTTTACCGCGATGAAATCATCGGCGATTCGGATCACTATCACGATTTTTACAGCGTCAATCTGAAAAACGAACGTGATATTATTGTTTGGCTGCCACCAAGTTACAACACAAGTTTCAAACGCTATCCAGTTCTATATGTTCATGATGGGCAAAATTTATTCAATCCCCAAACTGCATTTATTGGTGTTGATTGGAGGATAGATGAAACTGTAACAGCTTTAATACATAAAAGGAAAATCCGCGAAGTAATTGTTGTCGGAATTTATAATTCAAAAGACAGGCTCGAGGAATATAATTTTTTTACACCCAAAGGTAAACAGTACACGAATTTTATTGTACGCGAATTAAAATCCTTTATAGACGAGAATTACAGAACTATTAAAAACCGAGAGAACACAATGGTAATGGGGTCTTCTCTCGGAGGTTTATTTTCCTTTCAATTGATTTGGTATATGAGCAATATTTTCGGAGCAGCGGCTTGTTTAAGCAGTTCATTTTGGGTTGATAATAAAAAAATGATTAATGAAGTTACATCGGAATCAAAACCGAGTTTTCCGGTTTCAATATATTTGGACTGTGGCAGCGAGGAAAAAGAACTGATTGATGACAATAAACTAATAATGCGGAAATTAAAAGAAGTAGGATTTGTAGAATCAAAAGATTTGATGACACATATCGAAGAAAACGGAAAGCACACAGAAAGCCACTGGGCAAAAAGACTTAACATTCCATTAGAATTTATCTTGAGGAAAAGCAATGTATTCTTATAATGATTTTGTAGAAAAACTGAATCTTGAAGAACATCCCGAAGGAGGATTTTTTAAAGAGGTTTATCGTTCGGACGAAACAATAAAAAAGGTTCATCTCCCCCATCGTTATACCGACGAAAGAAATTTCTCGACATCTATTTATTACTTGCTTCAAGGAAATCAGATTTCAAAACTACACAGGATTAAATCAGATGAAATTTGGCATCATCATTACGGTTCGAACATTATAATTCACACAATCGATGAAGCAGGCAATTTGGTCTCAATCAAACTTGGAACGGCAAATTTAGATGCATGCTCACCGCAAGCAGTTGTTAAACGAGGATTATGGTTCTGTGCAGAAGTTGAGGATAAAAATTCATTTGCACTTTGCGGCTGTACGGTCGCACCGGGATTTGATTTCACCGATTTTGAGATGGGAGATTTTGATAAAATATCAGAAATCTTTCCACAACACAAAACGTTCATTAAAAAATTTACAAAATAATGACAAATGTTATCGATGTTCAAAAAGGCGACATCACGAAATTAAATGTAGATGTAATAGTCAACGCTGCTAATCAAACACTTCTCGGGGGCGGAGGAGTTGATGGAGCAATCCATCGCGCTGCCGGACCGCTTCTTTTGAAAGAATGCAAATCGTTGAATGGATGTGAAACCGGTAATGCAAAAATTACAAATGGTTACAACTTAATGGCAAAATATGTGGTTCATACGGTAGGTCCCGTTTGGCGCGGTGGCAATGCTGGTGAAGCTGAACTTTTAGCATCTTGTTATAAAAGATCGTTAGAGATCGCTTCTCAAAAAGAATTGAAAAGTATTGCTTTTCCTGCAATTAGTACAGGAATTTACGGTTTTCCTTTTCTGCAGGCTTCAAAAATTGCGTTGAAAGCAGTCTTAAATTATTTGAATGAAAATCCAAATCAGTTCGAAAAAATTGTGTTTATTTTATTCTCGGATGATGATTACATTAGATTCAATCAAATAAAAGAAAGTGTTATGAATGAATTATAATGCTCTAGTCTCTTTTTTCTTTTTATCTGTTTTATTCAGCTGTACAAATTCTTCTGAAAATAATTGTATCTGCACTCAAGAGTTCCGCAGTTATTCCGTGTTTATTGCAGATGAAAATCTCAACGGAATTGATTCATTAATCACGGAAACAAGAAACAAACAAACGGGAGAAAAATATAGTATCTCCCAATCGTCGTTGATGGAAAAAGGCTGGTATAATGTGATGGATGATTCTCACACTATTAAGCTTTCCGTAGTTGCTAAAGAAGTGATTTTCACTGCAAAAAAAGGTGTGATTGATATCGAAGCAGATTATTCTTTTAATACAGATGGTTGTAAATGTCACATAAATAAAGTATCTGGGCCAGACACGATAATCGTGAGATAATTTTCGTTCTCAACAATAATGAATAAAATTATTCAGCAGCACTTTTCCCGCTTCACCAAATAATTCGGGTTTGAACATAACACCCCAAAAGTTGTTTTTTCTTATTGCCGCAGAAATATTTCCTTGGTACTCAGAATATGCAATTGTAAAATTGTTAATCGGTATTTTGAAGGCAACATCACCAACAAAGTCATGAACCCCTACCAAATCTTTAAATAAAGGATCATCACTTGAAGAATTAATGCTCATAGGAATATTTTTATCCTCATCAATAATACATTCGCTGCCAACGTTAAAAATACTCATCCCACTTAAGTTTTTTCCTTTTATTTCCGAACATAATAACTGCATTCCAACTTCAATTCCGAGAAAAGGTTTTTTAATAATTTTAATCAGATTGGAAAGATTTGTGATCTGTAATTTCCTCAGGGCAGTAATTGGATCTCCCGAAACCGGAAAAATAATTTTGTCCGCGCCGCAAATCATCGACTCGGCTTTGGATATTATTACATCAGCTTCACCTGCTATGCAAATTGATTTCAGCTTTTCCAGATCATAGAGACCTATATCAATAATTATAACTTTCATTTATACTTACTAATCCTTTTAAATATGTAACCACCGGTTACTACTCCCCAAACTTGATTGTCTTCCTTATCAAAACCTCTATCCCACGTAATTAATTTGTCACTGTATATTTTCACATTCGATTTTGTATATGATGCACCACGCAAATTGCTGGTGCATTCTTTCCCTCTTGTTGAGCCTTCAAAACATTTTTCATTCTCGTTCCAAGATACTATAACATTACAACCTTTCTTTTCTACGAGAAAATCAGGCGAACACTCTCGGATCAAATAATTCTTAAGCTCAGCGCTCATTAATCCTTGTTGATTTGGAATTAAAAAAACGGCACTTTCAAAAGTGCCGTCATCATTTTCAGAAAGTCTATAAACTCTTTGACGATACGGATTTTCGAGAGATTCTGCCAGAGCTTGTTCAACATAAATCCAGACACCATCGCATTGTTCAGTCCAAATAATTTTCATCGTCAAAACAACATTGAAATAATTTGAATCTACTTCTGCTTGCTCCGCGCTTGAAAAAGTCCCGTCCATCCAGCTAACGAAACTTTCAAAATCTTGAGCTGTTAAAATTGAAGTCGAAAAAAGAATATATAAAAAAAGATTTCTCAAATCATCAACATAAATTAATGTTATAAAGTAAAATACATTTTGTACTCGAAGGGATGGGGCATCGTTCCAATTGCCTTTACCTCTTCCGATTTTACATTAACCCATTGCTGCAGAAGTTCATCCGTAAAAATATTTCCTCGTTTTAGAAAATCGTTATCTGCCTCCAACGCATCCAGCGCTTCGGTTAAATTACGCGGAAGGAAATGAATCTTATCAACTATCTCTTCACTAAAAATATTTTTATCGAACGGACCGAATCCCTCCTTAACCGGATCGATTTTATTTGCAACACCGTCAATCCCGGCTAAAAGCATCGCCGTTAAACAAAGATATGGATTTGCCGTTGCATCAGGCGGACGATATTCGAATCTCGTTTCATCAGGGTTGGAAATATATTTTGGAATTCTAATTGCTGATGCACGATTACCTTGACCGTACGTCATCGCAACAGGCGCTTCGTAACCGGGGACTAAACGTTTATAGGAATTTGTGCTTGGATTAGTGAAAGCTGAAAGTGCCGGACCGTGTTTGAGAAGACCGCCAATAAAATAACGCCCCAGTTCATTAATATTTCCGTAATCACCTTTTTTGTAGAAAGCATTTTTGCCGTTCCGTGTAAGAAACATATGAAGATGCATTCCGTTTCCCGCCTGCTGATACATCGGCTTCGGCATTAAAGTAATAAAAAGATCACGTTCGCGCGCAAGGTTGTAAAGAACATATTTTGCTGTAATAATATTATCCGCGGTCTTAAGCAATTCACTGAAATATGTTTCAATCTCCTGCTGTCCTCGCTCGCCCACTTCATGGTGATGATATTTTACATCAATCCCGAACATTTTAAAATAACGACATGCTTCATCCCTAAAATCATCGTAAATATCAAACGGATTTACCGCATGGTAAGCTCGTTTATAAAATTCCTCATCATGATCAACTTTATAAAACGAAGTCGAAGTCCTTGTGTCATACTCAACATTCGAGAAAATATAGAACTCAAACTCAGGTCCCCACCATGAATGAGTCGCTCCCGTTTTTTCCTTCAACAAGGAATTGACCTTCTTTGCGAGAAAGCGACCGTCTTGCGGAAACGGGGTATGTTTTCCATCGGTAAGAACAATATGTGTATAAAAACTCAAGGTCGGTGCTTCACGGAATGGATCGAGAACTGCGGTTTCAAGATCCGGCAGCATAATCATATCACTATTTTCTACTTTTTTAAATCCGTAACTCGAACCATCGAATCCGACTCCTTCATCAATTAATTTCTTCATAATACCTTCTTTTACGGGAAGAGAGATATGATGGAGTCTTCCTGTCAAATCAATACATTTTAAATCGATTATCTCAATATTGTGTTTCTTAATTAAGTTGTTCACCTTTTGCAATTTAGTATCGGGCATATTTACCTCAGTATTTTTCGTTTTGTATAGATAAAAAAAGCGCCCAAATTTTGGACGCTTATATTAGACAACAAAAATTTATTACTGTTTATAATTTATTGCTTGAATTCCGGGAAAGATTGCCGTAAAGTCAAGTTCTTCTTCGATTCTTAACAGCTGATTATACTTTGCGATTCTATCGGTTCTGCTTGCAGACCCGGTTTTAATCTGTCCAACATTTGT
Source organism: uncultured Melioribacteraceae bacterium (assembly GCA_964499285.1). GTDB lineage: Bacteria > Bacteroidota > Ignavibacteria > Ignavibacteriales > Melioribacteraceae > JAGFIY01. The sequence goes on from CAZCLA010000002.1 coordinate 78,589, forward strand.
TGCGACGGCAATGTCTGCAATGGTCGTATCCTCCGTTTCACCGGATCGATGGCTGATAACCGAAGTGTATCCCGCTCTTTTTGCCATCTCAATTGCATCGAGAGTTTCGGTCAGCGTTCCGATTTGATTTACTTTAATAAGAATAGAATTTGCTATTCCTTTTTCGATTCCTTCACTTAATTTTTCTGTGTTTGTCACAAAAAGGTCATCGCCTACTAGTTGAATTTTAGTTGCGAGACGATCTGAAAGCACTTTCCAGCCTTTCCAATCGTTTTCGTCCAGTCCGTCCTCAATCGAAACAATCGGATAGCTTTTAGTTAATTTCTCATAAATATTCACCATTTGTTCTGCTGTTTTTTCGGATTTGTCAGATTTAAAGAAAACATATTTTTTCTTTTTTTTATCATACATTTCACTGGCCGCAACATCAAGCGCCAAGCCGATTTGCTTGCCTGCTTTGTAACCTGCCAAAGCAATAGCTTCAAGGATAGTATCCAACGTTTCTTCATTTGATCTTAAGTTCGGGGCAAACCCTCCTTCATCACCAACGGAAGTACTTAAACCTTTTTTCTTTAAAACTGATTTTAACGCATGAAAAGTTTCTGTTCCCATTCTAAGTGCATCGGCAAAATTTTCCGCTCCGTAAGGCATAATCATAAACTCTTGAAAATCAACCGTATTATCAGCATGTTTTCCGCCATTAATAATATTCATCATCGGAACCGGTAGTGTCTTCGCATTTGTTCCGCCAATATATTTATATAGCGGAAGGTCAAATGTCATAGCGGCTGCTTTTGCCACCGCCAGCGAGACGCCTAAAATTGCGTTGGCGCCAAGTTCTGCTTTGTTCGGAGTGCCGTCCAGTTCACACAAAAATTTATCAATACCTACCTGGTCTGTCGCATCAAAGTCAATCAATTCATCTGCTATTTTTTCGTTAATATTATCAACTGCTTTAAGCACACCTTTGCCCAAATATCTCTTTTTATCGCCATCGCGCAGTTCAACTGCTTCGTGTTCACCTGTTGATGCGCCGCTTGGTACGGCTGCCCTTCCGATAACACCCGATTCAAGCATAACCTCAACTTCTACAGTTGGATTGCCTCGGGAATCAAGAATCTCTCTACCTAAAACATCAACAATTGTCGTCATTTCCAGTGCTCCTTACATTAATAAAGTGATTCAAAAAATATTAAAAAGGACATCGAAATTCAATTTAAACGCATCCGAAAGAATTAAATATTTGTTAACTTTTAAGACCAAATATATTTTGTTAATAATACTGCCCACGTAGCTCAGGGGATAGAGCGACGGTTTCCTAAACCGCAGGTCGCAGGTTCGATTCCTGCCGTGGGTACTGAACTGTTATTGAGATTGTGGAAAAACTTCTGACTTGCTCACCAATATTTTAGCTCCATTGAACAATTATTATTATCCATCTAATCTTTCATTTGTGCAATCATTTGGCTATACTAAAATAGACACAAGCTATGTTAAGAATCACAATAGATGGAATATTTCCTAATTCATGATTAGTTTATCATTTGAAAAAAGCGGTGGAAGGAATTGGAATTAATCGAGGTAATAAAATATATATTATTTGGACTGGTTGGAATATTCGCCGTGGTTTTAATAATTTCATTTATTGCCTCTCAATTCAGGAAAGAACCGCCTCCCGAACCTGCAAAACCGATGAATACTTATAAATATGAACGTCCCAAAAACATTCCCCCTCGGAGAAAGCCGCAAAGAAAAAATCAGAATAAAATGAGATCGGCATCAAGCGGCAGTGCGAAAAGATCATTTGAAAAGGAAGAACAGTACGTTAAAAGCGGGCGCATAGAAAAATCGACTTCCACAAAAATTACAAGCAGATATGAAGTAATTACTGATTTGAAAAAAGCAAAATCAATAAAAGAAGATTTTAGAACGAGCGGATTTAATTAGATCTATATATTTTAATTTTTTGAATCAGTCTAAAAACTATCAATTGCACTCCCTTCATCCGTAAATATTTTAAAAACTTTATCCATCTTCGTTAGTGAAAACATTGTCCAGACAGGGCTTTCTTCAAGCGATCTGAGAATTACGATTTCGCCTTTTGCCGAAAGTGATTTTTTAAGGGCAAATACCAAGGCTCCTAAAAACGAACTATCCATATAAACCACGCCGCTGCAATCAAGAACAATTTTAGAACTTTCATTCTCAATAATTTCCAGCAAATAGTTTTTAAAACTAATTGCCTCCGAAATTGTGGCTTTTTTCGTATTTAATTGAACCACAACGATATCTTCTTTTCGATATTTTTCATACATAAACATTACCGTTCCGATTTGGATAATTTTTTACAACTTATTATCGAATTTTTAGTCTAAATCTTTAGGTCACTGATTTTGACCACAAAATTTAGTGAACTTTAGCAAATTGATTCCGTCTTATTAATTGAGTTCTTAAAAAGGTTGTAGCAAAAAGTTAAAAAGGGTTGTTAATTAAAATTTTTCTGGGGGGAAAAATGAAAAACTTATGGTTTTTATTAGTTACACTCCTATTCATCACGCTCATATCGCTTCAAGCAAAAGAACCTGTGAAGAAAAATCTTGAGGCAGACTATCATAAAATCGAATCGAATCTTCTCGAAGGTGTTAAATCTGACAATACCGGATTAAAAATAAGTTCGGCATATTTTTTAGGCGAACTTAGATCCGAAAAAGCTGTAATCCCGTTGATGAAAATGCTTCGTTCGGAAAACTGCGAAGCAGCAAGAGTTATGGCCGCATTATCACTGGTAAAAATAGGTTCTGAGAGAAGTCTTTATATGCTGAAAAGAGAAAGTGAGTTCAACGATTTTGAAAGGGTTCGACAGATGTGCGGACAGTTTTACAAAGCACACAAATTCAATGAATCTGTGGAAAAGTTAAATCATAAATTACAATACGCGTCTCTCTACTAACAACTTACCTC
>CAZCLA010000002.1:81649-164183 GCA_964499285.1 uncultured Melioribacteraceae bacterium
TTGCGGTTGAACGCCAATGAGTCCAAGCTAGTGTCCCAAGCCTGTCGTTTAATCTAACCGGAGAAGGAGGAATTTCTTCCCTACTTGCTTTTGCAGATTGTCCATTAAATGCAAACAGTATATCATCAATTTCATCGGATAATTTCTGAATCCGAAGCAGCAAATTATTATCAATGCCGGGAGTTGCGTACACTGCTTGTTTCAAATACTCTACTCTTTTTTGAACTTCTTGTGCATATTCTTGTGTGCCTCTCACGACACGTGCAAGTTTCGAAGCTTTGTTTTGGAAAGCAACAAGTTCTTCTCTTTTATCAGCAGGAAGAGTTGTGTTTTTCAGTACTTCTGTCTCGAACTCAACAGGCTCAATTAACCTTTTGAAATTTCCATCATGATAAAGATCGACAGCAACTTTATATTTTCCGGGCATAACCAAAATACTGCTGCCGTTATCTCTTACCGGATCAAATTTTCCTCCTCTGATAGAAACCGGAAAAGGTGAAGAATACTTTAGATCCCAAGTTAGTCTGTTTATTCCCTTCGATGCATTTTTCTGAATCTTCTTTACCTCGTTTCCGTCTTCGTCATAAATCGTAAAGATCAGATGTGGTTTAAGTTCTTTTTCTTCGGCTTGAAGTTCTTCATAACTTGGTTGAGGAATTCTTTCCCCTTTTTCGAAGAACTCTTTTTCTTTCTTCTTTCTAATCTGCTTTTTTGTTTGAGGTACATCTTTCAGGTAATAAGTAAATGTTGCACCAAACGATGGATTTTCAGCAGAATAATAAGTAGAACCCTGACCATACATTCCGCCAGTTTCGATATACATCAACGCTTTCTTTATCGGGAACATATGTGCTTCTTTATCGAAGAATTCTTTACTTATTTCGCGCAAAGGGGAATAATCATCAAGTATGTAAAATCCTCTTCCGAAAGTAGCAAGAACGAGATCGTTCTCCCGTTCTTGAATTACCATATCACGAACGGCATTAGTTGGAATTCCCGCTTTAAACTGAATCCACTTTTCACCCGAGTTGGGGCTAAAGAAAATTCCAAATTCGGTGCCTGCAAACAACAGATTTGGATTAATAAAATCCTGTTCGATTGAATGAACCGTTCCGTTTTCAGGAAGGTTTGAGGAAATCGAGGTCCAAGTTTTACCTTTATCTCTGCTAATAAGAAGATACGGTTTGAAATCATCTCTTTTTCTATTATCGAATGCTGCAAATACTACATTTTCATCAAACTTTGAAGCTCTTAAATCACTTACGTATGTGTATTTAGGAACACCGGGAAATTCGCCATATTTCGTCCAAGTTTTCGCATCTTCAGAAACTTGAATGAGTCCATCGTCAGTTCCGGCATATAATAAATTTTCTATAAGAGGAGATTCATCAAACGATACTATCGTTCCGAACAAGGAAGTGGATACATCCTTCACAACCGCATCAACAGACCAATATTTATCCATCACTTTCCATTCATTCCGGTCAATTTGTGTCGTCAAATCATCACTAATTACTTCCCAACTGTCACCGCGATCATCGCTTCTAAAAACTTTGTTGGCTGCAGTATAAAGTCTAGTATGAGAATGCGGAGAAAGAATTAGCGGAGTGTTCCAGTTCCATTTATAAGTAAGTTCTCCTTTTCGGGGCTGAGGCTGAATCGATATTGCCTCACCGCTTTTGCGATCATATCTCACCATTCCCCCATACTGTGATTCTGCATAAACTATATTTGGATCTGTCGGATCTATCGCACCCCAGAAACCGTCACCGCCGTTTGTAATAAACCAATCAGAGCTAACTACACCGGTCCTTCTCGTGCTTCGCGATGGACCGCCCATAGAGTTGTTATCCTGAGTTCCTCCGTAAACATTATAAAACGGAAATTCGTTATCCACGTTAACGCGGTAAAATTGTGTTACTGGCAGATTTGTTTTGAACTGATATTCTGCCCCACCGTCGAATGTTTCATACACTCCGCCATCACCACCGATAATAAAGTGGTCTGTATCTTCAGGATCAATCCAGAGTGCATGATCATCAACGTGCCTTGCTTTTCTTCCCAGTCGGTTCCAAGTTTTTCCCGCATCGGTTGTGTAGTGAGAATAAGTTTCAACCGAATATATTTTATCGATATCCAACGGGTCGCAGTAAATTTCGTTATAATATTGTCCGCTGGAATGATGATCGCTCATCTTCTCCCAAGTTTCGCCACGGTTTGTGGATCTAAAAAATCCGCCCGCATTTTCAGCAGCTTCAACAATTAAATAAATCACATCAGGATTAACTGGCGAAATGTCGATTCCCATTCCACCTATATGAACGTTTGGAAGCCCCTTCATTATTTTTCGCCAGGTTTTGCCGGCATCAACCGATTTATAGACAGCTGATTCGGGTCCGCCGCCGATTTTTGTGTGAACATGTCTTCTCCTCTGCTCCGAAGTTGCGTAGAGAACATCAGGATTTCGTGGATCATAGACAAGATTGTTAACTCCGGTGTGCTTAGAAATTTCAAGAATATTGTTCCAAGTCTCCCCGCCATCCGTTGTTTTGTAAAGACCTCTATCGCCTCCCGGTCCCCAAGCTGAACCTTCCGCTGCCACGTAAACTACATCAGAATTCCTTGGATCGATTACAATCTTGCCAATCTGACGGGATTCTTTTAATCCCATATTTTTGAATGATTTTCCACCGTCAACAGATTTGTAAACACCGTCTCCGTATCCCAATGCTCGTTGATGGTTGTTCTCCCCGGTTCCAACCCAAAGTACGTGTTCGTTATTTGGATCGAGAGCAAGACAACCGATTGAATATGAACCGTAGTTGTCAAAAATCGGATTCCAGGTTGTACCATTGTTTGTTGTTTTCCAAACATGACCACAAGCAACGCCGACGTAATATTCGCTGTGGTTGTTCGGGTTAACGGCAAAGTCTGCGATTCTGCCCGATGTTAAAGCCGGACCAATGTTTCTAAATTTCAACCCGCTGAAGGTCGAAGAATTCAACGGATCTTTTTCTTCTTTTTTATCCTCATCTCCTTCCGCAAAAACTAAACTTATGGAAACAAAGAGTGCAAAGAACAGGAAAAGGTACTTCCTCATAATTCCCCCTTAGAATTATTTATTGGTGAAAGTTATTTTTGATAAAACCGGAAAATGATCAGAAATGAATCTATTGTTTTCTTTATCGTACAGAATTTTGTAATAAGCCGAAGCGAAACCTTTGTTTATTAATATATGATCAATTATAACGTTATCAAGAATTTTTCCAAAACCATTAAATGTTGTATCATCCTTTTTGATTATAGAATTATCTTTAAAATCACGACAATTTATAAGAGAAGCATTATCAAGAAGTAATAGAAATTCTTCCGAATCAGAAGCTGAGTTAAAATCACCTGTTACAACTACCGGAGTTAATCCTGCAAGTTCATTGATTTTTTCTGCTAACAATATTGAGCTATTTACTCTTGCATTTTTACTTTGATGATCAAAATGAGTGTTAAAATGAAAGAATATGTTGCCGGATAATTTTTCTTTAAACTTTGCCCAAGTTACTATTCTATTGCAGCATGCACCCCAGGCAACTCCCGGTTTATTCGGATTATCAGATAGCCAGAATGTATTTGCAGAAAGAAGATCGAACCTCTCATCATTATAATAAATTGCCGAGAACTCTCCTTCCTCTTTACCGTCGTCTCTCCCGACCCCCGTATAATTATATTGTTTGAGATTTTCGGAGAGATATTCCACTTGATTATATAAAGCTTCTTGAATTCCAATAATATCAGGTTTGAATTTATCAATCAATAACAGAACACTTTCCTTTCGACATTCCCATCTTTCTGTTCCGTCATCGGGATTATCATAACGAATGTTGAAAGATATTACATTTATAGAATCGTTTAGTTGTGAATAAATTGTAGTTGTGGGAGTGAGCAGGCAAATTATAAGAAAATATTTTATTATTCTCATAAAAAGATGTTGATGACCAGAAAACTTTTTTTTTCATTTTAATATCTAAAAGAATTAAATAAATGCCAACGAAAAACGGAAATTTTTTGAGAATTTTTATCTTAGCTTAGTGCGACATTCAATGATTATTTCTTTTACATAAGCATCACTTGAAAGAGTTAGAAGATATCTGATTGTTTTTAAGATGTCCTCGGGCTGAATCATCTGGTGCGGTGAAATTGTCGGGTTGACTTGCTTAGCCATATCTGTGTTTACATATGAAGGACATAGTGCTGTCACCTTTATATTGTATTCAGCAAGTTCGGTATATAATGATTTGCTTAAACCTACCAGTCCAAATTTAGATGAAACATAAGTACCCGAGCCTGGAAATCCAATAATACCTGCTCTGGAAGCTAAGTTGAAAATATGTCCATTTCTGTTCTTTATCATAACAGGTACAATATTTTTTAAAAACGAATATTGTGCAATTAGATTTGTTTCGATTACGTTTTTGTATTCTTCTACTGAATAATCAAGCGAGCCGGTGCTCCAGATTCCAGCATTATTGAACAGAATATCGATTCTTCCGTAGTTGTTTTTTATTTCTTCGATTTTTGCGGCAACCTGTTCATGATTGGTGATATCAATTGAATAAAGATCAGGAAATAGTTCATGTTTTTCTTTAACAATTTTTTTGATTTCTGATTCGGTTTGTTTTAATCCATCCTCTGATCGTGCGAACAGAATTGTCTTATAACTATCCTCGGCTAAACCAATCGCAATAGCTTTACCTATTCCTCTGCTTGCTCCAGTGATTACAGCCGTGGGATGTTTAAACATAATTCTCCTAATATTTTTAAAGTGCTTTCATAACTAATTTATGAAAAACAAGAAGAAGTAAAATTCGAATTGAGAAAAAAATTAAAGAGGGCTCCGAAGAGCCCTAATATTTTAAGCTATATTAACATCTTTACAGAGATAAACATCCTGAATTGCATGCAGCAGTTTAGCCCCTTCTTCCATCGGACGTTGAAATGCTTTACGACCGGAAATCAATCCCATTCCGCCTGCGCGTTTATTTATTACGGCAGTTTTAACCGCTTCGGCAAAATCGTTTTCACCAGAGGCTCCGCCGCTATTAATCAATCCAGCTTTACCCATATAATTATTCATCACTTGATAGCGTGTTAAATCTATGAGATTATCTGTTGTTAGATCATCATAGACTTTCTTGCTGGTTTTTCCGAATTTAATTGCATTATAGCCGCCGTTATTTTCCGGCATTTTCTGCTTAATAATATCGGCTTCGATTGTAACACCGAGATGGTTTGCCTGACCGGTAAGATCAGCAGAAACATGATAGTCTTTGTCCTTCTTAAATTCATTGTTTCTGAGATAGCACCACAAAATAGTACCCATTCCCAATTGATGAGCATATTCGAATGCTTCGCTTACTTCAATAATCTGTCGTGAACTTTCTTCCGAACCGAAATAAATTGTAGCACCTATTGCTGCTGCCCCCATGTCAAATGCTTGATCAACACTTGCAAACATAATCTGATCATATTTATTCGGATAAGTAAGCAGTTCGTTGTGATTAATTTTTACGATGAACGGAATTTTGTGCGCATATTTTCGAGATACCATTCCAAGTACACCTAACGTAGATGCAACAGCATTACATCCGCCTTCGATTGCAAGTTTAACGATGTTTTCCGGATCAAAATATGCGGGGTTTGGGGCAAACGACGCTCCAGCAGAATGTTCAATTCCCTGATCAACAGGAAGAATCGACATATAACCTGTACCTGCCAATCTTCCGGTTTGATAAATCCATTCGAGATTACCAAGCACTTTATTCGGGCGGTCACTGTTGATAAAAACACGGTCAACAAAATCTGGTCCTGGCAGCGTAAGCTGTTCTTTAGGAAATTTTGCTTTGTAAGTTAAAAGCGATTCGGCTTCCGAACCTAAATATTCTCTAATTTTTTCGATCATAGTTTCTCCTATTATTTCAAATTGTATTAAAAATCAGTTGAAGTACGCAACTACACCTAAATGTATTGTAACCAAATCTGTCGTGGATTTTAAAACATCGTAAAATACGTTGCCGTTTGTTTCGTCAATGGTAATCGAACCTTCTGCGAGATACTCCGCTTTAGTACCGAAAAGATATCTGCCTTTTAGATCTAGATAAAGCGAAGTGATATCGCCAAGATCTTCCCCGATCTTTATCAGCAAGCCTGCGCCTCCGCCGTAACTCCAGGTGAAATCATCAAAATTTGTAGATGTAGCAATATCGTTTGCTATATCCCACTCGCTCTCAATGCTTGTGCTCGTTGAAATATAAGCACCTCCTCCAAGTGCTTCCAGATAGGGCCTCCAAGTTCCGGTGAACGGGGAAATTTGAACTAATAAATGAAAATTAAAAATGCTGTTCGTTCGGCTTACATCAACTATTACATCAGGAATTGTGAGACTGAACCTTCTTGATTCTCTTTCTTCTCCGTAAATTAAGTAACCTATGTTTGCTCCCACAGTAATTGGTTTAAGCTTATTAGGACTCCACAACGTACCGTGAAATTGAAGTCCGTAACCAAGTCTATCCACATTTTCCTTAAATTCACCCTGAGGAAAACCTAGCATTATGCTTCCACCGGCGGTTTGAGGCATTACTTGCCCGGTAAAAACTATCATTAGCAATAAAAAGAACGTTGTTTTTTTAATCATATGGTATCCTCAAAATAAAGTTTAAATATACTTAAAATTGCCGAATTTAGTAATTGGAGTTAGTAAAGGGAAATCGAATAATTTTTGTTTCTCTAAAGATTGCTCAAAATTTTTGAATAATTTCCCAGGTATTCGGGAATTTTTTTTGAACGGTACTGCATAATGAATCTGGGATGATCGAAATATATTATATTGTCAAAAAATTCAATCTCGTTGTTGATTTCAGTTAAATATTGTGCGTTCGTTTTTCCGAAAGAAATAACAGTTTTCTTCGAAGCACCAAAATTAATCTGTTCCTGAAATGTTTTAATAATCCCGGGTTTCAGAATTCTATAAATCTTTTTCGAATCATAATAATTGAAATTCTTTCCGTCTCTAACTAGAGCAAACGGGAAAAGTGCGGTTATGAAAAATTTATTGTAGAATTTTTCCGTCCCTCCAAACACATCAATCAAGTCGTAAACAAACCGACTTGATAGTTCGTGTCTCTTATCGAATGAGTTTGGAATTCTGCATTTCGTTTCGAGATTTACTGGATCGGTGAATGCGACACCTGTAATTCCACCGCCGAATCTGCCGGGATTTATTCCCACAATAAAGATTCTTTCTTCATAATCACAATAATATTTCCTGAAGAAGTGATCAACAATTTCAATTACTTCTTTAGATTCATACGGATTTAAACAACTAACTTTATCCGGTAGATTTTTCGGAACGGCTTGGTTTAAAAAAAATTTAACTGCTTTTTCAGAGAACATGAGAATTTAACCGTTATATTTTTTTGTAAAGTATTGTCACTTTATCGCGAGTAACAAAAAGGAATGCTTTAATTTTATTTTTTAATCCGGCACTTCTAATTTCTCGCAACCAAGTGCCAAGATAACCGCTGCGGGTTTTATTCAACTCTTTTAAACTGTTCTCAGATGCAAATTTTTTCAACTTCGCTTTTGAAAAAGTGTGGGGATGCCCTTTATCGATTAACATTTTTTCCATCACTAGCCTGATAAAAATTCCCCAAACGTGATATGTGTTTTGCTTGAAAAATAAATATCCGTTCGGTTTTATTACCCGCGCAGCTTCATTCATTACCAAATCTGGATTAATACAGTGATCAAGAACATTATCCATTATAATCAGATCAAAATAATTCTTTTCGAAAGGAAGAGCTTCACCGGTGGCGGTAAAATATTTCACGTTTTTGTCGCGCTGTCTTTTAAACTCCCCGACAGAAGAATAAAATTCCTCAAGCGGATCAATTGCATAACGTTTTTCGCTTTCCTTAAGATATGTTATTATTCCGCCTGCACCGCTTCCGATTTCCAAAATTTTTGTATCAGCACTTATTTCAAAATGTGGAGAAATAAAATTTATCATATCTCCGGCAAATTGTTTATAGAAATTAAAATCTACTAAATCCTTCCTTTCAGCCCACCAATTTTTCTCATACTCCTGTGCTTTATCCCAACGAGATGTATCTTGATTTAGCGAAGTTTTACTCTTCATTTTCGATCTCTTTTTCAAATTGTATTATAAAAGATTTTCTGCCACTACCCACTGTCACTTCCAATTTTTTATCTGAAATAAAATTATATTCAATTCTTCTTGGGAAATCATGTTCCGGGTTTTCGAATACAAATCTGGATTTACCGCTTTCAGAAAGTTTAAAAGGCACGGGTAATTCATTGTGCTTTACCTTAGCCAAATAAAAGATTTCGCCGGACATTTCAACTAATCTCAATGTTTCGGAAATCTGTTTCGTACCATCGATTTTATTCACTTTATAACTGTATCCTTCGAAAGTAAAATCTCCGGCACGCTCCCAAACTTCAACTATTTCTGAATTTTCCCCTTGTGAAATCCATCTACCTAAGAAAATATTCAAGTTTTGAAGATTTTCACCTGCAGCGAAATTAGCCGCAGATATCATAATAATAGCTAAGGGCATTAGAAATATTTTTTTCATCATTTGACTCTTAAAATTAGAGAAGCAAAATAATGATACTCAAGGTAAGTGCAAAAATAAAAAGGGCTGTAGACAACTTTGCCTTCAGCCCTCAATTCAGAAAATCTCTCATAACTTTTAGTTTTCGAACGAAACTGTAATTCCGTAAAGCTCTTGATTTGTCGGCGGTGTTGTATTCCAATTACCCGTCGAATGAGAATCATCGGTTTTATAGCGAAGCACGTAATCTCCTTTAGAAAGTTTTAATGTTCCGGAGAACAATCGGTTCTTCGTACCTCCGCCGGCATGAGTCGTTTTTTTATATGTCATTTCCCAAATAGCGTTTCCGTCTGAATCTTCAATCCACCCATAATCATACATTCCTGATGATTGTCCTTCTCCGATTGCAATAATTCTAATTTCAGTTTCTTTATCCAGCTTGAACGCTTTCTTATAATCTCTGCTGTCAACAACACCTGTAATAGAGGTAATAATATTTTCACTCTTATAATTTTTTGGATCAAATATTGAATATTGGTCACTATCTTTTTTATCTGCAGGCCATAAAGTTATTCCCCACATTTTAGGATTAAACGGAGGGGCAGAATTCCATTTAGCGAAAGCGTGAGAATCGTCAGTGGAATAGTAGGCAATATAATTTCCGGCAGCTAAAGAAATTACTTCGTCCACTAATCTATTTTTTGCGGCGCCGCCGGCATGAGTTATTTTGGGATTATCAAGCATATTCCAAATCGTTTCGCGTGTGTCAGCATTAACAATCCAGCCGTAATCTGAAAGTCTCGAAACATTTGTGCCTTCACCCATGCAATAGACTCTAACCTTCATATCTTTCATTAAATGGAAGCCTTGCGATAAATATTCTGAATTTCCGACTTTATTAATTTCAGCAATTGGCAGAAGCATGTCGGATTGCTTAAAATCCTTTACAAATTTTTTATCGGAAGGAATTTCTAACCAAAGAGTAATCCCCCAAAACTGCGGATCTTCGGGTGGAAGTACGTTCCAATGATCGTATGAATGAGAATCATCTGTTACGTAATTTAATAAGTAACTTCCTGCAGGGAGTTCTATATAATCTTCCACAATTAAGTTTTTTCTTCCGCCTCCTGCAGACATTGCCTTTCGTGCATCCATTCGCCAAACAATTTCAAAAGTCTCTGCATTCGTTATCCAGCCATAATCATAAAGCGAAGAATCATAACCTTCGCCAATACAATAGATTCTGAACTTCAAATCTTTTTCGAGCGTAAATCCCACTTCGAAACTTTCATCATCACCTACCCTATTGATTGAGATAGCAGCATTTTTAATAGCTTTTGCAAGCAGTGCATTTCTATCCACTTGCTTAAGGTTATCCTCGTTACCTGAGACAGATAAATTAAGTTTTGAGATATGACGATTTCTAAATTTTCCTTCACGGTCGAAAATTTTTCTGATCAAATCATTTAAGCCGCTTATGACTTTATGATCATCCATCTCATTACCGGCAAAATAAATTTCGTATTCTCCAGCATTGAGATCAATATTCTCATTAAAGCTGTAAACTCCGCCATCTTCTTCGAAAGAATCGGTATCTTCTAGATGCCATACAACTTTCCTGGTTTCGGCATTTAAAATCCACGCATAGAAATACATTGAATCGTTGAAATCATCAAAAGATGCCGCTGTTCCCTTAACCGTAATTGTACCCGAATTTCTTAACTCAAACGCGGCAGAAGAAATTTCACCAACCGGAACTGGCATAATATCGATCACATTTTGAGAAAATGATAACGATGAGGAGAAGAAAATTGTCGTGATAATTAATTTTATTAATGAGATTTTATGTCCCATAATTTCCTCTATAAATATATACTAAGGTTTAGACGTACAATTTACGCAGATGTTACGCTAATTATCCGCTTAGATCAGACTTATTTAAGTAGCTGCATTTTTCTTACGAGGCGGTGTTCTCCGTTTGAAGTAAGACGATAGAAATAAATTCCGCTCGGAAGACCTTCGGCATTAAATTCGACATCATATCTTCCGGGATTTTTATATTCATTAATTAGTGTTCTAATTTCTTTGCCGAGGAGGTTATAAACTTTTAAAGTCACTATTCCTTCAGTGTTAAGCTCATATTTTATATTTGTAATCGGATTAAACGGGTTTGGGTAGTTTTGAAAGAGTTCCAATTTGTTCGGGACTGTATTTTCAATTTTGATTTCAAGAGTTTCCAGATATTTGAAAGCCCCATCGGTGTCAATCTGTTTCAATCGATATTTGTTTTTGCCTATTGAAGGATTTTCGTCGAAATAAACATATTCCTTCGGACTGCTGCTGTTTCCGTGACCACTTACAAAAGCAATCTTTTCCCAAATGTCATGATAGTTAGACTTTTCCACATCGAAACCATAATTTTTTATTTCGGTAGCTGTCTGCCAAATCAATTTAATTTTGTTCTCAAAAACCTCTCCTTCAAATGAAATCAATTCAACCGGGAGCCCGTCGGGATTAAAAGTATCTGCAAGAGCATTAACCATTTTTGTCCAATCTGTTTCGTTTTCTCTTAATTTTATTTTAGCTTGCTCTAAATGGAGAAACCTTCCGGTGTTCACAGTTGCGTTATCGTCACAAGGATCAGGTGCGCCGTTAATAAATCTTCCTTGAGTGTTTACGAGTCCGCGTAGTTCAGTCCAATTTAAGTCATCATGAACGATTACAAAAGTAAGTGATGGGTCTTCAGCCAAAAGATTAGTTCTAAGTTGATCAAGATAATCAACAGGTGGTGCATCGTTTTGAATCCCGTTGCTCATTATTACATCCGGATCGCCGATATCTTTCGAAAAGCCATGCAGCTGTATTGTAATCATATCGGATATTCTATTCTCCATCATTTCGGTAGTCTTTTGGAGTGTGCCATTAATAACGTGCGGCTGGTCCGATATTCTGTAAGCTTCGGAAGAACCTGAACAGACACTCGTTGTGCCGTCACAAGTTGAAAACGCAGCATTGTTGCATCTGTTTATTCCAGTAACAAAAAATGCAAGTGCCCCAATTTCTCTGAATACGAAAAATCCTTGTTTGCCGGTATTGAAATCGTACTCTGGATGAGGCGATTGAATAAACAACTTTGTTCTTTGAGGTGAAGGATTATAAATGAATGTACCCCAGTAATTAGTAGATGCTTGAGTTTGCTCGAGAACATAGTAAAGTTTTGACGGATTGTCTCCGTTGTCAGTAAAAGCTAAAAGTCTATAATCTACTTGATTTGCAAATGCTGCCGCATCAGCATAATCGGCTGATAACAATTTTGAGATCGTCGAATCCCAGTCTGCAATTTGTTGGGCTGTGGGAGTTTGATATTCGTTTGTCCCTTCCGTATCAATCATATTGTTGATAATACTATCTACGTGCGATCTGAGATCTGCTGTGTAAGAGATTTGGGCGTAAGCGTTTGATATTAACATCCCCACAAAAAAAATTACTACAAAACTTTTCATCCAATGTTCATGATTGTGATTAAATAAAAATACTAAATGTCCGAATAAAAAATACAATTAATTTTTGCTTTGAAATAATTGAGTGATTTTGAACAATAATCCCGCAGTTTTTCGCGGGATTATCATTTTTTACTTAATATATGATGCTTCGAACAACTCTTGAAGTGAAGTGATAGGATTCGAAGGATTTAAATATTTTGCCAAAAACTTCCAGATATCGAGTCTAATTTCCTTACCTATCTTTGTGTCAATTCTGTCAAATGAATGTCCCCCGGGTATATTCTCGAAAATTTTGTATTCAAATTTTTTACCATCAGCTTTAAGTGATTTAATCAGATGTTCAACTTCAAGAACGTTTACATCATCATCACTTGTGTTTGTATGGATAAGTAACGGAGTATTCTTAAACTTATGAGTATTCCAAGCGGGAGAACGTTTTTTATATTCTTCGACGTTCTCATAAGCTGTTTTACCAATGTGATAATCGGCAGAATAAAGATCACGGTATTCATCTGTGTAGTAGCCCATTCTTGCAATTAGATCGCTTACCGGAACCCCGGCAAATGCAACTTTATAATCATCAGGATACTCGAAAATATTCATCAATGTTATTAAACCGCCGTGACTCCATCCGATGATTCCAATTCTATCATCATCTATGAACTCATAATTTTCTATCATATAATTTCTGGTGCTAAAAACATCTTCTATTTCGAGTCCTCCGTAATCGATTCTTTCATAATGAGCTTTGCCATAGCCTGTGCTTCCTCTGTATTCGGGAGCTGCAACAATATACCCTTGATAGATAAGTTCCTTTACAATGTGTGTATAGTATGTTGTAAAATCACCATGAACGCCACCATGAGGAAAAACTATTAATGGATATTTTTTATTAAGATCAAGATTTTTTGGAAGAAAAACATAATTCCAAAATTTCCATGGATTATTAACTCCCATTGCAGTTTTGTTCTTAAAATTTTTCTCGGAAGGAGGACCTGTAATAAACACCTTATCGACAAAAGCAACATCCTTTAGTCGCTCAAACCAAATAACATCATCAATTTTTTTCTCCAGCACGTCCAATCTGTGCTGTAGATTTTCGTTATTCTTCTTCAATTGCTTGATTGTCTCAGTATCGTTATTCGAATTTACTTGAGCAAATAATACAATCGGTACAATTAAAATCATCAAAACAAGTTTCACAATTTTCATTTTTCTAACCCCCGGTTAATTACTCAATTTTTACTTATAACAAAAAACATTTTACCAGTCTAAAATTTTAAAAATTATATCGAACTCAATAAAATTTCCATTTCAATTATAATTTAAAATAAAAAAAGCTGTTACTCCTTCAAGAATAACAGCTTCAGCAAAATTCGAGTACAATTATTCAGTATGTGCAATCCAATTTCCGCCGATTGCAGTTAATTGAGTGTCTCCCCAGACAGATGCTTTGACGACGAACCCGTCACGACTTACCGCAACAGCTTCAACCGAATATCTCATTTTTGTATCCTTAACCGCATCGAGAACAGTAATTGAAAGAACAACATTAGGTTTTGAATCAAAAGGTTTCTTAAAATTTACTTCAAGCTCAACTGTTCTTTTACCTTCATTTTTATCAAGAGTAAAATGTTTAGTATTAGCATCAAAGAAGTAACCGCCGCTTTGAACTTGTGGTTGAGCTTGAGCGTTCAAAAATAATCCCAACATCAATAAAACAAAACCTGTTAACCAAACTCTTTTCATAACTCCTCCTTTTTTATTAGTTAAAATAGTGTTACTTCTTTTAATGTTCTTATATTAAGTTTAAAATCCGTAATTATCAACTCGATTTCAAATTTTGTGAGCATTTGTTGAACCGTTCAATAAATCTCCAATAGAGCTAATTTTGTAAGTCGGTTCAGGAAGAGAATTTCCGTCACGGAAAATTTTTACACCTGTCGTAACAAGCGCTGAATCAATTCCAAGTTTTGCAGCCATTGCAATGTCGGTTTCCAATCTATCCCCAACAAGTAAGCAAATTTTGTCGGGATCAAAAATTCTTTTTTTAATTTCATCGATCATAAAATCGGATGGTTTTCCGAAGTGGAGTTCCAATTTTCTGTGGCATCGTTTTTCGAGTGCAGAAATTGTTGCGCCGGCGTCCATTATCTCCCCGTTTTCTACCGGACAGGTGTCATCGATATTTGCAGCATAAAAATGTGCTCCGTTTTCTAAAGCTTTTGCTGCAATCTCAAGTTTTAAAAAATCGAATGTTCGATCTAGAGTGACAATAACGATTTTGATTTTTATCGGATCTTTAGAATACACCAATCCTGCTTCTATCAACTCATTTATAAATGATTTTTCACCGATTGCATAAAAAAGTTCCCCTGGATGATTTTTCGAAAGAAATTGTTTTAGAACCACCGTGGAATTAATAATTGATGCCTTTTGGATATTCATTCCCTTTTTCTTCAAAAATTTGTAATAATCGTTCACACTTCCGGTAGTTTTGTTCGAGATAAAAATATAATCTTTTCCCAGTGAATTTAATTTATCGATCAACTCTACGGATCCGTCAATAAGCCTTTCACCAAGATATATTGTTCCATCTAGATCAAAAATAAAAGTATCGTATTTGGATAAAAATTCCATTAAAGCTCAATTTCCTCTTTCATTTTTTCAAAAGATTTCTCGATTGATTTTGGAAAATAATCTAGTTCATTTTCAGCTTTTGTAATCGATAATCCCGATTTAAGAGGTCTTCTTGCGATTTGGTTTAACTCCTCGGTTTTTATTCTTTTAATTAAGGATTTATCTAAAGCAAAGAAATCTGCAATTCTTAATGTGAAATCGTATCGATTCAGCACCTCTCTACCCCCGATGTGATAAACTCCGACTGCTTTTTTCTGAATTGCTGAGTCAATTGCCTTGACGAGATCATCAATGTATGTCGGATTATTGAATTGATCATCTACAATCCTTATCTCTTTCCCCTCCCTCAAGGACGTGACAACCCATTTCACAAAATCGGGTCTCCCGAACTTGACCGGACCATAGAGGACATTGGTTCTAATGATTGTATAAACTCCGCCGGAAGCCAACAATAAATTCTCGCTTGCAAGTTTTGTCCTTCCATAATAACCAACCGGGTTGACTGGAGAATCCTCCGAATAAGGACCTTCTTTACCGTCAAACACATAATCGGTGGAAATTTGAATCAGATGTGCTTCAATCACCTTGCTGAAGTACATCAGATTTTCGACACCGTCCACATTTATTTTCCAAGCAACTTCTTTTTCAGTTTCGCATTTGTCAACGTTGGTGTAAGCTGCAGCATTTATTACAACATCCGGATAGAATTCGTGAAAAATCTTCTTAACATCCTTTTTTACCGAAATGTCGAGCTCTCTATAATCAATTCCGGGCATAAATGATTCCTTTTCAATTGAACAGCAGAGAAGTTCAACGTTTTCATCGGTATAATAATAATGAACAAGCCGCTGCCCCAGCATACCGTTCGAACCGATTATCAATATTCTTTTTTTGATAAGTTCGCCTGTTGTTTTATAATTTTGACTCATTGTACTAATATCTTAATCCTATGCGATTTTACAATTCTTAAAATTTTGGCAAATATATTAAGAATTATTGCCCTCACAAAATAACATCATTTTCGGAAAGTCATTTTGATTCAAAGCAGTATGTTTTCTCTTAATTTTTATAACCGATAAAATTGATTAGTTTTCGAAAGTTATAAAAATAATTTTCTTATAAAGATAGGTTTACTTCATGAAGATCGGAATTACTTGTTATCCAACTTACGGAGGAAGCGGAGTTGTTGCTACCGAATTGGGAAAAGAACTTGCGTCACAGGGTCATCAGATTCATTTTATTAGTTATGCTCTTCCGCATAGATTAGCACAATTTATCGAGAACATCTATTTTCATGAAGTTGAAATTAGCTCTTATCCGCTTTTTGAACACCAGCTCTACGGACTTTCCCTTTCAAGCAAGATGCTTGAGGTTATAGAATATGAAAATCTTGACCTCATTCATGTTCACTATGCAATACCACATGCAGCGAGTGCATATCTAGCAAAACAAATGCTTAAAAAGCAATCGAAGGATATAAAAATAATTACAACGCTGCATGGAACAGATATAACTCTTGTTGGTCTTGAACCTTCATTCCTACCGCTTGTGAAATTCAGTATTGAAGAGAGCGACGGCGTCACGGCTGTTTCAAGATTTCTGAAGGAGAAAACGATAACAAATTATCACATTGATAAAGAAATAGAAGTAATAACAAATTTTATCGATATCGAAAAATTCAAGCCCGTTAGTCATGATGAATTCAAAAAACACATTGCTCCTAACGATGAAAAAATATTAGTACACGTCTCAAATTTTAGAAGAGTAAAACGTGTTCCTGATACAATTCGGATTCTGGAAATTGTGAAAAAAGAAATACCCGCCAAATTAATACTTGTGGGAGATGGTCCCGATAGATCTGAATGCGAAAGATTAGCTCGTGAACTTCAACTTGAAAAAGATGTGATATTTCTCGGTAAACAGGACGGACTTGCCGAAATCCTAAGTGCATCCGACGTTTTCTTGATGCCTTCTCAATCAGAAAGTTTCGGGCTTTCGGCACTTGAAGCAATGGCTTGCGGAATTCCGGTTGTAAGCTCAAGTGTGGGCGGACTTCCGGAATTGATTCTTCACAACGAAGTTGGTTTTATCGCGGAGTTCGGAGATGTTGAAAGAATGTCGAAATATACAATCGAACTTCTGCAAAACGAGAAGAAGTATAAAAGTTTTTCGAAAAAATCACGCGAACGAGCAGTTAAACATTTTGAGAAAGATAAAATTGTTCCGCAGTATCTAAAATATTACGAGAAAATTCTTAACTCTTAACCGTTTATTGCCAATCGTCCAATGGAATAATACTTAAACCCGATTTCGATCATTTTTTTCGGCGTATATATATTTCGTCCGTCAAAAATAACCGGGTTTTTGAGCATATCTTTTAATTTCTCGAATTCTGGATTTCTAAACTCATTCCATTCCGTCAATATCAATAATGCATCAGCATTTTCGAGTGCTGAATATTGATCGGTCGAATATTCAATTGAATCTTTTAAATAGAACTTTGCATTTTCCATAGCCGCCGGATCATAGGCTTTCACTTCCGCACCTGCATCAAGCAAGCTGTTAATTACAACAAGAGATGGTGCTTCTCTCATATCGTCAGTGTTTGGTTTAAAAGCCAATCCCCACACCGCAAACTTTTTACCTTTAATATTGTTTCCGAAATGATCCAATACTTTTTCAACTATTATCGATTTTTGTCGCTCATTTATCTGATCGACGAGAGTAAGAAGTTTTATTTCACTTCCGACCGTTT
Source organism: uncultured Melioribacteraceae bacterium (assembly GCA_964499285.1). Lineage (GTDB taxonomy): Bacteria > Bacteroidota > Ignavibacteria > Ignavibacteriales > Melioribacteraceae > JAGFIY01. The sequence continues at coordinate 99,175 of CAZCLA010000002.1, forward strand.
GTGAAGTTTTTGTGAGCGCCTTAACATCTTTAGGAAAACATGAACCGCCATAACCAATGCCGGGGAATAAGAACCTTTTTCCGATTCTGGTATCTGTGCTCATTCCTTTTCTAACCAGATCAACATCCGCACCAACTTTTTCACAGAAATTTGCCAGCTCGTTCATAAAGGTAATTCTCATTGCGAGATATGAGTTTGAGGCATATTTAGTTACCTCGCTGCTGTAAGGATCCATTTCAATTATCGGGTTCCCTTGGCGTACAAACGGCTCGTATAATGTTCTCATCAACTGTTTTGATCTTTCATCCGTTGCGCCGAATACAATTCTATCAGGTTTCATAAAATCATCAACAGCAAAACCTTCGCGTAAAAATTCCGGGTTCGATACTACATCAAAATTTTTAAGCTCATGTTTTTCCAAAATTTCTTTGATCTTGGAAGAGGTACCGACAGGAACTGTGCTTTTGTTAACTATTACTTTAAAATCTTCATCACCTTGCTCTCTCAAAATATTTCCAATTTCGTCCGATATTTTGAATACATACTGCAGATCTGCCGAACCGTCTTCGCCTTGAGGTGTAGGTAAACAAAGAAATATCAATTGTGAACTTAGAACAGCCTGTTTAAGATCGTCGGTAAATTCCAATCTTTTCTTTGCAATATTTCTGTAGAAGAGAATATCGAGTCCGGGTTCATAAATCGGGATTTCTGCATTTCTCAATTTCTTTAGTTTTTCGGGATTATTATCCACACAAATTACATGATTTCCCATTTCGGAAAAACATGTTCCGGAAACTAGTCCGACATAACCTGTACCAATTACAGAAATTTTCATCTAATTTTCTCCATTATATAAAATCAATAAACAAAATTTCTTTCTATCTCCTTAAATCTGATGGCTTTTTGGTCTTTATCCGAAACTATTGGATCGTAAATTTTCCAATCAATTGCCAAATCGGGATCGGAATATAAAATTCCTCTTTCGCTTTCTTTATCATAAATTTGAGTACACTTATAACTAAAAATTGCTTCATCTGATAAAACCGAAAATCCATGTGCAAATCCGGGCGGAAGCCAGAACTGCTTTTTGTTTGCTCCCGAAAGCACGATCGAGACATGCTTTCCGAAGGTAGGAGAATTAAATCTAATATCCACAGCAACATCTAGGACTTCTCCAAGAATAACTTGGCAGAGTTTACCCTGCGCAAATTCGCCTACTTGATAATGTAATCCTCTTACCGTTCCCTTTTTAGATTTGGAAATATTATCCTGAACAAACTCAAATGTCAGATTGTGATCATTATATCTCTTCTTATTGAAGGATTCATAAAAATAACCCCGATCATCTTCAAATACATTTGGCTCTATGATAAGAAGCCCGTCTATTTCTGTTTTTTGTACATTCATTTATAGCCTAAAATTTTGGATTTTTATGCCAGGTCCATGCCGAAGAGATAATTTCGGTTAAAGCAAATTTAGGCTGCCAGCCTAGAACTTCTTTTGCCATTTTATTATCTGCAACAAGAATTGCCGGATCGCCTTCTCTTCTTTTTATTACTTTATAGTTCAATTTCTTTCCTGTAATCTCTTCGGCTTTTCTAATTATTTCGAGTACAGAGTAACCGTTTCCCGTTCCAAGATTAAGAACTATTGATTTTTTCTGATCGACAATGTAATCAATCGCACGCAAGTGAGCATCTGCTAGATCGACAACATGAATATAGTCGCGTATACAAGTTCCGTCTTCGGTATTATAATCATTCCCGAACACATAAAAAGGTTCCGAATCATCGATCGCATTCTTTAGGACGATAGGGATCAAATGCGTCTCAGGCTCGTGCTTTTCGCCGATATCCCCATTCGGATTTGCACCGGCTGCATTGAAGTAGCGCAGTGCCGCATATTTCATATCGTAAGCACGTGAATAATCGGCAAGAATCTGTTCAATGAAGTACTTTGTATATGCATATGGATTAATAGGTTTGATGCTTTCTGATTCCGTAATAGGAATATGTTCGGGATTTCCGTAAAGTGAACAAGTGGACGAAAAAATGAAATTATCGACTTTGTTTTCGACACATGCGGAGATTAAATTTAAGCTTCCCACCACATTATTATTGTAATAAAGCGAAGGATTTTCAACAGATTCTCCCACATAAGCTAGTGCCGCAAAGTGAACGACACAATCGAAGGAGAATTGTTTTATCTCTTTTTGGAGTTCTTCTTTATTGCACAAATCGACCTTTCTAAATTCAATTCCTTCAGGAATTGATTCTTTGTTGCCCCGGTGTAAATTGTCAAAAACTACAATACTATGGCCCTTTTTTAGTGCCTCCCGAACAAAGTGAGAACCAATGTAGCCGGCTCCTCCAGTGACTAATAAATTCATTTTTTCTCGAAAATTTTAGCATTAAAGATAACAAATTAATGTTTTGGTTGAAATTTATACAAATGCAGAAAAATTCGGATAAAAAGGGTTGCTTTTCCAATTTTGAAAATATATTTTAATAAGTAAAACAATCTGATATATTAGAGGAAAGGAATGAACTATGTAGCTTTGGATCACCTGGCGGAAAGAATGTCTCTTTTAACCTGCGAAATAGCTAAGATATGCAACAAAAAAGAGAGACAATTCGCATCATCATTTAATTTGACACCAGCCGAATTCAGATGCTTAAAATTATTTACCGAACAAGATTTTCTTCCAATCAAGACAATTAGCACGGAATTGAATTTGACCCCGGGAAGAATAACGCATATTTTAACATCTCTTGAAGGCAAAAATCTAATTGTAAGAAAAATTGACCCCAGCGATAAACGAAATGTTATTGTTTATCTTACCGAAGCAAGTAAGCCGTTTATTCAAAAGCTGAACTTGAGCCATATTAGACTTCATCAAGATATTATAGAAGAGTTTGAATTTGACAAGCAGAAAGCGATAATTTCTGCAATGTCAGAAGTCGTAAGGGCTTTAAAGAGCTGGAATGAAAAAAATATTTAGTTAATCTTGCTGCCAGAAACGAGACCATTAATGCAACATATAAAAACATCTGGAAGATCTATATTTCGTATTTGGATTATCGACTGCTCTGCGGTATCACCTGCTGCGTCAGACTATGATATTAGTGTTCAATTTGTATGTGTTATAAAACACATTTAGTAAATAAGTAGATAATATTAAAAGTATAATAATAGTTTTTATGATGTTCAGTATATAAAGAAACTTTCATAAAGGTATAGAATGATAATGAACAAAACCCTTAGCTTAATTTTTTTAACAGTGCTGCTTTTCTTTCTTACTGCATCGTCGGCAATTGCTCAAGATGATTTTGATTGTATGGATTGCCACGATGCACTTCCAGAAAAATCTATTCACTACGAATTGGATTGTGCCGACTGCCATAGCGATGTAGTTGATGAGGAACATATGGACACCGGTGTCAGAAAAGTAGCATGCGCAGATTGTCACGACGATATATCCGAACTTGTAAAAAGAGATATACACCACAGATTGACACACGTAGAACTTGATCCGCCGGATTGTAAGACCTGCCACGGAACTCATGATGTTTTTCCTATAGCTTCATATTCCAACATCACGAAAGCTTTTTGCGGTGATTGCCACGATAGTATGGTGCTTGCAAATCCTTATCACACAGAAGCTGTTGGATCAGAAACTTGTGCAGATTGCCATGATACTGAAGAAACGGTTACAAACTTGACTAAATCTGTGCACGGTTTTCTAAATTGTTCTGATTGTCATAATTATATTTCTAACAATTTGGAAGACCATCCTGATAATTTCACTTTTTCGCAAACGGCTGATTGTTACATCTGCCATTCAGATATCGCAGCAGAACACAGAGAAAGTATACATGGTATTTCCATTTTTGAAGGAGTGGAAGAAGCTGCAAATTGCTGGAATTGTCATGGTTCGCATTCAATTGTAAAAGTTCACGATACCGAAAGTCCTGTTTCTCCTAAAAATCTTCCGGCAACATGTGCAACTTGTCACGAAGACCCTGTGATAACTGAAAAATTCGATTTCGATTTAGCATCACCGTCAACTAATTATGAAAAATCCGTTCACGCTGAGGTTGTAGGTGAAGGCGGCCCAAGCTGTGCAAGCTGTCATGGAGTTCATAACATTAAAAATCTCGTTCAGGAAGGATCGACAATTGCTCCTCTAAACATTCCAAACACTTGCGGTCAATGCCACGAAGAAATTGTTGAAGAATATAAAAAATCGATCCACTGGATAAAGGCGCAGAAAGGTGTTCGTTCGGCTCCTCTGTGTAATGACTGCCATTCGGAACACTCGATTAATGCAATTTCGACTGCAAAAAATAAGCGACACGAAGTTAAACTCCTGCAGGAAGAAACTTGTTATCAATGTCACCAAAATCCGATGATCGCTCGTCGTTCAGGAAGCGAAGGTTTGGAAGCACTTCAGTACCGAGATAGTTATCACGGCATGGCTGTTGAAAGAGGAGATGAAGATGCAGCAATGTGTGTTGATTGTCATGGAGTTCACAATATTCTTCCCAAAAAATATCCCTCATCGACAGTAAGTGAACAGAATGTGACTCAAACGTGTCAAACTTGTCATCAGGGAGCAACAGAAGTTTTTTCAAAGAGCTATTCACATCGCACACAAGCCGAGGAAGCTCTGTATGTAGAAAACATGGTAACCCAAATTTATTTTTGGCTTATTATTGTGGTCATCGGTGGAATGGTAATCCACAATATTATTGTGTATGTATTTGAGATTAAAAGGATGAAAAAGAAACACGAAGATGCTATTACAATTCCTCGCTTTACAAAAAATGAGGTTGTCCAACATCTGCTTCTTTTGATATCATTTATTACGCTCGCAATAACAGGTTTTGCGTTAAAGTATCCGACAAGCTGGTGGTCTGACGGACTTTATCAACTTGGAATGACAGAAACGGTTCGGCAGTGGATACATAGAATCTCGGCAATAATTATGACCATAACCAGTATTTATCACATTTTTTATCTCCTCGGAACAAAACGAGGAAGAGAAATACTCTTTGAGATGATTCCAAAACTTCGAGATCTAACGACCGCAGTACAAAATGTAATGTATCACTTAGGTTTAAGAAAAGAAAAACCATTGTTCGATAAATATAATTACATAGAAAAAGCTGAATACTGGGCTTTAATATGGGGAACAATTGTTATGACTGCTACCGGCTTAGTGCTTTGGTTCCCAACTGTGGTTGGAGATTGGGCTCCGATCTGGTTTATAAAAGTAGCAGAAATAGTTCACTTCTATGAAGCTATTCTTGCAAGTTTAGCTATATTAATTTGGCACTGGTTCTTTGTGATTTTCCATCCAAACGAATACCCGATGAGTTTCACTTGGATAGATGGAAAAATGGATCTGCATCATTACAGACATCACCACGAAAACCATTTCAGAAAAGTTTTACTTGAGCGAATGGAGTTTAAATCAGGTGAAAAATCTTGGGATGATTTAAGTCATTCAACCCAATTATTTTACAACACATTCAAAGAAAACGGTTTCGATTTAGATGAAATTCTTCAAGATGAACTTAATAATGATGAGGAGTTAAAATCCTGGCTTCAATCTAAAATGGCTTAGATTGAAATAAAAAGTTAAATAGAAAACCCGGTTTTAGAGTTTCTTAAATCGGGTTTTTTATTTGATAGTAATTGATTAGTTAACAAACAGATTAATTATAAGTAATATAGGTACTTAATTTTTAATACTGCTGCTCGACTAGTTACATGCATTCGATTTGGCAGAGTATTCCCCATAGAATCAAATTCGGGCGATCTATCGTGATATTCGTTAACAGCAAAGTAAATCCAGCTTTTCGGTAAAAAGTTATATGCAAAAAAGAATCCGAAAATAATTCTTTCCATTCTATCGGTTGATCTTACGAATACGTTATCAACATACATCTTAATATTCAAATCATTTACGGGAGTAAACGAGAAGAATGGTCTAGCATTATAAACAATGTCTTCAATATTTCCATCCGGATTTCCTTCAATATAAGTATCAAACGATGTTCCCAGCGAAAAAGTGCTAAGCGCGTTCCAACTTATTGAACTTCCAACCCATGAATAAAATGCGAGATAATTTCTTGAAAAATTATAAGTTCGCTGATATCCGCCATATAAATTTGCGCTCCACTTTGCACTTGTATTATACCAGGAACTTAATGTTACCGATAAAGAGTTATACTCGACACCATTATCTCTGGATTTACCCATATCCGAATTTATTTCAAATCCCCATCCATCACGAAAGTTAAAGTTTATTCCTACAAGACCACCGTAATCCGTAAATAGATCATTATGTTCGTAATATGCGTAACCTCCGCCGTAAATCATCATCTGCCGGACGTAACCATCTTGAAAATACCAGCGAGGACCGGTTATGCCGGTAACATAAGCGGTCCCTTTCCACGGCACAAAACCAAGCTGATCTATATCAAATTTGTTTCCAATAAATCTACCCCGAAAAAGATTTGCCCAGTTCTCCCCAAAATTTACGAATCCAATTGAAGATGCAAAATCCCCTTCATTGTTCTTGAACGAACGTGCAAACTGATATGAAAGCTGCCAATTGTCTGTTCTTAATGCGCCATCAATATCAAGTACTCCATAAGTGTTTCCTTCTTCGAATTTTCCTACGTAAAGCATTCCGATTGAGGAGTTTTCAAATATTTGTTTCTTAACTCGAGCAGATGCAAAAAAGGCTTCCTTTTCTGTTTTTTTCTCACCGTCAAATTGATAATCGGTTTCTCCGGTCATTGCCATAAAACCGCCATATTCCCAATCATTGAACCTTCCAAAGGCACGAGTTCCAACAAGCAGGGGAACTTCCTTTCCATCCGGTAATTTTTTGCCAATTCTTCTTGAGTAAAACAATTCAAGCGGAGAATAAAATCCGGTATTTCTTTCCCGTCCCGAAGGATTAAATACTTCCTGTCCCTCGATAAAGAAAGGTCTCCTCTCCGAAAAATATGATTCGTATCTAGAGATATTAAAATCAAACGGATCTGCTTCAATTTGTGCAAAATCAGGATTACCGGTTAATTGAAATGTAAGAGCCTGCGAAGGATTATAAAAAATATCGATTCCGGCTTGTGGTTCAATCTTATATTTATCGTTATCCAGTCGTTCGGCTTTGATAAGACCAACGGGGTAAAACTCCAAATTAAGTCCGCTTATTGTCGGCTGAAAATTATCGAATATTAATCTCCCAAATTTAGAAATACGCTGCCCTTGATTTTCTTCGTATTCGCACCAATAGATATCCTCATTATTATTCGGTATCCAACGATCGAAATCCAAGCCCCATTCTGTTAAACTTTGATCATATTGAATCGATTTGTATGGAATTTCCATTTCAATAATATATCCCCAAGCATATTGTTTTGAGTCGGCGAACCAAATTCCATCCCAATTATAATCACGGTTGCGAGCATCGTCCAAAAGTCTGGCATCTATCCGTGTTCCGGAAGCAGCAACACCGAACTTGTAAGCTGATCTTTTATCCCCAAATGTGTCAATCATTAACGAAACTATATCACCTCCGGAATCGTCAAGTGTGCCAGTCTGGTACTCTGCAGAGCCTGAATTATCATAACATATCATCAAACAGTATAATGAAGTTTCATTCGAGAGAAGTTTTGCAACGGTTTGTTCCGTAGGTGAATTTCCATGAAAAGGAAGGAACTGCACAAAATCTTTAACCGAATCGGCGACAGACCATGTGTCATCTATTATACCGTCTATTTCAATATCTCCGGATATCTTTTTTAGTTTCAGTGTTTTGGTTTCTTGACTGAAAAAAGTGGTGAAAGAAATAATAAAAAGAAAAAGTGCTTTTAGAATATTCATGTTTCTGACCAATTTGCTTTAACTTACTCGTTAGTTAGACGAAAGCAAACTTGGAAATGTTACTCGTTCTCGAAGAAAATCTTAAATAATAGTCCATTTTATTTTAATAATTGTTAGATTGATATCATCCAAAAACAAAATCTAAAACAGAGTCCGATGAAAAAAATAGTATTACTCCTTTCAGTATTTGCAATTACATTATCAGCCCAATCAACGAAGAAATTAACAAATAATATCTCACAAGAATTTTCGTCAAATAATAATGCTGTTCTGGCGTGGATCTATTTCACCGATAAAGGAAACGATGCAGAATACTACTTGTCGAACCCCGAATTATTTTTAAGTGAAAGAGCAATTAAGCGAAGATTGAAAACGAACGAAAAATCTAATCCGGTTGATTTAACAGATGTTCCGCTAAGCAGCAATTATTTAGCTGTTTTAGAACAAAAAGGAATAAAAATAAAGCAAAAATCGAAGTGGTTTAATGCGGTCACTTCATATCTAACGCAAGAGCAGGCAATTGATCTGGCACAATTATCTTTTGTAAAAAAAATTGATCTGGTAAAGAAATTCAAAACAAAACCGTTGCCTGAAGAAGATGGAAAGATAATACTTCCTCCAATGCAAAAACAGATAACATCTTTGGATTACGGTGCTTCCTTTACTCAGTTAAATCAAATGAACGTACCTCCTTTGCATGATGAAGGATTGAGCGGTGCTGGTGTTTTAGTTTGTTTGATGGATGCCGGATTTAACTTGCTAGCTCATGAGACTTTCGATCAAATGACAATTATTGACACTTGGGATTTTGTAAACGGTGACCCGGATGTTGGGGATGGTTCAGATATGGGCACAGGTTCTCACGGAACTCAAACCCTATCGACAATTGGCGGATACTCGCCGGGTAATTTAATTGGTCCGGCTTACGGAGCAGATTATCTTCTTGCAAAAACCGAAAACACTGACAGCGAAACACCTGTTGAAGAAGATAATTGGATAGCTGCCTTGGAATGGGCTGATGCCTACGGGGTTGATGTTACATCCACTTCGCTTGGTTACATAACTTTCGATTCACCTTACCCGGATTATACTTGGGAAGATATGGACGGAAACACCGCAACCATTACAATTGCAGCCGATCTCGCAGTGAAAAAAGGAATTGTGGTTGTCAACTCTGCCGGAAACGAGGGTTATAATTCAACTCATAATACTCTTGGTGCACCAGCTGACGGCGACAGTGTACTAGCAATCGGAGCAGTCACTTCAAGCGGTTCGCGTTCAAGTTTTAGCAGCGTAGGCAATACAGTAGACGGAAGAATAAAACCGGATTTAATGGCTATGGGTTCAAGCGTTACTGTGGCTTCTTCATTTAGTACTACCGGTTACACAACAGCTAGTGGAACCTCATTCAGTTGTCCATTAGCTGCCGGAGTTGTTGCACTATTATTGGAATATAATCCAAACCTGACTGCGATACAATTAAACGATTTACTAAGATCGACCGCATCGAATGCTGCAACACCCAACCGAGAATTCGGCTGGGGAATTATCAACGCACTCGAAGCAAAAAATAATGCTATAACACCGGATTCGACACCGCCAGATAAAATAACAGACTTAGCAGTTTCAAATATCACTTCAAATTCAATTTCAATTCAGTGGACTGTTCCAAATGATACCACAATAGGCGGAGTAAAACATTTCGATATACGTTATTCAAATTCTCCAATTACTTCAGAAGTAACATTCGAAAATGCCATTCAAATTCCGTATAATGATGAGCCGGGACAAGCTGGTTCAGTTGAATCTGTTATGTTAGATGGACAGCCTTTCAGCACGCAGTATTATTTTGCCGTTAAATCCGCAGATTATTTTATGAACTGGTCTCAAATGTCAAACGTTGCTCAAGGTCAAACATACCAGGCACCGGATATTTCAGTGACTCCGAGTTCAGTTTCCAAAACTCTTCCTCCTAATGATACTCAAGTTGCACAAATTCAAATTTCTAACACTACAGGTTCACCTTCTACCTTAGATTATCAGGTTGCCCTTAAAAATAACACATTCCCCGAAGGCTCGATTTTTATTATTCCGTTGCCGGTCAAATCTGAAAAGAGATTTGAAAAATCTTTTTCAAAAGATAAAAATGCGAATGATATCGAAATGCGTGGACAAAGCATTCAAGGTTCCGGTGGACCAGATGACTACGGATACGAATGGATTGACAGCGATTCGCCTGAAGGACCGGATTATATTTGGAACGATATTGCATCAACAGGAACGGAGATTACCAATTGGATACAATCGACTGCAGCTTACAGTTCCGACGACGAAGGATATGCCGGACCGATAAACCTAAATTTTAGTTTTAAGTATTACGGTCAAACAAAAACCAAAGTTTACGTTTCCACAAATGGATTTTTAAGTTTTTCCCCTGTAACAGAAGCGGCCTTTTCAAACCGAGAGATACCTAATCCTAACACTCCAAATGATCTTATAGCAGGCTTCTGGGATGATTTAATAAACACATCTGGGGGAAAAGTTTACTACAAAACAGAACAGAACAAACTCATCATCCAGTACACAAATTGGGAGCCTTACAGTGGAACCGGAAGTTTTACATTTCAATATGTTATTGCAGCAAACGGTTCGATTACTGTTTACTACAAAACCATGAACGGCACGCTTAACAGCTGCACTGTTGGAATAGAAAATGGAAACGGGGATGATGGTCTTCAAGTTGCCTACAATTCAATCTATCTAAAGAACAATTTCGCTTTAAAATTTCACACGGATCCGGAATGGCTTGGGTTAAACAACACATCCGGAAGAATCTACAACAACAATTCCACTTTACTGCAATTAACTATGATTTCTGCTGATTATCCGGAAGGTATTTACAGCATGGATGTCGAAATTTCCTCAAATGATCCGGATGAAAATCCGCTGACGGTTCCCGTTCAAATGATTATAGACGGAAGTGTACCTGTCGAGCTATCTGATTTCAGCATCGACATAAACGAGAACAATGTTCTAATAAAATGGAAAACTATAACAGAAACTAACAACCTAGGTTTTTCAATCGAAAGAAGGACAAACTCTTTGGATTGGAATGAGATTATTTTCATTGATGGAAAGGGCAATTCAAGCGAGCTGGCTGAATATACATACATGGACAAAAATCTTGAAATTGGGAAATATTCTTATAGATTGAAACAAATTGATCTTGATGGATCGTTCACCTACTCAAAAGTGATTGAAGCCGAAATTACTGCACCGGAAAAATTTGAACTATATCAAAATTACCCTAATCCTTTCAATCCAAATTCGCAAATTAAATTTACGATCCCTGAAGAAGCAGATGTAAAAATTAATCTGTATGATATTACAGGTAGATTGGTAAAAAATATTGTGAATCAAAAATTAGTTCCGGGTATTCATTATTTGGAAATCGACGGGACTAATCTTGCAAGCGGAGTTTATATTGTAAGCATGCGAACCGAAAAATTTGTAAAGCAAATTAAAGTTAATCTTATCAAATAAAAACGGACTAAAATGAACAGAAAAATTAATAGTCTTTCAGTCAATCTATTCGGAAGCAATAAAAATCAGCCATTAATTTTTATTCATGGCTTCCCATTCGATCACACATTGTGGGAGAAGCAAATAAATTATTTTGAAAAAAAATATTTCTGTATTGCATATGACGTAAGAGGTTTGGGAAAAAGTTATGTGGGAGACGGTCAATACACAATGGAAGCATACGTAAACGATCTTTATTCTATAATTGATGAATTGAAGTTGAATAAACCGGTTTTAATTGGTCATTCGATGGGAGGTTACATTACACTGCGCGCGCTTGAACAGCAAAGAATTGAATTTTCGGGTGCAGTTCTATGTAATACAAAAGCGGAGGCTGACAGTGACGTCGCAAAATTGAATCGTGCCGAGAAGATTGACTTAATAAACACCAAAGGAATCAAAGATTTTATTGTTGATTTTGTCCCTCCTTGTTTTGCTCCGGAAACCGAAAAGGAACAACCCAAAGTTTACAAAGCAATTTTTTCAAAAGCTTTGACTAATAATCCGGTCGGAGTAAAAGGCGCTCTTATAGCAATGTTGAGTCGAACATCTACTGATGAATTTATTTCGAGGACTAAACTTCCGGTACTACTTATCGCCGGAGCATTCGATAAACTTATGCATCCGGTTGTGCTGAGAAAAATGTCCGAGAAAATTAAAAACAGTACTTTCTCTATTGCCCCTCGCGCCGGACACATGGCCCCGGCTGAGAACACGGATTTTGTCAATGAAATGATGGAAGGATTTTTAAACGGATTGAAATAATATTAATAAAAGTTCACCTCATGTGAGATGTATTTTCCTTTATCATAAATAAATTTTGCGCTGAAAAATTTTTCTTCGAACAACCAGGGGATAAAATACTTATCACCTTCCCATAAATTTATCTCTGTTAATTTTTCATTGGGGATCCACTCAAGTTCTCCTTCCGGTGAATCAATCAGCTCACCCTCAAACTTATCGATAACAAAAAGAAAAACATGCCAATCGTCTTCTGCGTCGAATAAAGGAAACGTTATGAATCCTTTCATTTTTAAACTTAATGTACTCAATCCAGCTTCTTCTTTAACCTCTCTTACGGCACAATCTTCCGGCGATTCTCCGAGTTCGAATTTTCCGCCTAATCCGTTCCACTTACCTTCATGATAGTCGTTCTCTTTTTTATTTCTGTATAACATTAATGTGTGATTATTGTTCTGAACATAACATAGTGTTGCTAATTTCATAGTGAAACCGTGAATTGATTTAAATAAAAATTTTGCGATTAATTTTTTACCACTTGAGATAAACGTTTTTCATCAAATAATTTTGTATATAATCTTTTATCCCTTCCTCAAGTGAAGTGATTGTCTTTCCATAACCAGCTTCTTTCAATTTCTTTAGATCGGCTTGTGTGAAGTATTGATACTTATCTCTGATATCTTCGGGCATCTCCATATAACGAATTTTCACCGGTACTTCTATGGCAGTAAAAACAGCAGTTACCAAATCATTCCATGTCCTTGCCTTACCCGTTCCAATATTGAACAATCCGCTTACTTCTCTGTTTTCTAAGAAGAAGAGAGTCATATCAACCGCATCCTTTACATATATGAAATCCCTCATTTGTTCGCCGTCTTTATATTCATTGTTGTACGATTTAAACAAGTTCACGTAGCCTGTACTTTTAATTTGCCCGAATGCTTTATGGACAACGCTTCGCATATCGTCCTTATGATATTCGTTGGGTCCATAAACATTAAAGTACTTTAAGCCGGCAGCATTTTTGATATATCCATTTTTAATCATCCATAAATCAAAAAGCTGTTTTGAATATCCGTACATATTCAAAGGTCTTAATAAATCAATATCATTTAAATCGCTATACCCGTTTGAACCGTCTCCGTATGTTGCCGCGGATGAAGCATAGATAAATCTTATTTCCCTCCATGCTGCAAATTTTGCAAGTTCAACGCTATATTGGAAATTGTTGTGGATTAAATAATCGGCATCTTTCTCCGTTGTTGAAGAGCATGCCCCAAGATGGAAAATGGCTTCGGGTTCATAAGGTAAAGTCTCATTTACAATCATCTCATAAAAATCATCTTTATAAATGAAGTCAATAAACTTAAGTCCGTTAAGATTCTTCCACTTTTCACCAGTTCCCAATCTATCCACAATAATAATTTCATCAATTCCTTTTTCGTTAAGACCCGCAACAAGATTACTCCCAATAAATCCTGCCCCGCCAGTTACTACTATCATATAACCTCTTAAGCTGTAAATTTTATATCAAAACTAATTTAACTATATTAGCCAACATTAACAAAGCAACAATAGTTCATAAAATTTCAGAAAGTTTAATCATGCTTGAGACACTAAAAAAAATATTAACCGAAAGAATTCTTGTTCTCGATGGTGCTATGGGAACGATGATCCAAAAATATAAATTAAGTGAAAAGGATTACCGTGGCAGCAGATTTGCAAACCACAAAATTTCGTTAAAGGGTAATAACGATATATTATCAATTACACAGCCTGAAATAGTAAAAGAAATTCATACAGAATACCTCAGAGCCGGTGCCGATATTATCGAAACAAATACTTTTAACGGAACCTCAATTTCACAGAACGATTACGGCACTGAAAATATTGCATATGAAATAAATTTTGAAGCCGCCAAAATTGCACGTGAAGCCGTTGAGAAATTCACAGAAATAGATCCAAGTAAACCAAGATTTGTAGCCGGAGCTGTTGGTCCGATGAATAAAAGTTTAAGCTACTCACCCGATGTGAACGATCCGGGTTTCCGGGCTGTAACCTTCGATCAAGTTGTGGACGCTTATAAGAATCAAGCACAAGGATTGATTGACGGCGGAGCTCAAATTTTACTAATTGAAACAATTTTCGACACTTTAAATGCCAAAGCTGCTATTTATGCGGTGCATCAATTAATGGACGAGAAGAAGACCAACATCCCTATAATGCTTTCCGGAACAATAGTAGATCAAAGCGGACGGACTCTTTCAGGACAAACTACCGAAGCATTTTGGATCTCTGTTTCTCATACACGTAATCTATTAAGTGTTGGATTGAACTGCTCACTTGGACCACAACAGATGCGTCCTTACATCGAAGAATTATCAAACATCTGCAGCACATTTACAAGTTTATATCCAAACGCCGGCTTACCGAACGAGTTCGGAGAATACGACGAATCTCCTGAAGCAATGATAAATGTGCTAAAAGAATATGCTGATGAAGGATTCATCAATATTTTGGGAGGCTGCTGCGGTACAACACCGGATCACATAAAAGTTTTTTCTGATATCGCAATAGAATTGACGCCAAGAAAAATTCCCGCAATAAAACCATATCTAAGGTTAAGCGGTTTGGAACCACTTGTTTTCAGACCGGATTCAAATTTCATTAATGTTGGCGAAAGAACAAATGTTGCCGGTTCAAAAAAGTTTGCAAGATTGATTAAAGAAAACAAATTTGAGGAAGCTCTTAGTGTTGCGCGTGATCAGGCAGAGGGCGGGGCTCAAATTCTCGATGTTAATATGGACGATGCAATGATCGATGCTGAAAGCTCAATAGTAAAATTTCTTAATTTACTCGCTTCTGAGCCGGATATAGCAAAACTTCCGATTATGCTGGACTCTTCAAAATTTAACGTAATCGAATCGGGATTAAAGTGTCTGCAAGGTAAAGGAATAGTTAATTCAATAAGTCTAAAAGAAGGCGAGGAAGAGTTTGTATCTCATGCTAAGATAATAAAAAACTACGGTGCTGCTGTTATTGTAATGGCTTTTGATGAGAATGGTCAAGCTGATACATTTGAACGTAAAATTTCGATTTGTGAAAGAGCATATAGGATTTTAACGGAACGGGTTGGCTTCCTTCCGCAAGATATAATTTTTGATCCAAATATTTTTGCGATTGCTACCGGAATCGAAGAGCACAATAATTATGCGGTTGATTATTTCCGAGCCGTCAAATGGATTAAAGAAAATCTTCCGTACGCTAAAATTTCCGGCGGAGTTAGCAATGTTTCATTTTCATTCCGCGGAAACGACAAAGTGAGAGAAGCTATACATGCCTCATTTCTATATCACGGAGTTAGAGCCGGTATGGATATGGGTATTGTAAATGCAGGACAATTAGAGATCTACGAAGAAATTCCAAAAGATTTACTAGAAAAAGTTGAAGATGTTTTGTTTAACAGAACTCCTGAAGCAACCGATAATCTCGTCAAATTCGCCGAAAAATTTAAATCAGAAAAGAAAGAAACAGTCTCATCTGCAGCATGGCGAAATTATCCTGTTGAAGAGAGATTAAGACATGCACTAGTAAAAGGAATTACCGACTATATAGTGGAAGATACAGAGGAAGCACGAAAAAAATTTCCTGCCGCACTCAATGTAATTGAAGGACCTTTAATGGACGGAATGAATGTCGTCGGCGAACTATTCGGAAGCGGAAAAATGTTTCTCCCGCAAGTTGTTAAAAGCGCTAGAGTTATGAAGAAAGCAGTTGCCTATTTAATTCCTTTCATCGAAGAAGAAAAAAAATCATCAGGTTCTGTAAAAGCCGCCGGAAAAATTTTATTGGCAACGGTCAAAGGAGACGTCCATGATATAGGGAAAAACATAGTTGGAGTCGTACTCGGATGCAACAATTATGAAGTTCTCGATCTAGGGGTAATGGTTCCAGCCGATAAAATTCTTGATGAAGCTAAAAAACATAACGTTGACTTAATAGGATTAAGCGGATTGATCACACCTTCCCTTGATGAGATGGTGCATGTGGCAAAAGAGATGAAAAGATTGAACATCCAAACTCCTCTTCTAATTGGAGGCGCAACAACTTCTAGAATTCACACTGCGGTAAAGATTGCCCCTGAATATGATGGTGCAACCGTGCATGTACTTGATGCATCAAAAAGTGTTACAGTTGCACAAAAACTATTAAGCGAATCGGACAGCACGAAGTTTATTGAAGGGATAAAACAAGAATATGAAACTCTTCGGAATAATCATAAAAACAGAAGCGCCGAAAAAGAATTTGTTACGATTGAGGAAGCTCGTAAGAACAAGTTTGTAATCGATTGGGAGAAATATAACCCTCCGAAACCAAAGGAAACGGGTATTAAAATTTTTAAAAATTTTCCTCTTGAACAATTAAAATATTTTATCGATTGGACACCTTTCTTCAGAACTTGGGAGTTGAAAGGAAAGTTCCCAGATATCTTTGAGGATAATACTTTTGGAAAAGAAGCTGAAAAAGTTTATAAGGACGCATTGGATTTACTCTCCAAAGTAATTGATAATAAATCTTTGATTGCAAACGGTGTGGCTGGAATATTTAAAGCAAATTCCTTTGGGGATGATATAATTGTTCACAAAAACAACTCGGATGAAATTCTTGCAACATTCAATACTCTGAGACAGCAAGGCAAGAAAAGCAGCACAGCTTCAAACATCGCTCTGTCAGATTTTATTGCCCCGCAAAATTCAAACAAAGATGATTACATCGGAATGTTTGCCGTTACCGCAGGAGTAAATATTGAAAGTTTGATTACGGAATTTGAGCAAAAACATGATGACTACAACGCTATTATGACAAAAGCAATTGCGGACAGACTTGCCGAAGCTTTTGCTGAATATCTGCATATGATTGTACGTCGAGAAATTTGGGGTTATAGCTCCAATGAAAAATTTTCAAATGATGACTTGATAAGTGAAAAATATTCGGGAATCAGACCCGCTCCGGGTTATCCGGCTCAACCTGACCATACTGAAAAATTAAAACTTTTCAAACTGCTTGAGGTTGAAAAAAACACTGGAATAAAGTTAACCGAAAGCTTGGCAATGTATCCAGCTGCATCTGTCTGCGGTTTATATTTTTCGCATCCCGAAGCCAAGTATTTCACCGTGGGTAAAATTTCCAAAGATCAAGTTGTTGATTATGCTGCAAGAAAAAATACGACCCCCGAAGAAATTGAGAAATGGCTTGGATCTTATTTGAACTATTAAATTATTATTTAATACAATCCTTGGTGAGTTATGAAAATTAAGTTCATTTTAATTTTAATTTTCTATATTTTTCTTACTGCAGGCTGCAGTACAAATGAAACCAGCTCCTCCCCTAATGGTGATTACACAAAACAAGAAACTTATATCGAGATGAGGGACGGTGTAAAACTATTTACGATTATCCTTTTCCCCGATGACAGATCAACCGATTACCCAATATTGCTGATGCGAACTCCTTACAGCAGCGATGGATATTCGAAAAATCAATTTAAGAAAGTCCAAGAATATCAGAGAAAAGAAAAATTCATATTTGTCTTCCAGGATGTTAGAGGGAAATTCATGTCCGAAGGTGAGTATATAAATATGCGACCACATATTCCAAATAAATTGGGGAGAGAAATTGATGAATCAAGCGATACTTACGACACAATTGAATGGCTTGTAAACAATGTCGAAAACAATAATGGAAATGTCGGATTATGGGGAATTTCCTACCCCGGATTTTATGCGGCAATGGGAGCAATCGAGGCTCATCCCGCATTAAAATTTGTTTCGCCTCAAGCACCGATTGCCGATTGGTTTATCGGTGACGATATGCATCACAACGGTGCATTAAGTTTACTTCTGAGTTTTAACTTCTTTCAAATTTTTGATTTGCAGCGTGATAGCCTGCATCGAAACTGGCCACGAGGTATTGAATACACTTCGCCCGATGCTTATACATTTTTTCTTAAAATGGGGGCAATCAAAAATTTTGACAAAAAAATATTAAAAGGAAAGATTCCATTTTGGAAGGACATTGTCAGCAACCCCGATTATAATAATTTTTGGAAATCTAGAAGCACCATGCAATACTTAGATAATATAAGACCGGCAGTGATGACGGTTGGGGGATGGTTTGACGGGGAAAATTTGTTTGGAGCATTGAACTCATACAAATCTATCGAGGAGAATAATCCGGGAATCATTAATAAACTTGTCGTTGGTCCTTGGATTCACGGCGGCTGGGTTAGAACTAATGGAGATTCTTTGGGTGATATTTACTTCGGCTCAAACACCAGTGATTTCTATAAAAATCAAGTTGAACTGCCAATCTACAAACAATTCTTGAAAAATGAAGAAGCTGCGGAATTGCCGGAAGCATTAATGTTCTGCACCGGGTCAAATGAATGGCACAAACTGAATCAATGGCCTCCCGCTCAAACATCTGTAAGAAAGATTTTTATTGATGATTACGGAAGCATAATATTCGAACCGGAGAATATTAGCAACGATGCTGCTTTTGACAAATATATAAGCGATCCGTCAAAACCTGTGCCTTACACCGCACAAATTCTTGATTCCAAAAGTTCTTATGCAAAATCTTATTTAATTGAGGATCAAAGGTTCGCATCGACACGTCCCGATGTCTTGGTCTATCAATCAGATCCGTTAGAAGAAGATATTACAATTGCAGGACCTTTTACTGCCGATCTTTACGTTTCAACAAGCGGTACCGATTCCGATTTTATAGTTAAAATTATAGATTGTTATCCTGACGAAGAACCGGATCCCAGCCCAAATCCAAATAAAGTTGAAATGGGAGGATATCAACAGCTAGTACGCGGTGATATTATGAGAGGAAAGTACAGAAACAGCTTTGAAAACCCCGAACCTTTTGTCCCCAACGAAGTGACAAATATTAAATTTAAACTGCAAGATGTTTTCCATACTTTCAAAGCCAGGCATAAAATTATGATACAGATACAAAGCAGCTGGTTTCCCCTTTTTGATAGAAATCCTCAGCGCTTTATTAATATATATCAAGCAGATGATTCAGATTTTCAAAAAGCAGAGATTAAAATTTATCATACAAAAAAATACCCTTCATCGATAGAATGCTTATATTTTGAAAGTGATAATAAATTGTAAATAAAACGGGAGATTATGATGGCTGATATTTCACGAAATGATCTTGAAACTTGGGCAAAATATTTAATTGATTATTCCTTAAATGGAGTTACCCCGGATGATGTTGTAATGATAAAGGGTGAAAAAATCTGCTGGCCTCTTATGTCGGTTCTTCAGGATATGATATTCGAAAAAGGTGCAATAGCAGATGTGAACCTCGTTGCCCCGGATAACGACAGGGGTAAAATCTGGGGTGCTTCAATGGCTAAGTATGGATCAATTAAACAAGCAAAAAGTGTTCCTTCTTGGCATGTTAAAAGATATGAAGAGATGACAAAGTATATCGAAATTCTCGGGGCCGAAGATCCGAATGAATTTAAAGGAGTAAAGGAAGATATTGCCCAAGAAATTATGAGGGTTGATGAACCGATTAAAAACATCAGACTATCGAAACCATGGGTGCTTACACTTTTTCCCACAAAAGGTTTTGCCGATTTAGAAAACATGACATTGGAGGAATACACAAAAGTTATTGTAAATGCTTCAACAGTTGATCCTCAGCTGCTCGAGGATGTTGAAGAAGATATCTATCGACTACTTGATAGAAGTAAAAATATAAGGATTGAAACAGAACATCCGGATACTAAAAATCCATTTACTTTAAAGATGAATATAGAAGATCGGAACATTGTTAAATGCACCGGAAAACGTAATTTCCCCGATGGAGAAGTTTTTACCAGCCCCAATGCCGATACAGTTGAGGGAGAAATTTTTGTTGATCTTCCTGTTTTCCAAGGTGGAACGACTATTCAAGGAATTTATTTGAAATTTGACGGCGGAAAGATTGTCGAATATAATGCAAAGCAAGGATATGAAGCTTTGAAAAAAATTATTGAAACCGATGATGGTTCCCACAGACTGGGCGAAGTTGCTCTTGGAATGAACAACGGTATTGAAAAAGTTTTGAAGCATCCTTTGTTTGTAGAAAAAGTCGGAGGAACATTTCATATAGCAAT
Source organism: uncultured Melioribacteraceae bacterium (assembly GCA_964499285.1). Taxonomy (GTDB): domain Bacteria; phylum Bacteroidota; class Ignavibacteria; order Ignavibacteriales; family Melioribacteraceae; genus JAGFIY01. Next base: position 119,582 of record CAZCLA010000002.1, read on the forward strand.
CGGAGCAAGTTATCCCGAATGCTTCACTGATGATCCCAATTCTGAAACCGGAAAAGCTGAGACAAAAAAATGTCTTGAAAAAGGAATAATGAATAAGTCAGCACAACACGTTGATATTGTTACGGATTTCAGACCCGGCGGGTCGGGAAAAGCTATTTATATCGACGACGTAAAATTAGAATTGGAAAACAACATTTGGGTTATTCCTAAATAATATATGACTAAATATGAACGTAAATGTAACGAGTGAAATAGGAAAACTTAAGGGAGTTGTAATTCATACTCCCGGTACCGAAGTGGAAAATATGACGCCCCAAAATGTTGAGCGCGCGCTCTACAGCGATATATTAAATTTATCAGTCGCTTCGGAAGAGTACGCTGAGTTTTCCGGTGTGTTAAGTAAGTTAACATCAACATACGAAGTGGCGGACCTGCTTCAAGAAGTATTGACTGATGATCAAGCCAAATTTTCTTTAGTTGAAGCTATTTGTAAAAATGAAACCGTGACGGGCCTTTCTGAAAGGCTGCTGGTTTGCGACACGAAGGAATTGAGCAAGTTTCTTATCGAAGGAGTTCCGATTGTTTACGATTCCTTGACAAACTATCTTAGCACCGAACGTTATTCGCTTCAGCCCCTGCACAATTTTTTCTTTACCCGTGATGCAGCAATTACGATTAGCGATTCTGTTCTGATCGCAAAAATGTCAAGCAATGTTCGACTCCGCGAATCCATTATTATGGAAACGATATTTAACCACCATCCAAAATTAAAGTCCAAAACTATAAATCCATTAAACTCACTTAAAGCTCTTCCTGATATTAAAATTGAAGGCGGAGATTTATTAATTGCCAGAGATGATATTATTTTAAGCGGAATCGGCACACGAACAAGCACACAAGGAATTGATTTTTTAATCGATCATTTCAAAGAGAAAAAAGAAAAGCAGCACATTATTGTACAAGAACTTCCTGAGTCGCCCGAATCATTTATACATCTCGACATGGTTTTTACATTCCTCGATAAGGATATGTGCATGATTTATGAACCGGTCGTGCTGAACAAACATGATTACCAAACAGTTCATATTGTTGTTGATAACGGAAAGGTGAACATTTTCGAAGAAGATAACATCATTACAGCACTTGATAAACTGGGCATTCATATTCAACCTTTGTTATGCGGCGGAAGCAAGGACAGCTGGGTTCAGGAAAGAGAACAATGGCACAGCGGTGCAAATTTCTTTGCAGTTGCCCCCGGTAAAGTTATGGGTTATGCGCGCAATTCATACACAATTGAAGAGTTGAGCAAAAACGGATTTGCCGTGCTTCCGGCAGAAGAAATAATTTCCGGGAAAATTGATCCCGACGATTATAATAGGTTTGTCGTTACAATTATTGGTGACGAACTTTCACGTGGAGGCGGGGGATGCAGATGCATGACGATGCCCGTGCTTCGCGAGGATGTTAATTGGTAAACAAAAAGTTTTTAACGAAGAATACGTTTTCCGCAAAAACAATTTTTGGTTTTGAAGAAATTCTTGCCGATGAGTTAAAATTGCTTGGCGCCGCGAATATCAAAGCCGGAAACCGAGTCGTGACATTCCAAGGCGATAAGAAATTACTTTATAGGGCAAACATCGAACTTAGAACTGCACTTCGAATTCTAAAACCGATTTTATCTTTTGAAGCTGCAAATGAAAAGCAATTATATAATAACATTTATAATTATGAATGGGAGAATCTGTTAACTCTTAACTCCACATTTGCAATCGACAATACAGTCAATTCAAAATTTTTCAAACATGGGAAATATGCTTCACTCCTCTGCAAGGATGCAATTGTCGATAGATTTCGTAAAAAGTTTAATGAGCGTCCATCAATTGATCCTAAAAAACCGGACCTCAGATTTCAGCTTCACATTTCAGAGAAGAAATGTACTATGTTCATTGATTCATCAGGTGAATCGCTTTACAAACGCGGTTACCGAATTGAGAAAGGAATTGCCCCGCTCAACGAAGTGATGGCTGCAGGGATGGTTATGCTCTCAGGCTGGAAACCAAACGAACCGTTATATGATTTTTTTTGCGGTTCGGGAACAATTTTAATTGAAGCAGCATTGATTGCTGAAAAAATTCCTCCAAATATTTACAGAGATAATTTTGGTTTTATGAAATGGAAGGATTTCGACAAAAATCTTTATGATTCAATAAAAAGAGAACATAAAGAAAAATCTTCCTCCGTTATTACTAAACTTTTCGGATCTGATATTGCAGAAGAAAATATCAAAATTGCCAAGAACAATGCTGAACGAGCCAAAGTGAAGAATTTAATCGATTTCAAAACCGCTGATTTCCAAAACGTGAAACCTGGATTTAAAAATGGATTTGCAATACTAAATCCACCTTATGATTTTAGAATTAAGCAGGAAAGAATTGAGGATTTTTATTCCCGTATCGGAGATCATCTTAAGAAAAATTTTACAGGCTTCAAAGTTTGGATATTATCCGGAAATAAAGATGCTATAAAAAAAATCGGTCTGCGAACATCAAAAAAATTAACACTATTTAACGGTCCCATTGAGTCCAAGTTTCACCTCTTTGAACTTTACGAGGGATCAAAGAAAAGCATACGCAACAACAACATTACTGAAAAATTATAATAATAAAATAATAAACCCGGCGTCAAATAATAGCCGGGATTTTGATTAAGACAATCGGTAAAAACAAATTTTTATTTCTTATTCTTGTCAGCCGATTTTGCTTCATTCTTTTTATCGGTTTTAGTTTTTGGAGGAAGGTTCGGTTCCCAGGAAATCATTTCTAATTCATAAATAATCGCCTCCCCGGGTTCAATTCCTTTTGCACCTTTTTTGCCGTAGCCCAATGTATCGGGGACAAATACTTCATAGATGCTGCCTGGTTTCATCATCATCAAAGCATCTCTCCAGCCGCCTATTATTCTATCAATATCATATCCAAACGGATCCTTACTTCTATCAGATTCTTCAATAAGTTCACCGTTCAGATTTTTCGCTTTATAATATAGAAAAGCTTTATCCGAGCTGCCCGGAGATTCCCCCTCACCTTCTTTAATTATTCTGTATTGCATCCCATTTTCATGCACAATTATACCATCCTCGTTTCTATTTTCTGCAAAAAACATTTCCGCCGTCTCACGGTTAGACAAGGTTTGCTTTTCAATTTGTTCTACTTCCCTATTTTGAAGCATAATCTGATAGTTGACCACATGATCCCTTGCTTGTTCGTTAGTTATAGAAAATGAAGAATCTTTAAATGCAGATTCAAAAGCCTCAAAAAGTATCGGAAGATTGAGATCATTCGCACCTTTAAGATGAAGATTTCTTCCAAGTTCCATGCCAATCGCATAACTTACGCTGTCGATGGTTGTCGTGAGTTCGTGCTTTACAGCTATTACCCTATTACTAGTTTCTGTTTTCATTTTATTATTTTCCTGCTGACATGAAACAGAACCGGTGATAATCATCACTAAAATAAATACCTTAAGATATTTCATGTTAACTCCCTTTTAATTACAATTTTTCTATAAAGTAATAAATAAAATAGAAACTCATTACTGCAGAAATTGCGAATTTTACTACAATCATACTTATACTTATAATAAATGTTCCAAACCCTGCACTTAACGCTTTGCTTTTTTCCTGACCGGATAGTAATTCACCCAAGACGGCACCGATAAAAACACCGGCAATCATACCGAAAGGAGGAAAGAAAAATAATCCTATTATCATCCCAATTACTGATCCCCATATCCCAAATTTTGAGGCACCGTAAAATTTAGCTCCCAACACGGGAAGTACAAAGTCTAAAATTGTAACAACCAAAGTAATAATGCCCCAAACAATCAAAAGCATAATCGAAAATGCTTCTGAATCGTAAATCAGAAGCATAATTAAAGCAGCAAAGTTCAGCGGGGGACCCGGAATGCTCGGCAGGAAACATCCGATTATACCGGAGATCATAAGGATAAAACCTATGATCGGCAAAATGATATCGAGCGACATTTAGTAAATTCCAAATTGTTGGAAATGATGTTTCATGTGTTTAAAGTGAAATTGCTCCCACTCCTTTTTATTCAGATTTCCAAATGTCGGGTTCAAGATTTCCGCTTCAGGATTCATATCAAAAAATTCGATATAATCTTTCATTTCATTTTTTAGTTCTTCTTTTCCTGTGATTAAATCGGGGAACATTAGATCTGATAAACCTTCCCCCATAACAGGATTTTTGAATCCCTTCGGCAGTGGTCTTTCGCTCATAAGAATTTTTTTCATAAGAGGAATTCGTTCCGGAGGAGTGATGCATTCAACTTTCAGCTTTTTTGACGAAATACGAAAAGTCAACATAAGATGTTCAATCATATGCTGCGGAGTCATAATTCCCCACAAAGCTTTTGTTCCTTCGGAAAGTTTATTCAATTTATTAAGTTCGTTTATTAAACTATTCATAAGAAAATTCCTTTAAGTAATATTTGAACAAATACTGTCGGGCGTATCACGATAATAACGATAAGTCGGGAAAGATACTTTTCTAATGGTGAAATTATCTTTGATCCTCTCAAAAAATTCCGAATCCTCGCTATAAGCAACATCGTTGAATCCGTCTTCGATATTAAACAAATTCTTTTTCCCGAAAAAAGTTCCTCCAATCACACACTCGTTTAAGTGAATATTTTTTGATAAATCATTTTTATCCTTAACGTAGGGATTGCCAATTATTTCCACCCCGCCATGAAGCATGTCAATTTCGGGATTGCTCTCAAGAAATTCTACCCTTAGCTCCAGATGATCATTTAGGTACTCATCATCACTTCCCAGGAAGGTAACATATTCCCCGCAAGAGGCTTGAATTCCCACATTAAGCGAGAGCGGAAGTTTCCGGTTGCTATGCCTTAAGTATCGGATATTATCAAATAATTTTTGATATGATTTAACTAGATCAAAAGTATCATCAGTACTGCCGTCATCAACAACAATTAGTTCCCATTCCTTAAAACTTTGATTTATAACCGAATTTATAGCCCGTTCAAGCAATTTTTTACGGTTGTATGATGGTAATATTACTGAAACAACCGGTTTGAAATTTTTGTATAAACGCATCGGTTTCCCATCTTTATTGGGTTATGTTTTTATTATATTTTGGAATTGTAATTTTTCGAACCATAAAAGAAAAAATTTGAGTTCAAGAACCCAAAAAAAATATTTAGATACACTAAAAAGATACGAAAGAAAATTCGATAAATCAGAGTTGTATATTTACAAGATGTTTGTCAAAAGAAACAAAGACGAAGAAGATCTTGATAAATTATCTCTCCAAAAGTTAGAAAATCTATACAAGAAGTATCATCTTAATCGTGAAAAGAAGGATTATGATGATCTTTTTAAAAAACAGGAACCCGAAGATAATACTTCGACCGATTAATTTTTTTGATAATCGAGGAAATAAATGAATATTAAAACGCTTCACAGAATTTTTGCCGCAGCAGTATTTTTAATTTCTGCAATTACTTATTTCGCGACAGTCCAACCTTCAGTTTCTTTTTGGGATTGCGGTGAGTTTATTGCTTCATCATATTTGATGCAAGTGCCTCACCCACCCGGAACTCCTTTCTTCTTAATTCTCGGAAGACTTTTTTCACTGATCCCATTTGCTGAAAATATTGCGTTCAGAGTAAACACGGTTTCGGTTCTTTCAAGTGCATTCACTGCGATGTTCCTTTATCTTATTGCAAAAATGCTTATAGAAAATTATAGGGGTATTGATTATAAGAAAAAAAGTGAAGCTGTTTTAACATACATTGCTTCAGCTGTCGGAGCATTATCTTTAACATTTTCCGATACATTTTGGTTCAATGCAGTTGAAGCAGAAGTTTATGCTCTTGCAACATTTTTTATTGCATTCGTTGTTTGGCTCATGATTGTTTGGCATTCCAGAGCTGATGAAAAGGATAATGAAAAATATTTGTTGATGATTGCATATTTAATAGGACTATCGACCGGTGTTCACTTGATGTCGGTTCTTGCAATTGTTCCGATTGTTATGGTCATCGCTTTTAGAAAATATATGACCGAGGAAGAGACATTAAAAAGAACGGCACTGATTTTTATAATTCACAGTGCTATAATACTTCTGGCTGCATTAGCGCTTTGGGGATCCGAAACAGATGCATTTGCACCTTCAAGTGAAGCCTATCAAGCATTCGATCAGAAAGCTGTAATGATTTTTGTTGCAATTTCCGCTCTATTTATGGGCATTATGTGGAAGAAAATTTTCCAGAGAAATTCATTTTATATTCCAATTATTGTTGGCGGTGTTGCGCTTATTGCAACATATCCGGGAATGGTAAAATATATTCCAAACCTAATTGCGACTATCGGTAAGAATAATATTGTGGTTGATATTTTTATCTTCCTTGCAATTTTCGGGCTTGTAGGTTATCTAATTTATTGGTCTAATAGAGAGAAGAAAGAAACACTTCATCTTGTGGGAAAACTTATACTTTTTGCTCTTATAGGATTCACGACCTACTCGAGTATTATTATCAGATCAAATCAGGATACACCTATAAATTTAAATAGCCCGAAAACATTTTCCGAACTTGTCTCGTATCTTAATCGTGAACAGTACGGTGATTTCCCGACGTTCAAGAGAAGATACTCTCAGGAAGCACATCAGCAGCAAATTTACACAAACTATTCCAGTGATCTGGATTTCTTTTGGAATTACCAAATGAATCACATGTTCAACCGTTATTTGTTCTGGAATTATATCGGAAGAAACTCAACTGTTCAGGATTCCGGAGTTAATTTAGGTCAATTGTTTGCTATTCCGTTTCTTGTAGGACTGTTTGGGCTTTACTATCATTTTAGGCGTGACTGGAAAATGGCTTCTGTATTTCTTGTCATGTTTATTTTTCTCGGCTGGCTTACGGCATTTTATCAAAATCAGCAGCAGCCTCAACCGCGGGAAAGAGATTATTTTTATGTCGGGGCATTTTTCGTGTACTCAATTTGGATAGCACTTGGAGCAAGGGGAATTTTCGATTTGATCCAAGAACAATTTAAAGAAACAAATATTAATAAAATTTTATCAGGCGCTGCAGCAACCGCACTTATATTGCTTATTCCCGTAAACATGGTAGCAACAAATTGGTACGAGCACAATCGTGCAAATAATTATGTTCCTTGGGATTATTCGTACAACCTACTTCAAAGTGTTGCGCCAAATGCAATTTTATTCACTAATGGTGATAACGACACGTTCCCATTGTGGTATCTGCAGGATGTTGAAGGAGTGAGACAGGATGTTAGAATAGCAAACCTAAGTTTGTTGAATACTCCTTGGTATGTAAAGCAGCTTAAAAATACCGCCCCACACGATTCAGAACCGGTTGCGATGACATTGCGTGATACTGAAGTTGACGAAATTTCACCGCAACGATGGGATGCACAGAAGATTTCGTTTCCTATAAATCAACAAACGATTGAACAATTTAACATTACCGATTCAACAATAATCAATTCTGGAAGATTCGAATGGGTAATGCAGCCGACAGGACAGTTTGGTGATATCTCTATCGTGCGTGCACAAGATATTGCAGTGTTGAGCATGATCTTAGCAAACAAATTTGACAGACCTATTTATTTTGCTGTTACTTGCGCTGACGATGCACGGATTAGTCTCGACGATTATATGCAGATGGAAGGACTTGCTTACAGATTTGTTCCTCAAAAACGAGAAGGAGTTGAATTCGTTAACCCCGAAATACTGGAAACACAAATTTTTGAAGAACCTGAGGGATTCAGTAAAGAATATCAACCTGGATTCAAATTCAGGGGACTTAAAGATTCCACAATTTTCTTTGATGACAACCACAGAAGATTGGTGCAGAATTATAGAAACTCATTTATGAGGCTCGCTCTCAATTATCTTTATGATAATCCGGATTACGGAAAGGTGGTGGAGGTTCTCGATGTTATGGAAGAAAAACTACCAAGGAAAATAATTCCAATTGATAATAGATTGCTTCATGATATTGCCAATATTTATTACTCTGCCGGGGCAATTGAAAAGTCAATTGAAATCGGTTATGAAATTGAACAATATGCTTTAAAGCGGCTTGAAGATAATCCGAGAGATTTCAGCGGAAGATACAGCCCATACGTAATGCTTATGGAAATTTATGAAAACCGCGGCGATTACAATGCGGCAATAGAAATTCTTCGTAAGCTTCAAGAGTTTGCGCCTAACGATCAAAGTGTTAAAACAAGAATCGAACAATTGAGAAGTATGGCAGAATCTCAGAAACCGGAAGTCGTTCCAGAAAAAATTCCGACCGATTCTTTAAATGATTAAATATTGGGCTTACTAAAAAAGTTTTAGTGAGCCCGTCTTTTGAGGAAGAGTATTGAAAATTTTAGTGATAGCACTTTCGGGTATCGGTGATGCTTTAATGTTCACGCCGACAATTACCGAACTGCGTAAAAAATATCCGGATGCTGAAATCGATGCACTGGTAATGTTCAAAGCAGTGCAGCAAATGTTTGAAAGAAATCCCGATATAAATAAAATTCATTTTTTCGATTTTCTTAATTCTTCACCAATAAAGATTTTGCCTTACGTTCTCTCACTTCGAAATAAGTATAATATTTCTTTCTCTGTATATCCATCAAACAGATGGGAATATAATTTAATCTCATATCTGATAAACGCACCGAAACGAGCAGCGGTTGATTATCTCCGTTATAAAAGAAGAAATGCTGCCTTTTTAAACAATTATCTCGTCGAGGAAAATGATAAACTTCACAATGTAGAAGAAAATATAAAGCTCTATGAGAAAGTGACCGGAGAAACAGTAAACAACATTAGTGCCCTTAAATTTTATCTTTCGCAGAATGATTTGAATTTTGCGGATAATTTTTGTAGTGAGAATGATCTATCGGAAGAAGAATTGATTATAGGAATGCATGCCGGCTGCTCGACATTAAAGAATCATATAAAACGGAGATGGGAACCGGAAAAGTTTTCGAAACTCGCGGAAATGTTATCGAACGACTTAAAATCAAAAATACTTCTATTCGGAGGTCTGGATGAGAAAGAGCTTAAAGAGGAAATAATAGAAAAATCTCTCGGAAAAATTATTAATGTTAAAACCGACGATATCGTACAGTCAGCGGCAGTAATGAGCAAATGCAAGGTGTTTGTCTCAAACGATTCCGGTCTAATGCACATTGCTGCAGCACTTGGATTAAAAGTTGTATCTATAATTGGACCGACAAATACGAACTACATTCACCCATGGAAAACCGAATATCGAATTGCTTCAATTAATTTGGATTGCGCCCCATGCTTTTTTTACTCACCGAAACCGTTGACTTGTTCAAGAACGGACGTGAAGTTCAAGTGCATAAAGGATCTTGATGTTGAATTGGTTTACAAAAAAGTAATTGAACTTCTGTAAGTATTATCTCAAACTGGAAATAATATACTCGGCACAACTTTCAACATCTTTAAAAGTTTTGATTAATTTCGTCTGCCTCTTTTCCATTTTAATTCGTTCTTCCACTTTCGAAACTATATCTATCCACATATCGCCAATAGCAGCAACAGGTTTCTGAGCCAGCAGTCCTTTGTTGAAGTGTTCCCAGACCAATGCGAGTTCCACGAGTGTTCCAGTTCCGCCGGGAAGCACTACAAAACCATCACCCAGACTTAATAAATTATCGAGTCTTTCAAAAAGTGATTTTGTGTGTATTTTCTTTGTGAGATATTTGTTCGACTCCGAACTGAAAAAATCTACAGTAACTCCTATTGCATCTGCGCCACTTTCGACCGCTCCTTTTGATACAGCTTCCATTATTCCGTTATAGCCGCCGCTGCATATATTGATATTTTCATTTCCCAACATCAAACCAAGTTTGAAGGCTTCTTGATACTCAAAATCACCAGGAAGCGGAATCGATGAACCAAAGACCGTAACTGTTTTATTCATAATTAAACTGAATTATTATTTTTCTTGTGCGTGGTCTATTATCAAAATCAATTAAAACAATTTGCTGCCAAGTTCCCAACAGCAGTCGATTTGATTTAAAAGGAACAGTTAATGATGCCCCTTGAAGCGCAGCTCTTACGTGCGAAAAACCATTGCCGTCGTGCCATGTATCGTTGTGTGCATAACGTTTATTTTGTGGAACAATATTTTCCATAAAATCCGGATAATCTTTTAATAGTCCTGGTTCGTATTCAATTGTTGTAACTCCAGCGGTCGCACCCGGAACAAATATCAGCACATTTCCTTCGTTAAAACCGTTATCATGCAAAATATCGTTTACCCTATCAGTAATATCCAGAATGTCGTTGAAACCTTTTGTAGATACCGACAAATCGAACGTTTTTATTGACAAATAAGATTCCATAATTTTTGTTCAATTTAGTTATTCTCCTCAAAAAAATCCTCATTCATTTATACTTAAAATAGATTCGACAGTCATCTCGGAATTAAATAGATTTCATTGTTCAAAATATTCGTTCATTTAATACAGGAAACGCTATGGTATCAAAAGATTATATCGAACTTGAAAACAAATACGGGGCTCACAACTATCATCCTCTTGATGTTGTTATCGAAAAAGCACAGGGAGTTTGGGTTTACGATGTTGACGGGAAAAAATACATGGACTGTCTGGCAGCATATTCTGCCGTAAACCAAGGTCACTGTCACCCAAGAATAGTAAATGCGATGAAAGATCAAGCGGAAAAAGTTACTCTTACATCACGCGCATTTAGAAACAGTCAGCTTCCTCTTCTGTACAAAGATCTTGTTGATCTTACAGGATTCGAAATGGTTCTGATGATGAACTCAGGCGCCGAAGCCGTGGAAACAGCTCTAAAAGCAAGCCGCAAGTGGGGTTATAAGGTAAAAGGCGTTGAAGAAAACAAAGCCGAAATTATCACATGCACAAACAACTTTGCCGGAAGAACAATCACAATAATAAGTTTTTCAACCGAGCAGCAGTACAAGGATGGATTCGGACCTTTGACAGAAGGATTCAAAATAGTTGAATACGGAAATATCGAAGAACTTGAAAAAGCAATAACCCCTAATACCGTGGCATTTATTGTCGAACCAATTCAAGGAGAAGGCGGTGTAGTTGTTCCCCCGGAAGGATATCTTAAAAAAGCATACGAAATCTGCAAGAAGAATAATGTTCTCTTCATCGCTGATGAAATTCAATCCGGATTGGGAAGAAGCGGTAAACTTTTTGCTTACGAATACGAAGGAATAAAACCCGATGCAGTAACGATCGGCAAAGCTCTTTCGGGCGGATTATATCCTGTTTCAGCAATGCTTGCAAGCAAAGAATTATTAGGAGTTTTCAATCCGGGAGATCATGGATCAACATTTGGTGGTAATCCTTTAGGTGCAGCGGTTGCGCGTGAAGCATTGAAAGTATTAACCGACGAGAACCTGATAGAAAAATCGTATGAACTCGGTGAATATTTTAGAGATAAATTAAAAGAGATAAACAGCAAACATGTTCACGAGATAAGAGGCAAAGGTTTATTTATTGGGGTTGAACTGAACAAAGAAGCAAAAGGCGCAAGAAGGTTCTGCGAAGCTCTGATGGAAAAAGGAATTCTCTGCAAAGAAACTCATGAAAGCGTTATAAGATTTGCTCCTCCGCTGGTAATCACAAAAGAAGAAATCGATTGGGCTATGGAACGAATCAAAGACGTATTATTGATGGATTAATCATTTTTTTGAGATTATAAATAGGCAGCTAAAGTGCTGCCTTTTTATTTCCTATACAACCACTGATCAATTGTCATTTTAAGAAAATTTATATTTATCGGTTTCGCAATATAATCATTCATTCCAGCATCCAGACATCTTTCTCTGTCTTTCATACTTGAATGCGCCGTTACTGCAATAATAGGAATTGCACTAATAGGTGATTCGAGAGCTCTTATCCTTTTTGTTGCTTCAATACCGTCCATCCCTTCCATTTCTATATCCATTAATATAAGATCAAATGGCTGGGATTTAACCGCTTCGATTGCTAATTTTCCTGATGAAACTGCGTCAACCGCATAACCGGCACCTGATAAAAGTTTCTGTTCGACTTTTTGACTTATCGGATTATCTTCAACAAGCAGTAGTCTCTTTTTCCCGGATTTTGTTTCCTGATCGGTTGTGGAACTGCTTGAAAAAGTCTCTTCGGCTTTTTTAGAATATTTTTCTTCTATCTTATCAAAATTTTCAATCAAACTTTTTTCTTCTGCAATTCCCAGTGATGTTTTTGCATCGGATGACTCTTTCTTGATTTCTTGTTCTTTTGATTCATCTATCTTTTTCTCAACAATTTTTTCGGGTTCCTTTTTCTTAGTTTTATCTATAGGTTCAATATTTATAGCACTTTGTTTCGGTGAATCAGCCAGATCCTTTATGAGTCCAAAAATTACCGAGAATGAAACTGTTGTGCCTTCGTTTACTTTACTTTCAATCTCGATTGATCCGTCCATAAGATTTACAAATTCTTTGCATATCATTAGACCCAATCCAACTCCGTTCTTAGGAACACCTCCCAGATCACTTTCTTTGTATTTGCCAAAAACCATTTCCAATTTTTCTTTTGGAATACCGCAGCCTGAATCCTGCACACTTGTGTTAAGCTGAATTGTATCTTCAGTTTTCTTTGCAATGGCAACCTCAATCGAAACTTCACCGGTTTCGGTGAACTTAATCGCGTTCGTAAGAAGATTGATCAAAACTTGTCTGTATTTCATCGCATCGCCGATTATCTTTCCGGGGATATCTTCAGCAATGTTTACTTTAACACCCAGTCCTTTTTCTCTAGCTCTCTGTCCTATGATAGACACGGCTTTGTTGATTTCTTCGGTCAGATCAAATTCGATTTCGGAAAGATCCATTTTGCCGGCTTCGATATTAGAAATATCAAGAACATTATTAATGATATCCATCAACGAACCTGCTGCTGATCTAGCGTTAACAGCATATTCTTTCAGCTCGTCGAGAGTTTCGAACTGACCATCTTCAATTAAACTCAACAAGCCGAAGACGGAATTCATCGGAGTTCGGATTTCGTGACTCATATTTGCGAGGAACTGTGTCTTTATCTCACTCGATTTAACTGCTGCCTCTGCTTCCTGTTCAATTCTTTTCTTTTCCTCTGTTAATTTTTCAATTTCCGCTTTAGTTTCATTTTCCAGTTTAATTTGAGATGAAAAATCAGCTATCGAACCTTCGTAGTAACTTTCGGTTTGCTTACCCCGATTTACTTTTCTTGCATTAATCTTTACCGAGATTTTTGTGCCATCGGGACGAACAATAAGAGATCTAAAATTTTTCACTTTTTCGGACTTATCAACTATTTTTTTTAGATCGCTAAAATCCGAATCGTTAACAAAAACCTTTGAAGCATCGTTTAAGTTAATCACTTCGTCCACGTTTGAATAACCAAGTAATTTAACCAATGATAAATTCGCAAAGATAAATCTTGAATCTACACTTATTCTAAAAAATCCTTCAGCAGCATTGCTTATAAAATCGTCAAAATAAAGATCGTCTTTTTTCTCTGGTTCCTCTGCTTCAGGTTCTGTTTCAATTTTACTTCCAAGCAAAATCGAGGCAATTATTGATAAAACACAGAGCACTGAAACGATCGAAATTGTTTCAATAAAATTTGCATGGGCGGTATAAACGCCAGCATTAACCAATTGCACACCAATTATCGAAAGGATCAAATACATCACAACAATTATCTGATTGATATAATGCCATCTAATCGATATCCCAACCAGAAACACATAAAATGCCAGAACATTTGAATTTACTGCAAAGAGATTTGTTATTTTTGTCACTACAAAAAATGATGAAGCAATTACTGTAAAAAGCAAAAAATGTATAAGAAGGTTTGTTTTACTTTTACCCGTGCTTGTATTGGAAAGAACTAAAATTATAAACGCAAACACGGTCAGCGACAATCTTGATATATAAACTTCGAAGGAATGAATTACAAGATTGCGAACTTCGAAAATTAATGCAAGAACTCCAGAGATTGCGGTGAGAACTGCAATTAACTGAAGAACAGTTAAATTGAACTTCGCTTGATTTGAAAATTTGCTCATTCTGAAATATTTCTCGGTATTAACGTGATAATATATAATTATAATTTAGTAAAAATAATATCGAATATTTTCACTAATTTTTTAATGTCGCAAACAAACTATAAACTTTTGAAATGGAAAGACAGCCCTAAATAATGATGGATTTTTTGTATACACTTGACAAAGAGCTTTTTTATTTTATCAATCACACTCTTTCAAATCCACTTTTTGATAAAATATTTCCTTATTTAACCGATGTAAAACACTGGTATCTCGTTTATATTATATTTTGGTTTATTCTCGTTATTAAAGGCGGAAGACTTGGGAGAATCACAGCCGTGATGTCCCTTTTGCTAATAACGGCAAGCGACCAAATCAGCAGTTTTTTGCTGAAGGACTGGATTGCAAGAATTCGCCCATGCAATGTTCTACCGGATGTAAACATTCTTGTTTTCTGCAGCGGATCTTATTCAATGCCTTCTTCTCATGCCGTTAATAATTTTGCGGCAGCCGTATTCTTTTCGAGACTATTCCCCAAATATAAAATTCCGCTTTATGTAATAGCAGTGCTTATGGCATTCAGCCGCCCTTATGTCGGCGTTCACTATCCGGCTGATGTAATAGTCGGAGCGGTTGTTGGAAGCGTAATCGGTTATGTTCTCGCAATTCTCACCCAACGCATTGATAAGTATTTTTTAGGGAAAAAATTACCAGAAAGAATGAAAATATTTCGCGGAAAAGTAAAAAAATAAAAGACTATTAAATATGAAAACAAAATTAGATATTGCTAAAAATTGGCTGCCGCGCTATACAGGAGCGGAGATTGACAAACTTGGTGATTATATTCTTCTTACAAATTTTGCTGACTACGTTGTCAAATTTGCCGAAAAGTTTAACTGCGACATTACAGGTGAAGGCAGACCGATGCAGACCGCGACAAACAGCAACGGACTTTCGATAATTAACTTCGGAATAGGATCGGCAAATGCGGCAACGATTATGGATTTGCTGATCGCGCGCGATCCGAAAGGCACTCTGTTCTTGGGTAAATGCGGCGGATTGAAAAAATCAACCGATCTTGGTCATTTTATTCTTCCGACTGCTGCAATCCGAGGTGAAGGAACAAGCAACGACTATGCTCCGGCTGAAGTGCCGGCACTTCCTTCATTTAAGCTCCACAAGTTCGTATCAAATAAAATTATTAAATATGTGAATGAGTACAGAACCGGTGTGGTTTATACTACTAACCGGAGAGTGTGGGAATGGGATAAAAAGTTTAAGCAATACTTGAGAAGTCTCGGAGCTTTAGGAATAGATATGGAAACCGCAACCATTTTTATTGTCGGATATGTCAATCAAATTGCTCACGGAGCATTGCTTCTCGTTTCGGATCTTCCAATGATTCCCGAAGGAATTAAAACGCAGGAATCAGATAAACTTGTAACACGAAAATTTGTTGATCTTCATCTTCAAATCGGGATTGAAGCAATGACGGATATAGGAGAGAAAGGTGAACAAATAAAACATTTTACATATTAGGAGAACCGATGAGATATTTAGTAATGTTATTATTGTTTGTTGTTACTTCACAGAATTTAACAATCGCACAAACAGATGAAGCCAAAAAAGTCCTAAATAAATTGATTGATTATTCTTTGGAGAATAATTTCAAACCTGCGGCGGAGTTAATCCTTTTTGATGCAAATGGACAATCGATTGATAAACTAAGGTCGTTTGATTGGAACAATTCCGAAGAACAAAAAGAAGTGATTCGTACTTGTAAGAAAATACGCGCTTATATAAAATTCGCAGATGAATTTGAAATTCTGGATTCGGGTGAAATTTCAGCAGACAATTCAGGAATTAGCATTGAACTGAAATTGCTGAGCTCAGGAAAAGAAACGGTTTACGAATTTGTATTTGTTTCTGTAAACGATAAAATTTTACTTAAACAAATTAACTGATCAATATTAATGGAAACTAATTTTAAAAAACTCGATTTAATTTTTTCTGCACTGCTTCTAGGTCAATTAATTTTTGCAGTAACTGCACTCTTCATAGTATCAAACAATTTGTTTGATTTTAAAATGCTGTCTTTTGAGAATGCAGTAATAATTGCAATGGTTTCCAATGCTGCTTCCGTGCTTGGAGCAAGATTATTGAACACATTGTTCTTAAAGAAAATTCGTGAGAGTGTCGATATTGGAAGAAAAATACAAGTGTTTTCCACCAAATCGATAATTATTCTTGCAATACTTGAATTCCAAAATCTAATTAATATAGTACTTTATCTGTTAGTAACGGATTATGTTTTCTTGCTCGTAGCAATTTTAATTTTTGTGCTTAACTTTGTGTATAGACCAACTGAAGTATTGTTTAGAAAGGAATCGGAGATAAAATATTAATTCTCTTAACCTAAAAGATTATTAGTAGAATATTTCTTAATCAGATATTTTTTCATTTTTTCCCGAGGATAGTTTTCACCTTCCAACAAAAAATGAAAGGCAACTCCGTCCAAAATTGCACCAAAAATTTTAGCTTCTTCCTTAGCATTTTTGACGCCAATTTCTCGGAATACATTTTCCATACTCTTGAAAATTGCCTCCAACGAATCGATGAAATCCGGTGATATTAATTTCGCGGTTTCAGGTTGAAGAATAAAAGATGAATATAATCGCCAATAGTCGCTGTTTAATTCCATTGAGTTGAAGGTTTCTTCAATTAGCATACGTAACTTTTTAACAGGATCTTTTTCTGATTCAACGATTTTGGTCATATTTTCAAGCTCGATGAGAAGCATTTCGATAACTGAACGCGTCAAATCTTCCTTGGAAGAAAAATAATTGTAAAGAAGCCCCTTACTAATTGATGCCTCTTTTGCTATATCGCTTATTGATGTCTCCTGATATCCTTTGGCAGCAAATATTTTTAGAGCAGCATTAAGAATATTGTGACGCGATCTTTCCCGCATCTCTTTAAATTGTTTTTCTGTTCTCGGCATTATTTATTGAATAATTGTTCAGTCATATAATATTCTTTATTCGGAAAATTATCAAGCTCCAAATTAATTTTACTTGACAAAGTGGTTAAAGAAACATATTTTTGATTGAACGTTTAGTCATTTATAAGGTTCGCAAGTGAAAAAAATATTATTACTGCTGTTTGCATTTCAAAACATTATCATTTCGCAATCCGCTGAAGAAATAGTCAAAAGAGCCAACGAAAAGATGCTGGGAAAAACAAGTCAAGGAATGATTAAGATGACAATCGTCCGTCCCGATTGGTCGCGTGAGATAACGATGAAAAGCTGGTCTAAAGGAAACGATTACTATTTGCTGCTTGTAACTGAACCTGCAAGAGAGAAAGGACAAGTTTTTCTTAAGCGAAAAAACGAAATGTGGAATTATATTCCATCGATCAACCGGTTGGTTAAGATTCCGCCATCTATGATGATGCAGTCTTGGATGGGTTCAGATTTTACAAACGATGATCTATTAAAGGAATCATCGATTGTTCAAGATTATAATCATAAAATAATCGGTGAAGAAGAAATTGACAGCTACCAATGTTATAAAATCGAGCTTCTTCCTAAACCCGAGGCTCCTGTCGTTTGGGGTAAAATCATTTCTTGGATTACAAAAGAAGAATTTATGGTAGTCAAAAGCGAATATTTTGATGAGGATCAGTTTTTGGTGAACACTCAGACAGGAAGCGAGATTAAATTATTGGGCGGCAGACTTCTTCCGGCAAAAATGACAATGGTGCCTGCGGAGAAACCCGAAAACTCTACTGTCTTAGAATTTCTAGAATTAGAGTTCGACAAACAAATTGGGGAAGATTTCTTTTCGCAGCAGAATATGAAAAGAGTGAGATAAACTTTTGTTTAAGATCTTAAAAATATCGTGGCGAAATCTTTGGCGAAATAACCGGAGAACTCTACTTACAATGACCTCGGTTTATCTTGCTGTGGTCTTCGCCCTTTTTATGCGTTCGATGCAATTTGGAAGTTACGATAATATGATTGAGAATTCTGTAAAACTATCAACCGGGCACATACAAATTCACAAGACCGGTTACTGGGAGGATAAGTCGATCAACAATACTTTCGAGAATAACAATGAAATATTACAAAAAATAAACTCAGTTGGAGAAGTCACTATAACTGTTCCTCGTCTTGAATCTTTCGCTCTTGCATCCTCGGGAAATTTTACAAAGGGTACACTTGTTATAGGTATAAACCCTTCGCTTGAGAATGATCTCAATAAACTTTCTGATAAAATAATTTCGGGTGAGTATTTATCGGAAAATGACGGCAGCGCGGTTGTTGCAGAAAAACTTGCCGAGTATCTTAATGTAACAGTCGGCGATACAATAATCTTATTAGGACAGGGTTACCATGGAATTACCGCTGCGGGAGCTTATCGTATAAAGGGAATATTAAAAATGCCGGTTCCCGAAATGAACAAACAGCTAGTTTATTTAAGTCTTCCCGAATCACAATATCTTTATGCAGCCGACGATAAAATCACCTCTTATTCAATTATACTTTCTTCAAATGATTATCTTGGCGATTCAATAGATAAATTAAAAAGTTTTCTTGATGAAAAAGAATATGAGGTTATGCCTTGGCAAACAATGAATAAAGAAATGGTTCAAGCTATTGAAGGAGATAATGCCGGAGGAATAATAATGCTTGCAATATTATATCTTATTATTGGTTTCGGCATTTTCGGCACCGTGATGATGATGACCTTAGAGAGGAAAAAAGAATTTGCGGTTCTCGTTGCAATAGGAATGCAAAGGTCCAAACTCTCGTTGACCGTATTTTTTGAATCTTTTATAATAAGTTCGATCAGTGTAATTATCGGGATTATTCTTTCAATACCGATTCTATATTATCTTCACGTAAATCCTATTCCACTCTCCGGAGATCTGGCGAAAACAATCGAACAATTCGGAATCGAAGCAATTCTTCCGTTTTCAATAGACAGTTACTTTTTCTTCGAGCAGACGTTGATAGTTTTCTTAATTTCGGTCTTAGCATCTCTTTACCCAATTTTTATAATAAGCAAATTTACAGTTATAAAATCCTTGAGATCATAAAATGCTTAGTCGAATTGCGTGGAAAAATATATGGAGGAATAAATTACGAAGCGGTATAATTATTACTTCCATTGCACTTGGACTTTTCGGCGGAGTGTTTTCAATAGCTTTTATGAACGGCATCTCAAATCAGATGATCCAAGATTTAATAAAATTTGAGCTGGCAAATATTCAGCTTCATAATCCTCAGTTTCTTCTCAACGACGAAACAATTTATACAATTAAGGACCAGAATAGAATTATCGAAAAAATAAATCAAGTCGAAAAAGTGAAATCGGTCTCGTCTCGATCTGTGAGAATGGGAATGGCAAGCTCTTCGGCAACCGGAAAGGGAGTGAGAATTAACGGTATTGCTCCCGAAATCGAGAGACGGGTGACAGGTCTTTACGAAAAAGTAAAAGAAGGTTCTTATTTCGAGAGTGAAAGGAAAAATCAAATTGTCGTTGGAGAAAAACTCGTAGAGGAACTTAAACTAAAACTCAATTCAAAAGTTATTTTAACGCTTCAGACAATTGACAACAATATAACTTATGCAGCCTTTCGAATTACCGGAATTTTCAAAACTGAAAACACGATGTTCGACGAAAGCAATGTGTTCGTTAGAGACGAAGAGCTTAAACAAATAATTCACTTACCCGAAAATGAAACAAATGAAATTGTAGTAGCTCTTTCGGATAACGATTTCACAAATGAAGTGAAATCAAAACTTGTAAATGCATTTAATCAAGAAATTAAAGACGAAAAATTAATCGTTAGATCTTGGGATGATATTAATCCTTCGGTAAAGATGATGCAGGAAATGAGTCTTCAATTTTCATTCATATTCGTAATAATCATTCTCGTAGCTCTAAGTTTTGGAATAACCAACACAATGCTTATGGTCGTAATGGAAAGAGTTAGAGAGCTTGGAATGCTAATGGCTGTTGGGATGAATAAACTTAAACTTGTAGGTATGATTTTTTTCGAAACGCTTTATCTATCCCTAACCGGGGCTTTTGCCGGATTGATAATAAGTGCTGGAGCTATTTCAATTGCAGCGAAGACAGGAATTGATCTTTCCCCTATCGCCGAAGGTTTCAATGCTTATGGATACAGTTCTATCGTTTATCCTAAACTTGACAGCTCGTTTTATCTATATGTAATGCTTTTTGTTGTTATGACAGCATTTCTTGCATCAGTTTATCCCGCAAGAAAAGCCCTTAAATTTAATCCAGCTGAAGCGGTAAGAACAGAAGCTTAAAAGAGAGTTAACATGAGTATAATTAAAGTAGAAAATTTGGTCAAAATTTATAACGAAGGAGCGGTGCCGGTAACGGCGGTTGACGGCATATCCGTTGAATTTGAGATGGGCGAATTTACATCGATTGTTGGTCCTTCGGGCTGCGGGAAGACAACATTTTTAAATATGCTTGGTGGTCTTGATGAACCGAGCGAAGGAAAAATTGTTATTGATTCAATTGATATAAGTAAATTAAAATCAAAACAGTTGATAGATTTCAGACTTCACAATATCGGTTTTGTTTTTCAAGCATATAACCTGATTCCCGTTCTAACCGTTAAAGAAAACATCGAGTTTATAATGCAGTTGCAAGGAATCTCTGCGGATGAAAGAGAAAGTCGCGTAGATGTTCTTCTCGAACAAGTTGGATTGCTCGATAGAAAAAATGACAGACCAAACAATCTTTCCGGAGGCGAACAGCAAAGAGTTGCTGTCGCACGGGCTTTAGCCGCAAAACCGAAGTTCATTCTTGCAGATGAACCTACTGCAAACCTCGACAGCAAATCAACCGAAAATCTTTTGGATATTATGCTGCGACTTAACGAAACCGAGAATACAACTTTCATCTTTGCGACTCATGACAACAGAGTGATGAGAAAAGCAAGAAGGTTGTTGGTTTTGGAAGACGGAAAAATAATCAAAGATGAAAACTAGAATATTATTTTTTCTGATATCATTTGGTGCGTTTCATGTATTTATAAACGCACAAAGCGACTTATCAATCAACGGTTATTTGCAGAATCTTCAAACTGTCTACAATCCACGTTCCACTTCCGAATTGATGTCATTGAATTCAATCGGTAATCGATTTGATTTAAATTGGTTTGTAGACGAGAAGGCAGCATTTAACATAAGCATAAGAAATTATTTTGATTCGGGCGAGTTGGTAAAACAGAATCCTTTATATGCGGAACTTGTGTCTTCCGATAATGGTTATTTCGATTTGACAAAAACAATCGTCAGCGATTCTTCATACGTTTTATACTCAAATATTGATCGACTAAATTTTGAACTTAACCTGGGAGATCTCGATATTGTTATCGGAAGGCAAAGGGTAAATTGGGGAATTAATCTTGTGTGGACACCTAACGATATTTTCAATTCCTTTTCATATCTAAACTTTGATTACGTTGAGAGACCTGGCAGCGACGCAATAAGATTCCAATATTACACTTCATCAACCAGCTCGGCGGAAATTGTTGCAAAGTTGAATCACGAAAAGAAAATTACCTCAGCAGCACTTTATCGCTTTAATAAATTTGGTTATGATTTTCAAATACTTGGTGGTGTGATGGTCGATGATCTGGTTTTAGGCGGAGGTTTTTCTGGACAAATTGCCTCAGCCGGATTTAACGGAGAAGCTGTTTATTTCAGAGATAAAAAAAATTTTGACGAAAGTGATGGAATTCTAATCGCATCAACCGGATTTAATTATACTTTTCCAAACTCTCTTTACTTCCACATTGCCGGTCTGTTCAATAGCAATGGAACCACAGAGAACGCCGGTGGAATAAATTATCTGGATGTTTCAGAATTTTCAGTGAAGAATTTTTCTCTTGCAAAATATTCTTTATTTGCGGAAACAGCATATCAAATCTCCCCGCTAACTAGAGCTTCCATCGGATTTCTTTTCAATCCGAGTGATCATTCATTTTATATTGGACCTTCTTGCGATATTTCATTGACCGAAAACATTTATCTGCTTTTGATAGGACAGATCTTCGGTGGAAAGCCTTCAACCGAATTCGGAGACTTCGGTAAGTTTTTTAATATGCGCGTTAAGTGGAATTTTTAATTATTTTTATCTTCGCTTGTTTATTACCGCGGTTAACAAGATAAACTCCAAATAATATTACAAGTGCTGCAGTAATTAAATTTAATGTTAAAATTTCATCAAGAAACAGCCAGCCAATGAACAATGCAATTACCGGATTTACGTAAGCATAGGTCGCAACAAACGAAACAGGTAATTCGGAAATTGCATAAATGTAAGCCGCATAACCAAATAACGATCCTATAAAAAGTAAATAAAGATAAGCGCCGAGACTCTCCGGTGTGAAATAAAATCTCTCCCATTCACCAAGCGCAAAGCCAATTCCGGTCTGAATTACTCCGGCAGTCAACATTTGAATTGCAGCGCTCATTAAAGGATGAGTTACCAGTCTTTTATACTTGCTGTAAACCGAACCCAATGACCAAGCCGTTACTCCGAAGAATATAGAGATTATGCCGTAGATATAATCTCCCTCAACAATATCTTCAAGACTTCCGCCGAGTATTAAATAAATTCCAAAAGATCCTGCAAGCAGACCAAGCATAATAAAAATATTGTAAGATTTTCCCCTAGTAAAAATCAGTTCAATTACAGTTATAATGAGCGGAATAGTCGTTATTAAAAGTGCCGTTAACCCGGATGGAAGCCATTGCTCGGCAACAACAACCAAACCGTTTGCCACTCCCAACAAAAGAACGCCCACAATCATAATCGGAAGGAGTTCTTGCTTGGGAGGAAATTTATATCCTCTAAATTTTAATACGGTCAAAAAAAATGTGCCGGCGGCTGCCCATCTAAAACCGGCAAAAAGCCAAGGTGGAAGATCTTCAACTCCTACGCGTATTGCTAAATAAGTTGTTCCCCAAACAATACAAATGCTTGCATAAGCTAAGTATGCTTTTATTTTAGGATTATTCATACTCTCAATTTTTTGTCTAACAAAACTACACTAAAATAGTTTAATTAAATATTGCTATTTTGCATCCGTGTTTTTTAAAAAGATAAACGGATAATCATGGAAAAAATTAAAGGATGGTTTACAGGAATTCCTTTTCTTGACAAAAACATAGAAGCAATTATCGCATTACTGCTAGCTGTTCTTGCATATTTCATCACGAAAAAGGTTTTGTTCCAAGTAATAGCAAAACTGGTAAAAAAAACAAAGACAGATCTCGATGATATTTTTCTTAACGATAGAGTTCTGCGAAGAATATCATTTATTCCGCCCTTAATAATTCTTTATTCGGTTACATTCTTTGAACTAAAAACAGAAACTATAATTGATAATATCCTTGAAGCAATTATTGCTTTCGTTTTTTTACTTACGATTACTGCATTTATCGATGCAATTATCGAAGTAATACAAAAATTTCCCCGATTCCAAGATAGACCGATGAAGGGATACGGTCAGGTTGTAAAAATTGTACTTTATATTATCGGCATAGTGTTTATCATCGGTTTGCTCACAGGTCAAAATCCTTGGGGTCTGTTTGCCGGTTTAGGAGCAATGAGTGCAATTCTTCTACTTGTTTTTAAGGATACGATACTTTCTTTTGTAGCGAGTATTCAAATAACTTCATACGATTTGGTAAAAGTTGGCGATTGGATTGAGATGCCGAAATACGGAGTTGATGGGGATATTATGGATATCGCACTCCACACTGTAAAAGTAAGAAACTTCGATAAAACAATAACTGTAATACCCACACTTTCGCTGATCGAAACATCATTTAAAAACTGGCGCGGAATGCAGGAGACCGGCGGAAGGAGAATAAAAAGATCGATTTATTTGGACCTTGCAAGTATTAAATTCTGCACAGACGAAATGCTTAAAAAGTACAGGGAGTTTTACTTAATTTCCGATTACATACAACATAAAAAAGAAGATATAAACAAATATAATTTGGAGCTTAAAGTCGATCCCGAACATTGGTTCAATGGCAGAAGACTGACTAACATCGGTACTTTCCGTGAATACTTAAAATCTTATTTGAGAAGCAGAAAAGATATTCGAAAAGATTTAACTTTTTTGGTAAGGCAATTACCAGCAACGGAACATGGACTGCCGATTGAAATTTACATTTTTGCTGCAACTACTGTCTGGACTGAGTATGAAGAAATTCAAGCTGATATATTTGATCATATCTTTGCTATTATTCCCGAGTTTGATCTAAAAATTTATCAAAGTCCAAGCAGCTATGATTTAAAGGAAATTTCTGTCGGAAAACCAAACTAGGACTCAATAGATGAACGCAAAAATTTCTCAAGCTGCGGCATTCGCATTAAAAGATCTTGGTGTTTCAGTAATTACTAATGTGCCGGGCTTCGGCGGAAGCGAAACTTTAGCAGAGATTAATCAAATATTTGGAAAAAATTTTCCAGTCTCTTTTAATGAAGAAGTTTCTTACACAATTGCTCACGGTGCATGCCTTGCCGGAAAGCGATCCTGTGCTATTATGAAATCACAAGGATTTGCTAAAGCTGCAAATTCGATTTTGGACTCACTTTACACGGACTTAACCGCCGGTTTGTTAATAATAATTTTTGATGATCCAGACGGCAGCCACTCCGATAATATCGTTGAAATCGATCCTATACTAAAAGGATTTAAAATCCCTTTTCTACGATCTACCGGAACAAATATCTACGATGATATAGTTAATGCCTATGAAGAATCTGAGAAACGAAAACTTCCGTTTGTAATTATCCTAAACGCTATATCAATCGAATCACTTTCAACTTTCGAAAGAAAGGATGATTTACATGAACATTTCGATTATAAAAGAAGCGTTTTAGACCATGTCGTTCACCCGTTTTTAGCAGAATATCAATTCAGAAAATTCATGGCTAAAACTCTTCAAGGTGATTTAACGATGCTTGTAAAACCCAATTTGCCCAATGTACCCTCCGATCTTCCTGATCGTTATAAAATAAGTGCCGAAAAATACGAGCCTCTTTTTCAAGTTTTTAAAGATCTACGAGGTGATGTCGTTACTGGGGATACGAGTACATCGAGTGTTTATGCATTCCCACCATATTCCTGCATAGATATTGTTACTTATATCGGCGGAAGTATTCCTCTTGCAATTGGAGCATATCTTGCCGGACATAAAGATGTTTGGGCACTTACAGGCGATTTTGGTTTTATTTCAGCCGGACACATGGGATTAATTGAACTGCTGCAAAGAGAAATTCCTGTTAAAGTTTTAATTTTTAACAATAAGCAAGCATCTGCAACCGGCGGACAGACAATTCCAAAAAAAATTATGATGAGACTTCTTGCAGGATACGAAAATTATTTGCTCCATATATCTAACCCGATAGACGTTTTCGAGGTGAATCAAGTTTTAACAGAAGCAAAAAATTCGGAGACATTCAAAATTATTGTTGCAGATTTTTAATTTCTTTGTCGGCTTTTATTCGGAAAAAAGATTCACTATTTTCATTACAAAGTCTTACCCATAAACCAATAAAATATGATAAAAAATTTTTTCGATGAAATACCCGAAAATGTTCCGGAAGAAGTAATTGAGACAATAATTTCTTCTGAACACATCCGGGTTGAAAGAATCATCTCGAATGATCATTCATCCCCAGAAAATTTTTGGTACGATCAAAGCGAAAATGAATTTGTGCTGCTCTTGCAGGGAAATGCAGTTATTCAGTTCGAAAATTATGAACAGGATTTGAAGCAGGGCGACTATCTAGTTATTGAGGCGCATAAAAAACATCGTGTTAAATCCACAAGCGGCAGCGAAAAAACTATCTGGCTGGCAATATTTTATTAGGAGGATGATTTATGTTTTCAAATACATTGGTAGCATCCGATAATTCATGGATGTTATGGGCAATTATTATTACCGCAGCAGCATTTGGAGTTTGGGCAGAAAAAACGAGGCTTGGTTCAAAACTTTCAGCTGTTGTGATTACAATTCTAGTTACATTCATTTTATCTAATCTTTCAATAATTCCGACAGAATCACAAACTTATGATATCGTGTGGAGTTATCTTGTCCCTCTTGCAATTCCTTTGCTTCTATTTAAAGCAAATATTGCAAGAATAATTAAAGAGTCTGGTCCCACACTCATTGCATTTGTTATAGGCGGGATCGGAACCGTTACAGGAACAATTATAGCTTACTCAATTGTAAATATGGGCGAAGAAGGATGGAAGATTGCAGGTATTTTTTGCTCTACTTATGTGGGCGGTTCAATGAATTATGTTGCCGCTGCTGAAGCACTCCAGTTGAAATCAGCAGATTTGTTAACAGCTGGCATAGCGGCGGATAACCTTGTAATGACTTTGTACTTTCTCCTCTTGTTCGCTATCCCCGCAATAAAGTGGATTACGAAATTTTTCCCGGAAAGGAAACTCATTGATGAGGATTCAAAATTCTACGAAGAAAATTCTGACGAACATAAACTAACAGTATATGATTTAGGAACTTCTCTTGCTATTACTTTTGTGATTTGCGCTTTAGGATTTGCATTTCAGGATGTATTGGGAATTTCCGGCAGCGGAATCTTAATTATTACAGCAATTATCGTCGCTCTTGCTTCAATTTTATCAAAGCAGTTTGATTCGATTAGAGGCGCAGATAAAATCGGTACATTCTTTATGCAAATATTTTTTGCGGCAATCGGTGCCAGTGCCAACATTGGAATTGTATTAAAAGTTGGTCCTGTTCTGTTTATCTTTGCTGCAATGATACTTTCGTGCCATCTTATTTTTTTGTTATTTTTTGGCAGGATGTTAAAATTGGACATTCGAGAAATTGTAATCGCATCAAATGCAAATATGGGAGGACCCACAACCGCTGCGGCGATGGCTGTTGCAAGAAAATGGCATGCGCTTGTCATCCCGGCTATTTTATGCGGAACACTCGGATATGCAATTGCGACTTTTATAGGTGTGGGAGTCGCTCATTTAATAAGGTAGAATGTAATGGCGTTCAGCAATATTAAAAGATCTAACGATAGATATCTCGGAGGAGTGCTCGGCGGAATTGCAAATCATTTCGGGTGGAATGTTTGGTTCGTGAGAATTTCTTATTCAATCTTAAGCTTGATTGGATTTATAGTTCCGGGACTGATCGTTTATATAATTCTTTGGACAATTATGGATGAACCGGATGAATAATAACCTAAAAAAATATTTGTGGATTTTAACATCATTAGTCTACTTAAGTATTTTCCATTCAATTTCATCTGCACAAATAAATACTTTAATGTTCGGAGGTAGTGTGGGCTTTGGCGAAATTAAGAGCAACACTCCGCAGCAGTCCACATTAAATTTGAGGATCCTGACTGAATTTGAAACCTCGTTTTGGGCGGGAGTTTATTTTAGATTTTCTTATCAAATAGCAAAAGACTTTGAGGCATTCCTTCCGGATACATCGCCGCAAAGTCATTTCCCCTATCTTCAAATAATCGGTTTTACAGGAAACATAAAACAGTACTTGAACGAAAACCTTTTTTTGAAAGAAGGTGCAGGATTAATGGCTGTAAACGACAGATTATTTAAGACCAGGGATATTTGGGGAGTGGGCGTCACTTTCAATGTGATGCTTGGACTTGATTTGAGAGAAAACTTCGGAGAAGGTTTTACCTTAGGCGCTGGTGTGGATTATGGTCTGGCATTCAACTTCGAAAATACGCAATTTTATTCATTCTCTGCACAATTGGATTACTATCTTTTCTAATCTTTTTTTAAATGATCGGAGACTTTTGTTTTTGCTATTTCCTGCGAAGGATAACTTCCCATCACTTTTACGAAACGAGTGTGTTCATTTAATTCCTCTACAGCTTTTTTTACTTTCTCGTCAGCTATGTTTCCCAAAAAATCCAGATAAAACATCTCTTCCCATGGATTTCCAATAATCGGCCGCGATTCAAGTTTTGTTAGGTTTAATTCATATTTTCTAAAAACATTCAAAGCATCGACCAATGAACCGGCTTTTTGTGATGTTGCCATTACAAGCGATGTTTTGCATTCAATTCTTGAATCAACCGAAACAGGTTTGCGTGCACAGACAATAAATCTTGTAAAATTCTCGCTCTGGTTGGCTATGTTCTCTCGCAGAATATTCACTTTAAACAAATTGGCTGCCTCTTTACTTGCAATTGCCGCAACGTATTTATTTTTCTCTTCTTTAATCTTCTTGACTGACATTGCGGTATCTGCAAAATACTCAATTGAACAATCGGGCAGGCTTGAAATAAACCTGCTACATTGCGCAGCTGCCTGATAGTGAGCGTAAATTTTTTCAATTTCTAATGTAGAAATTTCGTCCTTTGCAACAAGGCAATGATTAACTTCGTGACGTTCTTCTCCGACAATACTCAAAGTTGTATGCAGAAGCAAATCATAAACTTCGTTGATTCCACCAGAAGTTGTATTTTCAATCGGAAGAATTGCATAGTCCGCTTCTCCCTTTTCAGTGTAGTTAACGACATCATCAAATCTGTTTCCGCTTATTAAAATTAGATCGTCGTTATAGGAGGAAAAAAACTTTTTTGCTGCTAAGTAACTGTATGATCCTTCAATTCCTTGGATTGCTACGCGAAGCTGTTTGGTGTGCATCTCATTTTGATTTGCTAGTCTCTGCAAATAACTGTGCTGCAATCTAATTGAATCGTCGATAATCTCATAAAATACTTTTGAGACGAGTTGCTGATTTATTCCGTGTACTTTTCCTATCTCGATCAGTCTTCCGAGTAATTCTTCTTCTCTCTTGGGATCTCGAATTGGTTTATCGGTCACCTCTTTAGCTTCAACGATCTCTTTGCTGATTTTACGTCTTTCAGCGATCAGTTTTACTATTTTTTCGTCAATTTCATTTATTTTTTTCCGCAGCTCAAAAAGGTCCAAATCGCCAACCCAACTAATTATTTATGCATTATCTATATCGAATCTAAGTAAAAATTATCAAAAAAATTGCCAATTATCTATAATTAGATTATATTGACTGTAAACGAATCTTAATGTCTTATTATCCTTGGGAGGAAAAAATGAAAAAAACTGTTGTATTATTAGTATTCGCTTTACTTTCATTTTCACTTGTTGCATTTACACTTTTTGAATCGAGTCCTACGGTTGATGCAAAGTACATCGGCGCCAAAAAATGCGGTATGTGTCATAAAGCAAAAACCGGTGATCAATTGGGTATCTGGGAAAAAAGTCTGCACGCAAAAGCTTATAAAACACTTCAAAGCGATGCGGCAAAAGCAATTGTTAAAGAAAAAGGTTTAGGCGAAGATGCGACAAAAGTTGCAGAATGTTTAGCCTGCCACGTTACTGGTGCCGGAAAAGATGCTTCTAAGTTCGAAAAATCTTTCTCGATTGAAGAAGGAGTTTCGTGCGAGGCTTGTCATGGTGCAGGTTCGGAATACAAATCGAAAAAAATAATGGAAGATCATGCTGCTTCAGTTGCTAACGGAATGACAGAATACAAAACAGAAGCTGATATAGAAGCACAATGCAAAACTTGCCACAACGAAAAAAGCCCTACTTTCAAGGGATTTAAATTCAAAGAAGCATGGGCAAAAATTGCTCATCCAACAAAAGAAGGTTAACAACTATTCTCGGGCATAAAAAATGAAAAAAATAGTATTTGTCGTAGTTTTTTTAATAATGCCTGTAAGTTTATTTAGCCAAAACATAAACGGAAGAATTTCATCTTCCGTTTATAGTTTTGAGAGATATGACACTCAACAGGAAAAAACAAACTACATTCGTTCATTTCAATCGCTCACACTTAATGTTAATAAAGACAACTTTAGTTTTAGAACCCGCACAAACCTCGAAACCAATTTTTCGGGAAGCTTAGATAACGACCCCCGGTTAAGATTTTATAATCTTTATTTCGAATTGCGAAATATTCTTGATTTTGCAACAATTCGACTTGGGAGACAATCAGCTTTTAATGGTGTGGGCAGTGGCTTGTATGACGGGGTTAATCTTAAACTAAAATTCTCCGGTTTTAACATTAGCGGTTATTACGGCGGAAACGTTCCGGCTTATCAAAAATTGGAACTGACTGATGATATTGCCGAAGATTACGTACTAAGCGGTAAAATTGCCTATAACGCGGTTGAAAATTTAAATGTATCAGTGTCCTATATTGATAAAAATTTTAAATCACAGGATTACATCACACAAAGATTGGATGAAAATCTTAATCTTATCGATGTTTTAATTCAATCAAAATCTAATCAGTATAAATATTTATCGGGGAATATCTCGTACAATATGACTGATTATTTTTCGGCAAACGCCCGTTACGATTATGATTTCAATTTTAAGACAACTTCAAAGGTTGAATTCCTCGGAAGATATTCTCAGATTGAAAATCTTGGAATTAGTTTCTACTATAACTACAGAGAACCTCGGGTTAGATATAATTCAATTTTTGCAGTTTTTGATTTCGGCAATACCTCCGAAATTGAAGGCGGACTCGATTATAGTTTCAATAAAGATTTTACTTTATTCGGAAAATTTGCAACCGTTGAGTATAAGGACGATAACTCGCAGAGAATTTCTTTTGGCTTAAATTCGGTTTACGGGGCGTTATCTTACAGAAAATCGCTTGGTTATGCAGGAGAGATGGATGCAGTTTCAATCTCAACCGCAAGATCATTTTTCGATGGTATGTTAACTCCTTCAATTGGTTTGGCTTTTACCTCTTATAAATTGACCGAAGATTCTCCTAAAAATGATCTGATGACATTATTAGCCGGATTCAATTACAGACCGATAAACGTTCTCTCTTTCGATCTGCAGGGTCAGTATCTGAACAATAAAATTTATAAAAACGACTTTAGAATTCTCTTTAAAGTTAATTTCTGGTTCAACGAAAACTTAAACATAATGTGATATGAAAAATAAAATACTTTACATAAGCATTTTTTCTCTTGCTGCAATTTTCCTTGCGGTAACTGCATTTTCGCAGGAAACTGACGAAGAGAAAAAAACAAATAAGGATATACTGATATTCTCACATGAGCTGCATGTCGAGATGGATGTTGATTGCGAATCATGTCATACTATCATGGAAGATACCCCAACGCTTTCGGATATCAGACTACCGTTGATGGATACTTGTGCAGATTGCCACGATGTTGAGGATGAGGAACAATGTACAACTTGTCATTACGAAGATGTGTACGAAACCTATCCCGAACGATCCTATGATCTTTATTTCGATCATAGTTCTCATATGGGACAAGATATTGCATGTATGGACTGCCACCAAGGTTTGAATGAGGTTGACTATGGATTCGAATCGGCTAAAACTCATCCTTCAATGGAAAGTTGTTTCACTTGTCATAATGACATCTCCGTAGCTTCAAACACCTGTGAATCATGTCATATATCGACGGTTAATCTGATTCCGCAATCTCACAAAACAGCAGACTTTTTTGAAAATCATAAATTTGCTGCCGATATGGGAAATCAAGAATGCGCAGTTTGTCATGATAATAACTTTTGCGAGGACTGCCACACAGCCACTGTTATGATTACTGAAACGAATACTGCTTCGGATTTCTATACTCCATATTCTCCACATAAATATATTGATAACAAAAATCAGCAGCAGATCACAAGGGTTCATGATTTGAATTTTAGATTTACTCATGGAATTGATGCTAAAGTAAAACGAGATCAATGTGCAACATGCCATCAACCGGAAACTTTTTGCGTCGAATGTCACTCGAGCGAAGGTGGAGATTTTGCTCTTGGCGGAGTTGTTCCCTACTCGCATACTTTAAATAATTTCTTAACAGTGGGTGTTGGAACCGGCGGTGGAGAACACGCAATTCTTGCAAAACGAGATATTGAATCGTGTGCAGGTTGCCACGATACGCAAGGAGGAGATCCCACCTGTATTCTCTGTCATATTGATACAGACGGAATAAAAGGAACCAATCCTAAAACGCATGCTAATTCATTTATGATGGATGCCGAAGGTGATTGGCACAGCGATGACGGTTCGTTATGTTTTAACTGTCACGTAAACACGAGAACTGCAGGAATCGGATTCTGCGGATATTGTCATAGTTCGAATTAAATTTTATAGGAACGCCATGAAATCCAAATTTATTATAATAATCTATGCACTTTTGATTTTAGGAATTGCTGCTGTAGGATGCAGCGATATTGAAAGTGATATCACCAGCAACGAGTCTGTCGGTGTGCACCCCGATGGGTTTGGAAAACCCGGCTCCGATGTTTTTCATTCAAATTGGTTTAAAGAAAACCACTGGGAGCTTCGCGAATGCCAGACTTGTCATGCCGCAGATTATTCGGGCGGTGTAACAGGTGAAAGTTGCCTTACTTGCCACACAGGCGAAAACGGACCAGAAGCATGTAATACTTGTCATGGTGACTTTGGTGATTCTGATTACATTGCCCCTCCACAGGATCTATCAGATAATACATCAACAACTGCTGCAGGAGTTGGCGCGCACACTTCGCATATTTATATGAACAATTTGATGACAAGAATATCGTGCTTCGAATGCCATGAGAATCAATCACCCGAAGGCGTTCGATTTGTTTATGGTCATATTGCGGGTGATGGCGGAACAATCTCCTTTGGTGAGTTTGCATCTTCCGGACTGAGCGAACCCGAATATAGCTATACAGAAAATACCTGTTCAAATACCTACTGCCACGGCAATTTTGAATTACTTAAAATTAACTCCGAGTTCCAATTTGCTTACACTGCGGATAAGATGGTTGGAAACAACTTCACACCGAAGTTCAATCAGGTTGATGATACTCAAGGTGCATGCGGAACTTGTCACGGACTTCCGCCGACAGGGCATATCCCTTCGGATCTTAACAATTGCACAAATTGCCACTTTGGAGTTGTTGATGCTCAAGGAAAAATTATTGATAAAACTTTGCATATTAACGGTCAAGTTAATGTTTACGGCAGTAAGTAAATTAAACTTTAGGAATTCTAAGCCGCTTGAAATGAGCGGCTTTTTTTTTAGTTTTATGAAAGTGTTTATTAAAAGCATTTGATAGAATATATATGACGCTTTCGAATAATATAAAAGACTTAATAATTGATTCTATAGGAGAAGGAGTTTTTACTGTAGATAAAAATTTTAGAATCAATTTTTTTAATAAAGGAGCTGAGCGCTTAACGGGTTTTAAAGCTGAGGAAGTCCTTGGCAGATTTTGTAAACACATCTTCCAAAGTGATAGCTGTTTTGATAACTGCCCTATCAGTCAAGTTCTTCGAAATGGTAAAAATTTATACGATTTCGAAACCTACTACTCTTTTATTAACGAATCTAAATCCCCCATTCGATTAAATGCATCGGTTCTTTACAACGAAAAGAAGGAACCCACCGGCGGAATTGTTTCTTTCAGAGATGTATCTGAATTATATGCATTAAAGCGAAACTTATCAGATACTACAAAGTACCAGGGCATAATCGGAAGAAGCAAACAGATGAATGAAATATTCGATCTAATAGAAGAGATTTCAGATTCAAATGCACCCGTTTTTATCCAAGGCGAGAGCGGTACAGGTAAGGAACTTATAGCAAATGCAATTCAAAAGAGAAGCCCGAGGGCAAACAAACCTTTTATTAAAATTAATTGTTCGGTATTTCCGGAAAATTTGCTGGGCAGCGAATTGTTTGGTCATGCAAAAGGTGCATTTACGGATGCGATTAATAACAGAGCCGGCAGATTTGAAATTGCCGACGGTGGAACAATTTTTCTGGATGAAGTTGCCGAGATGCCGCTTCAAATGCAGGTTCAGCTATTAAGAGTTTTGCAGGAAGGAACGTTTGAACGAATAGGTGAATCTATAACACGTAAAGTAGATGTAAGAGTAATAGCTGCAACTAACGTAAACATTTCAAAGTCATTAAAAGATGGAAACTTCAGGGAAGATCTTTTCTATAGATTGAATGTAATTCCGATTGAGATTCCGCCTCTCCGCGATCGACCTGAGGATGTTGTGCCATTGGTTCATCACATACTTCAGAAATTTGCAATTACATATCAAAAGTCGGTTCCGGATGTAAGCGATGCAGTTCTTGATCTTCTGATTAATTATAATTGGCCAGGCAACATAAGAGAGTTAGAAAATGT
This sequence comes from uncultured Melioribacteraceae bacterium, assembly GCA_964499285.1. Lineage (GTDB taxonomy): Bacteria > Bacteroidota > Ignavibacteria > Ignavibacteriales > Melioribacteraceae > JAGFIY01. The sequence continues at coordinate 154,021 of CAZCLA010000002.1, forward strand.
TCTCGAATATGCTTTCGTTAAAACTCCCAACGGTGAAGTAATAGTCGATAGTAAACTCCCTCCAAAAATAATTGAGCCGATAAAGAAAAAATCAACGGGAGCAGAGAAGAGTAGCTTTTTTAGCGAAGAAAGATTGAAATTAATCCATATTCTTGAAGAAACCAGATGGAATCAAACTAAAGCAGCGAAAGTTTTAGGCATCGGGAGAACAACCCTATGGAGAAAACTTAAAAAATATGGTCTCATAGACTAACTGTTTCATTCTGTTCCAAGCGAACAATCTGTTTCATTTCGTTTTAATTCCTCAAAATCAACAATTCTCCAGTTTATATTCAGTTCTGACATAATTCGAAACAATTCGTTTCAGATAATGACAAAAAACGTTTCAAAAATGCTGTCTTTCACTGGCACTAATATTGCGCAAAGTATTAAAATATTATTGGATACCTTTATAGGATTATGATGAAAAAAATATTTTCTTGCTTAACACTAGTCGTTTTTATATTTCTCTTTGCGCAAGCTTGCAAAGAAGACGATTCCCCGGAATTGAACGTTCCGGATCCGGACATCGCAAAAGTGAACTCCTGCGTAGGGTGTCACACAAATTATGATCATCTAAAAACAGTGTATACTCCTGATCCGCCAAGTACAGGTGGAGGAGGCTGCGGAGGTGAGACTCCACACATTGAGCCTTACGATCGTGTTTATTTGGGCGGCGAAGGTTATGAACTTTTTAAAAACAGTATCCACGGTGCTCTCTCTTGTACAAAATGCCACAATGGTGTTGACGGAACTGATGAAAAAGATGTGGCTCACTCAGGCAATTTTAGGAACAAACCATCACTTTATTCGGAAGAAACTTGCATTGAATGTCACCCTATGATAACTCTTCGTGCCAATAATAGTCTGCACGAACAAGGTCTTGGTCAAAAGCATATGGTCGCTTCCCGATACGGAGCAAACAGTTTTGAAGAACTTCCTGAAATGCTAAAAGAAGGATATAACCAAAACTGTGCAACATGCCATGGTACATGCGGTGATTGTCATATTAACAGACCTCATGCCGGCGGCGGAGGTTTGTACCAAGGACACAATTTTGTTAAGTCTCCTGATATGCAGGATCATTGCACAACTTGTCACGTGAGCAGAGGCGGACACGCTTATTATGGTGTTGCTGTCGGAACTGTACCGGATGCACACTTAACAAAAGCAGGTTTTACTTGTATGAACTGCCACTCGAAAAATGAAATTCATGGCGATGATAATACTTATAATCAGCGCTATCAAATGGAACTTCTTCCATCGTGTACTGACTGCCATACAGGGTTGGATAATTCAAATAATTATCACTCTGCGCATTTAAATAGCTTTAATTGTAATGCATGTCATTCGCAGGATTATAATAACTGTGGAAGCTGTCACATAGGCGGCGAAGGAGCAAGAATACATTCTCATCAGAAATTCAAAATTGCTCTAAATCCGTTACCTGAAACAAAACCTTATAAATTTGCAACTGTTCGTCAATCACTTATGGCTCCCGATAGTTGGAAAGAATACGGGGTTGAAAATCTGGCAAATTTTGATTCTGCACCTACGTACAAATACACAACTCCTCACAACATTATTAAATGGACGAGCAGAACACAAGTTGAGGAAGGTAAACCGTGTTACGATGCATGTCATATAATCCAGGATAACGGTGAATTCAGAAACAAAGAACTTTATTTATTCAGCTCGGATCTCGAAGAATGGGAATTGAACGCAACAAGTGGAATTGCTGTCGATGGAAGACTTCCGGCAAGTTGGGGCATAAAGTAATAAAAAAATAAATTATTCAATTATTCATAAGGAGTAAAAATGGAACTAAGAAAATTATTCTACCTACTACTGATCATCCCGTTCTTATTTGTTGCATCATCATGCAGCAGCGACGATGATCCTGTTACACCCGAACCGACTGTAAACGAAGCTGAGCTGCTTGTTCAATATCTTGAAGCGAACGGCGATGCTGTTAATACTAAATTCCCAAGTATGATTCCTGCATCCACTGTTAACACAAATATTCTTACCGGTGCCGATCAATACATTATCGATATTAGATCTGCAACAGATTATGCAGCAGGACACATACAAGGTGCGGTAAACGTACCGGCAACACAAGTCCTTACACATTACGAATCAAATAATCTTCAAAATAAGGCAACTGTTGTTATTGCATGTTACACAGGGCAGACTGCCGGATGGGTAACGGGCTTACTTCAGTTAGCCGGATACTCAAATGTTAAAGATCTAAAATTTGGAATGTGCAGTTGGAATTCTCAAACTGCTAACGGATGGATGGGTGCAATGTCGAATGCATACGTCTCAAACCTTACAACAACTCCTACAACAAAACCTGCCGCCGGTGAATTACCGACTCTCTCAACTGGAAAAACTGATGGTGCTTCAGTTTTAAGAGCAAGGATCGAAGCTATATTTGCTGAAGGATTCGATCCAGCAAAAATTACGGCTCAAACAGTAGTACAAAATGCTTCCAATTATTTTATTATAAACTATTGGTCGGCAGATCATTACAATTGGAACCATATTCCGGGAGCAATGCAATATACACCCGGTCAATCATTAAAATTAGGCACCGATCTTAAAACAATTGCGACAGATAAAGAAGTTGTTGTTTATTGCTATACAGGACAAACTTCTGCTCACGTTGCTTCATTTTTAAGAGTTGTTGGTTACAATGCAAAAACTATGTTGTTCGGTGTAAATGCGATGGCTTATGACACTATGCCGGGTACAAAATTCAGTCCTTCGGATGTAAATGATTACGAATTGGTCCAATAGAATTTTTTTTATTATAAAAGCCTCATGTATTTGAGGCTTTTTTTTATATTTTTATGATGAATTGACGGATTGATATACAAATGAACGAAATGTTGGGCAATCAATTATTTATGGCAAGAAGATATTCCGAAGCATTAAAGAATTTGCAGAATGCGCTTCTGGATAAGCCGGATAACAAATCTATTAAGCGAAAGTTAATTATCTGTTATGCCCAGACAGGCGAAGTTTATAAAAGTCTTAAACTATTTCATGATCTTATCAAAGAGGATATTCAGTACATTATTGATGCGGATCCTATTTTAGATGATTGTCCGTGCAATGAAATCATCGATCAACTTGAAGAACAATCAGATTTTAATTACGATTTATTTGAATCAAAAATATATCAGGGTATTATTTGGCTTTACTGTGACACGGAAAAATCGCTTGCTTGTTTTCAAAAAGCCTCCGAATTGAACAATTCAAACGAAGTGGTTCAAAATATCATCAAACAAATTGAAAATTATACGGCAACTAAATTAAACTAGACCCGTTTTCATTTCATTTTTCCCCTTTTAATCAATTATCAGAAAATATAATAATGAATTTGTCGAGTGTTTGTCTATAGCAACAGCTAAAATTTTATTAGATTTGTAAGTCTGAATTTATTTTTGGACTTATTTTTGAATGACAATAAACTATTTTTAAAATATGCTGACATCAATTCATTTACTGAATATATTTCTGCCGCTTCTCTATTTTGCGGCTTTTATTTTCTATGCCTATGATTTTATTAAAGAAAAAGAATTCTTCAAAAAATCTAAAAGTGCACTGCTTTTTATTATTTTGATAATTCATATTTTCTATCTTGTTTTACGGACTATCGAATTTAATCATCCTCCCATCACAACAAAATTTGAAATTTTTACGGTGTTAGCCGCGGCTATTGTTTTTTCATATTTCCTTCTCGAATTGTTGACTGAAATCAGAGGTACCGGAGCATTTATTATAATTTTTGCACTCATTTTCCAAATTCTTTCATCACTTTTTATCGAGGATTTGATTGAGGTAAAAGAAGTATTGAAAAATAGGCTTTTGGGTCTTCATGTGATAAGTGCCATTTTGGGATATGCCGGCTTTACAGTTTCTGCAGTTTACGGCATCCTCTTTCTAATTATGTACAAGAAAATTAAGAAAAGTAAATTTGATCTGATTTACAACAGACTCCCAAGTTTGGAAATTATGGAACGTTTGAGTTACGACTCTCTGGTTATTGGTTTCGTACTTCTTACAATTGCATTGATAATAGGATTTGCTTGGCTTCCTTCGGCTTTCCCGGAATTTAGTTATTTCGATCCTAAAATTGTATCAACTACACTTGTTTGGATTATCTTCGCAGCCGGAATTATGACTAAGATATTTGCAAGATGGTACGGGAAAAAGGTGGTTTATTTTTCATTGATCGGATTCGGTGTCGCAATATTATCCCTTGGTCTTTCAAATATTATATCACAAAGTTTTCACTCGTTTTATTGATATTAGTTTCAAATGAATTTAATTGGCATTACAATAAATCATACGACGGCTCCGATCGAGCTTCGTGAAGCGTTTCATCTCAACCAGGATGAAATCGCACAACTTATAGATAAGCTGAAAGAAAATCTTTTCTCCGAAGGATTTATTCTTTCAACTTGCAACCGAACAGAAGTGTTCGGCTTTCCAAAAAGTTCGTCGCATAATTACACACACATTTACGAAGAACTGACAAATCTTAAAAAAGTTAATGATGTAAAACCGGAAAATTTCAAAAAGTATTTTTCGTGCGGAGCGGTTAAACACATTTTTGAAGTCGCTTCGGGAATTGATTCGTTGCTGATTGGTGATAGTCAAATTCTCGGTCAGTTGAAAGAAGCATTCAACCTTTCGGATGATCTAACTTTTTCCGGATCTTTCACAAAACGACTGGCAGATACAGCAATTAAAGTTGGTAAACGTGCAATTAAAGAGACAAAAATCGGCGAGGGAGCCGTAACAATCAGCTTTGCGGCAGTTCAAGTTATCGAAAAGATTTTTGCTTCGCTTGAAAGTAAAAAGGCATTGGTGATCGGCGCCGGAGAAACAGCAGAACTTGCTGCCGTGCATCTAAAAGAACGCGGTCTTAACGAAATTTCTATAACAAACAGAACAGAAAATCGCGGTAAAGATCTTGCACGGAAAGTATTCGGAAAATTCATACCGTTTGGAGAGTACAAAAATCATCTTCACAAGTTTGATATAATTATCAGCGCCACCAGTTCCGACGAAATTCTTATTACCAAGAGCGAAGTTAAAAATATGATGAAACATAGACGAGGATCGTCCGTTGTATTGATGGATATCGCGGTGCCAAGGGATATTGATCCTTCATCTTCCGATATAGATAATGTGTTTTATCATGACATAGATTCACTAAAAATTATTGTCGATCAAAATCTTCAAAGACGGCAGTCCGAAATTCCTAAAATCAAAAAAATAATTGAGGAAGAGCTTGTAGTATTTTTTAGTTGGTACAACACTCTTGATATTGTTCCTACAATAAAAGTTTTTCGCGAATTTTTTGAGAATATCAGAATCGACGAGCTGAATAAAATCAAGAACAAAGTTTCAGAAGATGAATATTATAAAATCGATGATATGACAAGACGAATGATCGGCAGGCTTCTACACAATCCGACAATTACTTTGAAAGAGCTTGCAGAATCCGGCCAGAATGTTCAGGAAGCCGCAAGTCATGCACTTTTAATAACAAACTTATTTAGATTAAACGAAAAAATCGGGAACGATAAAATTGAAAAATAAATTAATAATCGGTTCAAGAGCTAGTGACCTTGCTCTTTGGCAAGCAGAGTTCGTTAAAAAAGAAATTAAAAAACATCACAAAAATGTTGAAGTAATAATCGAGATCGTAAAAACAAAGGGAGATAAGATTCTGGATGTCGCACTATCAAAAATCGGGGATAAAGGATTGTTCACAAAAGAACTCGAAGTACTTCTGCTTGAAGAAAAAATTGATATCGCTGTTCATAGTCTAAAAGATCTTCAAACACAAATTCCGAAAGGGTTAATACTTGCCGCAGTCACCCAACGCCATTCTGTTGAAGATGTTCTCATCGCAAAGAAAAAAAACACAAGCATTTACAATCTAAAAGAAAATGCGGTTGTAGGAACTGGTTCATTAAGAAGAAAATCGCAGCTGCTCCACCTTCGGCCAGATATTAAAACTGTAGAACTTCGCGGAAATGTTCCTACAAGAATTAACAAATTTTTGAAATCAGATTGGGATGCAATTATTCTTGCGCGAGCCGGAGTGGAAAGACTAAAACTTAGTAAATATATTTCTTCGATGATTGATAAGGAATTAATTGTTCCGGCTGTCGGTCAAGGTGCACTCGGTATTGAAATCAACAGCAAAAATAAATTTGCTTTCGAAGTTGTCCAATGTCTGCAAAATGAGAACACTTTAGCTTCAGTTATGGCAGAGAGAGCGTTCTTGAAAGCCCTTGAAGGCGGCTGCCAGGTTCCTATTGGAGCACATGCAGAGGTTAAAAGTAACGGATTATATCTTGACGGATTTGTGGGTTCGATTGACGGGACAATAACCTTCAGAAAAAAACTTAAGGGTAAAAAATCCGATGCAGAGAATTTGGGAAAAGAGCTGGCCAAGGATATGAAAAAAGCCGGTGCCGGGAAAATATTAAAAGAAATTTTTGATGTTGTAAGAAAATAATGTTGAGAAAAGTTAAAAATAATTATCTCGTTATCACAAAATCGGAGAACGACTTAATAGATTCCTTAAAATATTTTGAAGAAGCAGGATTGAAAACTATTCCCTTTCCAACTATTTCGATGTCGCTTGTTTCAGAAAGTACGGAAATTGTAGAAAAGCTAAATAGTGATTACGATTATTTAATATTTACTTCGGCAAATGCCGTAAAATTTTTCACTAAGCTTCTGAATAAAATAAGTGTTGAATTCGATTTCAATGCGGTAAAGGTTATTGCGGTCGGCGAGAAAACAAAAAATATCTGTGAAAGTTATGGTATTGCAGTTGATCTAATTCCGGATAATTATTCAGCATCCGGAATAATCGAGGCACTCCACAAAATGGAAATTGAGAAAAAGATTTTTTTAATTCCACGCTCATCTTTAGCGCCTGAAATAATTGCGAATTATATCATCTCGAAAAAGGGAGAGGTATTTAACCCTGTTGTCTATAAAGTAAGTGAGAACAATGATCCATCAATGAAAGCCAAAGTTGAATTTATAAATTCGGTTATGCCTGAGTTTTTTGCCTTTACAAGCCCTTCGAGTTTTATAAATTTTAACAGGCTGCTAAAAATTGAAAACGAGCGTGAATATTTTGATTCAAAAATAATAGCAGCAATTGGTGACACAACAAAATCAGCAATCGAAAATAAAAACTTAAAAGTCGATTTTGTTCCATCCAACTTTTCATTGGAGTTGTTGTCAAAAGAGTTCTCTGATTATATTAAACAAAATTATGAATACTAATAAAGGAAAATAGTTTGAGTGAACTAAAAAACGATCTCTTCCTTAGAGCTTGTAAAAAACAGCCCGTAGAAAGAACCCCGATTTGGATAATGCGTCAGGCGGGAAGATACCTTCCCGAATATAGAGCCGTTAGAGAAAAAGCAGATTTCCTAACGATGTGCAAAACACCTGAACTTGCCGCTGAAGTTACAATTCAACCCGTGGATTTGATAGGAGTTGATGCAGCGATTCTTTTTTCGGATATACTTGTAATACCCGAGGCGATGGGGATGAAATTAGAAATGCACGAAGGACGCGGACCGGTTTTCCCGAATCCGATACGGGATGAACATTCAGCCGAAGCACTGATTAATATCGATCCATTTATGCATCTTAGTTATGTGCTTGATGCCGTTGCCGAAACTAAACGTGAGCTAAACGGAAGAGTTCCACTTATTGGTTTCAGCGGTTCGCCATGGACACTACTGACTTATATGGTTGAAGGAGGAGGTTCAAAAAATTTCTCCAAAGTAAAAAGTTTGATTTACAACAACCCAAAACTCGCTCATAAATTGCTCGATAAACTTTCAAATGCGGTTGCAAGTTATCTTAATGCAAAAATTGAAGCCGGCGTTGATGCTGTTCAAATTTTTGATACTTGGGGCGGAATATTAGCTCCAGACGATTTCAAAGAATTTTCTCTTCAATATGTTGAAAAAATTATAGCAAATATTTTCCGCAAAGATGAACCTGTTATTTTTTTCCCTAAAGGAGTCCATCATAGTCTGATTGAAATTTCTAATTCCGGGGCAAATGTTATTGGTTTGGATTGGACAATGGATATTGGTGATGTGAGAAAAGTTATTGGGGATAAAGTGGCTTTACAGGGCAACCTTGATCCTACGATGCTCTATTCACCGAAGAAAAAAATTAAGAAAGAAGCGCTTAAAATTTTGGAATCGTTCGGAAATGGCTCAGGTCACGTTTTTAATCTTGGGCATGGAATTCTACCGGATGTTGACCCGGATAATGCTAAGTTCTTGGTTGAAATCATTAAAACAGAAAGCACAAAATTTCATAAATAGAAAGAAGAATTATGTTTGACTTTAATATTGATATAATAAAAAAATACGATAGACCCGGACCGCGCTATACAAGTTATCCCACAGCGCCGCATTTCAATGAATCATTTACGCACGAGGAATATAAATCCGAGGTTGTGAAATCGAATGAAAATGATAATCCTCCGGACATTTCACTTTATTTTCACATTCCTTTTTGCGATACGCTCTGTTATTTCTGTGGCTGCAATATGCTTATCACAAGGAATAGAGACAGAATAAAAATATATACCGATTACGTTAAAAAGGAAATTGATTTATTAAATACAAACCTCAAGGACGGTCGCCAAATCTCTCAGATTCACTGGGGCGGCGGAACTCCAACCCATCTAAACCCGGACGAGATAGTTGATCTTATTTCTTATATCAATAACTCTTTCCACATTAAAACCGGCGCGGAAGAAGGATGCGAAATTGATCCTCGCGGTCTCACAAAAGATCATCTTTCAGCACTGAGAGAAGGAGGATTCAACAGAATCAGTATGGGCGTTCAAGACATAAACGATAAAGTCCAAAAAGCAGTAAACAGAATTCAACCGGAAGAGATGACAAGACAAGTCGTTCAATGGGTTAGAGAACTTGAGTTCGAAAGTATAAATCTTGATTTAATGTATGGACTTCCGTTTCAAACCACGAAGGATTTCGAAAGAACGGTCGATACGATAATAGATATATGCCCTGATCGAATTGCCGTGTTTAATTATGCGCATGTTCCTTGGCTAAAAAAGCATATGGAATTGATCAAACCGGAAGACCTTCCCTCACCGGAAGAAAAACTTCAAATTCTTAAAATGACTTCAGAAAAATTAACTAAAGCAGGTTATGTGTTTATCGGGATGGATCATTTCGCCAAGCCGGAAGATGATTTAGCAGCTGCTCTGAACGAAAAGAAACTCTACAGAAATTTTCAAGGTTACAGCACAAACGCAGGCGCCCATCTTTACGGATTGGGAATAACAAGCATTGGGCAATTGGATAGAATTTATGCCCAGAATTTTAAGACTGAAAAAGATTATTTTGAAGCACTAGACAATAATCGCTTCCCTATTGCGAAGGGTTATTATTTGAGCGACGACGATCTCCTGCGACATCATGTTATTATGAAAATTATGTGCGATTTCGAACTCGATTTTGCAAAAGTAGAAGAAAAATTCAATATAAATTTCGAAGAATATTTCGCTTGGGGTTTGAACAATCTAAAACAAATGATTGATGATAACCTCTTAAAAATAGATAGCAGGAAAATAATTGTTTCGGAACTTGGCAGATTATTGATAAGAAATATTGCAATGAACTTTGACGGTTATTTGGAACGGCAAACTGATAAAACACGTTATTCTAAAACAGTTTAATTTAGAAAGGATTTTTGTGAGAAATATTGGTGTAATACTTTTTAATCTCGGCGGACCCGATTCCCTCGATGCAATCGAACCGTTTTTGTATAATCTTTTTTCTGATCCGGATATTTTTAAAATACCGATCGGACAAAAGTTGTTCGCAAGAATTATTTCAAACAGAAGAGCGCCCAAAGTTCAGAAAGAATATAATCTCATAGGCGGTAAATCTCCTATCAACGAATGGACAGAAGTCCAACGTCAAAATCTTGAGAACATATTAAATGAAAATTCCAAGGATAAGTTTACGGTAATAACTGCTATGCGTTATTGGAAACCATTAATACGTGATGTTGCA
>CAZCLA010000002.1:164283-167963 GCA_964499285.1 uncultured Melioribacteraceae bacterium
CCGGCGGTGCGATGCAGACTTCGTTCGAAAAAAATTATCTTATCGATTATGGTCCAAACAGCGGATTGGAAACAACACCACTGATAAAAAAGCTTGTTGATAAAGTTGGGCTAACTGAACAGATGATTTATGCAAACGAACAATCGAACAAGAGATATATTCTAAGAAACAATACTCTGCACGCTCTTCCCACTTCCCCGCCGGCATTCATTAAAACAAAACTGTTTTCCCTTAAAGGTAAACTAAGAGTAATGAAAGAACCATTCGTAGGAAGAAGCGATGACGGTTATTATCAATCGCTGGGAAGTTTTGTTGAAAGAAGGCTTGGCAAGGAGTTTCTCGATTACGCAATTGATCCCTTTGTATCAGGTGTGTTTGCCGGTGACCCAATGAGGCTGAGTGTAAAATCTGCTTTTCCAAAACTTTACGCACTTGAAGAAAACTACGGCGGCTTAGTTAAAGGAATGATTAAAGGAGCAAAGGAAAGAAAGAAACGTGCCGAGGAATCAAAGCAGAGCGCTAAAATGTTTTCATTTAAAAACGGAATGCAGTCTTTTCCCAATGCAATTGCACAGACATTCAATAAAGACATTATTTACAACGCCGATATAAAGCAAATAAAAAAAACTGCGAACAAGTTTAACATAACTTACAATATTAACGGAGTTGAAAATAATCTGGAAGCCGATGCGGTCTTCTCAACTGTACCAGCTTATAAAGCATCCGAACTTTTCGGTTATTTAGACGAAGAACTTAAACAAAAATTAAATTCGATTATTTATCCGCCTGTAATGCTTTTGTATCTCGGTTATGATAAATCACAGATAACTCAGCCTTTGGACGGATTCGGATTTCTTATTCCATCTAAAGAAAAGAAAAATTTTCTAGGAGCAATATGGAGTTCTACAATCTTTGAAAATCGTTCGCCGGAAGGAAAAGCTTCGTTCTCTTTATTTATCGGCGGCGCAAGAAGAATGGAATTAGACAGCAGCGAAAATAAACAAACAATTGAAAATGCTATTAGAGATTTCAGTGAAATCATGGGTATAACAGGCGAACCGGAATTTCTTAAATATAAATTCTGGCAACACGCAATCCCGCAATACAACGTTGGTTATATAGAGTATGAAAATTATTTTGAAAATTTTGAAAATGAAAATCCCGGAATATTCCTTGGCGGAAACTACAGAGGAGGAATTTCAGTAGGCGATTGTGTTAAAAATTCTGAAATAAATTCAAATAAAATTTTAAACTACTTAAACAGAAGTTGAGGTTCATATGGCGATCTATCCCGCTAAACGATTAAGAAGATTAAGATACAATTCGATTGTAAGAGATATGGTAAGAGAAACCGAGCTGCATAAATCGGATTTAATTTATCCGCTTTTTGTTAGACACGGCAGTAATATTAAAAACGAAATTAAATCAATGCCCGGTGTTTACCAGTTTTCGATAGATAAACTTATTGCAGAATGTAAGGAACTTGTCAATCTGGGAATTCCGGCAGTAATTCTTTTCGGAATACCGGAACATAAAGACGAACAAGGTTCCGAAGCTTATGCGCCGGACGGAATTATTCAACAAGCAGTGCGTGCAATTAAAGCCGAAGTGAAAGAACTACTTGTTATAACAGACGTTTGCTTATGTGAATATACATCTCACGGACATTGCGGAGTTTTGGACGGTGAAAATATTCTTAACGATGAAACCGTTTCGCTTCTTGCAAAAGAAGCTGTTTCACATGCCGAAGCCGGAGCCGATATAATAGCTCCTTCCGATATGATGGACGGAAGAGTTCTTTCAATTAGGAAGGCATTGGACTACAAAGGTTTTCAACATATTCCTATAATGAGCTACGCTGTTAAATATGCTTCCGGTTATTACGGACCTTTTAGAGATGCTGCGGAATCAACTCCAACATTCGGCGATAGAAGATCGCATCAGATGGACATAGCAAATGCAAATGAAGCAATTAGAGAAGCAGAAGCAGATATTGAAGAAGGTGCGGATATTATAATGGTAAAACCTGCGGGTCCTTATCTCGATGTGATTTACAGAGTAAAAGAAAAATTCGGAATGCCAACCGCCGCTTATCAGGTAAGCGGTGAATATTCGATGATTAAAGCCGCAGGACAACTTGGATGGATTGATGAACATAGAGTTATTGAAGAATCATTAACTTCAATCAAACGTGCCGGTGCGGATATGATATTGACATACTTCGCAAAAGAAGCTGCTAAAATGATAGATCAAAGAAAATAGACGGAGATTAAATGAATACGAGCAAGAGCGAACTATTATTTATCGAAGCACAAAAATATATTCCGGGCGGAGTTAATTCCCCGGTAAGAGCGTTTAAGTCAGTAGGCGGAAACCCACTATTTATTTCCTCCGCAAAAGGTTCAAAACTTATTGATGCAGACGGAAACGAGTTTATTGATTATATCGGAAGTTGGGGACCTCATTTATTCGGACACAATCCTTCTTTCATAAAAGATGCGCTTTTAAATCAAATTGAAAATGGTGTGAGTTTCGGCGCTCCGACAAATCTCGAAGTTGAAATGGCTAAGCTTATAATTGATCTTGTGCCTTCGGTAGAACTTGTACGTATGGTAAACAGCGGTACGGAAGCAACTATGAGCGCAATTAGAGCGGCGCGGGGATTTACCGGGAAGGAGAAATTTATAAAGTTCGAAGGATGTTATCATGGACATGCTGATTACTTTTTAATAAAAGCAGGTTCGGGGGCTTTAACTCTCGGCGTTCCGACAAGTCCCGGTGTTACAAAAGGAAACGCGCGGGACACTTTGACCGCTGACTATAATGACATAACTTCTGTTAAAAAATTAATTGCCGCAAACAGAAACGAGATTGCAGCAATTATTATTGAGCCTATTGCAGGCAATATGGGTGTTATACCTGCAGATAAAGAATTTTTAACTGAGCTGCGTGAAATCTGCACGCGGGAAAATATTGTGTTGATCTTTGACGAAGTTATGACCGGATTCAGAGTTGCTAAAGGCGGCGCACAAGAAGTGCTTGGAATTACTCCCGATTTATCGACTTTCGGAAAAATAATAGGGGGCGGACTTCCCGTTGGAGCTTTCGGCGGGAAAAAAGAAATTATGGAAAAAATTGCACCAAGCGGACCTGTATATCAAGCCGGAACTTTAAGCGGAAATCCATTGGCAATGTCTGCCGGTTATGCCGCTCTAAAATATATTAAAGATAATCCAGGCATTTATAACATACTTGAAGAAAAATCAAAATATTTAGAAGAAGGATTTAAGGATAATTTAAAATCATTGAAGAAAAATTACTTTATGACTCGAGTCGGCTCAATGAGCTGTATGTTCTTTACAGAAGATAATGTAAATGATTTTAATTCCGCGGTTAAATCCGACACAACGAAATACGGAAAGTATTTTCACCAAATGTTGAAGCGGGGAATATATCTTGCACCGGCTCAATTTGAAGCAGTGTTTGTATCAACTTCTCACACAAAAGAAGACTTGGATAAAACAATTAAAGCCCATTATGAAGCACTGAAAGAAATTGAATGAGAAAACTGATATTTTGAAGAAAAGTTTAGGAATTATAAAAATAAACTAATTTGAGCAGAGTTTATCTCAACAGCAGCATTTTCTTGGTAACTATATTTTCGTCTGCTGTAAGCTTGT
>CAZCLA010000003.1:0-26169 GCA_964499285.1 uncultured Melioribacteraceae bacterium
GCTTCTATCCGTAAAGGATTACGCTCTAATAGAAAATATTGAGATTTCTTTCGGCAATAATTTAAATATTATAACAGGCGAAACCGGTGCCGGTAAATCGATTCTGCTTTCTGCAATGAGCCTTCTGCTTGGTGAACGAGCCTCCCCGGAATCGGTGCGAAAAGGTGCAAAAAAATCAGTGGTTGAGGGAATTTTTAAGGTTGAGGGAAATAAATCTATTCAAAGTATTCTAGCAGAAAACGAAATTGAATATAATCCAGAACTGATTATTAGACGCGAAATTTCTGCATCGGGAAGCAGCCGTGCTTTTGTGAATGATACGCCGACAACGCTGAATGTGCTTAAAGACATTGGAAATATTCTTGTTGATCTGCATGGTCAACACGATCATCAATCGCTTCTTAGAACCGAAACTCATATTGAATTCCTTGACGATTTTGGAACTTATAAAAATGAGGTAATGCTTTTCAAACATGGCAGATTAGAACTAATTCAGAAAATTAATGAATATGAAAAATTAAAAAAGAAAGAACGTGAACTTAAAGAAAAATACGAACTTTATAAATTTCAGCTTGAGGAAATAAACTCAGTAAATCCTCGGGAGAATGAGGAATCAGAAATTCTGGATGAACTGAGAATTTTGGAAAATAGCGAAAAATTAACTGAATTAAGTTTAGCTGTTTATGAATCACTTTATGATTCAGAGGATGCAGCTTATGAAAAACTAGTTGCAGCTTTGAAACAATTGGATTCGCTTAGTTCAATAGACAATTCTTTTAAGGAAAAAACTACATTTCTAAATGAGGCTGTTGCAATTATTGAAGATGTCTCAAGTTTTATGCGCAGCTATAAAGACAAGATCGAATCAGATCCGGAAAGGTTGGAAATGCTGCGGGAAAGATTAGGCGCTTTCAATCTTCTGAAAAAGAAATATGGTGGTTCACTTGAAAAAGTTATTGAATTGAAAAACAAATTACAATCTGAACTCGACTTGACCAATAACTATGATGATCAATTAAAAAAAAATAAATTTGATATAGATGAATTACGTTCCAAATTGGGGAAGACGGCCCTTTCGCTTTCCACAGAGAGAAAAGTAGCCGCAAAGCAGATCGAAAAAGGAGTGCTTGCAGAACTTAAAGAACTTGGAATTGAAAATGGCGGATTTAAAGTTCGTTTTGAACATTTAGAGCCTGAAAGCGAAAACAATTACGTAATGGTCGGTAATAAAAAAGTAGGCTTCGATTCGAACGGAATTGATAATTTAGAATTTTACATTTCGACAAATATTGGCGAAGACTTAAAACCACTAGTTAAGGTTGCTTCGGGGGGTGAGATTTCGAGAATAATGCTTGCATTGAAATCGGTTCTTGCAAAAAGTGAAAATCTTCCACTCTTAATATTTGATGAGATCGACACTGGTGTGAGCGGAAGGATTGCACAGAAAGTTGGAAAAGCACTTAAAAATCTTGCCGAACAGCACCAAATAATTACAATTACACATCTTCCCCAAATTGCCGCACAAGCTGATCACCATTTCAGCGTGGAAAAAATCGAAACGAACGGAAGAGTATCTAGCTCGATCAGAAAACTGGGTAAGGACGAAAGCGTAAAAGAAATAGCAAAACTGATAAGCGGAGATGAAATAACAGATTCCGCTTTAAAAAAGGCGAAAGAATTTATTACTTCCTAAAATCTTACTGTATATCACATCCAAGAATATTCACTAAAAAGATTTTGACATAGTGTGGATATTTGTGCATTTTCCAAAAGTAAATCAATTAATAAGACATCAAATCTAATTATAAGGAGGAAAAATGAAAAAAACTGCGTTGTTAATTTTTTTTTCATTTGCTTCGTTTAATGTTTTATTCGGACAACTTCAGGAAAAAATCGGTCTTCTCGGCGAAAAAAATATGAGCGGATATATACAGCCTTTGGCAACTTCGCTGGGAACAGCGATGAATTCGGCAGCATTTTCGGATGCTGATATTGCGGACATTTGGGGTTTTTCTTTTAGTGTTAAGGGAATGTATATTTTTATTCCAAGTGATCAGCAAACTTTTTCACCTTCTACTCCTGATGGATACAATCTTAATTCAGAAACTGCAACCGTCTATGGTGATAAAGGCGCATTCGTTTCTGGTCCCAATGGATACTTAGCATTTCCCCCGGGAATAAACACGACAAGTCTCCCGGCAGTTTTTCCGCAAGTTTCGGCAAGTTTAATGGGGACAAAAGTGATGTTTAGATATATGCCCAAAATTACGCTGGGTGAAAATGATTACAGTTTTTGGGGAGCTGGCATTTCACACGAAATCAGCCGCTATTTTCCTGTGATGCCCCTCGATATTTCCATTCAAGCTTTATTTAGCGGATTGGAAATTTCCGATTTTGTGGATTTAAAAAGTTTTGCAGTAAACGCACATGCAAGTAAATCTTTTGGATTGTTTTTATTGTATGGCGGACTTCAATATGAATCTTCTACTTTAGAGATGAATTACTCAACTATTGGTGACGCAAATAATGCAGATCCCGAAATTCAACAGAAACGAGATGTCAATCTTTCGGTTGATGGAGACAACAATTTTCGCTTTACTTTGGGTGCTGCATTGAAAGTTAGTATTTTTTCATTAAATGTCGATTACAGTATTTCTTCTCAATCTGTTCTATCAACAGGAATAAATTTTGCATTTTAAAGTGAGGTAAACATGAAAAAGAAAATAATTTTGTACCTAATTTTTACATTAATAGCTATTCCTTTTCTTAATGGCTGCGATGAGTTTGAATCAATTCCTATAAATATTCCGATTTCGATTACAATTGAAACTCAACATACAAACTCAACAACAACTTCCGGAACATCGTCTTATTGTTTCGAAAACTCTGCTGCATACCAGCAGTATATGGATGATATAAATTCGTTGACTTATGTTGAAGCAAGTTGGCGGACTGATACGGTTGTTCCTTCAGATTTATCAGGTGTTGTAACATTGACATTAAGAAACAGTTCGGGCGGGATTATACTAACTTATAGTCTTGGTCAAATAACACCTGCCGATTACATAAATAATCCGCTTCAGCTTCAACTAACTGAGGCGCAAATCGATTTAATAAATTTATTCTTATCCAATAATGATGATCTGTGTATGACAGCAGAAGTTTTAGTTGAACAGATGCCGGGCGGACAGGAACAGTATGTTATAGGAATAATTGATTTGCTCTTTGAAGCAGAAACAAATTTAGATTAAGAACTTTTTAAGGGGGTTATTTAACCCCCTTTTGTTTATCTTTTACTCCTCAAAAAAATGTATTCCTTTGAAAAACCTATCGATATACATTCATATTCCATTTTGTGATCACAAATGTATTTATTGTGATTTTTATTCACTCATCTCCTACGAAAATGTAAATTCCTATCTTGCGGCATTAAAAAAAGAAATTGACTATTACTCTCAACTATGTTCGAGGGACACGAGAATCATTTCAATATTTTTCGGCGGGGGTACTCCTTCATTTATGAACCCAGAATATATTTCCGAGTTGATTGAATGCGTCAGATCGAAATTTAATTTAACTGATAATACGGAAATAACACTCGAAACAAACCCGGGAACAGTTTCCGCAGAATTACTTCGTAATTTTAAATTGGGCGGTGTGAATAGATTAAGCGTCGGGGTGCAGTCCTTCGACAATAATGAATTGAATTTTCTTACAAGAATACACAATGCCGAAACAGCCGAAATCACAATTCGAGATGCAGCAAAAGCCGGCTTTGAAAATATAAGTCTTGATCTAATCTTCAACTTGCCAAAGCAGACCAAAGTTATTCTCGAAAAAAATCTGGAAAAAGCAGTTGCACTTCCCATAAAACATATTTCAGCATATTCACTGATTCTGGAGAAAGGAACAATTCTAAATAAAATGGTTATCGACGGAAAAGTAGAAATGCAGAACTCCGATTACGATGCCGATCTATATGAATTTACTATCGATTATTTACTAAGCAAAGGATTTTTGCAATATGAAGTTTCTAACTTTGCATTCAAAGGTTATGAATGTGTTCACAATAATTCTTATTGGAGATATATCGACTATTTGGGTCTGGGAACATCATCACATTCATTTGTCGGAGGTGTAAGATGGTGGAATGTTTCCAGTTTAAAAATGTATTTGGAAATGGTAAATAAAAATGGCAGTGCAAAGATTAACGAAGAAATTTTATCGAGGGATGAAAAGATAAATGAGTATATCATGCTTGCATTAAGAAGCAGCGGATTGAATAAAGCTGACTTCCAAAACAGATTTGAAGCGGATTGGCTCAAACGAAAGAGTGATGAACTGATAAAATTAAAACAAGGTGGTTTTTTACACGAGGATGATAAATTCATTAAATTTACCAGCAAAGGCTACGCTTTGTGTGATGAAATTTTGGTGAATTTACTTTAATCTCTACCGGGAGAAATGATATGAAGAAAATTGAACTTCACTGGCAAATTCTTATCGGATTTATAGTTGCTGTTTTGTATGGGTTGTATCTTACCGAGTACGTCGAATATGTTGCTTGGATGGGTGATTTATTTCTTCGTGCACTCAAAATGGTTATTGTTCCGTTGATACTGAGTTCAATTGTTTCAGGTGTTGCAAATATTGGTTCGGGAGAAAATTTAGGCAGACTTGGGTTGAAGACCATGGTTTACTATTTATCGACAAGTACTTTAGCAATTCTTGTCGGTCTTTTCTTTGTGAACATAATGAATCCTGGCGTTGGGGCAGATCTTGGCTTAAGTAAGAATGTTGAAGAACTTGCGGTGGCAAAAGATTCGTTTGGAGATACGCTGATAAATATTATCCCGACAAACATCTTCGAATCATTTTTAAATGCCGACATGCTATCGATTATATTTTTCTCGATTCTTTTCGGTTTTTTTATTACAAAACTTGAACCGAAGTATTCTTCCAATCTAACTGATTTCTTCAATGCAACTTTTGAAGTAATGATGAAGATTACATTAGTTGTAATAAAATTTGCTCCGCTTGGAATTTTAGGAATTGTTGCTGTTATAGTTGCTGAGCAAGCAGGCGATGCCGCAGCCCTGCTGGATATGGTGGGAAGACTCGGCTTATATATGATAGCCGTTCTTATTGCCTTGGCAGTGCATGCCGGAATTACCCTTCCATTAATTTTAAAATTTGTTGGAAAAGTGAATCCTTGGCTTCATTTTAAAGCAATGACTACCCCGCTGCTTACTGCATTTTCGACATCCTCTTCAAATGCAACGCTTCCGTTAACTATGGAAGCAGTTGAAAATGATGCAGGAGTTTCAAATAAAATTACAAGCTTTACACTTCCGTTGGGAGCAACAATAAATATGGACGGAACCGCTTTGTATGAATGTATAGCTGCAATGTTCATTGCTCAAGCATATGGTGTTGAGCTTGGTTTTCTTGAACAGATCATAGTTGTGTTTACAGCACTTCTTGCATCAATTGGTGCTGCAGGAATTCCGATGGCAGGTCTCGTTACAATTACAATTATTCTTTCCGCTGTCGGCCTTCCTCTTGAAGGCGTTGGTCTAATTCTTTCAGTTGATAGAATCCTCGATATGTGTAGAACAACCGTAAATGTTTGGAGTGACAGTTGCGGAGCTGTAGTTATAGCAAAAACAGAAGGCGAACATTTGAATGTGTGATACAATTTATTCATAACTCGATAAGAAATTAAGAGTTCATGTTGAACATATTTTCGGATGATAGTAAGCACCTTAATAAAAGCATCCTTTCACTTGCGATTCCTAATATTATCAGCAACATATCAGTCCCGTTATTAAGTTCTGTTGATACTGCTGTTGTAGGGCATCTTGATCAAGTCTCATATCTCGGTGCTATAGCATTAGGTTCAATGATTTTCAATTTTATCTATTGGGCTTTCGGTTTTTTACGAATGGGAACCACTGGATTGACTGCACAAGCGCACGGAAGATCCGATGAACAAGAATCGTTTAACGTTCTATTAAGAGCATTGAGCGTGGCGGTTGGAGGATCGATAATTCTGCTGGTCTTTCAAGAAGTTATCGGATATGTCAGTTTTCATTTGATCAATTCAAATGCAGAAGTGGAATCACTTGCACGTGAATATTTTGATATTAGAATCTATGCTGCACCCGCCACATTAAGTATTTACGTTTTTCACGGATGGTTTTTAGGAAAGCAAAATTCAAGAATACCAATGTTCATTGTAATTTTGATCAATATCCTAAATATCGGATTTAATTTATTGTTTATTTATCAGTTTGATATGAAATCCAACGGCGTCGCTTTGGGAACGGTCTGTGCTCAGTACATCGGATTAATTATCTCTGCTGTTTTTTACTTTAAATCATTTCATAATAAAAAATTATTTATAAAAATAAATCGCATTTTTGATTTCGAAGCGATCTCAAAGTTTTTTAAGATAAACCTCGATATCTTCTTAAGAACTCTGCTGCTCGTGTTTACATTTACATATTTTACTGCTGAATCTGCATCTTATGGCGAGAACATTTTGGCAGCAAATACAATCTTGTTGCAGCTATGGATGCTTCTCTCATATGGGATTGACGGTTTTGCGTTTGCATCGGAAAGTCTTGTTGGGAAAGCGGTTGGTGAAAATAATAAACACTTGCTCAAGAAAGTTATAAGACATTCTTTTTATTGGGGAATGGCTTTGAGTGTTCTCTATTCAGCAACCTATTTAATTTTTGGTCACGATATTTTATCAATCTATACAAACAAGTTATTTCTAATCGAACTTGCCGGCTCGTTTCTTATCTGGACAATTATTGCTCCAGTAATTAACTCTGTGTGTTATATTTGGGACGGCATTTACATCGGTGCGACCCAGACTCAGCCGATGCGAAATTCTATGATTATAAGTACTTTAATCATTTTTCTTCCAATTTATTATTTGACAAATAACCTATTCGGGAATCATTCTCTTTGGCTGGCGATGACAGTTTTTATGTTCAGCAGAGGGTTGTTTCTAACCGTATTATCAAAAAAATATATCTTCTCAAAAATATGACTGCTCTTTAGAATAGAAGATAGTTCATCTGATTTACGTATTATCTTTTTATTTGTCGAATCTATGAATTAACGACAATATTTTTTTATTTTAATAATTCATAAATGAGTGAGGGAACAATGAACCCGGAATTGACAAGGGACGAAAAGCTTTGGGGAATGCTTTGTCATTTTTCAGCATTTGCATTTTTTATTTTTCCATTCGGAAACATCTTAGGACCCTTAATAATTTGGTTGATCAAAAAAGATGAATCACAATATATTGAGAGGAATGGGAAAGAATCACTGAACTTTCAAATCTCGATAACACTTTACGTGATTATTTCTGCTTTACTTGTCTTGATACTTATCGGTTTTATTCTTTTGATTGCTTTGCTTCTGCTGGATTTTATTCTCGTCGTTGTCGCTTCAATCAAAGCAAACGATGGTATCGAATATAAATACCCAATGACAATACAATTTATTAAATAGAAGGATTCACTATGCGATTGTTTTTTACAACTATCATTTTTTGCCTAATTGCTAATTTAACTTTTGCTCAGACATACAAGAAGATTGAAATCGATGTTTTCTCAAATGAGGATATTAAGGGGTTGATGGAACTTGGACTCGCTGTTGATCACGCCGAGAAGGATTCAGGAACGATTTCCTTCTTTGCAAGTGAAGATGAGCTGAAACTTTTAGATAATGCCGGATATTCCTACCATATTATAATTGAAGATTGGATTGAATATTATAATTCCCTCCCCAAAATGAGTGAAGCTGAAAAACAGTCACAGTTGGATAGAACCAAAACACTTTACGGTGTTTCAGGTTTTAACTATGGTTCTATGGGAGGTTACTTCACATTAGCCGAAGTTTGGGCTGAGCTTGATGAAATGTTTACAGATTATCCGAATCTCATAACAGAAAAAACATCAATCGGAACGACTCATCAAGATAGGGATATTTATTATGTAAAAATTTCAGATAATCCAACAGTAGATGAAAACGAGCCGGAAGTTCTTTATACAGCACTTCATCATGCCAGAGAACCAGAAAGTATGATGCTTCTCATTTATTATATGTACTACCTCCTCGAAAATTATGGGATAGATGATGAAGTTACTTATCTTATTGATAACAGAGAAATTTATTTTGTCCCGGTCGTTAATCCCGATGGATATTTCTACAACGAAACAACAAATCCTAACGGTGGTGGTTTCTGGAGAAAAAATAGACGTGTAAACGGTGATGGTTCCTATGGTGTAGATCTTAATAGAAATTATGGCCCAATGGAATATTGGAACGCTCCAAACGGAGGTTCAAGTACATTTACAAATTCTGAGACATATCGTGGCCCTAATCCATTTTCAGAACCGGAGACTTCTGCAATCAGAGATTTTATCGCTTCTCGCGAAATAAAAGCATGCTTAAATTATCATACTTACAGTAACCTCTTAATCTATCCGTACGGCGCACTTGAAATGGAAACACCTGACTCTACAATTTTTAGAGAATACGCGCAGGATATGACTCAATATAATGGTTATACTACAGGAACAGATCAGCAGACAGTTGGATATTCGACCAGAGGAAACAGTGATGATTTTATGTACGATGGCGACCTTCTCTCGCACGGTAAAATATTTGCAATGACTCCCGAAGTCGGTAATAGTTTTTGGCCGCCGCAATCAGAGATAATTCCTCTTGCTGAGGAGAATATTTATCCTAATCTTTATTATGCCTGGGCTGCCGGAGAATATCCGGAGTTTGTCAACTATTCCATAAGTGAAGAATATGTTGACCCCGGAGAATCTTTTGAAATGCAGATAACCTTGTTCAACAGAGGATTATCCACTTCGTCAAATATTGTAGTGGAACTCAGTTCTTTATCTCAATATTTAACTGTAAATTCAGGTAGTATTAATTTTGATCCCATACCTTCGCGAACTGCAGTTCAATCAACTTTGGCTTTTAACGTAACTGCTTCACCAAGTGCCCCGGTTGGAGGTAATTTAGGATTAAAGGTCGTAATAAAAGCTGGTGATTATGAATTGAGCAGCGATAATATCACAATTCAAATTGGTACTCCTATCATTGTTTTTCAAGATCTTAATTACGGACCCGAAACTTTATGGGCGATCGATTCGGATGTAGAACATCAATGGGAAGCGACAACTTCCGACTTTTTTAGCGAGCCGACTTCTTTCACAGATAGTAAAAACGGCGATTATGCTAAGAACGCAACAGTTACAATGACATTAAACGATCCGGTCGATTTGACCGGATTAACAAATCCTGTCCTTTCTTTCAGAACAAAATACAGTTTTGAAGCAAATTGGGACTGCGGAGTAGTTTCCGTTTCTACAAACGGTGGATCTACGTGGAATCAATTATCTGGGAATTATACTACTGCGGCTTCCGGTGCCGGAAGACAAACCCCGGGAGGTTCACCTGTTTATGAAGGTATTCAAAACTTATGGGTTTACGAGGAAATGAGTTTGAATAATTTCCTCAATAAACAGATAATAATCAAATTTGAACTTCGTTCGGATATTTCAAATCAGCGAGACGGGTGGTATTTGGATGATATTAAAGTTCACTATCTCGGTGTAGTACCTGTTGAACTTACAAATTTTTCGGGTTTACCAATTGAAGATGGAGTTCTCCTAAACTGGCAGACTGCTACGGAAACAAACAATAAAGGCTTTGAGCTTGAAAGAAAACTTACCGGATCAGAAAACGAATGGCAGAAATTAACATTTATTGAAGGAAGGGGAACAACCTCTGAAATTTCCAATTACGAATATCACGATAAAATTAGTGTTTCAGGTGTTTATAACTATCGGCTGAAACAAATAGATTATGATGGTACCTTTACATATTCCGATGTAGTTGAAGTCGATTTTACTACGGTGGTTAATTATCGACTTTCACAAAATTATCCGAATCCTTTCAACCCGGAAACGACAATAGAGTATTCAATTCCAACAAAAGCTTTTGTTACATTAAAATTATTTAACTCGTTGGGCGAAGAAATTGCCGTTCTGGTCAATAAAGAAATGGAAGCCGGAAATTATAATGTAAATCTTAACCTTGATGAATTTTCAATAAATTTGAGCACAGGAGTTTATTATTATACAATTTCTGCGGGAAGTTTTTTCCAAGCGAAAAAGATGCTTTATCTCAAGTAATTTGCCCAAAGCATCATTTGCTTATTGAGAGTAATAATCGTAAATTTAATATTCTTATTCGCCCTTTTTAGGGCGATTTTTATTTGTATGGACAGAAACAGACATAAAATAGTAGAGTTTTCCAAAGAAGCAGCTGAAAAATTTGATTGTCTTCTAATTGATGTTGAACTCCGCGGCGATTCCCGCAATAAAATTATTGAAGTTTTTATTGATAACGAAAAAGGAATAACAGCCGAGGTTTGCGGCGATGTAAGCAAAGAAATTAATGTGCTTCTTGAACAGGAAAATATATTCGATGGCAAATATAGGCTTGATGTTTCATCACCGGGAATTGATCGCCCTCTGATTTATCTTAAGCAGTTTCCTAAAAACATTGGAAGACAGTTTAAAGTGATTTATAAATCTGATGATAATAAAGAATCTTTCGAAGGAAAACTTGAAAGAATTAATGGTGAGTTTCTTGAATTTTCAGTAAAGAAGGAATTAAGAACAATTCCTTTTGAAAGTATAATTACAGCTAAAGTAAAAATAAGTTTTTGACTTTTGGAGGCACAATAAATGAACAGCGCAATAGTTGAATCATTTTCTCAAATGGTTCGTGAAAAAAGTGTTGATAAAGATGTTTTGGCGAACATCATAGAAGAAATATTCGGTCTGCTGGTTAAGAAAAAATTTGGGCAAGACTCAAACTATGATGTGGTGGTTAATATGGACAAAGGCGACATTGAAATTTTCTTGGAAAGAACAATTGTTGAAGTTGTTGAAAATCCTGAAACAGAGATAAGTATTGACGAAGTTAACGAAAAAGGAAACGATGAAGAACTAGAGGTTGGAGATGATTTTGTTGAAAAAATTGAACTTGCCGCATTCGGAAGACGATTAATAAATCTTGCTAGACAAAATTTAAACCAGCGCATTCGCGAAATTGAAAAAGATATTATTCATAACGAATACAGCGAAATGATCGGTGAAATAATTGTCGGTGATATCTATCAAGTTAGGAAAAATGATGTTCTCGTTAACCATAATAAAAACGAACTTCTGATGCCGCGGCCAGAACAGATAGCAAGAGAAAGATACAGAAAAGGTGATACTATCCGCGCCGCTGTCAAGGAAGTAAGAAAAACTCAAAATGGTCCCGTAATAATTATTTCGAGAGCGGATAATGTTTTCTTAAGGAGATTATTCGAAATTGAAATTCCAGAAATTTACGATGGCGTGATCGATATAAAAGGAATTGCACGCGAACCCGGAGAAAGAGCGAAAGTTGCGGTCGAATCACAGGATGCAAGAATTGATGCTGTGGGTGCATGCGTTGGAATGAAAGGTGTTAGAATTCATGCCATAGTTCGTGAATTGAACAACGAAAATATTGATGTGATAAACTACTCGGATGATCCGATTGTTTACATCCAGCGAGCACTTGCCCCCGCAAAATTAAAACAAATCGAACTCGATGAAGAAGAGAAGAAATGTACGGTAGTCGCTGACAGCGATCAAGTAAGTTTAATTGTGGGACGAAACGGCGTAAACATTAGATTGGCAATGAAATTAACAGGTTATGATATAGAAGTGATTAGAGAAGAAAAACCGTTTGAGGAATATGAAGACGATATCGAACTCGTTGAACTTCGTGAAGAATTAACTTCCGAAATTGTTGATCTATTGATTCTCAATAGATTGGATACTGCAGTGGAAGTACTTCAAGCCGGCGTAGAGAAACTAGCGGCAATAGATGGTTTGGATAAGGGAAAAGCAGAAGAAATAATCGATATAATTAAATCTCAGTTTGAAGAAGAAGAAGAATAATTTAAGATATAGGTTAAACAAAATATGGGCGAAACAACTAAGCCGAAAAAACTAAGGATTTACAAATTTGCTTCGGAATATAATCTTGCTTCGGAAGCATTGGTCGAATTTTTAAATTCCAAGGGACACGAAGTCAAATCGCATATGTCCGTTCTGACAGATGAGATGCTTTCGGATGTTAATGAGCACTTTAAAAAAGATATTGAAAGCGCTCAAAAACATTATCGGAAGGTATCAGAATTCAATAAAAAGCGAACTGAAAAGTCCGAAGAAGAAACTGCTAAAGAAATCGAGAAGAAAGAAGAAAAGGTAGTTGAACAACTCGAAGAGGAGAAAATAGTTGATCGCCCCGTAGAAGAAAAAATTGAGCCGGAAGAAAAGACAGAATCTGCGGAATCTGAAGAAGTTGTTGAAGAAGAAGCTGAAGAAACCAAAAAGCAGGATAAACCCGAGGAAGAAGAGAGCAAAACGTTCAGAACTCAATCAGAAATTGACCTTGAGAAAAAGAAAAAAGGTCTTACGGTTGTTGGCAAAATAGATGTCGATAAGAAGAAGTCACCAAAACCTAGTAAAATAGAGGATAAAGGAACACCTAAATCAAAGGATGCAGCTGCAGCAACTGATTCAGAAGCTGAACCGGCTAAAAAGAAAAAGAAAAAAGTGCTTAAGGCAAAGAAAAAAGGAAAAGGTGAAGAAGAAGAAAATGTAAAAAGTAAGAAGAAGCGAAAGCTCAAACGGCTTGAAGTTGATAAAAAGGAAGTTGAAGCAGCGATCAAACGTACTATGTTGAGTATGGACAGCGCAAGTGTTCCTGACAGGGCAAGCGCAAGAAAAAAGAAAAGAAAAGAAAAACATGACATCGAAGAACAAAAACTTCAAGAAAAAATTGAAAGAGATAGTACTACACTTCTCGTAACAGAATTTATTGCAGTAAATGAATTAGCTAATCTTATGAATGTTCCTGTAAGTGAGGTAATTCAAAAATGTATTGGACTGGGCATCATGGTTTCAATTAATCAAAGGCTTGATGTTGAAACCATCACTCTTGTTGCTGATGAATTCGGTTTTGATGTCGAATTTCAGGAAGAGTATTCTGTCGATCTTCTTGAGGATACAAAAGATCCCAGCGATACTCTGAAACCTCGCTCGCCGGTAGTTACAATAATGGGTCACGTTGATCATGGAAAAACTTCGCTGCTTGATTATATAAGAAAAGAAAATGTTGTGGCTGGAGAAGCCGGCGGTATCACTCAACACATTGGAGCTTATAGAGTAAAAGTAAGCGAGGATAAACAAATAACATTTCTTGATACTCCCGGGCACGAAGCTTTTACGGCAATGAGAGCACGAGGGGCAAAAGTAACCGATATAGTTGTTCTTATTGTTGCGGCTGATGATGCTGTTATGCCCCAAACAGTTGAGGCTATAAATCACTCGCAGGCAGCAGGTGTGCCAATAATAGTTGCAATAAATAAAATTGATAAACCCGGAGCAAACATTGAAAAAATTAAGCAACAATTGGCAGATAGAAATGTTCTTGTTGAGGATTGGGGTGGTAAACATCAATGTGTTGAAATTTCTGCAAAAGCCGGAACAAATATCGATTTGCTGCTTGAAAAAATTATTCTTGAATCCGAACTGCTTGAACTTAAAGCAAATCCGGACAGAAATGCCCGGGGAATTGTAATTGAATCGCAACTTGATAAGGGAAGGGGAGTAACTTCAACAATTTTAGTTCAGAAAGGAACTTTAAGAGTTGGCGATCCGTTTGTTGCCGGTAATTATCAAGGAAGAGTTCGTGCAATGTTTGACGAACGCAATAA
Source organism: uncultured Melioribacteraceae bacterium (assembly GCA_964499285.1). Taxonomy (GTDB): domain Bacteria; phylum Bacteroidota; class Ignavibacteria; order Ignavibacteriales; family Melioribacteraceae; genus JAGFIY01. The sequence continues at coordinate 13,871 of CAZCLA010000003.1, forward strand.
TAAAATTGATGAAGTAGGTCCTTCGGCTCCGGCAGTTGTGCTTGGATTTGAAGGTGCCCCTCAGGCAGGTGATACATTTGTTGTTGTCGATTCTGAAAGAGAAGCAAGAGAAGTAAGTCTGAAACGTCAACAACTTCACCGAGAGCAGGCTCACCGCCAAGTTAAACTGATTACTCTCGATGAAATAGCAAATCAAATTAGTCAAGGCGGAATAAAAGAGCTGCTTCTTGTTGTTAAAGGTGACGTTGACGGCTCAGTTGAAGCTTTATCGGATTCGCTAATGAAACTCTCGAACAAAGAGGTAGTAGTAAAAGTAATACATAAGGGAGTTGGAGCAATCACCGAAGGAGATGTTCTGCTTGCCGCCGCATCTGAAGCAATTATCATAGGCTTCCACGTTAGACCGAATTTGAACGCAAGGAAAGTCGCTGAAGCAGAGCATGTTGATATTAGACTTTATAACGTTATCTACGATGCAATAAATGAGGTCAAATCAGCGCTCGAAGGAATGTTGTCTCCAGTACTTTCGGAAGAAATTGTTGCAACAGTGGAAGTGCGTGATACATTCAAAGTTCCGAGAACAGGCACAGTTGCAGGATGTTACGTTCAGGATGGGAAAATTTCTAGGAACAGTAAAATACGATTGTTCAGAGACGGAGTTGCTGTTTATGAAGGCGAACTCGATACCTTAAAGAGATTTAAGGACGATGTTAAAGAAGTGGATGCCGGTTATGAATGCGGAATAAAAATTGCTAATTATAATGATATTAAAGTTGGCGATATTATTGAAGCATATAAAATTGTTGAGACAAAGAAAAAACTTGAATCATAAAGATGTCGGTTAGGTTAGATAAAGTTTCGAGCATGATAAAAGATGAGATCAGCCTTATCTTTCTTCACAAAATACAGGACCCTCAGCTTGGTTTACTCACAATTACGAATGTGAAAGTCACTCCTGATTTGAGACTTGCCAAAGTGTATATTTCGGTTTATGACAAAGAAAAAAGGGAGTATTGTCTCGAAAAAGTTGAGGAGCTTAACGGTTTTATTCGTTCGATTCTTGCTAAAAGAATTAACATTAAACACGTTCCGGAATTGAAATTTTTTATTGATGATACTTTGGACTATGTTGAAAAGATGGAAGACTTGTTCAAAAAGATTCACGAAGATGATAAGCAAGACAACTCTGAAGATTGATGCTGTCGATTTCCAAAATGGTGAGTTAATACTTGTCGATAAGGAAAAAGGTAAATCATCATTTAATGTTGTTTATAAGATTAGAAAAGCAACCGGTGTTAAAAAAGTTGGTCATGCCGGTACTCTCGATCCGGCGGCAACAGGCTTGTTGATAGTCTGTACAGGAAAAATGACAAAGGAACTTTCGCTTTTTCAAGAACAGAGAAAAGTTTATTCCGGTGTTATTTGTTTGGGTAAGAGGACTTTGTCGATGGATTCTGAAACAGAATTTATTGAAGAAAAGGAATTTGATCACATCACCGATGATGAGATTAATCAAACCGCAGAATCGTTCGTTGGTAAGTTGATGCAGATACCGCCGATGTATTCAGCTGTTAAACACCGGGGCAAAGCTTTATATAAGTACGCACGCAAAGGAGTAGAAGTTGAACGAAAACCCCGTGAAGTTAACATTTACAGGTTTGAGATAAGAAAAATCGAATTACCAGATATCCATTTTGAAATAGAATGTTCCAAAGGGACTTATATCAGAACTATTGCAGAAGACTTAGGAATTAAACTAGGAAGCGGAGCCTACTTAAAAGAACTGCGAAGAACACGAATTGGTGATTTTAGTGTTGATGATGCTATAAAAATTCAAGACTTTCAAGCTCTTTGTGAAAGAAATTAAGCATGAAAATATTTTATAATATTAAAGAAATAGATTTTGACAGAAACACTGTTTTAACAATCGGCACATTTGATGGGCTTCATCTCGGGCATAAAAAAATTTTGACAGAATTGAAATACGAAGCTGAAAATGAAGCAGCGCGATCTTTTGTCATTACTTTCGACCCTCATCCAAGAACCATTGTAGGGAGTGGAGATATAAAGTTACTTAACACGCTCGTCGAGAAATTGCAAAGATTTGAAGAGACTGGTGTAGAAAACGTACTTATTTTTAATTTTGACAGAGATTTTTCGCAGATCGATTACGACACTTTTATTAAAAACTTTATAGTAGATAAAATAGGTGTCAAGAAAATTATAATCGGATACGATCATAAATTCGGGAAAAATCGAGCAGGTGACAAATTCAGATTGATCGAACTTGGTAAACAGTATAATTTTGATGTATCAGTTGTTGAAGCCGTTGAGAAAGAAGGAATAGTAATAAGCAGCACGACCATAAGGCAGTCAATTGATAAAGGCGAAGTTGAAACCGCAAAAAATATTCTCGGTTATGAATATGAAATTTCTGGAAGCGTTATAGACGGAATTAAGCGGGGAAGAAAAATTGGTTTTAGAACCGCAAATATTGAGGTAGATTACGATAAAAAACTTGTTCCTAAAATAGGCGTCTATATAGTTAAATGTGTGATTGATTCAAATACTCATTTCGGACTTATGAATATTGGAACGAGACCGACTTTTGAGGAAAGCGATGAAATTAAAATGGAAGTACATTTATTTGAATTTAATAACGATATTTATTCCAAGAATATAAAAATACACTTTCTTAAACGATTGAGAGACGAAATTAAATTCGCTTCAAAGGAAGAATTAATTGACCAAATTAAAAAAGATAAAGAAGAAGCAAATAAATTTTTAGCAAACTTAGTTAATTAATCCCGGGTAATTCTGGGATTACATTGTAAAACAAAATAAAGGTTAACAAAATGAATCTCACAAAAGAAGAAAAAAAAGAACTTATTAAGAAGTACGGCAAAGGTGAAAACGACAGTGGAACTGCCGAAGTTCAAATTGCTATACTCACTACACGAATCAATAAACTTACTGATCATTTCTCTGCACATGCAAAGGATCACGCATCAAGAAGAGGACTGATGCAGATGGTAGGTAAGAGAAGAAGACTTCTCGACTATCTCGCAAAGAAGGATATTGAAAGATACAGAGCAATAATTAAAGAATTGAATATTAGAAAATAAGAGGAAATTAATGGTAGTTACTAAAGAAATAGAAATTGGCGGTAAAAAACTCTCGGTTGAATATGGGAGATATGCTCGACAATCAAACGCTGCTGTAATGGTAAGATCAGGCGACACTATGGTTTTTGTCGCGGCAACTGCAGCTCAGGAAGCCAAAGAGGATATCGATTTTTTCCCGTTATCGGTTGAGTATCGAGAGAGAGCTTTTGCTGCGGGAAAATTTCCCGGCGGTTTTTTTAAGCGTGAAGGAAAACCAACTGAAAAGGAAGTTCTCAGCGCGCGATTAATCGATCGTCCGATTCGCCCGTTGTTTCCTAAATCATTTAAGAATGAAACTCAAGTAATTGCGATAGTTTATTCTTTCGACGGCGAAAATGATGCCGATGTTTTGGCTGCAGTTGGTGCATCTACAGCTTTATCAGTTTCCGACATCCCTATGCTTGAACCTGTAGGAGAAGTTAGAGTTGGAAGAATAGACGGTCAGTTTATTATAAACCCCACTCATCAACAGATCGAAAAAAGCGATCTCGAGTTGGTTGTTGCCGGTACTGCAGATTCAATTATGATGGTTGAGGGAGAATCTAAAGAAGTAAGTGAACAGGATCTAATCGAAGCTCTTAAATTCGCTCACGTTGAGATAAAGAAGATAGTTGAAATGCAGAACGAACTGAGAGCAGAATGCGGAAAAGAAAAAATGATTGTTTCCGAAGAACCATTAGATGAACAATTGTTGAATGATATCAATGATATTGCATACGAAAAATACAAAGAAGCTGTTTCTACTGTATTGACTAAGCAGGAACGAGCAGACAAAAATTCTCAAATAAATAATGAGGTTCTTGAAGCCTTAGCCGAGAAATATCCAGAACAAGAAAAAAGCATAAAAGAAATTCTGCACGATCTTGAAAAAGATTTGATGAGAAAACAAATTCTTGATAACGGAAAACGCCTCGATGGTAGAAATCCTCAAGAAATAAGACCTATAACAATTGAAATAGGACTTCTCCCGAGAACACACGGTTCTGCCCTCTTTACAAGGGGTGAAACACAGAGTTTAACAACCCTTACGCTCGGGACAAAATCCGACGAACAAATTATCGACGGATTAATGGAAGAATTTAAGAAAAGGTTTTTACTTCATTATAATTTCCCTTCATACAGTGTGGGTGAAACCGGAAGATTCGGATTCGTCGGAAGAAGAGAAGTCGGTCATGGAAATCTTGCCGAACGTGCACTTAAATTTACTCTTCCTGAAGAATCAAGTTTTCCTTACAGCATCAGAATAAATTCTGATATAATGGAATCAAATGGTTCTTCCTCAATGGCAACAGTTTGTGCCGGTTCACTTGCGCTAATGGACGGAGGTGTTCCGGTTAAAAAAGCTATTGCCGGAATTGCAATGGGATTAATTAAAGAAGATGATGGTTATGTTGTATTAAGTGATATTTCAGGAAACGAGGATCACCTTGGTGATATGGATTTTAAAGTCGCTGGATCTTCGGAGGGAATAACCGCTTTCCAGATGGATATTAAAATTCAAGGTATCTCTTACGAAATAATGGAGAAAGCACTTGAACAAGCTAAACAGGGAAGAATTCATATTTTACAGAAGATGGACGAAGCGATCGATAAACCACAAAGTTCAATCTCGCAATATGCTCCCACTCTTCTCTACACCGTTGTTCCGATTGATAAAATCGGCAGTATCATTGGTCCCGGCGGAAAAAATATTCAGGCTCTTCAAAGAAAATTCCTTGTTGAAATATCGATAGAAGAGGATGGAAAAGTTAACATTGCCGGTCAGGATGCAGCCCTTGCAAGAGAGGCTAAAGATCACATTAAACTAATGGTAAGCGAACCTGAGCTTGGAAAAGACTATTTAGGAAAAGTAATTAAGATTACTGATTTCGGTGCCTTCGTAGAAATTATTCCTGGTACTCAAGGACTTCTTCACATATCACAACTGGACACGAAACGGGTTAATAAAGTTACCGATGTGCTCAAAGAGGGTGATGAAATAAAAGTTCGCATCATCAAAATGGAAAATGGTAAGCTGAGTCTTTCGCACAAAGCCATTATTGAGGATGAGAATAAAAAGAATGCTAATCCAAAAAAGGAAGGCGAATAATTTAAAGATCCTTTTAGTAAATGCTGAATATAACTTATTCAGCATTTTTTGTTTTAAAGGAGATAAAATTTTGTGAAAATCGGCGATCTTGATATAGGCGAAAAATTAATTGTTGCTCCGATGGCGGATATTTCGGATGCTCCATTCAGAATATTGTGTAAAGAATTTGGGGCGGGTGTCGTATTCACACAAATGGTAAGCGCTGATGGCGTTAAGAATGCAAACTTCGAAACTTTACGTCTTCTTACTTACAATAAAAGCGAAAAACCAATTGGTGTTCAGCTTCTTGGTAAAGATCCCGCAATTCTTGGAACCGCTGTTAAAGAACTTCGAAAAATTAATCCCGACTGGATCGACCTAAATTGCGGCTGCCCTGTATCCAAAGTTGTAAATAACGGGATGGGAGCGAGCATTCTCGAAAATCCCAAACTTCTTGCAGATTTGATTAAAGCTATGAAATCAAATTCTGGTGGTATTCCTGTAACAATAAAAATAAGATTGGGTAAAAATCGATCGAATATCAATGTTCTGGAAAACTGTAAAATTGCTGAGGAAAACGGAGCTGCAGCAGTTATCATTCATGCAAGAACGAGAGAAGAAAGATATGAAATGCATGCAGACTGGGAGTGGATAAAATTTGTTAAGGAAAACATATCAATACCCGTTATTGGTAATGGTTCAGTTTTTTCTCCGAGCGATGCTCTTAGAATGAAAAAAGAAACAGGTTGTGATGGAGTGTTGGTTGCACGCGGAGTGATTGGTAACCCGTTTTTATTCGAACGTTTCAACGTACTGATCGAGACCGGAATTGATCCCGGACTTCCTGATGCGCTAAAAGTAAAAAAAACGTGCCTAAAACACATTGAACTGCTTTTTAGAGAGTACGGAGAAATATCAGCACTTGACAGAGCAAAGAAAACTATTATTTGGTATTTTAGACATTTGAATGGTATTGATAAACTTTTAGATAGAATTTTTTCTATCAAGGATAAAAATCAACTTTTTGATTACATTGAAGAGCATTCAGAAGAGATATCTCATGGTAGTTTCAGCGACGAAATCGTCAGCGAAATAGATAAAAAGTTTAAGGACAGAATTGTTTTTTGGAAAACTGATTAGCAAGGTTCTGTTATAAGGTTTAAAATATATGAATAAAGAAATAATTATTAATTCTTCTGCTTCACAGAATCGTGTCGCTATTACTGAAGACAGCAAACTTGTCGATTTTTTTGTCGATCATCCCGAAAAGCAGAAGATGGTGGGCGATATTTACTTCGGTAAAGTCGCTAGGGTACTTCCTGGAATTAGAGCTGCTTTTATCGATATCGGATTGAAGCACGATGCGTTCCTTCACTTTTCCGATATTGATGAAAGATTGAACGAACTGCAGACTATTTTCGAGGACGACGGTGATGAAGAAGAAGATGCTTCACGCGGGCAAAAAGATTCACAAAATCAACAGCAGTCCCAACCACAAAATCAATCAAATCAGCACCGTTCGACCTACCATTTGAAAAAAGGAGAAGAGATTCTCGTTCAAATCATAAAAGAGCCTGTTAAGGATAAAGGCGTGCGGGTTACTTCGGCTATATCTCTTCCGGGAAGATTTTGTGTGCTTCTTCCTTTCGATAATAAAATTGGTGTATCCAAAAAAATATCCGATTACCGGGAAAAAAGAAGACTTAAAAAATTAGCTCGAAGCATTCTTCCCGAAAATTGCGGATTGATAATCAGAACAGCCGCGAATTCACAAACCGAGGAATCACTTTCCGCTGATCTTAAATATCTTATTAACGCTTGGGAAGAAATTCAAGAGAGTGTAAAATTAAAATCGCCTCCGGCTTTGGTATACAAAGATCTTAGTACTACAACATCTGTAATCCGCGACCTGTTCACAAAAGATGTAAGTAAAGTATTTATCGATTCGAAAAAACTTTATAAAGAGATTCGAAGTTATGTAAAATTTGTTCAACCGGAACTTTCAGAAAAGATAGAGTACTACAAGGGAAGGCAAGCGATTTTCGAAACTTTTAGGATTGAAGAACAAATTGCAAAAATGATGTCCCGCAAAGTTCCACTTCCAAGCGGGGGACATATTGTTTTTGATCATACCGAAGCAATGATTGTTGTTGATGTTAACAGCGGAAGATATGCCGCAAAAAAAGAACAGGAATTGAATTCACTAAAAACCGATCTTGAAGCAGCAAGAGAAATAGCACTTCAGCTTAAACTTAGAGATATCGGTGGTCTGATCGTAATAGATTTTATAGATCTCGAAGATGATAAAAACAGGAAAAAAATCTACGATGAGCTGCGAAAAGAGTTCAAAAAAGATCGTGCGAAAATTGCTCTTTTGCCCATGACGGAATTCGGAATCGTGCAAATGACAAGGCAGAGGGTGAGGGAAAACATTCTTCAATCAATGACGGAGGTCTGTCCATACTGTGAAGGTTCCGGTTTATTAACAAAAAAATCGAACTTGATACACGAAATTGATGAATGGTTTAAAAAGATTAGACTTCGTAAATGGCGAAGTTCAATAACGTTAAAAGTACATCCTTCGCTTGGTAAGTCGCTTAAAGAAGGAAAAATTTCTATGCTTACGAAACTTCAATTCAAGTATAGGTTTAGAATAAAACTCATAGAGGAAGAACAAATGAATCCTCAAACTTTTCAAATACTTTCGACAAAAACCGGGGAAGATTTGACAGAAGAATTATAAAGAAAATAATATGTAAAGGAGAAATCATGAAATTTTTTATCGATACGGCAAACATAAACGAAATTAAAGAGGCGGCATCACTAGGGATTGTTGACGGTGTAACTACTAATCCTTCACTTGTATCTAAAGAAGGAAAGGATTTCCGAAAACTATTAGACGAAATTTTAGAAGTAGTCGATGGTCCCGTAAGTGCGGAAGTAGTCGGGACTGATTATGCCTCGATGTTGAAAGAAGCAAGAGAATTAGCGTCAATTCATAAAAACATCGTGGTTAAAATTCCTTTGATCAGAGAAGGATTAAAGGTCGTTAAAACTGTGTCTGAAGAAGGAATAAACACGAATGTAACTCTTTGTTTTTCTCCTACTCAAGCGTTATTAGCAGCAAAAGCCGGAGCAACTTATATAAGCCCCTTCGTAGGAAGGCTTGATGACATAAGCCATGTCGGAATGGATTTAATAGCACAAATAATTCAAATTTATGATAATTATGGATTCGAAACGGAGGTGCTCGTTGCAAGCATCCGCAACCCTCTGCATCTCGTAGATGCAGCAATGATGGGGGCTGATGTTGCCACTATTCCTTTCGACGTTATGATGAAATTATTTAATCATCCTTTAACCGACATTGGACTTGAAAAGTTTTTAAGCGATTGGAATAAATTAAAAAAATAGGTGCATGATGAAACGTACAAAATTTTATAACGCTCATAAAAATGCCGGAGCAAAACTTGTTGAGTTTGCCGGTTACGAGATGCCTGTTCAATATACTTCTATTATCGAAGAGCATAAGGCTGTGAGAGAAAGCGTTGGAGTTTTTGATGTATCGCATATGGGAGAAATATTTGTTGAAGGAGAAAATGCATTAAGTTTTGTTCAACATATAACTACTAACGATGCTTCAAAATTAGTGCCGGGTAAAGTACAATATTCGGCTATGTGTTATGAGGATGGCGGTATTGTTGATGATCTTCTTGTTTATATGATTTCGGATAAAAAATATCTTTTGGTGGTAAACGGGGCAAACATCGAAAAAGATTTTGATTGGATGAAAAAAAATAATCCGATGAACGCGGAGCTTGTAAATGCAAGCGATGAATATTCACTGCTTGCGGTTCAGGGTCCTAATTCTACTGCAGTAGTCCAAAAGCTTTGCGATGATAAAATTGAAATGGATTATTATACGTTTACTTTCACAAAGATTGCCGGAATTGAAATGATTTTATCTAGAACCGGTTATACGGGCGAGATAGGTTATGAGCTTTATTTCACAGGCGATGAAAAAGATGCTGAATTGGTCTGGAACGATTTAATGAAAGCAGGTGAAGAATTCAATATTAAACCCGCCGGACTTGGATGCCGCGATACTCTAAGACTTGAAATGGGATATTGTCTCTATGGAAACGATATTGACCAAACAACAAACCCACTTGAGGCTGGTTTGGGCTGGATCACGAAACTTAAGAAAGGTGATTTTATGGCAAGTGATGTTTTGAAGAAAATAAAAGAAGAAGGTGTGAAAAGAAAACTGGTCCCGATGATCGCAAAAGAAAAATCATTCCCAAGACATGGATATGAAATATCAAAGGATGGAAATAAAATTGGAATTATAACCAGCGGGACCGTTAGTCCCATTCTTGATAAACCTATTGCCCTCGGTTATGTCGAGACGGAGTACGCTGCCGAAGGTGAAGAAGTAAATATTTTAATTAGGAACAAAGAGGTTCCTGCTATTGTTGTCAAACTTCCATTTGTGAAAAAATAATGAAAGCACACGTATTATTATCGCCGCATAATGTGGATGAACTTTATTTTACCGGTAAAAACACGGTTGTTATTGATGTTCTTAGGGCTACTACAGTTATTAACACAGCATTGATCAATGGTGCCAAAGAAATAATTCCTGTTAATACAATAGAATTTGCAATGAAGGTTTCCGGAAATGCTTTTGGCGGGCAAACTATTCTTGCCGGTGAAAGAAACACAAAAAAAATAGACGGGTTCACGCTCGGGAATTCCCCCCTTGAGTTTACGAAGGATAACGTAGATGGTAAATCAATAATTCTTTTCACTACAAATGGTTCAAAAGCAATAGTTAAAGCAAAGTTTTCCGAGAATCTTTTCTTATGCTCTTTCAACAATCTTGAGGCTGTCGCATTACATCTTGCCGAGAAAAACGAAGATATCGAAATTCTATGTGCCGGTTCGAACGGGATGTTTTGTATTGAGGATACAGTTTGTGCTGGTAAATTAGTGCGAAAAATTCAAAAACTAAATAAGGATATTTTTTTAACCGATGCCGCAAAAGCTAGCCTTGAACTTAACAAATCCTTCGGCAAAAATGTGGAGGAATTGCTTCAGGGCTCAGAACACGGACAAAAACTAATTGCAAACGGTTTCGAAGAAGATATTAATTATTGCGCTCAAATAGATACTCTGGATTCTTTCGGAGTATATAATTCCGGGTCAATTAAATTGCACAAAAACAAAAAGGATTAAATGCCTGTTAAACGAAGAAAAAAAGTAAATAACAGCGATAGTCCCTACATCATTCCGATCGAAAAGAAGAAAAAAATTCTTGGTTTCGTTATGATTGTTTTTGCGCTGCTTATTTTTTTGAGCATATTATCTTACTCCAGATTCGATGAAGCCAATCTCGGTTCGTTTACTGATTTGTTTAAAATATTTTCAAACGATCCACAAATTGTTAGCAAGATGGAAAGCATTAATAATTGGTTAGGAATATTTGGTGCATATACTTCTTACTTTTTTATTCATGCTACTCTTGGATATTTTTCGATTGTATTTCCAGTCATACTATTTGTTTGGGGTCTTTCAATTATCAGAACACGGAACTTCAAACTTGCATCATACATAAGCAATTTCCTCCTAGTTATGGCTGTAATTCTTGCATCGTTTTTCGGTATGCTGAGATTTGAACTGAATATGCTTACGGATGTGCACGAACTTTCTGGAAATATTGGAGCATTTTTCGGTACAGCCGTCGGAAGGTTTTTGGGAGGCTTAGGAAGTATTATTTTCCTTGCAGCTTTTGCATTCATCTCAATATTTGTCGTTTTTGATATTAAACTTGGGAAACTATTTTATCTGTTGAAAAAACTAATTCCGGAAAAGGAAACTGAAGAATCAGAAAAAGACATAAAAATAATCCGAAACGATGAAACTTTTGACGATGAAGATAATCTCGAAAAAATCAAAAAACTCAGGAAGCGAAAGAAAAATGAAGAACCAGAAGAAGAAGACGATCAAATAATTACTGCTGAAGATCTTAAAAAAGAAGAAGAAACTCGAATCCGAATTGTAAGAAAAGATGAACCCGAAAAAATAATAGAGGTTTTTGGCACGGATGAAGAGCCGCAGTTAAGCACGAGCACTGAAAAGAAAAGTAAAAAAAATGATATAATTCCGGCAGTAGATGTAAATGAAGAAAAAAACCTCCCCAATCAATGGGAAGAAGATATAAAATATGCTTTCCCCAAAATTGATCTGCTTAATAAACCTCGCGAAGATGATTATAAGATTCCTGAACAAGAATTAACACGAAATGCCGAACTCTTGAAAGAAAAACTTCTGCTTTTCGATATTACTATAGAAGATATTTCGGTGACTCCCGGTCCGGTGGTCACGCTCTATGAAATTGTACCGGCTCCCGGAGTGAAAATTAGCAGAATAGTAAGTCTGGAAAACGATATCGCATTAGCCCTTGCAGCAAGAGGAATCAGAATTATTGCACCCATCCCCGGTAAAAGTGCAATTGGAGTGGAGATACCTAATGACCAACCTTCGCTCGTGAATGCATACATGGTTATCACAAAAATTAAGCAATCAAAAGCTGAGCTTCCTCTAGCATTGGGTAAAACAATTTCCGGTGATGTTTATATCGCCGATTTAGCAACGATGCCACACCTTCTGATAGCCGGTTCAACTGGTTCAGGAAAGAGTGTTGGCATAAATATGATAATCACATCGCTGCTTTATACGAAGCATCCGAGTGATGTTAAATTTGTTATTGTTGATCCAAAGAAAATAGAATTATCATTTTATCAGAAACTTAACAAACACTTTTTAGCTGTATCGCCGGATTTGGATGAGGAGATAATCACAAATCCTCAGAATGCTTTGCTAGTTCTGAAAGCTGTTGAATCGGAAATGGAAAAGAGATACGATAAACTTGCAAAACTTGGAGTTCGCAACATCGTTGATTACAATGCGAAGATCTCTGATCCAAAACGTAAACCAAAAGATTCCGAGGAGATGATACATCATAAACTTCCTTACATAATTGTTATTATTGATGAACTTGCTGA
>CAZCLA010000003.1:26269-113482 GCA_964499285.1 uncultured Melioribacteraceae bacterium
AGATGATACATCATAAACTTCCTTACATAATTGTTATTATTGATGAACTTGCTGATTTGATGATCACATCCGGGAAGGAAGTAGAAGAACCTATTGCCAGAATTGCTCAACTTGCTCGTGCCGTTGGAATTCATCTAATTGTTGCTACTCAAAGACCTTCTGTAAACGTTATTACCGGAACCATCAAAGCAAATTTCAGCGCTAGAATTGCATATCAAGCTGCAACAAAAATTGACTCGAGAACTATTCTTGATATGAAAGGTGCAGAGCAGCTGCTCGGACGGGGAGATATGCTTTTCCTTCCTGGCGGTATGCCGAAGCCGATTAGAATTCAGAATGCATTTATTTCGACGGACGAAGTAGAGAAGATTACAAACTATATTTATACTCAACCCGGTTATTCGAAAAGATTTTTGCTTCCATCGATGTTCGATAAAAAGAAACAAAATACTGCAAGCTTTCTTGCCGATCTCGATGATATGTTTGAAGAAGCGGCAAGGCTGATCGTAAGACATCAGCAAGGATCCGTTTCTCTGCTTCAGAGAAGATTAAAATTAGGATATGCACGTGCCGCGAGAATTGTAGATCAATTGGAACAAGCCGGAATTGTCGGTCCAAGCGAAGGAAGTAAAGCAAGAGATGTTCTGGTAGAAGATGAAAACCAACTCGAAGCTGTATTGAGGTCGCTTATATGATCACGAAATTAATCCCATTTTTTTTCTTATTCACTTCATTTTTTATATATGCCCAGAATGCCGAAAATTTATTGAAGCAAGTTCAAGAAAAGTTTAATTCAATAAATAGTCTGCAAGCTGATTACAACAGCTTAATAAATTCCGCGAATTCGAATTATTCTCTTAATGGAAATATTATTTATTCAAAAGGGAATAAGTTTCGTCTTGAATTAAAAGATAAAATAATAATTTCTGACGGTAAAACTGTTTGGAATTTCGACGAAAAAGAAAGTCGAGTAATTATCTCGGATTTTGAAAATGATCAATCAAATCCTTCGCTTGAAAAATATATTTTTGATTATCCATCTAAATGCAGCGTTGAAAGCTGCGACGAAACTTCAAGCTGTTTACGGCTTATCCAGAATGACATTACATTGCCTTTTAAAAACATTAAAATATATGTCACAACTGATTTTTTAATATCCGGATTTGATCTGGTCGATTATTCTGGATATCAGTTGAATGTATCTTTTAGTAATATTAATATCGATGTACCGATTGATGACAATTATTTTACTTTTCAGCCTGCTTCGGGAGTTAAGGTAATTGACCTCAGATAGACATTCAAAATATAGTTTTCATTCAATTATAAGATTTCTGCTTCCGATCATTTTTACATTAGTTTTCCTTTACTTGGCATTTAAAGATATTGAGTTTAAAAAAGTAACAGAGATTGTGATAAGTGCTCCGATTCATTGGATAATCATTTTTATTGTAACATTTCTCTTCTCTCACTTTATTAGAGCATACAGGTGGAAGTTTATTTTAGAATCTATTAAGCCAGCTGCTTCAATATCCCATCTTTTTGGAGCAACTATGATCGGTTATGGAGTTAACTGTGCAATTCCTCGTTTAGGAGAATTGTACCGTCCTTTGTTTCTTGCAAGGTGGGAGGATGTTTCAAGATCATCGATATTAGGTACAATAGTGGTCGAAAGAATTATAGACATCCTAGCTTTGGGGTTCTCTGTGCTTATTAGCGTTCAGCTTTTTGCTGGAGATTTATATTCCGAAGTTGTCTGGCTTAAATCAACAATCTATATTGTTTTTGCCTTGATGATTGGGCTGATAATCCTAATTTCTTTTGTTGTAAAATATAAGGATAGGTTCTATAAGATTATTTTGAAATTCACAGGCAAATTATCTAGCAGAGCTGCTGAATTTTTAGGTGAAGTGTTTGAAACACTCATTAAAGGATTTTCCAGTTTGACGGGAACAAAAAATTATGTAGCAACAATATCTCTCACAGCTTTTATGATGCTTGTTTACGGATTAAATTCATACATAGGATTTTATATGCTGAGAATGAATGAAATTCAAGTTGTAACGTTTTCAATGGGATGGATATTAATGACTATCGCTGCTTTCGGTGTTATAATTCCGACTCCGGGAGGTACTGGTTCGTATCATCTTATTGTAATTGCTGTCCTTGTTAATATTTTCGATTTTCCCGAAGAAACAGCCGGAGCTTATGCTTTTCTCACACATTTGATTTCTTATGTTTTATTTGTTGGTTCGTTATTGATTATTATTTTTTCTATAAATAAAATACGAGCTTCCAAGGGAGAATCGAAAGAAACATTTTTAAGTGTCTTTAAAATAAAACCGGACGAAAAATGAAAAAAATAATTTTTGCAGCTTTAATGTCTGTTTCCATTATATATTCCCAAGTGGATATCAGCGGAGGTATGGGGATTAATTTTGTAAGCAGTCCCTCACTCAAGGATTATATAAACGGAAACTATAATCAGGGTGGTGAAAAATTGAACGCGTTTTCATCCAGTGTTGAATTCTTTGGTGAGATAACATATTCTTTCGATCCGACTTTTGAACTTGGTGTTGATTATGCTTTCTCGATTTTCTCTTACAATTCAAGTACCAACGGCGGTCTTTATGATTTGAATTACACGATGCAAAAACCAACTATTGTAGCTTATTATGTTGTTCCCGGTGAAGGTTATAAATTTAAATTTGGAGGTGGTGCGGGAATGAGAATGATTGATCTTGACGAAAAAATTATTATTGAACAAAATTACACCTCCATGGGTTACGGATTTCTTGCAAGAGCTGAGGGGCATACAAAACTCGGCGGAAACGTTTATGCTTATGTTGGGACAGATTTGCGATATGATATGCCCGGGAAACCGGAAAATGACAACGGTAAACTTGCTGAAAACAGCAGTTATGATGTGAACTTAAATACCTTCAGTTGGGGAATTAAACTTGGTGTTTCATTATTTCTATAGGGAGTTTTAGTGAGTCTTATTGAAGCAATTTTTCTTGGCATCGTTCAAGGTTTAACCGAATTTTTACCAATTAGTAGTACCGGTCATCTTACAATTGCCGGCAAATTGATGGGTCTGATTTCTGATGAAAACCCTGAACATTGGACTGCTTTCATAGCGGTAATTCAGTTGGGAACACTCTTGGCGATTTTAATATATTTTTGGAACGATCTCTGGTCAATTTTAATAAACTTTTTACATGAAAATTTAAAGGCAAAGAAAAAATTTTCTAACCAATCTATTGATTCGAGAATGGGTTGGTATATCATCATTGGGTCAATTCCCGTCGTAATAATCGGGCTGGGTTTTAAAGATATTATCGAAGGTGCTTTAACTAAAAATTTATACGTAATAGCAAGCAGTTTAATAGTCCTAGCAATTATTCTCGCCTTGGCTGAGAAGGTAGGAAATTTCAAAAAAGAAATGAAAGATTTAACATGGAAAGATGCATTGATTGTAGGTTTCGCACAATCATTGGCATTGATCCCAGGATCATCAAGAAGTGGAACTACAATAACAGCAGGATTGTTTGTTGGGCTGAAACGAGAAACGGCTGCAAGATTTTCATTTTTGTTAAGCGTTCCTGCTATTCTTGGCAGTGGGTTGCTCGAATTTTATGAATCGCTGAATTTTATCGATTTTGATGGTTTTATAAATTTGGTTGTTGCAACAATCGCGGCTGCAATTTCTGGGTATCTTACAATTGAATTTCTGCTTCGATTCCTAAGAAAGAACACAACATTTATTTTTATCTATTATAGAATTGCAATAGGAATAACAATTTTTATTTTGATTTATACAGCGGTAGTTAAACCATAAGGAGTGATCATGTTAAAAAAGATATTTTTGATAATCGCAGTCAATTTTTTGTTAATTGGTTGTTTAGATAAAGGAGATGCCGTGGAAGAACTAATGCAAATTTCAGATGATCAGCAGCTTGTAGCTCTGATGAAAACAAACATGGGTAATATCGAAATTAATTTGTACGCAAACCAAACACCCAAAACAGTAAAGAACTTTGTTGGATTAGCCAATCAAAATTATTACGACGGTGTAACTTTTCATAGAGTTATTAAAGGATTTATGATTCAAGGGGGTGACTCGACCGGTACCGGCGCTGGCGGAAGAAGTTTTTACGGTAAAGACTTCGAAGATGAGTTCGTTCCCGAATTGAAGCATAAAGCACCCGGAATTTTATCGATGGCTAATAGAGGACCAAATACCAACTCAAGTCAATTTTTCATTACACTTGCAGCAACACCCTGGTTGGACGGAAAACATACTGTTTTCGGAGAAGTTATAAACGGAATGGATGTGGTTGAAGCAATAGGTGTTGTCGAAACTTCTAAACCCTATGATAAACCCGTGAAAGATGTAGTAATTGAATCTATCACTTTTGAAAAGAGAGACAAATAATTTTTAAATGAACAAAAAAGAATTTTTTTCCTCCCGTTGGGGATTAGTAATAGCTACATTAGGTATTGCTATTGGTACGGGCAACATTTGGAGATTTTCCAGAATTGTTGCACAAAACGGAGGAGGATCATTCTTAATTCCATGGGTTCTGTTTTTATTGTTTTGGTCGATACCATTAATTATAGCTGAATTTGCGATTGGCAAATCTACACGGTATGGACCTATCGGAGCAATTGCTAAAACCGCCGGTAAAAATTTTGCTTGGATGGGAGCATTTATAGCAATGGTTTCGACTGGGATTATGTTTTACTATTCTGTTGTAACCGGATGGTGCATAAGATATTTTACATCAGCAATTTCCGGTGATCTCTTCAATACAGAAAATCATCTTACTTATTGGGAAAGCTTTGCTTCGGGATATTCCCCATTGATTTTTCATCTAATAGCAATGATAGTTGGAGTATCAATTATCTATAAAGGAATTGTGAATGGTGTCGAGAAAGCTAATAAAATACTAGTTCCGTCTTTAATTGTCATCTTATTAATTTTGCTTGTAAGATCATTGACACTGCCAAATGCGATTGAAGGAATTAAATATTTTTTCACTCCTAAACTTGAATTTTTATTGGATTTCAAGGTGTGGATGAATGCACTTACACAAAATGCTTGGGACACCGGAGCCGGCTGGGGATTGATTTTAACTTATGCTGTCTATATGAAAAAAAAGGAAGATATTGCTTTGAACTCCGCTCTCATTGGCTTCGGGAACAACTCAGTATCTTTAATAGCGGGATTGATAATATTTTCTACGGTGTTTGCACTCAGTTCGGTTGATGCAATGTCACAAATAACAGAAAGCGGTCCGGCAAATACAGGATTGACTTTTATCTATCTTCCAATCCTTTTTTCAAAGTTATCGGGAAGTGAAAGCGTAAATATCTTTTTTGCATCCTTGTTTTTCCTTGCACTATCATTTGCGGCAACCTCGTCGCTGGTCTCTTTAATTGAACTTACGACAAGAACATTTATGGATTTTGGTTTGCCCAGAAAGAAATCAGTCTTACTTGTAGGCTCGTTAGGTTTTTTATTGGGTGTACCATCCGCACTAAATATTGATTTTTTTATCAACCAGGATTGGGTCTGGGGCGTCGGATTAATCATTAGCGGAGGTTTCATTTCATTTACTGTTTCCCGTTTTGGTGTTGATAAATTCAGACGCGAAATAATCAACGGACCGGGAGCAGACATTCAAATCGGCAAGTGGTATAATTTTGTAATAAAATATCTGATTCCTTTGCAGGTTGTTACACTTCTTGGATGGTGGCTTACTTCATCAATTTCATGGGACCCTGAATGGTGGAATCCGTTTCACGCAGAAAATTTAGGCACATGCATTGCACAATGGTCTATTGCTTTAATAACTTTTTTCTTACTCAATAAAAAACTTGTGAAACTAACTTTAGGCAATCAAAATTGAGTGCTCTAAGTATATCACTTTTAATTATAGTCGGTGGAATTGTTTGGGGAGGATTTTTGTATTTTCTAATCAAAGCAATTAAAATGGAGAAGAAAAAAAATGTCTCCCGTTAGAAAAAGTCCTACCGCGCAATCAATTTTGAATATTAAGCAATCGCTAGCCAAAGAAATTTTGCCAGTGTATTATTTTTTTGGTGATGATATTTTCACAATTGATAAGACAATTATTGAAGTCAAAAAACACTGTGAAAAATTAATCGAATCCGAATTTGATAATGAAACTATCAGCTGTGATAAAAATCTTAAGGTGGAAGACATTTTTGAACTTGCCTCTGCTTTTCCTTTCGGCGGCGGAAAAAAAGTAATTGTTATTAGAAATTTTGAGACCATAAAAGACAAAAAAAAACTGGCTGATTATGCTGCCAACCCCGTTGAATCGACTATCTTAATAATCGCTCATTACGGCAAACAAAAATCGATTAGTTCAGAACCTTTTTTGACTCTCTATAAGAAAAATTATCTATTCGAAGCAAAAGAATTGAAGGGGTACGAATGGGTGAACTGGTTGAAAAGAGAAGCCGAAGAAAATGGAGTTATTATTCGAGATTCATCAGCTCAATTGCTTGTTGATATTGTTGGAGAAAGTAAACATTTGCTTCAAATGCATCTCCAAAAATTACGAGAATTTATCGGTGAGAATAAAACTGTGTCAGAATCTGATATCATGGAAATAGCTTCTAAAACAAGGGAATACAATATTTTTCAGTTTCTTGATTCGATCGGATCGGGAGATAAACAAAAATCATTATTAATCGCATTTAATTTACTTGATCAAGGATACGAGCTGCTTAATTTACTTGGAATGCTCACTAAATATTTCTCAATTGTCGCTCATTCACTAGAACTTGAAGAGGCAAAAATTCCGGATGCTGTAGCCGCAAAAAAGATAAATGTCAATTTTTATTTTTACCTGAACTGTAAAAAAGGGAAGTACTTTAGGGATCATTACCGTTTGGTAAACGCAGCTAAAGTTCTAATCGACGCTGATTTAGCCGTAAAATCAACAACATTAGAATCCAAGAATTTTCTAACAAGTTTGATCGCGGGTTTGATTCCTGAAGACAAAATATCCCCTCAATAGTTTTGCAATAAAATGGTTATATTTCTACAAAATTTTTGAAACAATTTTAGATAGACTTGAGTATAAACCACGAGAAAAAAAATCTGAACCAGTTAACGGATGAAGAACTGATTAAAGAGTTCCAAGACAATAACACGATTGAGTGTTATAACATTCTTGTGAAACGTTATAAAGATCCGTTAATGAATTTTGTTTACAGATTTGTCGGTGATCGCGATATCTGCACGGATATTGTGCAGGATACGATGATTAAATTTTACCTGAACAAAGATTCTTATAAATCCTTTGCAAAATTTTCGACCTGGATTTATACGATTGCCGGAAATTTAGCTAAGAATGAACTGAAACGGCGAAAGAGACGAGTTATTTATTCGCTCAATAATTCTGACGACGAAGTTCCTTTACAAGTTGAAGATAAATCATATTTCTCTCCGGAAAAAGTAGCCGACAGCGGAATCAAGAACGAGATTATCCAAAAGGCACTTCTTAAAGTAAAACCGGTGTATAGAGAAGTAGTAATTTTGAGAGATATAGAAAGTTTTTCCTACGAGGAGATTGCAGAAATGACGGGTCTGTCAATCGGAACAGTTAAATCCAGAATAAATCGTGGTAGAACTAAGCTTCAAAAATTGTTAAAAAATATTTACCAAGATTAGTTAGATGGGGAAGTGACAAATGGGAAGTTTAAACAACAATTTAGATCTTTTACTGAACGATCTTAAAAACTTGCCTCGCATTCAGGCGCCGGATAATTTTGAATTTAATCTTCATACAAAAATTCAAAACGGTAGTTTCGAAGTAAATAGTGAAACTGCTCAGAAGAGATCATTTTTCTGGGTTACAATTCCGGCATTTTCGCTGGTTCTAAGTGCAGTTGTTCTCTTTTTTATTGTAGATGTCAACCCTGCAGAACAGGAAGACCTTTTAATGAGTCATCCCGAACCTATTATTTCAAGTATAAATCAGGAATCAAGCATAAACTCCACCGTCAGTCAGCAAGAAAAATCAACTGAAACAACTCAAATTGATCTACCCTCAAATTCCCCCGGTTATAGAATGGTGTTGAAACAGAATGATGTAGTAGTCAAAGAAAGAATTAATTATCCTTTCGACCTCACTCAATCTGTTGATTTGGACAGACATTTGGGAGTTTCAGATGAAGGAAACGAACCAACTTCTAATCCAATTAGAACAGTTGGAGCCGGAACTGATAATACAGGTTTCAGTGGTTTTTTTGTGAGAGTTCCCATGACATTGGATGAAAGGAAAGCCCTAAAAGCAAGGTTGGACTCGATAAAACAAATTCAGGGCGATATTGAACCATAAATTGAAAAAATATACTAAAATTCCTATATTTACTGGCTAGAATAAAAAAGGATTTATAATGAAAAAAGGTATTCACCCTACTTACAAAAGATGTGAAGTTTCGTGTGTATGCGGAAATACTTTTGTTACTAGATCTACTGTAAGTCAAATTAAATTGGAAATTTGTAATCAATGTCATCCGTTCTTTACCGGAAAACAAAAGATACTAGATTCTGCCGGTAGAGTTGAAAGATTTAATAAAAAATACGGTAGAAAAGCTCAATAAAAGTTGCTTACTAAAACATTTTATGAAGGCTGCTTGCACTGATGTTCAGCAGCCTTTTGTATTTTAAATGACTTTTCGTTTAAGTCTCTGATATTCACCAAATATTTGTTTATTTTGCTAATTAATTGCACGGTAAAATTATAATATGACTGAAGCTGTAAATGATAAAATTACTAGCGGTTACAAAGAACCTAATCTCTATACTGGTGTGCGCGGAATTGCGGTTAAAATCTTAAACAGAATCGATAGAACAGATGCTTACCTGGATAAAATTTTAGAAATCGAACTTAAAAATTCTGATCTCTCCGGTGTCGATAAAGCACTGCTTTTTGAAATTGTTCACGGTGTGATTCGATGGTTAAATAGAATAGATTGGATACTTAACGGGTTCTACAAAGGTCAATTCTCAAAGTGCATTCCTAATGTAAAAAATGCGATGCGGGTCGCACTATACCAGATACTTTTTTTGGATAAAGTTCCGGACTATGCAGCAGTGAATGAAGCGGTTGAGTTTGTAAAAAAACTTCAGGGCCAAAAACCCGCGGATTTAACAAATGCTGTCCTGCGAAACATTATCAAAAAGAAAGATGCAATCAGATATCCCGACCGTGAAGAAGATGCTGCAGCTTTTTTCAGTGCCTACTATTCTCATCCGTCCTGGCTTGTAAAAAGATGGATCAACAGATGGGGTGAGGAGTTTACAGAAAAACTTCTATTATCAAATAATGAAAAACCAATATTGGTTTTGAGAGTGAATAATTTAGTTTCTTCTAAAAATGAACTTACGGAATTGCTTAAAAAAGTAAATCTTGGTTATAAAGAAAGTGAGTATCTCGATAATTTTATAAAATTGAGTAATCTCACTAATATAAGCGATTGGGAATATTTTGCGAAAGGATATTTCACTATTCAAGATGAAAGTACGGGTTTAGCATGTAAGTTGCTTGATCCTAGACCCGGAATGAGAGTGCTCGATTTTTGTGCTGCGCCCGGAGGCAAAACCGGGATGCTAGCCGATTTGATGAAGAATGAAGGCACTTTGGTTGCTATCGATAAATTCGAAAGTCGTTTGAAAATATTGAAAAAAAATCTTGAGCGATTGAAAGTTGAAAATGTTGAAGCCCATGCGGTGGATGCTTTAGAGTTTGAAAGTGAACCTTTCGATAGGATCTTAGTTGATGTTCCCTGTTCCGGATTGGGGACACTAACAAAAAAACCAGATATTAAATGGAAACGGGATATAGGTGATTTTAGAAAACTGACTGTTACTCAATCGCAGCTGTTGGACGCGGCATCAAAGCTCTTGAAAAAAGGCGGATATATTGTTTACAGTACATGCACTATTGAACCTGAGGAAAATTTTGAAGTAATCGAAAAATTTTTAATGTCGAATCCCAATTTTGAAATCGTATTTCCGGGAAGTGAATTCCCCGAATTGTTGGTTAACGAAAAAGGGTTTATTCAATCGTTTCCTAATGTTCACGGGATGGATGGTGCATTTGCTATCCGACTTATGAGAAAATAAAATGGATAATTTAGCATTACAAAAATTTGCTCAATTCCTTAAACAGTCCCGTGAAGAACGTGAAATTCCGATCGAACAAATTTCCAAACGGACCAAGATTGACATAAAATATTTAAAGGCTCTTGAAGAGGGTGATTTTTCTGTGATGCCCGAAGTATATATAAGGGCTTTTTTAAAGAGCATTGCTGAAACAATTGGGATCAATCCGGATCAAATTCTTACAAAATATGAGATCGCAAAAAAGGGTGATTCGGAAATAGATGAAGATTCAATTGAAAAATCAGAAGCACAATTAAAAATTACTAAAGAAAAAAAACTTGAATTCGTCTCAGCAAATTTATTTGATGAAAGAAAACTATCCGCAAATAAATCTGTTTACATCAAGTATTTATTCATCATTATTCCAATTCTGCTTATTGTATTAATAACAGCGTATCTTCTTTTTTTTAGCGGTGGGGAAACTGTTATTGTTAAGGAAACCTCATTTGATGAAGTTTTATCGACCGAAAGTGAAAGATATAAATTAACGAATGAAGAAAGTACTTTAGCTTTTTATTCAGAGGACAGTCTTAATCTCGTTCTTACGGCAAAAGATACTGTCTGGATTAGAGCTTTAATTGACGACGTGAAACAAACGGAATTCTTCCTTCGTCCTGCAGAAAAGAAAAGATTAATCGCAAACACAAACTATAAATTGCTTATAGGCAATATACCGGGAATTGAATTTTCTCTAAATAATAAGGATATTTCTTTAGATTCATCAATGACTGTGGTCGGAAATGTTTTGATTGATCGAGAGGGAATCAGACTGCTAAAATTTTCCGGAAGAGATGAAACAGATTGAAGATAAAATAGAAAAGCTGCGGAAGGAAATCCATGAACATAATTATAATTATTATGTTCTTAACCAACCTTTAATTTCAGATTTTGAATTTGATAAACTATTAGATGAATTAGAAAGACTCGAAGCTGAAAATCCTCGGTTGATAACAGCAGATTCACCTACTCAGCGTGTTGGATCTGATTTAACAAAGATTTTTAAACCGGTAGAACATAAATACCCAATGCTTAGTCTCTCGAATACTTACAGCGAGCAAGAACTTATTGATTTCGATAAACGAGTTAAGGATAAACTAGAACTCAAGGGAGATGTAGAATACACTGTCGAATTAAAAATAGACGGTGTTTCTGTAAGCATTATTTATGAAAATGGAATTATTAAAACGGCTGCAACGAGGGGAGACGGAAGCATCGGTGAAGAAATTACTTCAAATGTTAAGACAATCAAATCCGTTCCACTGCAGGTAAGAAATTTTGATCGACATAAATCGCCTAAACTTTTTGAAGTTCGCGGTGAAATTTTTATGAAGATTAAGGATTTTATAAATTTTAATAAATCACGCGAAAAGATGGGACTTAAAACTTTTGCTAATCCAAGAAACTCAACTGCGGGTACGCTTAAACTGCAAGATCCAAAACTTGTATCAGAAAGACCGTTGGATATTTTTACATATTACTTTCTTTCCGATGACCTGCAATTAAAAACTCAATACGAAAGTTTAAAAACTCTTCAGCAATTTGGATTCAAGGTAAATCCTAACTTTGAACTCTGCAAAAACATTCATGAAGTGATTAAGTACTGCGAAAAATGGGAAACAAAAAGAGAGTCTTTGGATTATGAAATCGACGGTGTTGTAATAAAAGTTAATTCCATCGAAAAGCAGAAAGAATTAGGTTCAATAGCAAAAAGTCCGCGTTGGGCTGTTGCATTTAAATTCAAGGCAAAACAAGCAACGACAACTATAAAATCAATAACATGGCAAGTTGGAAGAACCGGAGCAATTACACCTGTAGCCGAACTTGAACCAACATTTTTAGCCGGATCGACAATATCAAGAGCTACACTTCATAATTATGATGAGATAAAACGAAAAGATATTCGTGAAGGCGATAAAGTAATCATTGAAAAAGGCGGTGATGTCATTCCAAAAGTTGTATCAATAATCGAGTTAGAAAGAGATAAGAACTCAATACCTGTTAATCCTCCTGAAGTATGTCCCGAATGTGGCGGCAGACTTTTTTCACCGGAAAATGAAGTCGCGATTTACTGTATCAATCCAGAATGTCCAGCACAAATAAAAGGAAGCATAATTCACTTTGCATCCCGCGGCGCAATGGACATTGAAGGATTGGGAGAATCACTCATAAATCAATTTGTAGAATTAGGTTTTTTGAAATCATATCGAGATATATATCTTCTTTATACTCACAGAGATGAACTAATTCAGATTGAAGGACTTGGTGAAAAGAGTGTAGATAAGATGCTCCAGTCGATAGATAAAAGTAAATCTCAGCCGTACTCAAAATTATTGTTTGCTCTTGGAATAAGATATGTAGGCGAAGGGGCTGCAAAAAAGATAGCCATCGGTATATCTGATATTGATAAACTAATGTCCGCCCAACGTTCAGAAATTGAAAGCATTCCCGATATTGGACCTGCTGCAAGTGAGAGTATTACCAAGTTTTTTGAGAATCCGAAAAATCTTAAAATTGTTGAAGATCTAAAAAAAGCTGGACTTAAATTTAGGTCGAAAGAAAAAAAAGAGACTTCACAGAAACTAAAAGAACTTACATTCGTCTTAACCGGTACTCTTACAAAGCCAAGAGAGGAGTTTAAAGAAATTATTGAAGCAAACGGTGGAAAAGTAACCTCATCTGTAAGTAAAAATACTGATTATGTTTTAGCTGGAGATAGTCCCGGCTCCAAAGTTGATAAAGCAGAAAAATTAGGCGTCAAAATTATTGGAGAAGAACAGTTTCTAAAGATGATAAGCTAAATGATTGACCAAGTAAAAAATATTGCTGTTAATTACAAACTAAATCAAATTAAGAAGGGAAGAAGTGAGCATCCCGTTCAATACACGGATTTTATTAGCCGGGCAAGGGATTTTTTCATAATTCTTCCATTGGAGATTGATAAGATTGATGACCCAAATTTAATTTTTCATTTTTTATTGGCTTTTAACAAAAGTGTTTCGGTTATTACAATAGTTGAAGTATTCAATTATTTCAGATACAGAACAAAGTGCCATTTGGTAGATTTTACCACAGATGAATTGACAAAACTCGGTTTGCCGGATAAATCACTTATTCACAGATTGCAGCGAAGAAAATTTGATGTGGTAATTGATCTTAATCTAAACAGCAGTAATTTTTCAACCGCCGTAGCTAATGCAGTTGATGCAAAATTTAGAATTGGTTTTCACAGCGAAAAGGCAGAAAAATATTATAATTTTCTGATAAGTAAAGACAAAAATAATCCTAAACTTTCTTATGAAAATTTGTTAAATTCATTAAAGATGTTTTAGGAAAGAGACTTTTAAAACCCGGTTTCTTGTGCTTAATTAGTAAATTTCCTTTAATAAATAAAATGAGATATGGAAGACAGCATAAATTTTGAATGGAAAAAAATCGATAACGTTTCTGTATTTAAGCTAAATGAAAAACGTTTTGATGCCCAGATAGCAGGATTGGTAAAAGGTGAGCTTACAATTTTACTTCATGCCGAGGATATTTCGAAACTTGTTTTCGACCTTAGTGAAGTTGAGTATTGCGATAGTTCAGGCTTAAGCGCAATATTGTTGGCTTACAGAATCATTCAAGCAAACGAAGGCTCAATCAGATTGGCAAATCCCAACAAAAGTGTGAAAACACTTATCGAGATTTCACAACTTAACAGAGTGTTACCCATCAGCAGCTCGGTGGAGGAAGCAATAGCAGAACTTCAGTGATAATAGCGGTGCCGCTTTTTGGATAGAACGCTGGATTATTTTATAATTACGATTTATTTGTTCGGCGTAGCCGTTTTTGGAATTATTACGGGTGGTCGGCAAAGGAGTACGAAAGATTATTTTCTTGGTGCGCAATCCGTTCCTTGGGGAACCGTCTGTTTCTCTATTGTTGCCGCAGAAACCAGCACACTTACATTTATCTCAATTCCCGGATTGGCGTATCTTACGAACCTTAATTTTCTTCAAGTCACTTTCGGCTATCTTATTGGGAGAATTGCAGTGGCTATTTTTTTGTTGCCGGCTTACTATAAAGGCGACATCCAAACTGCATATTCCTATCTTGAAACTCGCTATGGTGTAAAAACAAGAACATTTAGCTCCGTTGTATTCATCTTTACAAGAACTGCAGCTGATGGCGTAAGGCTATTTGCTACCGCAATTCCGTTGAAACTTCTACTCGGGATAGATTATCCATATGCAATTCTAATAATAGTTATCGTTGCTCTGGTTTATACTATTACGGGCGGACTTAAGGGTATAATCTGGGTCGATGTTTTACAAATGTTTATTTACATCGGTGGTGCTATTATAGCAGGAATTTATCTGCTTACCGAATTTATTCCGGAAGGAATAAGCATTTTTTCAGTTCCTCAAATTTCCGATAAACTAGAAATTATTAATTTTGGTTTCAAAAATGGATTTGGATCATTTTTCTCGGAAGCTTATTCTTTACCTGCCGGATTGTTAGGTGGAGTATTTCTTTCAATGGCTTCGCACGGAACTGATCAATTGGTTGTTCAAAGATTATTCGCTACGGGTGAGGTTCGGAAAGCACAGCTCGCAGTTATTGGCAGCGGAGTAATTGTGATATTTCAATTTGCATTGTTTCTCTTAATAGGTGTACTTTTGTTCGGCTACTACAATACTTATGATCTCTCAACATTGAATCTTCTTAAAGCTGATGAAATCTTTCCCAAATTTATTATAGAATCATTACCGCAAGGAATTTCAGGTTTGATAATTGCTGGATTATTTGCAGCAGCAATTTCAACATTGGCAGGTTCAATATCATCAATTTCTTCTTCAACAATTATGGATTTGTTGAGTAATAAATGGAAAAATATTTCTGAAAATTTATTCATTTCAAGAATGGTAACAATCTTTTGGGCTGTAATTTTAGGGTTAACTGCATTATTATTCATAAATTCTCCAACATTGGTTGTTGAACTAGCATTAAGCATTGCTTCATTTACTTATGGCGGACTGTTGGGTACATTTCTCTCCGGAATATTCATAAAAAACTCCGAAGAGAAAAATGTAATTCCGGGTTTTATAACAGGTATAATTGTGATGATTATTGTGATTTATTCCGGCAGAATTGGTTGGACTTGGTTTACTATAATCGGTGTTTCAGCAACAATGCCGGTCGCTTGGTTTACATCACTATTGAACAAAAAACAAGTGAACTAAAATGGAAATAATTGATTTTATAATTCTGGGCGCGTACATAATTTTAAGTATACTGATTGCGCTCTACTATTCAAAAAGATCGGGAAAAAGTACCGACGAATTTTTTCTTTCCGGCAGAAATTTACCTTGGTATTTTGCTGGTATTTCTCTAGCGGCAACAACGTTTGCTGCTGATACCCCTTTAGCAGTTACAGAACTTGTTGCAAAAAACGGAATATCAGGTAATTGGGTCTGGTGGAATTTTGCTTTTGGCGGAATGCTTACAGTTTTCTTTTTCGCACGGCTCTGGAGAAGAGCTGGAATAATGACTGAAGCTGAATTTTCCGAAATTCGTTATTCCGGCAAACCCGCAAAATTTCTACGCGGTTTTAGAGCTGTTTATCTCGGTCTTTTTATGAACGTGATAATAATGGGATGGGTAAACAAAGCAATGGTTTCCATACTTACCGGACTGTTTGCTGTTTCAGAAACGCAGGCGATCATTTATGTTTTTCTCTGTATGTTGCTGGTTGCAGTTTATTCCGCTATGAGCGGTCTGTGGGGTGTAGTCGTTACGGATGCATTTCAATTCTTTCTAGCAATGACAGGTGCGATCGTATTAGCTGTACTTGTACTCGATTCGCCGGAAGTCGGGGGAATTGCCGGCTTACAAGAAAAACTTCCGAATTTCATTTTTAATTTTTTCCCATCAGTCGGAAACTCCGCACAAACATTTGGATCGGCTCTTTCATTATCGGTTCTTGCTTTTCTTGCCTATATCGGAATTCAATGGTGGGCTTCATGGTACCCAGGTGCAGAACCGGGAGGAGGAGGATATGCAGCTCAGAGAATGATGTCTGCAAAAGATGAAAAGCACTCGTTGTTCGCCGTACTTTTATTCCAAGTTCTGCATTATGCAGCAAGACCTTGGCCTTGGATAATTGTGGGGCTCGCCTCACTGGTTTTGTATCCCGAATTGACCACTGAGAATGCTAGAATGGGTTACATTTTTGCCATGCGTGATTTTCTGCCTACTGGTTTAAAAGGATTACTTGTGGCGGCATTTTTTGCCGCGTATATGAGTACAATTGCAACTCATCTAAACTGGGGTGCCTCTTATCTAATGAACGATGTTTATAAAAGATTTATTATTAAGTCGAAAACTGACAATCATTATGTTTTTGCATCAAGAGTAATGACAGTGCTTTTGATGATAGTTGCAATTTTTGTGACTATGCTTATATCAAGAATTTCCGGGGCATGGGAATTTATTTTGCAATGTGGAGCAGGGGTGGGACTAGTTCTGATATTAAGGTGGTATTGGTGGAGAATTAATGCATGGTCAGAAATCAGTGCGATGATCGCCCCGTTTTTACTGATGCCAATAACGGTTCAACTTGAGATAAACTTCCCGGAAAATTTATATTTTCTTGTTGCTGGAACATCAATAATTTGGATTATCACTACATTTTTAACAAAGCCAGAACCGGATTCTAAACTGATGGAATTTTATTCTAAAATAC
Source organism: uncultured Melioribacteraceae bacterium (assembly GCA_964499285.1). Lineage (GTDB taxonomy): Bacteria > Bacteroidota > Ignavibacteria > Ignavibacteriales > Melioribacteraceae > JAGFIY01. The sequence continues at coordinate 43,201 of CAZCLA010000003.1, forward strand.
GACCGGGGGGAAGGTTATGGAAACCAATACAAATGAAGCTAGGAATCCAATCTGAAGATGGAACAAACTTACTTTATATGTTGTTTGCTTGGTTATTTGGGGTTTTATTGGTTTATTCGATGCTTTTTGGAATAGGCAGTCTTATTTTAAATCACATCTACCATAGTTTAATTTACGCTATCATTTCTATGATTGCTATATTTGGTGTATATTATTTTTTGAGCAAAGAAAGATGGTCAAAAATTCTAAAGTAAATATGCTTACGAAGAGCAGATTAAAAAATATTGAATTAATTGTGTTTGACATGGATGGGACTCTTCTCAATTCAAATGGAGAGATCGGAACACAAACAATTAAGCTGGTCAAGGAGTTGAGGAAACACGGAGTAAAATTTTCTTTTGCAACCGGACGTCTTCACAATGCAATTGTTGATCAAGCAAAACAACTTGAGATTACTGAACCACTCATCTCGTTGGATGGTTCACTGATAAAATCAGCTTATACGAACGAAATTTATTATGAATCATATATCCCTCAAAACTATGTTGTAAAAGCAAAAAAATTAGCAGATCAATATTTATTGAAAATTGCACTTTGTCATGCCGATTACATTTATTTTGGCGAATATGATGCTTTGATTCCTCAGCTTTTGCAAAAGTTCGGAGCAAAGTATAAAGAGACTGATGATATGCAAGATTTGACAGATACTACTTTGGAGATTGTAATGATGGGGGATTACAAAGAGTCGGTAAAAAATGTTTTAAAGAAAATGTCATTCCCTCGTGCATTTGGTTTAAGAACTACATATTACAAAACAAAATCAGCAGGAAACTTTTATTACCTTGAGATCCGAAAACAAGGATCGTCAAAAGGGACGGGTATTGACAGACTTGCTAAAATTCTGAAGGTGAAGAGAAAAAATATCGCCGCCATAGGTGATTGGTACAACGATAGAGATCTGCTCAAAAAAGCCGGTATTAAAATTGCAATGGCTAACAGTGTTGCTGAAATTAAACGACTTGCTGATTATATTACAAAGCGGGATAATGATGAGGATGGTACAGCCGAGTTTCTCGAAATGGTGTTGAAAGCAAAAAAATAGTATGAAAATCACAAAAGAAACATTAAAAAAAAGTATGCGGATCAGAATTGTATTGGTTCTGGTTTTTGCGGTACTTATTGTACTAATGTTTCCGAAAGGAGAATCAATTGAGTCGGAAGTTTCAGTCGGCTCGATTTGGGTAGAAGACGATCTAATTGCTTCTACAACTTTTGAGGTACTGAAAGACCCAGTCGTTTATGAAAAGGAAGTTAACGCTGCTATTGCCTCAGTTTATCCAATTTTTGTGATTAATGTCGAAACCGAGAAGATAGCAATCGATTCCGCAAAAAGTTATTCGGACTTTTTGACCTTAACTATCGATAATGAATTGTTCAATGCTTCAACTCAAATGCAGAATCCTACTTTTTTGAGTAACACATCTTACAATAAATTTAAAGAAATCCGTCAGAGCGAAAAACTTTTATCGCAAAAACCCGATTGGGAATTGAAACAGCTTAAGCGTATTGTTGAGACGGTTTTGAGCAAGGTCTATAGAAGAGGTGTGCTTAATTTAAACTATCCGGTTATTGGCAGCGATACAATATCAGTGCGTGACGGAAAGTTTGAACGATCCTATCCAAAAACAACTTTCTTTGATGATCAATCTCTTAAAAGTTTTATAGAAAACGAGGTGAAGATTGCCGCAGGAGATGATCAAGAATTGACTTTAGCAATAGAGGAATTTATATATCATTTCTCCACACCAAATATTATTTACAATCAAAAGATGACCGATACTGCTGTTGACCTTGCGAAGGAAAGTGTGCCAAGAAATACAGGTGTAATCAATGAAAATGAAAGAATTGTTGCTAAACACGATAGAATTACGGAAGAAGTTAAGATAGCCATTGATTCTTACCGAAAGGCAAAAGGAAGCGAAATTGGTTTCTGGGGCAGATTCATTCAGAACATAGGAAAATTTCTTCATGTTCTAATAATTCTGGTTCCGCTTTCGATTTATATTTTTTTGTTTCGCAAGCATATTTTCTATGATAATTCAAAAATATTGTTGATTTTAATTATATCACTATTTGTCTGCTCAATTGCGTTTTTGACACTGCAAATAAATATTAATCTTCCGGTTGAGCTGCTTGTTCTTGTACCGGTTGCATCTATGCTTTTGACAATTGTTTTCGATTCCAGAATTGGATTTTATACGACAGTTGTAATTTCATTAATAGTTGGAGGACTTTACGGAAATAATTATGTACTATCTGTTACTAATATTTTAGCAGGTGGATTAGCAGCTTATACCGTACGCGATGTAAAAAATAGGAATCAGATTTTTCGGTCGTTTGTATTCATTTTACTTGGATATATAATCGCAACACTTGCCTTTGGATTTGAGCGATACGAATCAATTGAAACTATTTTAATAAATTCATCATTAGCATCTATTAACGCGATTATAAGTCCCGCCTTGACTTACGGCCTAATCATTTTTATAGAAAAAAGTTTTAAGATCACAACCGAACTTACCCTTCTTGAGCTAACGGATTTTAATTCGCCGTTACTGAAAGAACTTGCAAGAAATGCCCCGGGAACTTTTACTCATTCGATGACGATTGGCTCCCTGGTTGAATCTGCGGCCGAGAAAATAGGAGCTAACTCCATTTTAGCTAGAGTAGGCGCTTATTATCACGATATCGGAAAAGCATTAAGCCCGGAAGTATTTGTAGAAAACCAAATTGAAAAACAGAGCATTCACGAAGAACTAGAACCAAAGGACAGTGCTCAGCGAATCATAAATCATGTTAAACGAGGAGTCGATTGGGCAAAGAAAAACAAGCTTCCACAAGAGGTGATTGATTTTATTCCAACACACCATGGAACTATGTTAGTCAGCTTTTTTTATGAAAAAGCAGTTAAGTTATATGGTGAAGATAAAGTCGATAAAGATGATTTTAGATATCCCGGACCAAAACCATTTACGAAAGAAACTGCTTTATTGATGCTTGCTGATGCATGCGAATCCATATCGCGTACTCTCGAAACTCCTGATCCTCAAAAAGTTGAAAATATTATCACGAATATAATTAAACAAAGAATGGATGAAGGGCAGCTTGAAAATGTACCTCTTACCTTATCCGATTTGACACAAATAAAGAAATCATTTCTTAACACACTTATTGGTCAGCATCATAAACGAATTAGATATCCGAATCAAGAGAAACTAGAAAGTGAAGCGGAAGAAAAAGCCGAGTAATGCAAAGTTTTTTAAAAGAGTTTTTGGCTGTTTTAAAGTTAGAAAAAAATCTTTCCGATAATTCTCTAGAAGCTTATAAAAACGATATTCAAAAACTCATAAAATATTTTGAAGATATCGGAATAACCGATTTTCAACAAATTAGGACCGAGCACCTGCGCTCTTATTTTCAATTACAGCTGGAAATGTCAATACAATCATCAACAACAGCACGATATCATTCTTCGATTAAAAGTTTCTTCTTTTATTTGAATGCCAACAGATATATTACTGAGAATCCAACTGATAAGCTTGCAAATGTTTATTCGAAAAGAAAACTGCCCGTTGTTCTTGCTATTGAAGAAATTGAACAATTATTTGATATGCCTAAAGTTGATACTTCGCTTGGGTTGAGAGACAGAGCCATTTTAGAATTGCTCTATTCTTGTGGTTTAAGAGTTTCTGAATTGTTGACACTTAAACTCGGAGATTTATTTTTTTCTGAGGAAATAATTCGAGTGTTCGGTAAAGGATCTAAACAGAGGATAGTTCCGGTCGGAAGTAGTGCAATAAAGTGGGTATCTGAGTATCTGATCAAATCTCGACCGATGCTGGATAAGAAAGGGAAGAGTCAAAATTTTGTATTCTTAAACACAAGAGGAACTTGCTTAAGTAGAATGGGAATTTGGAAAATGATTTCAAATTATTCGGAGCAAGCGAGTATTAATAAAAATATACATCCGCACACATTTCGTCATACATTTGCTACACACTTGGTTGAAAACGGGGCGGATTTAAGAGCAGTGCAAGAAATGTTGGGACATGCTGATATTTCAACAACCCAAATTTATACTAAAATCGATCGCGATTTTGTTAAACAAGAACATAAAGATCATCACCCGAGAGGTTAATTTGAGTGTAGAAGTTAGTGAAAGATTAATTATGTTTTTATTGTTCATTCCGTTTTTTCTTATATCATTAGCTGTGCATGAATTTGCTCATGCTGCCGTTGCATATAAACTTGGGGATGATACTGCTAAAAGTCACGGAAGACTTACGCTAAATCCAATAAAACACTTAGATCTCGTCGGAAGTATTATTATGCCAATATTAGCTTTCTCATCAGGATTTGCTCTAATCGGTTGGGCTAAACCGGTGCCGGTAAATCCAAATAAATTAAAAAACGGTTTGATGGGCGATGCATCAGTTTCTGTAGCTGGGCCTCTCTCAAATCTGGGACTTGCGTTTTTATTTGCTTTACTACTAAAAGTACTTCAAATTTTTACTGATCCCGGAGAAATGATAACAGGAATGTTTTTGTTTGGGGTTTTTATTAATATATTTTTGTGCTTTTTTAATTTACTCCCTATTCCGCCTCTCGACGGTTCAAATATTATATACGATTTTTTTCCGAATAATTTGACTGCAAGATTTTTAAATTTAGGATTGTACGGAACTATTTTACTTCTTCTTTTTATTTACAGTCCATTATGGGATTATTTTATGAGCTTGATTCGTTTCGTGATTTCTTTAATTATTTTTTTGTTCGGTCTTAAATGAAAAATTTAATAGTACTACTAATTGCTATTTTATTTTTTTCCTGTTCAAGTGAAAAGAATAAGGAAAGCATAAAAGTCAGCTCAAAAGTAAAATCGACATATTATTCCTTCTTGTTGGAAGAAAACGCTGATTCGCTTGCACTATTAAAGAAATGGCGGCCAATGTTTTACCGAGATACTGATGCAAAATTAAATTTGATTGAGGATGTTGAGTCCTCCGGATTTAAACTTTTTTATGGAATGTACAAAAATCCTCTGGATGCCTGGACACGCGGTTTTTCATTTTATAACGATGGATTAGTATCGGAAATAAAACTGTTTGAGAATTATAAACCCTACAAAGAATATTTTTCAGAATTCTTGTTTGTTACAGATTACCAAAATCGGCCAGCAGTTTATAGTTATAATCTGATTTCAAAAAATAATTCGATGATTTTTGACAGGTGGGGTAAAAAGGTTCTAAATTTATATTCTGGGCCGGATTTTCAAAACTATATTTTTACGACTGCATTGACTTTTGGGAGAAGTGGAGGGTTCCCATATATCACCGATGGGAGAGTTTATCACTATTCAAAAATTACTCGCCAAATCAAAGAGTTGGAAAAATTTGGCGATGGACTGCGAATAAGTTCCCAATGGAATAATCCGGATACTTTTCACGTTACATTTAAAATGATGGATACAATTAACTCATCTAACATTATTGAAAAGGATTTGAGTTACAATAAAAAAGGGAATTTGATAGATTCACTTGTTTCTGTGCATAATTTACTTCGCGATGGATTTCCGGTGGATTATGTTTCAACGCTTGAATCGGAGTTGTTCGCAAAATTAAAACTTACAATCAACTCCATAGGTGATTCGCTTATTCTTGGATTTAATGTGGCTCAAACAAGTCACACGATCAACGTTCCGGGCAAGATGATTAACATTCGTCTATCAAATAATGACGAGAATTTAGTCTTCAAAACAAAGTACGATGAATTTGTTTCCCAAGATTCATTAAAATCGACATTTCATATCTATAATTATTTTATTCCCGCTAGAAGACTAACAAATGTCTATTCAGGAAAACAAAATCTATCTTATCTTCTTTACGGCGGATTACTATTTTACGAGAGTATAAATGAAGAAAAACAGATCATAAATTGTATATTACTGAAGTCAGATGAAAAATTGTTTGAAATATCTGGACCCGACGATTGCGGGATTAGAAGTATTCCTTTAGTTTATAAAAATTGAAAACTTACTACAGAATATTATCCTTTGTAAAACCATATTGGAAGCATCTGGGTCTTTCGATAGGATGTACAATTTTGTTTTCCGTTCTGAGCGGATTATCGGTGTACCTTACAATTCCGCTTTTAGACACACTTTTTCTCGAAAAGGAAAAAACTGAATCTCCAAGCATCGTGGAAAACACTTCAGAAATTGCTCCCGGTTGGATTACTGAAACTATCACAAATATTAAAGTAGCTTTTGAAAATTATATTCTCTCAGGAACTGTATCTGAAGTTTTATTTAAGATTTGTCTTCTTATTCTACTAACTTTTTTATTGAAAAATGTTTTTGGATATCTTCAAGCGTACTTTTTAGCTTTTGTTGAACAAGGAGTAATAAAAGATTTAAGGAATAAAGCTTATCGGCATTTGCACCTGCTTCCCATGAGTTATTTCAAAAATGAGAGGACAGGTAATCTGATCTCAAGAATTACGAATGATGTAAATGTGGTTCAGCAATCAGTCGCCGCAGTTTTTTTGAATTTAATACGAGAACCACTAACGATTATCGTATTTCTTGGAATCGCCCTTTCGATAAGTGTTAAACTTACTCTTTTCTCTTTCGTTGTACTACCGTTTTCATTGGGGATCATTGCTTATATCGGTAAAATTCTACGTAAGCAAAGCACAATTCTTCAAGAAAAAATGGCAGATATAACCTCAGTACTGCAGGAAACAATTTCGGGAGTAAAGATAGTAAAAGCATTTGGTATGGAAGCATATGAGAACAAAAAATTTGAAAAGGAAACCATAAATTATTTTCGTTTGGTTTTGCGAATAGTAAGAATAAAGAACATAGCCAGTCCGGTCACTGAATTTTTAAGTGTTGTAGTAGGCGTCATTATGGTTTATTACGGAGGCCAGTTGGTGCTTGAAGATCAATCGTTGAAAGCTAGCGAGTTTCTTGGATTTTTATTTGCGATATTTCAACTAATGCCCCCAATAAAAGAATTGAGCAGTGTGAATAATAGAATCCAAGAATCGAGTGCGGCAGCGGATCGTATATTCCAAATTATTGATACCGCCCCGGGTATAGAAGATCTTCCGGATGCAAAACCGGTTGAAGATTTTAAGGACAAAATTGAGTTTAAAGATGTTTCATTTCATTATGAAGATTCTGACGAACTTGTTTTGAACGAGGTTAGTTTTACGGCACATAAAGGCAAAATAGTGGCGATTGTAGGAAGCAGCGGCGCAGGCAAATCAACTTTAATTGACTTAATTCCTCGATTCTATGATCCGACAAGGGGAATAATTTTAATCGATGGTAATGATATTAAAACAGTGAAACTAGACCATCTGCGGTCGCTTCTTGGAATCGTAACACAGGAAACAGTACTTTTCAACGACACAATCAAAAATAATATAGCTTACGGCCAGAGCGACATTCCGTTAGATGAAATCATTGTGGCGGCACAGGCAGCAAATGCTCATAATTTTATTAATGAATTTCCCAAAGGGTACGATACAATTATCGGCGAAAGGGGAGCAAAACTATCCGGCGGACAGCGGCAAAGAATTTCGATAGCCCGAGCCCTTTTTGTTAATCCGCCGATCATGATTTTTGACGAAGCTACATCTGCTCTGGACAATGAATCGGAAGTACTAGTCCAAGAAGCAATTGAACGACTTATGAAAGACAGAACAACTCTTGTAATAGCCCATAGATTAAGTACGATAAGAAATGCAGATAAAATAATAGTACTCGACAAAGGTAAAATTGTGCAAGAAGGTAAACACGCAGAACTTGTTGAGGATGAAAAAGGTATTTACAAGAAGCTTTATGAATTACAATTTAGAGATAATTAATGCCAAAAAGTTCAACAACAGTTAGAGTAATTGATATAGCAATTTTTGTGTTTGTAATTCTCTTTTTAGCAAGTTTAACGAACTCAATATTTGTTAATCAAATAGGGTACTACGGAGCACTTCTCCTTCTGATTATCAAGTATTTCCATACCGGAAAAACTATATTTAGAAAAACCGGCTTAGAACTTACGCTTCTATTATTTGTTATTGTGGAGATTATTTCTGCAATATTTTCAGATTATTCGGCTGACGCTTTTAAAAATGTTTTAAAAAGAGTACTGCTTTTACCTGTCATTTATGTTGTTGCTTCGACTGCTGATTCCCCAACAAGATTAAAACAATTTGTTCTTACATATTTGGCAGCTGCACTGTTGACGACACTATTTTATATTGGTTTCGCATTTGAGCATTTCGTAAATCAACTTTATACCATTGAACAAAAAGGTCCATCACCTTTTCAGTATGTTATGACTGCAGGTGGATTAATGAGTTTTACACTCATATTTTTTGCATCACTTTTTTTTAGTCAAAATACAATTTCGAGAGAAAAAATATTTTATTTCGTTGGAACTGCAGTGACAGCAATTGCGCTGCTTTCGAGCTATACGCGAGCCGCGTGGTTAGGTGCATTAGCTGGTATATTTTTCCTGTTAATACTATATCGAAAGTGGGTTTATATGATACCGGCAGTTGGTGCAGTCATTATTTATTTAATTTTAGTGAGAGACGAAAGCATCATTTATACTTACAAAATTTCAGATAACGATTTAAATCAAATAGGTAGCTTTGAAACAACGGGAAGTGCAACACAAATTTTTGCGGACTCGAACATATTTTTAGTTGCAGATTACGAAGAGGGTATTAAAATTTATGAGGGCAGCAATCTTGTAAATTCATTTGATACAAAATCTCCGGTAATTGTTGTCGATAGATGGAAAGACGGAAGTTACTTGGGAATTCTAGTTGATAAAAGAATGTTTACATTTTCAATCAAAAATACTTCGATCAATTTGAAGCGTGAATTTATTTCTCCAGGAAACATAACCGATTATAGAATCAATAATGGAATTTTATATATAGCCGAACTCGACAGCGGACTTACTGTTTTTAATGATCCATCAAATACAAAAAATTATTTTAGATATTTCCGAGACGAAAGTATATTGCGATTCGATGTATCCGATTCGCTATTGGTTTTTTATTCAACAATGGATAAAAAATATGTATTTGCAAAAATTGATAGTGCGATAATAAGTATTGAGAATCAAAGTGAAGACATCAATACTGCATCTCCAAGTATTAAAATCACGGATGATTTTGTTTTGTTAGGAAGCCAAAAAGGTTTGAGAGTCGTTCCATTGAACGAATCAAAAATTATAACAAAAGAATTGCAAATCCCCCATGTGCATAGTTTTGTCTGTAAGGATGATTCAATAATTGCTGTTTGTTACAACGGAGAAGTTTATTCAATAAAAAAGCAAGACGAAGAGCTGATAAGTCAAAAAATTACTGCGTTCTCGTATCAACCTATTTCAGTACAGCTATTTATGGATAAACTTATTGTATCTTCAGTTAATAAGAATAGGCTTCTGTCGGTAATTGATTTAAACCATGATACAAACCTTCAAAGATTGCAGCAGTGGAAAATTGGGCTTAATATTCTTGCGGATAATCCGTTTTTTGGTGTGGGAGATATTGATTTAAAACAAACATATTCAGAGTATAAGGAATACTGGGAAAAGGAAGATTTTGGTCATCTTCATAATAATTATGTTCATGTGATAGTAATACTTGGAGTAATTGGGTTTGTAGTCTTCTTATTTCTGCTGATAAAAATCTTCATGATACATCTTAAAAATTTCACTATAGTTAAACATTCTGAATTTCCAAAAGCCGTCGTAGCTGCTTCGTTTGCGGCTTTTGTCGGTTTCTTAGTATCAGGATTAGCTGAATGGAATTTCGGAGATCATGAAATAATAACATTGGTTTGGTATTCTGTTGGTATCAGTATAGCTGCTAAGCAAACAGAGATTAAAAAAAAGTTGTAGAGTAAAAATTGATTTCATCGATCACCATAGCAAAAAACGAGGAACATAATATAAGGCGCTGTATCGATAGTTTGATGAGCTGCATTGATGAAATAATTATACTAGTCGATGCAAATTCATCCGATAATACCTTTGAACTGATTCAAAGCTATGGGGATAAAATAAAATGCATAAAAACCGAATGGAAAGGATATTCACAAACAAAACAAGAAGCTGTTTCATACTGCACTAATGACTGGATTTTTTGGATTGATGCCGATGAAGCTGTTACCGAAAAGTTATCAGCAGAATTAAATCAATTAAAAAATGAAGAGAAGGAATTTTCCGTATATAGTGTCCCTCGGAAAGCATATTTTTTAGGAAAATGGATCAAGCACAGCGGCTGGTATCCGGGAAGAGTCGAAAGGTTGTTCGATAAAAATAAAGTGAAATTCAGCGACAACAATGTTCACGAACATCTATTATTTGAGGGAAAGTCCGGGAAACTCATTTCTGATCTTGAACATTATACCGATCCTAATATTTATCATTATTTCGAAAAGTTTAACAGATACACAACATTAGCTTCCGAAGAACTAAAAGTTAAAAAAGAAAAGGCATCTATTAACGATCTTTTTCTAAGGCCGGTTTTTATTTTCGTGAAAATGTTTATTTTGCGTCAAGGTTATCGTGATGGTATCCATGGATTTATTCTCGCTGCGTTTTCAAGTATGTATGTTTTTGTGAAGTATGCAAAACTATGGGAATTAAAGAATAATAAGAGCAATAGATGAAAATCGGAATTATACCAAATATCACTAAGCCAAAAATTTTCGACCTTGTTAAACTCCTTCTTAAGAAATTAGAGGACAACAATTTCGAATTTTTTATAGGAATTACTGCAATCGGAAAAAACGAGGACAAGCTAACAAGCATTCCATCAATTAAATTTGTTCAAGATTCTGAATTATATTCTTCTTGTGATATTGTGCTTTCGATTGGAGGAGACGGGACAATGCTTCAGACAGCTTATGAAGCCAGAAATTATAGGACTCCGTTACTTGGTGTCAATTTTGGCAAGTTGGGATTTTTAGCTGAGTTTGATATCAACAACATGGATCAGTTTATAAGTGATATTAAATCGAAGCATTATGTGATTGAAGAAAGAATGGCTCTTGAAGCAATTTGTAAAAACGGTGAAACAGACGAACTGTTTGCTATCAACGATGTTGTGATTGATAAAGGACGATGGCCGAAAATGATAGAGATGACTATGAAAATCGACGATGAGTATGTTTCAACATTTTCAGCAGACGGTCTGATAATAGCCACACCGACTGGTTCAACAGGTTATTCATTATCAACGGGGGGACCGATCATTACTCCCAAAACAGATGCAATTGTTATTAGTCCTATCTCGCCCCATACTCTTACGATGCGTCCTCTTGTCGTTTCCAGCAGACAAACAATTGAAGTGACTGTCGAATCGGCTTATAATTCTATTCAAGTCAATTGCGACGGACAACGTGTTTATGATTTTAAATCACCTGCTGTGATAAAAATTAGGAAAAGTGAAAATCCTGTAAGACTTGTTCATACAAAATCGAGCGAGTACTTCGAGATTCTTCGTAGTAAATTATTTTGGGGACTTGACGTTAGAAAATCAAACAACAATTCAAAGGAAATTGAATGAGACTGATACTTGTTTTCTTATCTGTTTTCTATCTGCAAATTTTCGGACAAGATTATAATCAAAAAATAATTGATGAAGAAAGGGGAGATACGCTTCTTATCGGATTTTGTACAAGAGAAGTTTTTGAAGATCCTTTGTATTCCAAATGGTTTGTTGAGGAATATGATTTCTATACTCCGGTATTTGAAAATCAAGAACTACTACAAACATTGCTTCGTGAAATTGATATAACAATTGTGATGGGAACTTGGTGTTCCGACAGCAAAATGCAAGTTCCGGCTTTTTATAAAATATTGGATGAGTTAAAATACGATACCGATGAACTTACGCTTATAAACGTTGATAGGAAAAAACAATCGCCGGGGAATTTAACTCACGATCTTGATATAGAACTTATTCCAACCTTCATCTTCTATAAAGATAAAGAAGAATTGGGAAGAATTGTAGAAATTCCGAATGCAACGTTGGAGAAAGATATTTTTAGAATCATCTCAAAAGTAAAAGAAAATTGATTAAGAAATTTCAGTTACTTTTTGCTTTGCGTTTGTTTTTCTGTATTTCCCATTTCCGTTATTTCCGGAATATTCTATTTCTATTGCATTTTCCTCATTATTAAATCCATTCGGCGAATAATTAGCTTCCTTATAAACATAAATTTCATTTTTATAATTACGCATTATAACTTTTTCTTCGTCTCTGTGGATCACATATTTCGGAAGGAGCGGAATCTTTCCACCGCCACCAGGTGCATCAATAACAAAATGAGGAATTGCCATCCCGCTTGTATGCCCGCGAAGAGCGTCCATAATTTCAAGCCCCTTCTCAACAGATGTGCGGAAGTGATTTGCTCCCCGCGTTTCGTCCGCCATAAATAAATAATATGGGCGGACTCTTATTTTTAATAACTTTTGTAATAATTCTTTCATCACTTTGGGATCATCGTTAACACCTTTCATCAGAACGGCTTGGTTATTTACAGGGCATCCGGCATCGACCAACATTCCACAGGCTTTAGTGCTTTCGTCAGTAATTTCCCATGGGTGATTAAAGTGAGTATTTATATAAATAGGATGATACTTCTTTAGAATTTTACACAGGTTAGGTGTAATTCTATGAGGAAGAACGCAAGGCATCTTTGTGCCGATACGTATGATTTCAACGTGTTTAATTGATCTTAATCGAGCCAATACTTTTTCGATCATAACATCGGTAAGCATTAGCGGATCACCGCCGGATAAAATGATGTCGCGGATTTCTGTATGATCTTCAATGTATTTAAATGCAGACTCTAATTCCTTCATAGAAATTTTGCCGCTGTCTCCAACTTTTCTCTTACGTGTGCAAAAGCGGCAGTACATTCCGCATTGGCTGGTCACGAGGAAAAGACACCGGTCGGGATAGCGATGAGTGATGTTTGGAACCGGACTCATTTCATCTTCGTTTAAGGGATCTGGCGAACCGTCCATATCTTCCAGTTCAACTTTATCTGGCACAGATTGAAGCCAAATGGGGTCGCCTTTATATCTGATTAAACTAAGATAGTATGGGTTAATTCTTGCCTGGAAGAACTCGTCAAGATCTTCCGCAACTTGTCTATCGATACCGAACTTTTCAACCAATTGATCGACAGAGTGAACGCTGTCACGAATCATTTGTTGCCATAGTTCCATTAGGGTTCCTTTGTATTGTTTAAATACTTTCCGAAAACTATAAGGTTATCGTTCATCTTATAGAAATCATTAATTTGTGATACAATTGTATAATTGTTTCTCAAATAAAAATTTCTTGTTCGAAAATAATTTTCTGATGAAGATGTTTCGGCGAGCACCCATCTTCCTCCTTTATCCCTCACGAAATTTTCTGCGTGTTCCAAAAGTTTTTGCCCCACTCCTTTACTTTGAACACTTGGACTAACAACTATCCAGTATAAATCATAAACTGCATCAGTTAAAGATCTTTTACCTATACAATGATAACCCAAAATTATATTTTTCTCAACAAAAACATAAGTATTATAATAATCTTGTTCATCATTAAAAATAGATTCGTAAATTAATTCAACAGCAACTTTTTTTTCTTCTTCATTGAATATATTAATCGAGTTAATTAGTGTTGCTAGAGAATCATAATCTTCTCTGACTACTTTCCTAATCATGTGCAGCCCTCTTTAAAGCAAATTCAATCAATTTGTAAATTACTTCTTCGTAAGAAAACCCAAAACTCTTTGCAGATCTTATAAATCCAGAGTCGGGAGATATATCTGGATTCGGGTTAACCTCAATAACGAAGGGGGTATAATAGCTGTTTAGTCTAATATCGACTCTGGCATAGTCCCTACAATTAAGAGCACGAAATGCACTAAGTGCAACATCTTTTATTCTTCGCTCCACACGTTTTGGAAGAACAGCGGGGCACACAGGATTTGTTGAAGAATAATAAATTGAGTTCGGCGCCCACTTTGCTTCGTAAGTTACAAGTTTTGGAAGCTCGGCAGGCAGTTGGTCGAATCTTATTTCAGATAACGGTAAAATATCGTTTCCAAAAATTGATACATTAATTTCGCGGCCAACAATAAATTCTTCAAGTACAATATCTTTTTTATAGTGTCTAAATAAAAAATTTATTTGCTTTTTTAATTCTGCAAAATCATTTACAACTGATTTTTCCGAGATGCCGATACTTGCATCCTCACTAATCAGTTTTGTAATTACCGGAAAATTTAAATTGAACTGTTTCTCATCAATCTCCTTGTTTCTTCGAAGATGAATGTAGTTCGGAGTGTTTATTCCAAAAGATTTTAGTACATGTTTAGTTCTTATTTTATCAAGACAATTGCCTAGAGTTAAACTACTATTCCCCGTGTATGAAAGTCCGAGTATATCAAAAAGTCCTGTTACAAAAGATTCGTAATCCGCGATTCCATCAACTGATTCAACAAAATTAATGATAGCATTAGGTTTAATTTCATTTAGACTATCATAAGCCTTCTGAATGTTGCTTGAAATCGGAAGTTGAAAAACATCAGGATATTTTTGTTGCACGATTTTCTTAATAGATTCTATTTGTCTCGAGATATTAATTTCCGATAAATCAACATTATCCTCGTCTTTCTGTGGTACTTTACCGATATAGTTTTTGTAAATTCCTATCGGTTCATTGTAACAGATTAATATTTTGGGATTTGTAATCATTGCATCCCATATCTTTTCATTGCGGAAAGTAGTACCATATTTATTGTTGTTGCATAATCGAACCCGGCAGTTCGTGCAGCTTTTGGATAACATGAATTGTTATCGGGATTTGGAAGTACACCCGGAAGTGGATTTACTTCAATAATATTAGGGACTCCATTTGAATCAAGTCTCACATCGATGCGTGACCAATCTTTACAGTTGAGAATATTGTACGTCTTTAGAACTGTGGATTTTATTTTTTCTTCAAGTGTTTTATCCACATCTGCCGGACAATTATAGATATTGAGCGGCTTTTCCGGCGTATCATAAATCCATTTTGCTTCATAAGAATAAATTGGTTTCAACTCTTTAGGAAATTCATCAAAGCGCATTTCAACAACCGGCAAAACTAGAGTTTCCTTTCCATTGCCTAATAAAGCCACAGTAAATTCTCTTCCCGATAAAAACTCTTCAATTATTACCGGCTGGTTGTATCTTTCTAAATGAAGCTCAATTTTTTCATTTAATTCGGAAATATTATCCACAATTGATGAATCAAAAATCCCCTTACTGGAACCTTCTTGCAAAGGTTTATAAATGACGGGGAAATTTAGTTGGAATTTTGTTAATTGTTCAATCGTATCGACAACTTGAAACTTTGGCGTTGGAATATTATGGTAACTTAGAATTTCCTTTGTCCTTCCTTTATCCAAGCATGTTGATAATGTTAAAGGATCGGACCCGGTATAAGGAATTTCTAGCATATCGAGAATTGCTGGAATTTGTGCCTCCCGGCTTATTCCGTTTTTCCCTTCGCTGATATTAAAAACTATATCAGGCATCAATTCTTTGAATGAAACAAAACAATCATCATCTGCTTCAATTAAAGTAACATTGTTGTATATACTCAGCGCGTCTCTGATTGCATGGATAGTCTCGTAAGTATCCCACTCCGCATACTCATCTTTATCGATTGAGTAGGCATGTTGTGAGTGACTTTTAAAGGCGGGATCTTCTTCCGGTTTAACGTTATATGTAAGTGCTACATTAAATTTTTTTGTAAACACAAAATTAACTTTATGCAATAAAAAATTTATTGCAATATAACTTTTTAAAATTCATATGCAACAATTAATAAAAAATATTCTTGCATACTTTTGTTATGCGATGAAGGATAATTTCAGTTGTTCTTTGTAGTTGTTTTTGATTTGGTTCTTGATGAGTTGATTCTCTGCTCTTGCTAACTTTGCATCTTTATCAATTATATCGAATGAATCTTTTTGAGCCTTATAAAGTAAGTCTCTATCTTCTGTTAAATCAGTCCATCGCAGTTCCGGGAAGCCGCTTTGTTTTGTACCAAAAATATCTCCGGGTCCTCGTAGTTTAAAATCGATTTCCGCTAGATCAAAGCCGCTACTGTACTGCACCATTGCAGATAATCTAATTTTGGTTTTACTTCTTTCTATCTCGGACCTTGACATATAAGCAAAGTCAAAACGATAAGATTTTGGATCTAGTTTCTTAAAGAAATCAGAAACCAAAATGCAATAAGCTTGTTTGTTGCTTCTACCTACCCTTCCTCTTAATTGATGCAGTTGAGACAGACCAAATCTATGTGCATCATTTATTAGTATTACATTTGCATCCGGAATATCAATACCGACTTCAATAACCGTAGTAGAAATCAGAATATCAAATTCTTTTTGTGCAAATCGGATCATTGTTTGTTCTTTGTCCTTCCAAGACATTCTTCCATGCAGCAGCCCCACCCTAACATCTTTAAACACACCGGATTTTAACGATTCATAGTATGATTCCGCAGCTTTCAGTTCCAGCTTTTCCGATTCCTCTACTAAAGGATAAACTATGTATGTCTGATAACCTTCATTTATCTTTTCCAAGATAAAAGAATAAATTTCATCAAGTTTTTTATCGCTGCGAAGAGCTGTTATAATCGGTTTTCTTTCAGCTGGCATCTCATCAATAATTGAAACATCTAGATCACCATATAGAGTCATAGTTATTGCTCTAGGTATCGGCGTTGCAGTGGTTACAAGTACGTCAGGGGCAGCACCTTTTGCCACTAATTTTGCTTTCTGAACAACTCCAAAGCGATGTTGTTCATCAATTACGACTAATCCGAGTTTATCGAAAGAAATATTTTCTTCGAAAAGCGCATGAGTACCTACGACTATATGAACACTGCCGCTTTTAATTAATTCAAGATTATTTGTACGCTCTGATTTTTTCTGCCCGCCTATTATGAGTTTTATATTATAATCAAATTTGGCAAGCAATTTATTAATAGTCTCAAAATGCTGAGTTGCTAAAATTTCTGTCGGAGCCATCATTGTTACTTGGTAACCATTCGAAACTGCAATAAGCATTGCGATAAGACTGACAACAGTTTTTCCGCTTCCAACATCCCCTTGAAGTAATCGATTCATTGGTTGATCAGATTCCATATCCTTGCGAATTTCTTTTAGAACCTTAAGCTGTGAGTCAGTCAGTTTAAAGGGAAGTGAATCGAGAAATTTTTTTACTAAAGGTATGTCAATTGAAAACATTGTTCCTTTAACTTGTGTTTTCACGTGATGTTTTCTAAGTGCAACCAAGAGCTCAAGATAGAATAGTTCTTCATATTTAAAACGGTCTGTCGCAATTTCAAGTTCTTCTTCGGAGTTTGGTGAATGAATTATTCTAATTGCATCGGAAATTTTAGGTAAATCGTTTTTGTTAATTATATATTCCGGTAAAGTTTCACTTAGTTTATCTGCATACTGATTAACCGCAAATCTTATGATTTTTCTTATACTTGTATCACCGATATTTTTGGACCTCAATTCCTTTGGGAGAGAATAGAATGGGATAATTTTCCCGGTATTAAAAAATTCTTGTGATTCTTCTGATTCAAGTTTATCAAAATCCGGATGTGTAAATTGAAGATGTCCGTACCTTGTTACAACAGGCTTTGCTGAAACCGCATATGATTCCCCGGTTTTAAAACGATTCTGAAAATAATTTATTCCTTGAAACCAGATGCATTCAAAGGTAGATGCCCCTTCCATAAAAACCACTTTGAATATCTTCTTCTTCCTATAATGAATAAGCTGTGAATCAACTACTTTTCCGATTAGAGTTATTTCACCTTCATATCCGTTGGCGATGTATTTTAAAACTTGATTTACGTTTAGAATCTTCGATCGATCTAAGTACTTTGACGGGAAGTAAAAAAGCAAATTTTTTACAGAATTGATTCCAATTTTATTGAAAGCTTCAGCTCTTTTAGGACCGACAGACTTTAGATATTGAACAGATATGGAATTCAAATCGGACATTTGTTAAGATTTAATTATTTGTAAAGAAATATAAGAAATTAGGGGGGTTGAGTGAAATCCTTAAATTTCTGGTTTAAGGTCACGGGTCATCAAATCGTAAGTAACTTTAGTAGGATCTTTATCCTCGAACAGAATTGAATAAACAGCAGAGGCGATTGGAGTTTCCACGTTTACTTTTTGCGCCAGCATATGAACGGATCTTGATGTTTCAACACCTTCAGCAACCATCTCCATTGATTTAATAATTTCTTTTAGTTTTTTCCCTTTACCAAGCTGTTCCCCAACATAACGGTTTCGGCTGTGCTTACTCATACAAGTGACTATAAGATCCCCCATGCCTGAAAGTCCGGCAAAAGTTTCAGGTTGTGCGCCGAGTTCAATTCCGAGTCTTGATATTTCTGCAATACCTCTCGTCATAATTGCAGCTTTAGTGTTGTCACCAAAACCGGCTCCGTCTATTATTCCCGCACCAATAGCTATTACATTTTTCAATGCCCCGCCTAATTCAACACCTGTTAAATCTGTCGATGAATAAACTCTGAAATATGCGTTGTTGAATGTAACTTGAATTTGTTTTGCAATTAAACTTGATTCAGATGCTGCAACAACAGCGGTAGGAATTTTTTTGCTCACTTCCTCAGCGTGACTCGGACCTGATAAAACACCGATATTTTCCGGATTAATCTTCAATAATTCTTCTTTAATAATTCCGGAGACAGTCAGCAAAGAACCTTTTTCAATTCCTTTTGCAACGCTCACAAAAGTCGTGTTCGTGAAATCTATCGTCTTTACTTTTTTGAGCAAATCGCGTATGTATTGACTTGGAGTGGCAATAACAATCAAATGCTTGTTTTCACATGCTTCGTTAAGTGAAGTTGTGATTTGAATTTCCTTAGGAATTTTTATACCGGGGAGATAAATTTTATTTTCCCGGGATTTGGAAAGTGTTTTCGCGTAGCTTTTCTTATACTCCCACAGAGTGACGTTTTGACCGTTATGAAAAAGAAGTACTGCGAGAGTTGTGCCCCAACTGCCCGCACCCAGAATTGAAACCCGCATTTTTATTTTTTCTTTTTAGAAAAACTAATTTGATTTTCGTTTCCGTTCAGTAATCTAATTATGTTGGAGCGGTGAGTATAAATTACCATAATTGCAAGAACTATTACAAACGGCAATATCGTATGGTAACCTTGAATATCGACCCCAAAAATATTTTCTCTTACAATCATAATAATTGGAATAGAAACTGCTGCCGAAATAGAACCTAACGAAATGTATTTTGATAGGGATACAACAATGACAAAAACTGCAAGAGCCAGAGCAATATCAAGAGTAATAATCGTAATTAATACACCCAATCCGGTTGCAATTCCTTTTCCACCTTTGAAGTCCGCAAAAATCGTCCAGACGTGACCAATAACAGCAGTTATCCCGGCTATAATTTGGACAAGAGTAAAATCATCAAAAGGAGTTTGGTTAGGGAATGGGAAGCTGCCCCAGTACAAACGGGAGATTAAAATCACCGCAATTGCACCTTTTAACGCATCGAGAAGTATAACAGAAATCCCAAATTTCCATCCCATAACTCGAAATACGTTTGTGCCTCCGACATTGCCGCTGCCGTGTTCTTTAATATTTATATTTCCGAATTTTCTAGCGATTATCATTCCAGAGGGAATGGAACCAACTAAATAAGAAAGTAATATTATCACTAATAAATTGAGCATATTGTATCCTAATTGATCATAAAAGTTAGAAAAAATAGTATATAATTACAATCGAATAAAAGCAGCTAAACTTTACCTCTGTAAACGATTGATTCAAACATTTCTAAATCTTCGCGATCTGTCACTTTAAAATTTATTGCAGAGCCTTTAACAATTTTTACCTCTTTTCCGTTCCTTAAAACAAGCATTGCTTCATCCGTCCCGATAAATTTATCATTTTGGGCTTTCTTAAATGCCTCTATTAAAATTTTATAACGGAATACTTGAGGTGTTTGTGCATAATAAACGTTTTCTCTTTCCAAATATGCTTTAACATTATCGTCCCCATTGAAAAGACTATCTTTAGCTTTAATGGCTGTAACGGCAGTTCCATCAGTTTTTGCCGTTTCGATAGTTCTTTCCAGTATTTCTTGAGTGAGCAATGGTCTTGCAGCATCATGTACAATAATGATATCGTCATCAACAAATTGTTTGGATGCCAATGCATTATAAACAGAATCTTGCCGAGTACTTCCACCTTCAACTATTTTACTTACTTTTGTTAGAGCGTACTTATCGGAAAGTTCATTTAATTTCTCAATCCAGTCGGGAATTGCGGCAATTATTATCTCATCAATATTTGGAGATTTTTGAAAGACCTCCAATGTATACACAATCAGTTCTTTATTGTTCACTTGATGAAACTGTTTTGGAATTTCCAACTCAGTTCTTGTGCCTTTGCCTCCAGCCGGTATAATTGCCGCAGCACTCATACTATAGAATCAGCATTGCATCGCCGTAACTCAAGAAGCGATACTTATCCTTAAGAGCTTTTTTATAAATTTTCATCAATTCATCGTATCCGGAAAAAGCAGCAGTAAGCATCATTAAAGTTGATTCAGGCTGATGAAAATTCGTAATTAATTTTTTTGCAATCTTAAATTCATATGGAGGGAAAATAAATTTATCGGTCCAACCCGAATTTGCTTTCAGAAATCCTTCCGCTGTTACCGAACTTTCAAGTGCTCTTGCAGTACTTGTTCCAACCACAAAAATATTCTTCTTTGATTTTAATGCTTCATTTACGGCATCGGCAGTTTCTTGGTGAACTTCAAAATATTCACTATCCATTCTGTGCTTTGTAAGATCTTCAACTTCAACAGGTCTAAATGTTCCTAAACCTATGTGAAGTGTAACATCAACAACCTTTATTCCTTTACGCTTAATTTTGGTTAAAAGAGCTTTTGTAAAGTGCAATCCGGCAGTTGGCGCCGCGACCGAACCATCCTGTTTTGCGAAGATAGTCTGATAATTCTCTTTATCTTTAGCTTCAACCGGACGTTTTATATACGGCGGAAGGGGAGTTTGCCCTATACTTTCAATTGCTTCATAAATGTTTCCTGAGTCTTCATTGAATCTAACTGTTCTTCCACGTGATGTTGTATTATCAATTACTTCGCACCATAGGTTGTCATTAAAATAAATTCTATTACCAATACGAACCTTTCTGGCGGGGTCGACTATTACGTCCCAGATATTTTCTTGCCTATTAAGTTCTCGCAAAACAAAAACTTCTATTTTTGCATTTGTTCTTTCCTTTTTGCCGTAAAGTCTTGCCTGCATGACTTTTGATTGGTTAACCACCAGCACATCACCTTTGGACATATAATCGATAACATTGGAAAATCTTTTATTTTCAATTTCATTAGTTGCTCGATTATAAACCAACAACTTAGCTTTATCCCTCGGAGAAACCGGGTGTTTAGCTATGGCTGTTTTCGGCATATTATATTTAAAATCTGAAAGCTTCATTCTAACTCCTTTTAAATTAAAGCTTAAATTTGCGGGTCTGAGTCAAGTTAGACCCGCATCAATTTATTATTTTGATTTCTTTTTTGATTTCTTGTTGTTCTTTAATTTTTTATCTCTCAAGGTGGCACGAGCTGCGGCAAGTCTCGCAATTGGAACTCGGAATGGCGAACAACTTACATAGTTCATTCCAACTGTGTGACAGAATTCTACTGAATCGGGATCTCCCCCATGCTCACCACAGATACCAACCTTAAGATTCTTACTAGTTTTTCTTCCTTTTTCGGTGCCCATTTTTACTAGAGCTCCCACGCCTTCTCGATCAAGACTCTCAAATGGATCCTTTGGAAGAATATCTTGTTCAACATATTTTGGTAGGAATTTACCTGAGTCATCTCGAGATAATCCGAATGTTGTCTGCGTTAAATCGTTTGTTCCAAAGCTGAAGAATTCTGCCACTTCTGCAATTTGATCTGCAGTAACTGCAGCGCGCGGAAGTTCTATCATTGTTCCAACTAGATAGTTCACTTTTTTCCCGGATTTTTGGAAGACTTCCTTAGCAACTCTTCTCACAATTTCTTCCTGAAGTTTAAGTTCGTTGACATGACCGACTAGAGGAATCATTATTTCAGGTTTTACTTTTATTCCTTTTTTAGAAACGTTAACAGCTGCTTCAAAAATTGCTTGAGCTTGCATTTCTGTTATTTCCGGATAACTGATGCCCAAACGGCATCCTCTAAATCCTAGCATTGGATTGAATTCATGAAGAGATTCAATTTTTTCCTTTACCTTTTTAGGAGAAATCCCCAATGCATCTGCGGTTTCTTTAACTTCCTTTTCTTCATGTGGGAGAAATTCGTGAAGCGGAGGATCAAGAGTTCTTATTGTTACCGGGCGACCTCCCATGACTTCAAAAATTCCCTCGAAATCATGTCTTTGATAGGGAAGAAGTTTGCTGATTGCTTTTTTTCTTCCTTCTTCACTATCTGAAAGAATCATCTCTCTAACATGAAGAATTCTGTTTTCGCCGAAGAACATATGCTCGGTTCGGCAAAGACCTATTCCTTCTGCACCAAAAGCGATTGCGTTTGCTGATTGATCTGGTTGATCCGCGTTAGTTCGAACATTCATTGTGCGAGTTTGATCTGCCCATTTCATCAAATCGGCATAAGTTTTATAAACTTCAGAATCATTTGCTTTCATTTCTTTTGTGATAAGAACTTGAATAACTTCTGAAGGTTTGGTGGTAAGTTCGCCTTTAATAACTTCTCCGGTCGTTCCATCTATTGAAATATAATCGCCTTCTTTAATTAGATGATCTGTTCCTTCTACTTTCATCTCTCCGGCTTTATAATTTATGTTAAGAGTTCCACAGCCTGCTACACAGACTTTTCCCATCTGGCGTGCAACAAGTGCAGCATGAGAAGTCATACCACCACGAGCTGTCAGGATACCATCCGAAGCGTTCATTCCCTTTATATCTTCAGGAGAAGTTTCAATTCTGACAAGAATTACCTTATCGCCTTTTTCAGCCATAACTTCTGCATCGTGAGCGGAGAAAGCGACCTTACCCGAAGCTGCTCCCGGACCTGCGTTTAATCCTTTTGCGAGTAGTTTTCCTCCATCAATTGCTGTTTGTTTTTCTTTTAGATCAAAAATCGGTCTCAGTAATTGATTCAATTGATTTGGTTCGATTCTCATCAAAGCGTCTTCTTTGCTGATTAATTTTTGCCTTACCATATCTACAGCGATCTTAATCGCAGCAAATCCAGTCCTTTTACCAACTCGGCATTGAAGCATCCAAAGTTTGCCTTGCTGAATCGTAAACTCGATATCCATCATTTCTTTATAATGTTTTTCTAGTTTTAATCGAATATCATCGAGTTGTTTGTAAATTTTTGGATCTTCTTTCTTAAGATTTGCAATAGGTTCTGGAGTTCTTACACCGGCTACAACATCTTCACCTTGAGCGTTGAATAAATATTCACCATAGAACATATTTTCGCCGGAAGCTGGATCACGTGTGAAAGCCACACCTGTTCCAGAGTCTTCACCCATATTTCCAAACACCATCGATTGAACATTTACCGCTGTTCCCCAGGCTGCAGGTATGTTGTTAAGTTTTCTGTAAACAATAGCGCGTTCGTTCTGCCATGAAGCAAATACTGCTCCGATCGCTCCCCAAAGCTGCTCCATTGGATCAGTAGGAAAATCAATACCTCTATTTTTCTTAATAGCTGCTTTATATTCTTCAACAAGCTCTTTTAATTGATCTGTCGTAAGCTCGTTGTCTTTTTCTACGCCTGCTTTTTTCTTTTTCTTTTCCAAAATAATTTCAAATGGATCGTGATCATGTTTATCTTCAGGACGTAATCCTAAAACGACATCGCCATACATCTGAACAAAACGTCTGTAAGAATCATAAGCGAAACGCGGGTTGTTAGTTTTTGCTGCAAGCGCTTCAACCGTATGATCGTTAAGTCCAAGATTTAGAATTGTATCCATCATTCCGGGCATTGAAGCTCTTGCTCCCGAACGAACCGAAACTAATAATGGGTTCTTCAGATCACCGAATTTTGCACCCATTTCTTTTTCAACTTTTTGAAGGGATTTGAGAACTTGTGATTTTAATTCTTTTGGATATTTCTTTTTGTGATCATAAAAGTATGTACATACTTCTGTCGTAATGGTAAAACCAGCCGGTACGGGTAGCCCGATATTTACCATTTCCGCAAGATTTGCTCCTTTTCCGCCGAGCAAGTTTTTCATTTCTGCTTTGCCTTCTGCTTTCTTCCCGCCGAAGAAATAAACATATTTGGGAGTTTTGCGTTTAGCCATTTAAGTAACCTCCGTTTTGGTATTAATAATTAATTATTCTTTATTTTCTTGTTTATTAGTTGTAAAAATTCATCATTGTTTTCAATCACCAGATCAATTTTTGCGTAGTAAATGTCTATATCATCAAGTTCCACCGAATAATTTGCAAGTTTAACTGCATCTTTCTGTGTCGTAAGAACCGAATAAGCATTTGTGTCATAAAATTTTTTTCTAATTTTTTGTATTTCGTGCATAGCATATTCTTTATGATCAGGGAAGAGCAATTTATTAGTGAAATCGATTCCGTTTTGTTCAAGAAGCTGAAGAAACGAAAAGGGTCTCGCAATTCCGCAAACAACCAAACTTTTTTGTCCTTTAAACTCTTTTAAAGAATAGACATTACCAGTTTTCACGTCATGAATGCCGGTGCATTCATATTTTCCTCTAAACAAGGATAGGTTGTTAAGATAAGCCTCGTATTTCGGCGGAATTAATTCCTTGTTAGAGAACTTACTGTTAATGATAACAGCATCTGCACGATTTAATGCAGAGAAGGATTCTCGCAGCACTCCGGAGGGAAGCAACAATTTATCCAGAGATTTTTCTTTAAGAAGAAATCTTTGATCAATCATAACAATATCAAGATCTCTATTAATCCATCTATGCTGAAATGCGTCATCCAGAACAATATATTCAACCTTTGTATCGGCAATTAGTCTTTTTGCTCCTTCAACGCGGCGTTCTGCAACTGCAGCAGGAACTTGAAGTTCTTTTGCAGTGAGATAAATTTCGTCGCCGCATTCTTGAACAGAACATTTTAGTTCACTCCCGTCTGATACTAGCAAGTAACCTCGAGTATCTCTCTGATATCCTCTGCTGAGAATTCCAACTTTTTTTCCCATATGTTTAAGCAAACCGGCTATATAAAGAACTGCTGGTGTCTTGCCCGAGCCTCCGACCGAAATGTTTCCAACAGAGATCACTACTGCATTAACTTCCTTTGATTTAAACCAATTTATATCAAATAACAAATTTCTCAAATAAACTATGAGGCAGTAAATCAGAACTAATGGAAGCGAAATTATTTTAAGCAGCGTCAGCAATTTTTTCAGCCCTATAATTTATTTTATTTAATATCTTTTCGACGTCAATAATTATTTGTGAAGTTTGATCATAAGTTAATTCTTTATTTATATGAATCGGGTCTTCAACTATAACTACGACTTTACTAAACGGGAACGGTATTTCCATTCTATCCCAGCTATTGAGCTTAATCTTTCTTGAATATCCGATACCCAGCAGAACAAGAGGAACCGAAGTTTTTTTTGCTGCGATTACACAGCCGGCTTTCATTTTTAGCGGGGGACCAGTCGGACCATCCGGTGTAATACAAAGTGTATAGCCTTTTTCTATCAAGTTGATCATTTCGCCTAATGCCTCTTTGCCACCCTTGTGGCTGGATCCTCGCGTAATTTTATAATCCCAATTTCTCAATATTCTCGTTAGAAGCTCACCATCATTACTTTTGCTGACTAACGCCGCTGATTTATTGCTTCTGTTAATGTACCAGCCGGCAAACATTTTAGAATGCCAAAAAGCTACAACCGGATTGCTTCCTTCTTCATATATTTTTTTTACTTTTAATATCTCGCCTTTTTCGATCCGTAATGTTTTCAAATAAATGCTCAAAATTATCGGAAGAAAGACCAAACCTATTTTTTGTAAAATACTTTGTTTCATCTATGCTAATATAAAATCAATTCTGCAGCGCGCCTCGAAGCGCCGGAATCTCCAAGTTTTTTTGCAGCAATCGCCAGTTCATTTTTCATAGTGTTCAATCTTTGATTGTCAGAAAGAATTTCCCTCGACTTTACATAAATGTTATTTACGTTTAGATCATTTTGTATTAGTTCCGGGACAATTTCTTTACCTGCAATAATGTTGATCATTGCAATGTTATTTACTTTTATCAATGCTTTCCCGATTGAATAAGTAATTTTCCCAGTCGAATAAACTACAATCATAGGAAGTCCTAATAATCCCGCTTCAATTGTCGAGGTCCCAGATTTTATTATTCCAAACTTAGCTTGACGGATTAAATCATAATTGTTCTCATTAATAATTTTATATGAGACCGACAAGTTTAATTCATCGAACAGAGCCGCGTCTAAAAATGGGGGAATTAAAACAATGATCTGCATATTAAATTTATATGCAACTTTTTCAGCAGCTTTAATCATCAGTAAAAAATGCGATTTGATTTCCTGCTTTCTGCTGCCTGGCATAAGAAGAAGAATTTCTTTTTCGGGAATCAATCCAAATTTGTTTATTAATTCTTCTCGGTTCATAAAATGATAATTTCCCACGCGTTCAACTAACGGATGTCCGACATACTCAACATCGATTCCCTCGTTTTTATAAAATTCTTTTTCAAAAGGAAACACAACTATCATTTTCGATATCAGTTTTTTTATTTTTTTTATGCGACCCTTTCCCCAAGCCCATAATTGCGGTGAAATATAGTAATAGATTTCCTTTTTCAGTTTGTATAATTTTTTTGCAAAGTTAAGGTTGAAGCCTGGATAATCTATTAAAACAATTCGTTCAATATTTTCATCAGAAATTTTTTTGAGTAATTGTTTCTGAACTTTTTTAATAAACGGAATATGTTTTACAACTTCGAAAAAACCCAGAAACGACATATCTTTTATATGATAATCTATATTCATTCCGGCACTGATCATATTGTCGCCTCCTATGCCGAAAAATTTTAATTCCGGTTCAATCGCTTTCATATTTTCAATTAACGAAGCTCCGTGCAAATCTCCCGACGCTTCACCGGCAATGATCATAATTTTTTTCATAAACCGATGCTGAAAATTTTAAGACAAATCAAAATCAATGTAACAATTCCAAATGCTTGAAGTGTTCTTCTCTCGCTGCGGAGTCCTGCTTTTATATTCAAAGGCGGCTGTTGAATACTTTTATTTTTATAAGGAGATAATTTTGGGAATAGACGCGGAACATTCTTTTTATAGTCGGAATATTCTTCCCCGAAAGTTTTCTGAAGATATTGTTCTTCTTCGTTTATTATGAAGTGATATTGAATAAAGAAGAAAATAAGCGCAATGATTTGGAGATAGGG
Source organism: uncultured Melioribacteraceae bacterium (assembly GCA_964499285.1). Classification (GTDB taxonomy): domain Bacteria; phylum Bacteroidota; class Ignavibacteria; order Ignavibacteriales; family Melioribacteraceae; genus JAGFIY01. The sequence continues at coordinate 70,844 of CAZCLA010000003.1, forward strand.
GAACAATGCCATCGACATAACTCCAATTCCCAAATACATCAGTATGTTGCCAAAATATAGCGGATTCCGTAAATAAGAAAAAGCACCGCTTACTATTAGATAAGTGCCGCCAACGCTGCCGGTTGTTCTAGTCTCGCTTCCGGCGTAGCAAACACCCCAAAGTCTGAATGATTCTCCGATTATTGCAATAACCAATCCAATAACTATGCTTATCCAATCCGCTTCCTGAAACACCAGCATAATTATAAGAAAAGGAATAGGAGTGTAACTTCTATACTTAAAAAATAAATTTGAAATTTTGCTCATTTTTATCCTTGTGCATAAACTTCTTTTCTTTTTAACTCGGCTTGATGTCTTTTTCGAAGCCGTTTTTTTGAATGAAGTTTTTTGAAAATTTTAATAACATCTGCAAAAGAGGAATATGGGAAGTATGAAATTCTATTCTTCTCGCAGTATTTTAGCAATGACTTTTTCGCAAAAATAAAATCACAAAATTGAGCCGGACATTTGTCTGAATATCCGTCACCAATGTAAACTGAATATTCGTCGTCACCACTGTTTTCAATTACATGATTTCTTTTACAATTAGCGCATTGGCTGCATTCTTCATCAGTGTGGGGAAAAAAAGGAATCATTTCCATATTTTCGCCGAACTGAACCTTATTAGAGACAAAATTGAGATGAGCCAAATTTTCTCTAATCAAAATTCTTTCAATATAGTAATCCAAACCGTCGCTTAAGATCATCACTTCTATGTTATTAGATTCACAGAAGTCTAGAAACTTGAGGAAGTAATCATCAATTTCGATTTCGTCTATCATTTTGTTAAGATCGGCACGATTCAGATTTTTAACCGTCTCGCAGAGTCTTTCCCAAGTTTCTACAGATGTAATTTTATCTTCCATCCAAAGTGAAATTATTTCCTTTGCTCTCTTCGGGTCGCCGAACCTAAGAAACAGTTCTTCTCCTACGTCTGTTTTTGTAACGGTTCCGTCAAAATCAATAAAAACTTTGAATATTCTTTCATCCATAAAATTTAATTAACCGGTAAATCTTCGTTGAACTGGACCGCAGCCAATTTTGAAACACCCTCTTCCTGCATAGTGACCCCATACATATTTTCCGCCGATTCCATTGTACGTTTGTTGTGGGTTACGATAATGAACTGTGTTTTTAAACTAAATTCCTTTATCAACTTAGTGAACCTGTCTATATTTGCATCATCCAGAGGTGCATCTACCTCGTCAAGAATACAAAATGGGGATGGTTTAACCAGATAAATTGCAAAAAGCAATGCAGTTGCAGTAAGTGTTTTTTCTCCTCCGGAAAGAAGTTCAATTGAAGTGGGGCGTTTACCTTTAGGTTTAGCAATAATTTCAATTTTTGCTTCAAGCGGATCTTCGTTTTCGTCAATTACCAAATCAGCTTCGTCACCCGGATCAAATAGTGTTCTAAAAATTTTTACAAAGTTTGAACGAATATCTTCAAAAGTTTCTTTGAATTTTGATTGAGCTGTTTCATTTATGTCATGAATTGTTTTTATAAGGTCTTTTTCTGATTCAGTTAAATCGTCCCGCTGCTTGTGCAGAAAATCCATTCTTTCTTTTTCCTCTTCATACTCCGAATAAGCAAGCAAATTTATTGGACCTAAATTTTTCAGCTGTGATTTTAAGTTTTCGATCTCTCGTTTAGTTTCTGAAAAATTATATTCATCGAGATCAGTAAATTCTTTTAGTTCTAGCTCCAGACTATATTCTTCCCTTATGTGATCTTTTAAGCCTTCGAGGCGGATACCGAGTTCGTTTAGTTTAATATCAATTTCGTGGATGGAATCCGAAAGTTCCTGTCTTTCGTTCCGCAGCACAGTAACAGCAGATTCATATTTAGAAGCTTCCTCCTTCAACGCTTTCAATTTTTCTTCTATCTCATTTTCTTGTTGGATCAATACATTTCTTCTTCCGTTAATCTCATCTAAATCGCGCTGCAATTCGGTAAGTGATGTCTTAATCACTTCAATTTCATTTTTTGTCGAATCTATTTGTGCAATTCTTTTATCGATTGTTGCTGAAACATTCTCTCTCGTCTTTTCTGCACGTTCAATTGAGTTTTCCGAATTTTGTGTTTGACCGTTAACCCTTTCAAGTTCAAGGCGAAATTGATTTTGATTTTGAACGCTGTGGGAAAACTTTTCTTCACCGCTTCTCAAGTCTGTTTCAAGTTCACTATGCTTTTTATCAGCTGCAGTTTTTTCTTCTTCTACAATTGCTAATTCTGTAGTAAGGGTTTCAATTAAATTATTAAGTTTGTTAGATTCCCCGGCAAGTTCTTTTATCTGATCTTGTGTTTTGTCTATTTCCTCTGTCGATTTATTTTTCTCAAATTCGAATTGGTTCAACTGTTTCTCAATGTTGTTGATATCGTTTATCAACATTTTCCCTTCTTCGGAAATTACTTTCAAATCAATTGAAGAAATGATTCTTTCGGTCGATTCGCTTTCTGCTTGAATTTCTTTAAGTTTTTGGTCAAGAACAGGTATCTCATTTTTAAGATTTTCAACGAGTTGTTTTCTTCCGAATAGTGTATCATCAAGCTTAGGTTCTGAACCGGCTTCGATGATTCCTCCTTTTTCAACTATGTCACCATTAAGTGTCGCATAACTGAATTCCGGGAATTTTTTTGTTAGGAATAAAGCAGTTTTAAGATCGGAGACTACAGCTTTATCATAGAGTACTTTTTCGAAATAAGGTTTCCATTTCGCATCGGTTTCAACAAGATTTGAAGCCCAATTAATAAATGAAGTTTCCTTTTCAATTTTTTTTCTTTTTCTATTCGTGATGTAGTTAGTCAGTTTTGAAGAAATTGAATTTTTGTCCGGCTTATTATTCAGAAGATAAAATGAGGCTTTTCCCAAATCATTTCGGTTCAGATAATCGACTGCTTTGTTAAGATCATCAATATTCTCGATAAGCAGATTGTTAAGCACATTTTTCAGAGATGCTTCTATCGCAAATCTGTACTTCTCCTGTGAAGAACCAACATCAGCAAAAATATTTTTGTCTTTATCTGTCCATCCATGGCTGTCCAAAAGAACTTTTGAACCTTTTGAAATCCCTTCGAGATTTGTAATGAGCGTTTGAAGAAAATCAATTTTGTTCTTTATGTTTCCAATAGCACTTTTCTGGTCAAGTTCATTTTCTTTTAACTTGCCGAGTTTTTTTTCGAGCGATTCTTTTTCCCTTTGTTTAATGACGAATCTTTCTTCTGATTCCGCCAAACTTTTTGTTAGGACTTCTTTTTCGTTTTCTAAGCTTTCAAGATAACCAACTGTCTTGGCAATATTGTTGGTGAGATTTTGAATTTTCTTATTAAGCGAAGAAATTTGATCGTCGTTTTTCTGAAGGGATAGCTGTGCGTTAGTTAAACTATTCTTTTTGTTTTCTTCTTTTTTATAAATGTCAATTACTGCTTCGTTATAAGAGCGTAGATTTTTTTGTTTTTCCTCGACTTGTGACTTAAGTTGTGTTACAAGTGCTTCACTTTCGGCAAGGTTTTTTTCAATCTCAACTTGGTTTTTATTTAGTGTTTCAATTTTTGATTTATTTTCTAGAATAGTTTCGTCAATTTCGTCATTTTGAATGCGAAGTTCTTCCAGCTCTTGTTTATATCTGTCAATATTAGATGTTAGCGATTTTAATCTTTCTTCACTTACCGAAAGATTTTGCTGCACACTGTGAAGCAAGTTTGTTTCGCTTGAGATTTCCAATCGCTTGCTGCTAAGTTCTGAATCCACTTCTGAAATATTATTTCGAAACTCGATTAGGTCGGCCTCAGTTTTTCTAATCTCAGAATCAATGTTATTCTTCTTTGTTTTGAATTCTTCGATCTGCGATGTATACTTTAGAATATTTGCATTGGATAATGCATATTCTCGCTCAGCCCAATCTAATTCTTTTTCCCTAAGGACTGATTGAATTTGGTTGTACTTATCAGCTTTTTTTGCCTGTCTTTCCAAAGATCGAACTTGTTTTTCAACCTCGGAGACGATATCGTTTACACGCGTTAAATCACTTTTGACTTCATCAAGTTTTTTGAGTGCTAGTCTTCGTCGCAGTTTATATTTATTAACGCCAGCCGCTTCCTCAAACATTCGTCGTCGTTCATCTGCTTTGCTGCTGAGAATTGTTTCGATCATTTTCAGCTCGATAACCGAGTACGCATTTGTACCCATTCCCGTGTCCATAAAAAGATTTGTTATATCCTTCAATCTGCACAGGTTTTTGTTTAGCAGATATTCGCTTTCTCCGGATCTAAAAATTCTGCGTGTGATTGTGACTTCTGAATATTCGGTTGGAAGCAATCCTTCATCATTTATTAAGGTAAGAGAAACTTCCGACATTCCCATGGATTTCTTCAATTTTGTTCCATTGAATATCACATTTTCCATCTTATCCGAACGGAGAGTGCTGCTTTTTTGTTCTCCTAAACACCATCTAATTGCATCAACGATGTTCGTTTTCCCGCACCCGTTAGGACCGACAATTCCCGTTATGCCTTTTGTGAAGTTTATCTGAGTTCTATTTGCAAAAGACTTAAAACCAAATATTTCCAGTTTTGATAAATACAATTATTTCCCTACAAAACAGTATATTGTTTGATGGAATTAATTAAATAGTAAATGGTCGATTCGGAAAGTTGGAAGTAAAGCAGAAATCCTCCGAACACTACCAGAAACAGAATAAAACTATAAAAATAAACAGTCGCTGCTCTAACATCGAAAATCACATAAATCCCCTTCAACATTCTTTGGATCAACCAGAAAATGAAAAGCAGAATAAATCCATAAATGTAAAGATTCGCAATTTCTGCCGCTAAAATTCTGTGCAGGACAATCTCAAACGGAAGTAGTAAAGCTAAAGGTAAAAATGCCCAAACAACTGTGAAGAAAACACTAGTAAACAAAATTTTTGTTTTAATGAAGAATGAGGCTGCTTTTATTACAAAGCTATGAATTAGGAAAAGCGAGACCGACAAAATAAAAAGATATAAGAGTGATTCTACCGGATGCCACGCCAAATAACTTACTGTTTTGCTCAACCAAACCCAACCGAAAGAAAGCAAAATTTTATCGAGAAGGATATTTGATTGCAGATATGTTAGTATTGTCGTGAGCAGCAACGAGAAGGAACCCGATAAACAAAGCATTAAAATTGTTGAATGAATTCCGGAAAGAATCCTATGATCTCTAATGTCAGCAAAAAAATTATAAGGTCTTACTAAAGCCCTTGTTGCATCTTCTCTAAATTTCCGTTTAGAATTTATTAACAATGCTACAATGATAGAAAGAAAAACGCCGACCAAAATAAATAATATCGGAGAATCATCTTTCTTCGAGCCGATGGGAATTGTTGTTCTCTCGCCTTTGCTTAGATGGGATTTAATCACTTTATAGGCAAGTCTTCCGGGATTACCGCTGCTGTCCAAAATACCAATGTGGTAGATGTTGTTCTTTGAATATCCTGAGAAAAGCGAGGCAAAATCTCCGCCGAAATCAAAAAATGAGTTTATAAAAAATCCACTGATGCCAGAATCCTCAGTATATTGAAAAATATCTTCAATAAATTTTGCTTGTCCCTCAAAAGAGAATTTATTCAAATATCCGTTTGTACTCTGTTTAAATGTAGGATATGTCGCTTCACTAATGAAGATTCTATTTTGAGCGTTGTAATTCAATCCGGATTCAATTTTGTTTTTGATTGCTTCTGTTTCATCAGCAAAAATTTCCAAGCCTATTAAATCGACATCAGGTAATTCCTGTTCCGGGAGATTTACGAAAGAAGCATATGTCATTAGGCTGCTTTTTTCTTTTGCTAATCTTCCGAGTTTGTTGATAAAATCCAACTGAGATTCCGATGTTGCGATATATGAACCTCCTAAACCGATTGCTGAGACGGCTTTGAAATCGGCAAAATAGTCAATCATATTTTTAAGGAATCCTTTTGCTCGAATCTCAAAACTCTCGTTTGAAGCAAATTCATCTGGAATTGAATTTATTGGTAATTCTATAAATGCAAAGAAACCAAGTTTATCACATAATCTTAACGCGTAAGGATGGGGAACACCTTTTGCAAATCGAATGGAATTAAAACCTAGTTCTTTGATTTTGATTAAATCATCCTCAATCTGCTTTAGAGTCAATAAGTTTCCGCTTTCCGGTTTATTGAAGTAGTAAGTGGTTCCTTCAAAACGAAAAACTTCATCATTCAAACGGTAACCATTTTCATCCGGTAAAAATCTATAAATCGTGAAATCTCTTGCTAACTCATCGTATAAAACTCCGTTGCGGAAAAACCTTTGCACAACTTTATAAATCGCAGGTGTTCTAGGTGACCACAGTAAAGGATTTTGGAGGACAAAACTTTTTTCGACACTTCCGGGTGATGCAATCTGATTTATCGACGAGTCTATAACATTTCCGTTCGGCGCGAAGAGGTAGGTCCTCACAAAATATCGAGATCTATCGGATATGGATAGTGAATCATCAAAAAATGAAAAAGTAACTTCGCTATTAATATTTATTGTGGCTCTATCGTTTTTCTCATTCAAGGAAACTGAATGAACAAAATTTCTAATTCCATTTTCTGGGATCAAGTTCAAATAAACCGGTCTGAAAATTCCGCCAAGATTTTGAGGAAATAAAAATCTTTGCTTGATAGGAATAGTTGACTCGGAATCAAGTTCGTGCCCAATTTTGACGACTAATTTATTTTTGCCGCCAAAAATCAGAAGATCTTTGTTTAATTCAATCTTGAATGGAATCGTACCACCAGGATGTTTGTAGATCACCACTTCGTTCAGAAGAATTTCTGTTGAGTAATTTATACCAAGAAAATTTAATTCAAGTTTGTTTTCAATGATCTCTCGATCACTTAATGAAAAAGTTTTCTCATAAACCATTTCAGAAGTTCCTCTAAAAACAGAAGGAACTACAACATTTACAGCTGATTCAAAACTTTCCGCTTCATAAGCTTTCCACTCAGTATTAAAAGGAATTAAAACCCGTTTTGAAGATTGATCAAAAAAAATGGAATCCATTAAAGAATAATTTTCTGGGGGTGCTTCAATTAATTTTACTTGAGCACATAAAAATGAAGCTGATAAAATGAAAAAAAGCGCGGCTAAAAGATTTTTGTAGTTTATCATTCTCTATGAAAGTAAAAAATAAAGACAATTAAGATAATAAAAAAAGGAGGGGAAATCAATTGAATTTTTGGGGCGAAATCTTGCTAACTTATTAAAAAACAAAAACTTAGGCGAACGTAAAACTGCGTCCGCCCAAAAGTTAAACTGAGTAAATTATATTGAGAAAAGAATCAGTTTTTAAACATGCACCGCCAACTAAGGCACCATCAATATCATTTTGAGACAACAATTCGGCTGAATTATCCGGTTTTACGCTGCCACCGTATAAAATTGTGCATTTTTCCGCTGAATTTTCGGAATATATTTTTTCGATTAGATTCCTGATGAATTTATGGACTTCTTGTGCCTGATCCGGAGTTGCTGTTTTTCCAGTTCCAATAGCCCAAACAGGTTCGTACGCAATTATTATTTTACTAAAATCAGATTCGGAAATTCCTTCCAACCCTTTTTTGATTTGATTTTCCACCACTGAGTTGGTTCTTCCGCTCTCCCTTTCTTCCAAAGTTTCACCGATGCAGAAAATTGGTAACAATCCCGATGAAATCGCTTTTAATAATTTATTATTGATGATTTCATCTGTTTCGAAAAAAATAGTTCTTCTTTCAGAATGACCGAGAATCACGTATTCGCAACCAGCACTTTTCAGCATTTCTGCAGAAATTTCACCCGTAAAAGCTCCGTTATCTTCAAAATGCATATTTTGTGCAGACAGTTTTATATCAGTATCTTTTATCAATGCACTAACTGTTTCTAATGAAGTATATGGTGGAGCGATGATAACTAAATTATCCGTTCCTTTTTCCGATAAACCGTTTTTAATTCCGGAAATCAAAGATATCGAATCCGAAAGGTCATTATTCATCTTCCAGTTACCTGCAATAACTTTTTTTCTCATTTATATCCTATACGTTTAGTTAATTAACTGCTTCAACTCGTCTTATTCCGGGAACTTCACGAATAACGGCTCGCTCTACCCCTGCTCTTAATGTCATCTGTGACATGGGGCAGCCAACACATGCTCCCGTCAATTTAACCTCAACAATACCGTCTTCGCTAACATTGATCAGTTCAACATCCCCACCGTCCGCTTTAAGGTACGGTCGAATTGTTTCCAGAGCCGACTCAACTTTTTGTTTTATATCGTTCATTATTGCTCCAAAAAAAATTAAATCTCAATTTCTACATCCGAGGATGTACTTTCTTCGTTTACTATACTTATTTGAGAAGCAAGATTTCTTGCGATCTCGAAAATCTTTTGTGTATTTTCAGAGTCGGGCATAAGTTCAACAATCGGTTTACCGGTGTCTCCACCCTCTCTAATTCTTGGATCGATTGGTATTTCACCCAAGAATCGTGTGTTTAGTTCCGCAGCAAGTTTTTCGCCGCCGCCGGAACCAAAAATGTCATAGCGTTTCTGTGTGTCAGGAGCAATAAAATAGCTCATATTTTCAACAATTCCGAAAACCGGTACATTAACACGTTCAAACATTTTCAATCCTTTCCTTGCATCGACTAATGAAACATCCTGAGGAGTTGTTACAATTATAGCTCCGGTTAACGGAATGGTTTGAACTAGCGTCAATTGTATATCACCCGTTCCTGGAGGAAGATCAAAAATTAAATAATCCAATTCACCCCAATTTACATCGCTCATAAATTGTTTAATTGCGCCGCTTGCCATTGGTCCACGCCAAATTACCGGATTATCATCATCAATTAAAAATCCGATGGACATCAGTTTCAATCCGAAATTAGTGAGTGGTTCAATTTTATTTTCGTTTCCAATCTGAGACATTTTGGGTCTGCCGCTTACACCAAGCATCAAAGGAATACTTGGTCCGTAAATATCCGCATCGATTAATCCAACTTTAGCTCCTTCTTTTGCTAATGCAACCGCTAAGTTTACTGCCACCGTACTTTTACCAACACCTCCTTTGCCCGAAGCTACTGCTATTGTGTTTTTTACCTCCGGTAATACAGCATTCTTCAAAGGATCGCGGCTGCTCGATACTTTCGCTGTCATATTAATGTTGACTTGGAAATCTTCACCAACTTTCGATTTTATTGCTGCAATACAATCATCCTTTATTTTACCCTTTAGGGGACAGGCTGGGGTTGTCAACTCGACTGTCACATCGATTTTCCCCCCGTCAATATTAACTTCTTTCACCATATTTAATGTCACTAAATCCTTATTAAGATCAGGATCCATCACATTGCTTAAAGATTCTATAATAATATCTTTGCTTACACTCATCTCTAGTCCTTCCTTTCGAAACAAAATTTTTGTGAACTGTTATAAACAAACCTACAAAAAAATCTTTTGATTAACATCCTATAAACCTTACCCTAGACCAGATAGTGTGTTTAATAAAAATATATAAATATCTTGACAATATATTTAAGTATACTTAACTTTGCTTTGTCAAAAAAAATGATTTGAAATGTCCACTATTTCCAAAGATGATTATATAAAAGCCATTTTTATGGACCAGCAGAGGAACGGTAAAAACGTTTCGGCTACTTTTCTTGCCGGAAAGTTGAACGTATCTAAGGCTGCTGTGAGTGATATGGGTAAAAAACTTGCCAATCAAGGTTATATCAAGTATGAAGCTTATAGAGGGGCAACTATAACAAAAAAAGGTGAAAAGCTTGCCCTAAATCTTTTACGAAGACATCGACTTTGGGAAGTATTTTTAATGGATGTTCTTAAGCTCGATTGGGGCGAAGTTCACGAAGAAGCAGAAAAATTAGAGCATTTGACTTCCGAGAAATTAATAGATGCTATTGATAAATATCTTCATTATCCGAAATTTGATCCGCACGGACATCCTATCCCAAATAAGTTGGGAGAGTTTCCCCATACACCAGCGGTTGTATCACTTAGGGATTGTCAGATTAAAAAAAATTATAGAATTGTAAGATTTGATGACGAAAGTTTCGAGCTGATGAAGTACTTCAGCCGGCTCGGAATATCACTTTATTCTGAAATTTATCTCAGCGATAGATTGGAATTCGACGATTCTGTCTTTATTGAAATTACCGGAAGAACACAAGCATTAAGCAGCAAAATTGCCGAAAGAATTTTTGTTACGGAGTTGGAGGAACAGAATGATTGAGCAAATTTTAGCACTTGTAGCTGCTTTAATCTTTGCCGTTTTGTTTGCTGTTATCTTTCTGCCGGAAAACGGAATTTACAATCGGTGGAAAAAACGCCGGCTCGACAGCAGAAAAGTGCTTATCGAAAATGGATTGAAATTTATCTACGATTGCGAATACAAACATATTATTTGTACACTCAATGCACTCGCGGGAAATTTGGGAATTAATGCTGATGAAGCAGCGAATATTTTTAGTCAGATGCATGAAATGAATCTAGTCAAAATGGAAAATGAAAAAATAACTTTAACCAACGAAGGAAGATCCTATGCACTAAAAGTTATTCGAGTTCATAGATTGTGGGAAAGATTTCTTGCCGATGAAACAAGTGTTCATCAACTCGATTGGCACGACAGAGCCGAAATTGTTGAGCATTTTCTCAGCAAAGAAGAGACTGACAAACTTGCTGCGAGCATTGGAAATCCGGTGGTTGATCCTCACGGCGATCCTATTCCTCTTGCGGATGGTACAATTCCTAAAATGAGTGGAATTACACTAAACAAACTTGATCAAGGCGATGTTGGCACTATAGTACACATCGAGGACGAACCAAAAGTAGTCTATTCACAAATTTTAGCTTTCGGTTTCTATTTGGGAATGGATTTTAGTGTATTAAGAAAATCTGATGATAGAATTGTTATCGAGGCAGACGGAGAAGAAGTGAAATTAAGTCCGATTGTTGCAGAGAATATTACGGTAAAAAAACAAGAACAGGAATATTCTCCGGTAACAAATACATTAAAACTTTCTGACTTAAAGTTAGGCGAAAAGGCAATGGTGATAGGATTAGCTCCCAGTTGCAGAGGAAGTCAGCGAAGAAGGCTAATGGATTTCGGTATTATATCCGGAACGATAATAGAAATTGAAATGGAAAATCCTCTTGGCGATCCGTTAGGGTATCGTGTAAGAGGGACAACGCTTGCAATAAGAAAAAACCAAGCAGAAATGATCTATATTGAGAAATTAAAAACAACTGAAAATGAATATGCACAATTGTGAAAACTGTCCGGTATATAACGAAGCACATCTTAAAAAATTAGGAATTAAGATGGATGACTTTGATTATGTTGTCGCATTAGCCGGAAATCCGAACACGGGTAAAAGCACTGTTTTCAACAGTTTGACCGGTTTGAAACAACATACTGGGAATTGGCCGGGAAAGACTGTAACCAGAGCAGAAGGTGGATTTGAGTACAACAACAAATTTTATAAACTGGTCGACCTTCCCGGAACATATTCGCTTCTCTCAACCAGTGCAGATGAGGAAGTCGCACGAAATTTTATTCTCTTCGGCAAACCTAATGTGACAGTTGTTGTAGTGGATGCAACAAGATTGGAAAGAAATTTGAACCTAGTCCTTCAAGTCTTGGAGATAACCGACAAAACTGTTGTATGTCTCAATCTTGTGGATGAAGCTGAACGTCGTGGTATCGAAATTGACGAAAAATCTCTTGCTAGAGAACTTGGCGTACCTGTCGTTACAACAATAGCAAGAGAAAAAAAAGGTATTAACAAATTAATTGGTACTATAGAAGAAGTTGCATTAGGTAAATATAAAAGCAAACCGAAAAGAATAAAATCTCTTGATCCTAAAATTTCCAAAGCCTTGGACAATTTGATCGAAATATTGAAAGAAGAATTTCCTGATACACCAAACTTAAGATGGGTGGCAATGCGACTTCTCGAAGGTGATCAAAGCATAATTGACGCCGTCAATTCCGGTGAGTTAAGCACGATTGCAATAAAAGATAATATGCCGATAAATAATGAACAAATAGAAAAAGTCAGATAAAATGAAAAATAAAGAAAAAATAATTGCCGCAGTCAACAACCTGCGTTGGGAAATGGGGGAGAACTTTCATGATTCTTTAATGGAATCTCTGTACACTGAAGCATCAAAAATAGCTGATAAAACTGTAGTGTTAAAGGACAGAAAAACAAGATTTAATCTTGATAGAGTTATTGACAGAATCGTCACAAGTAAAATTTGGGGTTTCCCTTTAATGTTTCTTATGCTTTCTCTTGTTCTCTGGATTACGATTGAGGGATCAAACTACCCTTCGCAATGGTTATCTTATTTACTTCTGGACATGGTTCATCCTGTTTTGAAGTCCGTTTCTGCCGATCTAGGTCTTTTTTGGTGGTTGGATGGATTGATAATTGATGGTGCTTATCTAGCGATGGCTTGGGTCATAAGTGTTATGCTTCCCCCAATGGCAATATTTTTTCCGATTTTTACGCTGCTTGAAGATCTTGGGTATTTGCCCCGTGTTGCTTTCAATCTGGATCGGTTTTTTAAAGCTGCGGGTGCACATGGAAAACAAGCTTTAACCATGAGTATGGGTTTCGGCTGTAATGCGGCTGGGGTAGTCGCAGCACGAATTATTGACAGTCCGCGCGAAAGATTGATCGCAATTATCACTAACAATTTTTCTTTGTGTAACGGGAGATGGCCCACACAAATTCTCATTGCAACTATTTTTATCGGCGCTTTAGCGCCCGCTGAAATTGCCGGAATGGCTGCGGCTTTATCAGTTGTTGGTGTTGCACTATTAGGAATTGCTTTGAGTCTGTTCGTATCTTGGTTTCTTTCGAAGTCAGTGCTTAAAGGTGAAGCTTCAACCTTTACATTAGAATTGCCGCCTTACAGACCGCCGAGAGTCTTACAGACTCTTTACACTTCTTTAATAGATCGAACATTGATAGTTCTGTGGCGTGCAATTGTTTTTGCCATACCGGCTGGAATAGTGATTTGGGCGATCTCAAATATTTCAGTAAGTGATCTAAGTTTGGCTGAACATTTTATTTTCGCTGTTGATCCCACTGCAATTTTCCTTGGCTTGAACGGAGTAATAATTCTTGCATATATTATAGCGATTCCGGCTAATGAAATTGTTATTCCTACAATACTAATGTTAACTGTGCTTACCACCGGGTTAGTTGAATTAGGGCCGGGAACGGGAGTTATGTTTGAAATGGACTCGCTTCAAGATACGGCTTCTATTTTGACGGCTGGGGGGTGGACTGTTTTGACAGGAATAAATGTTATGTTGTTTAGTCTCATTCATAATCCTTGCTCAACAACCATTTATACTATTTATAAGGAAACGGGGAGCGTAAAGTGGACTATGGTTTCGGTGTTTTTACCTCTTGTTATGGGCTTTTTTATCTGCTTCGTGGTTAGTCAATTATGGAGAATCTTTAGCTGATATTTTTTTCACGGTGTTTTATTGTTGGGTTTTCTTTTGGAGTTTCTCTCTGCATTAAGAATTCTTGAACATTAAATGCTCGATTTCCGTTAATTCCTTGATTAAAAACATATTTTCCGGTCGGAAGCAGCACTCTTGATTTAATATCGTCTTTCAAATAATTTTTAAGGATTTCGTTGATAATTCTCTCTTTAATTTCCTTATCTTGAATTGGGAATGTTGTTTCTACTCTCCTATCAAGATTTCTCTGCATCAAATCCGCTGAACTGAGATATATTTCCTCTTTCCCCTTGTTGTAGAAGTAATATATTCTGCTGTGTTCCAAAAATCTGCCAACAATGCTTTTGACAAATATATTATCGCTTAAACCATTTTTCTGTGGGATCAAACAGCAAATTCCTCTTACTATCAAATCAATTCTTACACCTGCAGAGCTTGCTTCATACAATGCAGAAATAATTGTCGGATCGACTAGTGAGTTTAACTTAAAAATTAAATGTCCCTTATTACCATGTCTTACGTTTTCGATTTCACGGTAAATCATATGAAGAAATTTTTGTCGAGTGTTAATAGGTGCAACAATCAATTTCCTAAAATTATTTTGTTGTGAATAACCGGTTAAATAATTGAAAACTTCCGAAACATCTGCACACAAATCCTGGTCTGCAGTGAAAAAACCTAAATCAGTGTAAAGTTTGGCGGTTTGTGAATTATAATTTCCCGTTCCGAGATGGACGTAACGTTTGACGCCATCGATTTCTTTTCTAACAACGAGAGACATTTTTGCATGAGTTTTTAGACCCACTAATCCATAGACAACGTGGACACCGGATTTTTCTAACTCCCGAGCCCAAAAAATATTGTTCTCTTCATCAAATCTTGCTTTAAGTTCTACAAGAACCGCAACTTGCTTTTTTCGTTCTGCGGCTTCAATCAAATATTTAATAATTGGAGAATTGGGACCAACTCGGTAAAGGGTCTGTTTGATTGCCAAAACATCAGGATCTTCCGAAGCGGTTTTAATAAAAGTAATCACGGGCGAAAATGAATCGTATGGATGATGAAGCAGAATATCATTTTTTTTAATTATCGAAAATATATTTTCATCTTCTTCAATCGTGGGAAAAGCAAAAGCATGTAGAAGTTTTTCTTTTAGATGATGAAAGGGCAGCTCATAGATTTTTATTACATCGCTAAGACCTAATTGTCCGTCGATTATCTGCAGATCGAATTTTGTTATTTCCAAATTTTCTATCAACACATCGAGCATAAAATCGGGCATCGATTTTTCAACTTCAAGTCTTACAACTTTACCGAATTTTCTTCTTCTTATATTTTCTTGAATTTCTTCCAATAGATCATCTGCTTCATCTTCTTGAATTTCAATATCTGTATCTCTCGTTAAACGAAAAAGGTGAGCGTGTTGAATTTCGAGTCCGGGAAATAATGTGGTTAAATTGTTTTTGATTATATCGTCGATCCAAATGTATTTGATCTCCTGCGCTGTTGCAGAGCCGTTTTCAGGTTTTAAGATTGAATCAAGTCTCAATACACGCGGTAAAATACCCGGGATTTTAACCCTGGCAAAATGATTTTCACCACCGGCTTTTTTTATGAAAACTGCAATACTCAAACTTAGGTTCGAAATGTAAGGAAAAGGTCGCCCCGGATCGAAGGCAAGCGGAGTTAATACAGGATAAATCTCTTTATTAAAAAATTCATCCACTGACTTTTTTTCCAGGTTATTTAAATCGTGGTAAGCTTTAAAATAGATATCCGCTTTTTGGAGCTCAGGAATAATTTCATTCGCCCAAAGAGAATGTATCTCATCGAGCATATCGTTTACGATTTGTTGAATTTCAATCAATTGCTCTCTTGGTGTTAACCCATCAATCGTCGGTTCAATCACATCGGCAAGAACTTGTTCCTTTAATCCTGCCACACGGATCATATAAAATTCATCAAGGTTTGAGAAAAAAATGGATATGAACTTCACTCGCTCAAGTATCGGAAGATTTTTATCCAAAGCTTCCTGCAGAACTCTGCGGTTGAATTCAAGCCAGCTTAAATCGCGGTTAATAAAATTCTGTTTGTGGAAATACTTATTCTGTAATTCTTTTTCTTCGATCATTTTTGCACCATTCCCCAATATTTTGCGGGGAGTGCAAATATAACCATAACGGTTAAGAATTACATTTGAAATCGGAGATTACTTAACTATAACTGCAGATGAAAAACTGCTAAGATCGTAATTGATTTCGTTTGATGGTTTTTTAAGCCTTATCAGCGGAACTTTTGCAATTTTAAAAAATTCTTCAGCTTTAGTATCGTGATAATCAGAGAAAATTATTACTTCTTTGATGCCTGCGGTAATTAAAGCTTTAGCGCAGTTTGTGCATGGCATATTTGTAACATAGGCAGTTGCCCCTTGAGTGCTTACTCCGTGTGCCGAACATTGAAGAATGGCGTTCATTTCAGCATGGATTGTCCTTATGCAGTGATTATCTTCTATCATACAACCGACATCTTCGCAATGATCATCACCCGGAATTGAACCATTATATCCTGTTGCCAATATCTGCTTTTCTTTTACAAGCACACATCCGCAGTGCATCCGCGGGCAGGTGGCTCTTTCGGAAACTAGCATGGCAACTTTTAAGAAATATTTATCCCAAGAAGGTCTATTTGAAGTAGATTTTTTCGATTGCATTTAATTACCTATATTATTTTGTTCATTCGAAACTATAAATTAATTGTTAAAAAACCTCGTTTAAGACTTGAAAAAATCTTTCATAAACGGAACTATCTATACCTCCGATAAAAACCTTCCATTCGCAGATGCAGTTATAATTGACGAGGGAAAGATAGCGGCAGTCGGAATTTACGCTGATTTGCGAGAACAAATTAAATCCTCTGACGAAATTATTGACCTCAAAGGAAAATTGATGCTTCCCGGGTTTACAGATTCGCATCTTCATCTTATGTACGGAGCTGAATCGTTAACTCAATTGAATTTCTCAAAAGCAAACTCAAAGGCAAAATTTAGAGTCGACTTAAAAACGTATTTAAGTGAGAAAAAAAATACTGATTGGATCATCGGTTACGGATGGGACGAAAATTTATTTCTTCAAGATGGGATTCCAACAAAAGAATGGGTTGATGATATTACCGGTGATGTACCGTTTTATGCTTTGCGGATGGATATTCATATGGCTCTTGCTAACAGTGCAGCCTTACGTGCAGCAAAAATTGATTCAAACACAGCCAATCCGGTTGGCGGAATAATTCAAAAGGATGAAAAGGGTATTCCTACCGGGATTTTAAAAGATTCTGCAATGGATTTGGTTAAAAAATCTTTTAATGAGAATTCATTAGAAAGCAAGGAAACCGGATTTTATAAAGCTGTTAAATATCTTCACCGCAATGGAATAACTAGTGTTCATGATATATCGAACAGAGGTGATTATGATTTTTATAAATCACTTGCCGCAAAAGGAAGGTTAAATTTACGGATCAACTCAATTCCCAGTATTCAAGAGATGGAAATTCACACGGAACTATTTGAAGTATCCAGGTTCCCGGAGTTGCTGCGTTGTAAAACGGTTAAAGCATTTTCTGACGGATCGCTTGGTTCATCGACTGCTTGGTTCTTTGATGAGTACTTAAACGAGCCCGGTAATTTCGGACTTCCCACTGAAATTTTTCAAACCGGTTACATTAAAAAATTAGTCCAATTTGCCGATAAGAATGAAATTCAGCTTGCCATTCATGCAATCGGAAATAAAGCAAATAGCGAAGTCATTTCACTCTGCGAAGTACTGAATCAGATTCATGGAAACAGAGACAGAAGATTTAGGATAGAACATTTGCAGCATATTCGCAGATCAGATATCAACCGATTACGAAAGGAGAAAATAATTGCATCCGTGCAGCCATACCATCTTGTTTCGGATGCCGATCAGATCGATTATAGACTTTCTCCGAAAGTGATTGAGCAATCATATCCGCTAAGAACTTTATTAGATTCACATGTCAATTTGGCTTTCGGGAGTGATTGGACAGTAGTAGAGCCCTCGGTGTTAAAAGGGATTGATGCAGCTGTCAATCGGAATACCAGAGCCGGCAAAAAACATTGGCTCTCCTCGCAGCGAATCTCGGTAAAGGAGGCAATTGATGCATATACAATTTTTCCAGCTTATGCCTCGTTCGAAGAGAATGTAAAAGGCAGCATTACCCAAGGTAAGTTTGCTGATTTCGTGGTTCTTTCAGAAAATATATTTAATGTCCCAACTGATGAGATTCTATCAGTAGAAGTTATTTCAACATATTTTAATGGGGATTTAGTTTTCTCAAAATAGGGTTTTTAAAGGAAGAAAGCCGTTGAGGAAGAGGGCACTCCGCAACGGCTTGGATTGCTAATTAAAGGAGGGTCGTTCTGCTTTACAATATATAAAACAATCTACGTGCCAATTTTGGAGTTCGATTAAAACACAGAATCGGACATTGTGGTTTCTGATGACCTAAATTTGAGAAAAGATGTTCTTCTAATTCTCGTGAATAAGAATTATTATCCGATTATCCACTAATTAAAGTTATTATTAATTTGAAGTGATAAATTATTTTGGAAGTATAATTTTAATTGTTGTCCCATTGTTGATCTCAGAGCGGCTCACGAAAATTTTACCCTTGTGATAGTCACTAATAATTCTTTTTGAAAGACTCAATCCTAAACCCCATCCACGTTTTTTTGTGCTGTACCCTGGTCTAAAAATATCTTTTCTTCGTTTGATATCAATGCCCTTGCCATTATCCGTTACTGAAATTTCAATTGTCTTTGAAAGTTCGTTAATATCTATTTCGATTTTACCTTCTTTGTTTTCAATAGCGTCCAGCGAATTCTTGATCAAGTTTTCAAATACCCATTCAAAAAGATCCGCATTAACTTTTGCAGTTATATTTTTATTGCCTGTTATTATAATTTGAACTAAATGGCCGAATTGGGGGAGTCTTCGTCTAAAGTATTCAACAACATCATTTACAATTCCATAGATATTATTTTGTTTCAATTCAGGATTGGATCCTATTTTAGAGAACCGTTTTGCAATTTTATTCAAACGAGTTAAATCGTTATCCATCTCTTCAGCAACGTCAGTAACTTTATCAGGATTATCATAATTTAATTTAAGCATTTCACTCCAACCCATTAAACTTGAAATAGGGGTTCCGAGCTGATGAGCTGTTTCCTTCGCCATTCCAACCCAAATATTACTTTGTTCAGTCTTCTTCATATAGCTGAAGCTTAAATAACTAATCAGAATAAAAATAATTGCGGATAATATCTGCAAATAAGGATAGTAAATTAGCTGTTTGATAAGGTCGGAGTTTCCATAATAAATTTTTTGGACAATTAGAGTATCGTCAATTGTCACCGGAATAGGTGAGTGTTCTTTACTTAGTTCAACAATTTTTTCGTCAATAAATATCAGCAGTTCTTCTTGAGTCAGCGTAGAGTCATAATCGATGTTCCGAATCCCAAAAGCCATTCCGCTCAAATTCACTTTATCATCCGGATCAGTTAGTATAAGCGGAAAATCAATTCTTCTAATAACGTCGAAGATAAACGTGTAATCTTCGCTTTGCTCGTCCGATGTTGCTAGGTACTGGAGACTGTTTGCATAAAGTTCAACAATGTTTTTTTCACGCTCTTGAAGTTTTTGCACAATATTCTGGGTGTAATATAATGTTCCGAGAGCAATTGCAAATGCTATTATCAAAAGCACAAACTTTAAATTAAATGATTTCGGACCGGAAGCCATAATTTATTATCTGAGAATTTATTTTGGAGAATAATTTACTAATATATTATTCATCAATCAGTCTTAATTCTAATGCCCTAAAGTTCGATAGTTTGCGAACGTTTTGGTCCCACAGACACAATCGAAATCTTGAAATCACAACTTTTTTCAATGAAATTCAGATAGGATTTTGCTTCGGACGGAAGTTCATCAAATGAAGTGGCAGTTGTTATGTCTTGTTTCCAACCTTTAAGAGTTTCATAGATTGGGGTGACCTCGCTTAATCTGTTCACATCTGACGGAAATGATTTTAACTTTCTACCATTCAGCTCGTACGCAACACATACTTTGATATCATCTAAATTACCCAGCACATCCAATTTTGTTATCGCCGCAAAATCAATTCCGTTAATCAATTTTGAATATCGAAGAAGTTCGGCATCAAACCATCCGCATCGTCTTGGTCTTCCGGTTGTAGCACCAAATTCATCACCCCATTCCCTGAATCTATCTTCCAGCTCTCCGGTAATTTCTGTAGGAAATGGACCGTTCCCGACTCTTGTTGTGTAGGCTTTAACGATTCCAATAACTGAATCAATTTTAGTCGGTGGAATTCCGGTTCCGGTTGAAGCTCCCCCCGAAGTGGGATTACTGGAAGTAACGAATGGATAAGTTCCATAATCCACATCAAGAAGCGCCCCTTGAGCTCCTTCCATCAGTATGTTTTTATTTTGCTTCATTGCTTCGTTTAAAAGTAATGGAACATCAGCAATATAAGGATCAATAGCTTTGTCAAATTCAAGGTATTCTTCAACGATTGCTTCCACATCGAGTTCTTCATGGTCATAAACTTTTTTAAGAAGATTATTTTTCTCTTCAAGATTCATACGAATTTTTGCTTCAAGTTCTTTCTTATTGAGAAGATCTACTATTCTAATCCCTTTCCTCGCATATTTATCGATATAACAAGGACCGATACCTCTGCCCGTTGTCCCAATTTTCAATTCGCTTTTTTCTCTTATCGTATCGAGAAGTTTATGATATGGCATTATTAGATGAGCATTATGGCTAATAAATAATCTTCCTTCAATGTGAATATCGTGCTGTTTAAGAAGTTCAATTTCTTCCAGGAGAGCGATAGGATCTATTACAACACCATTGCCGATAACACAAATCACGTCGTCCCTAAGAATTCCCGATGGAATTAAATGTAGAATAAATTTTTTATCATGAATCTGGATGGTATGGCCTGCATTTGCTCCTCCTTGATATCGTGCAACAATATCGTAACGATCGCTTAAAATATCTACAATTTTTCCTTTTCCTTCATCGCCCCATTGGCTGCCGATTAAAACGGAAACACTCATTTTTGCTCCGGTATTTTTTGCAAAATAAAAGCCCCGAATAAATTAATTACCCGGAGCATTTACTGAAGTAATTTTGAAATGAAATTTAGTTAAAACTTTTTACTGCTTCATCAACAGATTCAAAGTGTTCAAAAATTGTTATCAATTTGGTAATAACTAGTAAGCTTTCAATCTTTTCGGTAGCATTTGCAAGTTTCATGGAGCCTCCGTTATTTTTGACTGTGGTGAAACCGCTGATTAGCATTCCTAAACCCGAACTATTCATGAATTTTACGCTTGCTAGATCGATTACAATATTTTTTTTATCTTCTTCGATAAATTTGTGAAGGAGATCTTGAAATTCTTGTGCCTCAGGACCGCCCATAACATTACCTTTTAGCTCAACAACAACCGCATTATATTGTTCTCGAGTTTTAATCTTCATAAATTCTCCTAAATGTTTAATAGTCAATTTAATATTCTGGGGATATTATATCAAGCAAATATCCTTCATTTTAGAGCAAATACAAATAATGGACATTATTAATTATATTAGATAAGTTATAGAAATGACTTATAAAAGGAAAGTAATTAAATATCAAAATTCCACCGCTGGATAAAAAATCTGATTATGGAACATAAAAATTGTAGATGACGTCTAAAATGAGCGAAGAAAAAGAAAACTTTGAGGAAAAATCCAGCGCTCAGTTGAGTGACGAAGAAGATTACCGCTTAATTAAAGAATTTAATGGCGGCAATGAAGGTTCTTACAGCAAATTGGTATATAAACATAAAGATAAAGTAAGAAATCTTATATTCCTGACACTTGGTGATGCTGAATTTGTTGATGATATTTCACAGGATGTTTTTATAAGTATTTATCATAAACTTGATACTTTCAGATTTGAATCGAAATTTACTACTTGGCTTTATAGAATTACCGTAAATAAATGTCGGGATTATTTAAGGAAGAAAAAAGTAAGAAGTATTTTTGTCCCCTTGGAAAATCAAGAACACTCTGCTACGACTCGTATTAGAATTGAGGGGATTGATATTCCACAGCTTGTTAGAAAAGCAATTCACAAGTTGCCGGATAAGTTGAAGATACCTTTAATGTTGAGAGATATTGATGGATTTAGTTATAAAGAAATTGCCGAACAGCTTAATTGTGAAGTCGGTACCGTTAAATCGAGAATTTTCAGAGCACGCGAAAGTTTAAAAATAATTTTAGAGCCGTACCAAAAAGAATTGAATATGTAAGATGAAAGAATTTCTATCGAAAAATAAGTACAGCATACAAAAGTTTTTTCCGGCTGCTGCTTTGGTTATTCTTACAGCAGCGCTTATGTTGTTTTTTAAAACCCGCGATGTTGATACTATTTATAAGGAAGGGAAACGAAGTTTAATGGATTTTTACACCTCAAACTTGAAACCACTGCTTCTTGAGACGACATTATCAAATGAAGATGTATTCAATTTTGCAATGTATCAAAGACTCCCTTTGGATAAAAATCAAAATAAAAATTTAGTTCTAAATAATCTTTCAGAAGCAAACAGTGATGAGACCTTCTATTCTGTGCAGCCTGCCGGTGATCTAGTAGAAAAAAATAATTACGAAAATTTTATCTCCAGTCTTAATCTTAATGAAGATAAAAGCGCGAAGGTGGATTCAATTTTAGAATCTTATAAAGATCTTATTTATGAATCGATTTACTCTTCGGATAGTACAATAGCAGTAAGTCCTAGGTTGAAGAGTGTGAGAGATGCACTTTTTGCCGACTTGATGTTGGTAGTAAAAGAAGCAAACCAGGACATGTGGACTGCCATGGCTGGCGAAACTCCTTACTTAAATGATTTTGAAAAAGTATATGATTTTACTTCACTTGCAAAGAATCAACCGTTGGAAGATTTTATTGTGTTTGCCCCTGACACAGTATTTGCAACAAAATTGAAAGTGAATGTAGATATGGTTAAAGATTTGAATAAAAATTTGACTTTCCCAAATGAAAAATCAAATGAAAACTCTTATGTCACTTTCGACAGAAATCAAGCTGGGCAGCCAGTTAGGGTCAATGTAAGGAAAATCAGAGCTCCACAAATTCCGGATGTCCCGACTTGGAATTTCGATAAAGAAGTAATGGCGCTCAACAGTTTTCCCAATACACCACAATTTGATAGTCTGATGAAAAACATTGACAGCCTGACAGAAAGAGTTTTTGAATTTAATTTTGCCTTTGCGTTAAAAAACGAAGCTAAAAATCTGAAAGTGGAAGTTAACACGAATTCGCTGGATTCACTCGAAAATTTAAATCTTAATTTTAATTTGGGTTCGCTGAATAAAATAATTTCGGAAAGTGTTGAAAAATCTTTAAATAATGTAAAATGGAATGAATGGGAAGAGCTTGGGGTAAAGTTTGACTCATTAGGTCTATTGATTGATCAGGAAGCATCCCGATATGACTCGCTAATGAGAACAAATGAACAATTAATTAGATTGAATATAGACAGCTTAAAGGAAGCGATCAATAAGCAGAAAAAAAGGAAATAATAAATTAATCATCTGTTCTCGTGAAATAATTTGAAAATATGAATCTTCCGTTTACAAAATTAGCTGCAACACAGAAACTTGAGAACGCGCTCTTAATCTCAATTTTATTCTTCATTTTTAAAATATTTTTCCCGCTCCAAGATTCAACGGTAATTATATTAATTAATGAAACTTTCGCATTTCTAGCTGTATACTTCTGGCTGCTTTATATTGTGTCCATAATTGAATTTAAAGTGAAATCTCCTCTAGCAATTGTGTTAAATGCCGGAATCTTAAATGCACTTCTTTTTTTCATAATTGCCGTTTCATCTTCAGTTTTAACTGACGATCCGGCATTCACGCCGGGAACAGGGTTTTTATATGTTCTAATTTCATCATTGGTTTCGTTCGTTTTCATTGCTGGAAACGTTTACATTTTTGCTGCATTCCGTGAATTATTTTTTCTTAAACAGAAACGTGATCCGAAAAGTTATTTTAATGTAATGAGTTTGTTTATTGCATTAGCTTTTATTGCACAGGTTCTCGAAAAAGTTAACGATTCTCTTGATTTCTTGACCGATACATTTTTTGTGGTATCAATTGTATTAATTACCGTTAACTCATTGAGAGTTGCTTGGATTGCATTTCTAACAAAAAGGCAAAAATTATATTTGTTGATAATCTCAGTCGTTCTTTCAATTCTTTTTGGAATAAACTTTTATCTTACTTTTGAATCAATGCTCGTAAATCAAGTGATATTAAATTTCTCTTATGGACTTCAGATGTTCTTCTCGCTTATTATGATTTACGGAACAATTTATTTCGGAGTCATTTTCTTCACAACTCTTTTTCATCTTCCGACCGCAGAAGCATTCGACAGAAAGGCTGAAGAAGTATCCTCGTTGATGGATTTAAGCAAACTTATAACAGAGGTTTTTGATTTCAAAGAACTTGCTGATACTGTCACGACTGTTACAAATAAAGTATGTAATTCAGAATCATCTTGGCTTGTGACGAAAAATAAAGATGATTTCGAACTGATCTCAGTGAACAATATTGGATTTGTCGAAGCAGATAAATTGACAGAGGCAATTCTAAGTCCGGGGGAATCCGATATGACAAAGCTGAAGATCACAAGCAGTAGGGAAATTAGACTGAAAGCGTCTGATGACTTGAAATCAGTTAATTTTAGTTCAATCGCTGCTGCTCCTTTAATGCTTCACAACGAGATAAATGGTTATTTGTTTGTGGGAAGAAAAAGTGATTTTGAATTCGATGAAGAAGATCAAAAATCAATTTCGGCTTTTGCGGATTATGCTTCTGTTGCTCTTGAAAATGCAAAACTTATTGAGGAATCTCTTGAGAAAGAACGTTTGGAAAAAGAGATGGATGTTGCACGCGAGGTTCAATATAAAATTATTCCAAACAATGCTCCGAAGTTTAAAGATATTGATATATCGTTTCTCTTTGTACCGGCTTTTGAAGTGGGAGGGGACTATTATGATTTCTTTGAACTTTCGGAAAACAAACTTGGTTTTGTTATTGCTGATGTAAGCGGCAAAGGAATTTCAGCATCATTTGTAATGGCAGAGGTGAAAGGCATTTTTGCCTCACTGTCAAAAATGATAGATAGTCCCAAAGAATTACTAGTAAAAGCAAATGATGTTCTAAAAAATAGTTTGGAAAAGAAGACATTTGTCACAGCAATTTATGGAGTTTTCGATTTTAACAAAGGCATTTTAACTTTCGCCCGCGCGGGTCACACACCGCTGTATCATTATTATGAAGGTAAATTGGAAAGTCTTACACCTGAAGGTTTAGGATTGGGTCTTGATTACGGAGACATGTTTTCTTCCACTCTGAAAGAGATGGAAATTAGTTTTAATTATAACGATATTATCGTTTTATTTACGGATGGAATTCCGGAATCACAGAATATAAACGGCGAGGAGTTTGGATACGAGAAATTAAAAAGTATAATAGTCGAATTAGCAGATAAACCGATTCAACAGATAACGAACGAAATTATGAAACAAGTTTCGCTTTTTGCGAAGGATAATTCTCAACACGATGATATAACTTTGGTTATATTTAAAAAAGTTAATAACAAAAAGGATGGAGTTATTTAATGGCAGAGTTCAGCGTCGATACCAGAGGTTCAGAACCCGTCCAGATCATCGATGTTAAAGGTTATTTAGACGCTCACACAGCGCCGGAATTGGAGGGTGTTTTCAACAAACTGATTGATGAAAAGAAATTTCAGATCGTTGTTAACTTCTCCGATCTTACGTATATCAGCAGTGCCGGACTGGGCGTGTTTATGGCTTATGTGGAGACGATGCGGGAGAATAATGGTGATATTAAGTTCTCCAACATGAATGAAAGTGTCTATAACATCTTTGATTTATTGGGTTTTCCCATGCTCTATGAGTTCTATAAGGACGAAAAAGAAGCAGTGGAAAAATTTAATCAGAAGGGAAAATAGTGTACGGTAATTCCCAAAATATTAATCGAGAATTAAGTATAAAAAGCACAACGGAAAATTTGCTTCAAGTTAGGAAATTTATTCGCGAAGCTGCATTAGAAGCCGGTATTGACGAGCAAAATATTGGAAAAATAATCTTAGCTGTTGATGAAGCTTGTACGAATATTATAAAACACGCCTATAAATATTCACCTGAAGGAACAATAGTTCTATCGCTTAAAGCCAACAGAAAAAAAATTGAAATAAAAATTACAGATGATGGAGAACATTTTAATCCAAGCTCAGTTCCTGATCCTGATATAGTTGAATATCACAAACAGCGAAAAGTTGGGGGATTAGGAATGTTCTTGATGAAAAAGCTTATGGATGAAGTTAGATATAACACCATATCCAGAAATAAAAATCAAGTTATCTTAGTAAAACACGTATCCTAAAAATGGAAAACTTTGAAAACACCAGCCTACTCAAAGATTTTTCCACATTAGTTGAATTCAGCAACCTTATCAATTCTAATCTTGAAATCGATTTTACTCTGAACAATTTATTACTTACTTGTTTTGGAAAATTTCATACATCAAAAGGACTAATTGCCCTTTCTGAAAGTGGAAATTTGCGGATCAAAGCAAGCAAAGGTTTGTTAATAAATGTGCTTGATGATTTTCCGGAAATCAAAATTGAGGAATATGAGAGTGACCCGGGAAAAATCAATGGCTATCTGAAAAAGCATAATCTTCCGGTTTGTCAGAAAATATTGACGTCGAATGGTTTTATCGGGCTTTTGATACTCGGTCAACGATTGATTAAAGAACCATATTCCGAAAGAGATCTGGAGTTCTTAAAAACACTTCTGAACCTTGGAGGAAGTGCAATTGACAATGCGCTGATGTTCGGAAAGTTAAATAATGTTAACCGTGACCTCGATGCAAAAGTTAATCAGCTTAGTTCCTTATTTGATTTGAGCAAGGAGTTCAGTGGAATTCTTGAAGAAAAAATGGTGATTAAACTTCTCGTGTTTTCGATTATAGGACAGTTGCTCGTTTCTAAGTTTGCTTTTGCTACAATTTTAGATGATGAAATAAACCTCCTTGAAAATAAATTCTCTACCATTGAATTAAAAAATTTGATTTCGAAAGAATTCGTTGAGCAGATCAATCAAACAATCATAATTAATGACAATTCAAAAGAATTTTCTGAACTGGCTGATTTAGGAGTAAAAATAATTATCCCGCTTCAGATTAAGGGAAGAAACCGGGGCTTAATTCTGCTTGGATCACGAAAAAATAACAGAGAATTCTCAAACTCTGATCTGGAATTTGCTGCTTCAGTTGGAAGTTTAGCTATTATCTCAATTGAAAATGCGAGACTGTTTAACGAGGCGATTGAGAAACAAAAACTTGAAAAAGAGTTGGAGACAGCAAGAACAATTCAGCAGAATTTACTTCCAAAAAAACTCCCAAATTCCCCATTGTTTGAAATTGCATCTTTCAACAGAACCGCAAAACAAGTTGGCGGTGATTATTTCGATGTAATTCGTATAAGTGAAAATAGAGTGCTGATTGCCATTGCAGATGTTTCGGGGAAAGGAGTTCAGGCTGCACTTCTCATGGCAAATCTCCAAGCATTCTTAAAGTCAATTTGTAAACAAAACATCTCATTAGATAAAGCGTCTAATCTAATAAATGACCTTGTCTCCGAAAATACAGTCGGAGGCAGTTTCATTACTTTCTTTTGGGGTATTATTGATGAAAAAAAACGGACGTTTACTTTTGTTAACGCCGGACATAATCCGCCTATATTTTTAACAAAAGGAGAGAAATCATTCCTGAAAAAAGGCGGGATGATACTTGGCGTTATTGAAACTTTAGAACCATATATTTCATCAACAATTGAATTTGGTAAAGGAGATTGCATAGTTTTATTTACAGATGGAATTACGGAAGCTTTCAGTAAAGAATTGGAAGAATTCGGTGATAAGAAGTTGGAAAACATAGTTGAGAAGAATGCAGATAAATCTCCGAAGGAAATATTAGATTCAGTAATTATGGCGGTTCAAGCTCATACAGTCGGGGCAGAGCAATCAGATGATATAACACTTATGGTAATAAAATTTAAATGACTCGATCTAATTTAAATATAGCCTACTCGTTCGATAAAGCGAAAAAAATTCTGATCAAACCCGTCGCACTTTTTTTGTTAGTTATCGCATTAATAAATCTTTATTTCTTATTTGAAGTGAATCCGATGTCTAACGACGAATGTCTTTGGAGGAATGAAAAAATTTCTAAAGACAGCGTAGGCACGTTTTTTTCCTTTGTTAAGTTTGAAGGTGTTTCTTGGAAGGCAGGAATTAGAGACGGCGATGAGCTGCTTGCTATTAATAATGTAGACGTAAGTGGTGATGTTGCTACTGCACAGCGTGTACTAAACAAAGTTGAGGGCGGGGATTCGGCACTTTATAAGATCAAGAGAAACGGTCGCGTGTTTGAAACGAAAGTGGAAGTCAAAAAACTACTAAACTTTCAAGGAGTAGCATTTTCTCTGCTAGGATTAATTTGGCTTATCGTTGGTTATATTGTTGTAATGGCAAAGCCAAATGGTATTCCGCAAAGATTATTTTTTAGAATTGCTGTAATGCTGATTCTATTTAATATGGTTGTTATCCGCAGCTTTAATAATCCATATATAGAAAATTCATTTCCGATGGGGCTTAGTATAATTATCGATTTAATGTCGCTCTTTGGGGTTTCATTCTTCCCATTTGTACTTATTCATTTTTTCTGGGTGTTTCCTAAACCAAATAAGTTTATAGATAAAAAAGTAACGCAAAGATTTCTTTATTTAGGACCTACAGTTATATATCTGCTGGCTTTAATGCTCTATTTTTCTGCTTATATGAGAGATAATTATATTCAAGCTACACTTTACTTCAACCTGATGTCTTGGTTATCAAGTGCGGCAATAGTAGTTGGACTCATCAGTTTGTTTGTAAGCTATCAAAGACTTAAGACGCAGCATGAACGTAACGCAATTTTTGTGATATTAATTACCTATGCACTCGGAGTTGCGGCAATAATATATTATACCACCGCAATAGTCACTGCTCAACCGGTTGCTCAGTTTAATTCCCCCGAATATTTTATGCCGATTATTTTAATCGTGCTTCTCCCAATCTCTTTTGGTTATTCTATATTCAAGTATTCATTAATGGACGTAAGTGACGTAATTAAAAACACCATTATGTACACCGCAGCAACAATTACGTTGGCAGCACTTTACTTTGTTGTGATTTATGTATTAGGACAATCGATAAGCAGCGCTATTGGAACAGAGTATCAAGGTATTATTGCAGGAATTATTTTTATCGGGTTTGCACTTATTTTTCAATCTACAAAAGACAGATTTCAAGAAGTAATTACTTCTAAATTTTACCCGGAACAATTTGCTTTTCAGAAAGTACTCGTAAAGTTCAGCAGCGATATATCGACAATTGTTGGTATGGATAACATTTTGGATTCAGTTGTAGATACTTTTATCAATTCACTAAAGTTAAAAAAAGTAGCAATACTTCTTAAATCCAACGGAGATGATAAAGCTTGCACGATTCTAAGAGCGGTAGGAATTGACAAGTCTTCAATTCTACTTGAGGAAAAAGAAACACAAATTAGGGCGTTATTGAACGAGAAAGTAAAGCTGAAGCTCAATCCGGTTATCGAAGAAGTGGATTTCAAAAAAATATATCCGGAAAGTGCCGAGCAATTGAAGGAGGAAGGTATTTACACAATTATTCCTTTAATGATTAAGAACAAAATTATCGGTTTGGTTTTGTTTGGACTAAAGCATTCTGGTGCCCAATTCGCAGGAAAAGATTTGGAACTTCTTTCAGCTGCTTGCAATCAGATCGCTGCTGCTATTGAAAACGCAAGGTTGTATGAAGCTGAGGCGGAAAAGCTTAAAATTGATCGAGATCTTGAGAACGCAAAGCGAATTCAAATTAGTTTGCTGCCTAACAGTATCCCAAACATAAATGGATTAGATATTAGTGGAAGCATGCATCCTGCAATGCAGGTTGGCGGAGATTATTATGATATAATTAGACTTGATGAAAAACGAGTATTTGTGATTATCGGTGATGTATCCGGAAAGGGACTGGCTGCTTCTTTTTATATGTCTAAGCTAGAAACAATGATAAAATTATTCTGCTCCGCAGGAAGAACTCCTAAAGAAGTTCTGGTGGAAGTTAATAAAAAAATTACTCCTACAATTGAACGAAACTGGTTTATAACGGTATCGATTGCACTTTTTAATACTGAAACAAAAAAAATAAATTACTGCAGAGCAGGTCACACTCCGCTTTTAGTTGCAAAAGATTTTCATTTAGATGAATATATCCCCAAGGGAATTGGGATTGGTATGAAGACAGAAGAAATCTTCGACAATTCAATTGAAGAGATTGAACTACCGCTGGCAGCAGGTCAACTGTTTGCTTTTTACTCCGACGGAATCACTGAAGCAATGAACAAGGAAAAAGATTTGTTCGGAGATGAAAGATTTAAAAGTATTTTAAAACAATCGAGCAGCCGATCTGCAATGCAGGTTGAAAATGAAATAATGCACTCCTTAAAAACATTTCGTGAAAGCGAACCTCAGAACGACGATATTACTTTGGTTTTGGTCAAAGTAAAATGATTATTGCTGTCGTAATAGTAATAATTTTAATTTTGTCCATGACCACATCTTATTTAAGAGTAAATATTGATTCGAAAAGAAATTTTTTTTTGCTTCTGAAGCCGATAACAATTATTTCAATTATAATTTTAGCCTTTTTTATTGATTCAAATCCGGGAAGCGAATTTTCATTTTATATAAAATCAGCATTGATAATCTCCCTTATTGGTGACGTTTTCTTGATGATGAACGAATCGAAGTTCAAATATGGATTAATTGCCTTTTTAGCTGCACACATTGCTTATTCATTTGCTTTTATTCAAAATGTATTTTCGTTTAATTATTACATATTTATAGCTGCCCTGCTTTATACGAGTATTATGTTGATTATTCTTGGAGATTCAGTCAGTAAATATAGGTTTATGGTTCTTGTTTATGTTGGAGTTTTAACTGTTATGCTGTGGGTGGGGATAAACAGATATTTGTTTTTAAGAGATCAAGCATCGCTTCTTGTAAGTATTGGCGCACTTCTTTTTGTTCTATCCGATTCATTTCTTGCGTATAAAAAATTCAAGAATAATAATCCTAAATATGAATACATCATTCTGAATACCTATTTTATTGCTCAACTTTCCTTTGCACTTTCTTTAAAATAGAAAAGCCGATCGAATGACCGGCTTTTAATTCAAAAATATTCATCATCAACCGAATTGAATTTTCGATTTTGCTTTCATCGCATATTCATATACAATCGGGCTGGCAACGAACACTGAAGAATAAGTACCAATAAGTACACCAAAAAACAGTGTAAAAGCAAATCCTCTTAAAACTTCACCACCGAATACAAGAAGTACAAAAGTAACCACAAGAGTTGTTAAAGAAGTAATAATTGTACGAGGCATCGTTTTGTTGATTGCTTTATTGATATTGTTCGCTAAGTCATCAGTTTTATGAATTTTTAGATTCTCTCTAATTCTATCGAATACAATTACTGTATCGTTGATTGAATAACCAACAAGTGTCAGGAACGCTGCAACAACGTTGATAGAAATCTCGAGGTTAAGAAAATCTGTCAATCCGTAAAGCAAAGAAAATGCACCAAGTGTTATCATTACATCGTGAAATAATGCTATAACAGCACCGGCTGCAAATATGAATTTAAATCGAAAACCTAAATAAATGAGAATTACAACCAGAGCAAGTGCAACAGCTATTATTGCATTTGCTTTTAATTCATCACCAATTTTTGGTCCTACTAAATCTTCCTTCTGAACCGTAAAAGGATTACCGGGTAATTCTTCTCTCAGCACTTCCTTCATCATATCGGCAAAGCCAACTCTTACAATCAAAAGTGTGTTATCATCATCTTGCGAACCTTTACTAACTTGAAATCCTCGTTTGAATAATTCGGCATTGAGTGTGCTTATTGTATCAGCACTTTCAAATGAGTATGTGATGGAAGAACCTGATTTATCGACAATTCTCTTTTCCAAACCCGGAATTATCTTTTCGATTTCTGAGTTTATGACATTTACATATCTATCGAAACTCTCCTGAGGAATCTCTTGAAGATCGGTTCTTATCAGAACACCAGTTTCGCCACCGAAAGTTTTAACCTCAATCTTACCAAGGTTCATTGCGGTTGAAATATCCCTTATCTCCGTGATGTCGATCGGCTGTTCAAATTGGAGTGCAATTTCTGAACCACCTTTAAAATCGATTCCCAATTCGAGACCTCTTACAAATAAACTTAATAATCCGAGGAGAAGGAGAATTCCGGAAAATATATATGCTATTTTCCGTTTACTGAGGAAATCTACGCTTAAGTTTTGAAATATTTGCATTTTTTAATAAATCTCCTTAAAAACAATTTAACCTACGTTAATTTTGGCTCCCTTAGAAACCATATAGTCAAATACCAATCTTGTAATAACAAGAGCACTGAATAAACTGCAAACAATACCGATCATTAAAGTTAGTGCAAAACCTTGGACCGGTCCGCTTCCGAATTGGTAGAGAATAATTCCGGTAAAGAATGTCGTTATGTTCGAGTCAAAGATTGCAGAATATGAGTTTGAATAACCACTTGCAATTGCTGCCTTAACAGTTTTCCCTGTTGCGAGTTCCTCTCGTATTCGTTCATATATTATAACGTTCGCGTCAACAGCCATACCAATTGTTAAAATTATACCCGCGATACCAGGAAGAGTAAGTGTAGCGTGAAATCCAGCAAGAATTCCCATAATGAATAACATGGTTGAAAATAATGCAAGATCAGCAATTGTACCGGCTTTGCGATAGTAGATAACCATAAATATTGCAACAAGAATAAAACCAATAAATACTGATTGGAAGCCTTGGTTAATTGAATCCTGACCTAAGGAGGGACCTACAGTTCGTTCCTCAATAATATCAATTGGAGCTGGTAAAGCACCGGCTTTCAAAACGATTTCAATCAATTTTGCTTCGTCCATCGTTCCCATATTTGTAATCTGGGAACTTCCGGAAGGTATTTTATTGATTATGTTTGGAGCAACATATATATAACCATCCAACATAATTGCACATCTTTTATTAATGTTGGAGCCAGTAATACGGGCCCATTCTCTTGCCCCGTCGCTGTTCATCTCCATCTGAACAATTGGTTGAGTTGTTGTAGGATCAATATTTGCACGCGCATCAACAACTACGTCGCCAGTTAGTTCAGGTTGTTTGTTAACCAGATACAAGCGGAAAATGTTTTCTCCGTCCTGAGTAGCTTCCGGTTTAGCGCCGTAAATGAATTCAACATTATCCGGAATGACTTTTTGGACATCCTGTCGAGCAAGGTAATTATCAAGTTTAGTTCTGTTCTTTTCAGAAACGAATGCATCAGCGGTGGGTGACTGATTGTTTATCCAAGCAATTGCAAAGAAAGGATGTTCCTTTTCAATCTCTTGTTGCGATAATTCTTCGTTTGCGGTAGTATCTTGAACCACTGTTGTGTCTTTCTTAAAATCAGCGGCAAGCACCTCATCGATTCTGTTCATAATGGGGATAGTGAATTCAGGATCCTTAACCAGACGAAATTCGAGTGCAGCTCTTCCCTGAAGAAGTCTTTTAGCTTCTTCTTCTTTTGATATACCGGGAAGTTCTATAATAATTCTTCGCGAACCTTGAGGTTGAATGTTAGGTTCAGATACACCGTATTGGTTAACACGGTTGCTGATGATTTCAATCGCTCTCGTAACGGCATCAGATTCTTGTTCAAGAAGACGATCGATGATTACTTCGTCATCCTCTCTGATTGATCCGAAATAACGGCTCAATCTAATGCCTTTTTCTTGAAGCAAGTTGGCTAATATTGTTACGACATTTTCATCCGATCTTTTAGCAATTTCTTCGGCTTGTGCAAGAACTTCCAAATATGTCTCATCGGGGTCTCTTGCTAGTCTTTCTAACAGTTTAGCCGTATTAACTTCCATAACAA
Organism: uncultured Melioribacteraceae bacterium; assembly: GCA_964499285.1. Lineage (GTDB taxonomy): Bacteria > Bacteroidota > Ignavibacteria > Ignavibacteriales > Melioribacteraceae > JAGFIY01. The sequence continues at coordinate 104,699 of CAZCLA010000003.1, forward strand.
GATACATACCGCCTTGAAGATCAAGTCCTAACTTAACTCTCTTTTCACGATTATCTCGTATTGAGGGATCGCTAACCATTATGCTGTCCTCGATAAAAGTTAAGTAGGAGCTAATTTGTTCGTCCGTGGGCGGTGGTGATAGTTGTTTTAAGCTGTCTTCAACATTACTCAATTTTTCATTTATCATTTGAGTGTTCTGCAAATCCGCATAGGTCGGATAGAGCAGATAAACAGCTAGAGCCACAGCGGCTAATATCAAAATGATTCTAAATCTAAATTCTTTCATTATTTAGTCTTGGTGTTAGTTAAAAACTCTAATTTTTTATTTAGGAACTAATATATACAGTCAAACAACCAATGCAAAATAAACATTTGGTTGACTTTTAATATTAAATTAAAATATAAATTAACTTAATATTATTCTAATATTTCTATTCGCGAACAACCCAGGTTTTAACGACTGCCGTAACATCATGATGAAGTTTTACATTAACGCTGTAGATCCCCAAGGATTTAATAGGTTCACTGATTTCAATCTTTCTTCTATCGATATCATAACCTTTTTCCTTTAATGAATCGGCAATCATTTGGGTTGTAACAGTTCCGAATATTCTATCTTCTTCACCTACTTTCACCGGGATCGTAACCGATACTTTTTCAAGTTCGGCTGAAAGCAATTGAGCACTTTGTAGTTCTTTTTCTTCTTTTTTAGCAAGTTGAACTTTTTCTTCTTCGAGTGCTCTCAAGTTTCCGGAAGTTGCGGTGTAAGCAATTTGTCTGGGTATCAAAAAATTTCTGGCAAAACCGTTTTTCACTTCAACAACGTCGCCTATTTTTCCCAGTTTATCGTAATTTTTTCTTAAAATGACTTTCATACCAAATCTCTCCTATTTAACAGCTTCGGAAATGTAAGGCATAATTGCAATTTGACGTGCTCGTTTAATTGCAGTAACCAATTCCCGATGTTGTTTAGCACTTAGTCCAGTAATTCGTCGTGGAATAATCTTACCTTGATCGGTGACGAATTTTTGGAGTTTTTTAGCATCTTTATAATCGATGTATTCTTCTAAAACTCTTTTTGATCTTTTTGATTTCATTTTTGTTTAACTCCAGTTCTTATTTATCATTGCTGATAAGATCGGCTTCGTCGTCAGATAAAAATTTATCGAATGAATTATCTTCGTAATCAGAATCTTCGTTTGAAGACGTTTCGTAATCCTCATCCGACGAATTATTTTTCGAATTCTTGTTAAGGAATTGAATACGTTTAGCTTTAATTTCAACGATTGTTCTGTTTTTATCGTCTTCCGTTTTAAAAGTTCTGCTTTGCAGTTCTCCATCAACAAGAACAGCACTTCCTTTTTTCAGCCGGTCTCTGCAGCTGTCTGCTAATTTATTCCATGCAACAACGCCAACGTAACAGACATCTTCCTGCCACTGATTATTGCTGTCTTTATAACGTCTGTTTGCAGCAATATGAAAATTAACCACAGGCGTGTTGTTAGAAGTTTCTCTGAAAACCGGATCTTTAGTCAAGTTACCGGCTATAATAACACTATTTAATTCAGGCATTTTTAGGTCTGCCATTTGCAACCTCCGTAAATCTTATCTTAATAATTAGTTATTCTCACTATCTAAATCATTGGAATCTATTACGTCAGAACCGGCTGGTTCGGTCTCTTGCGTCGTCTCATCATTCTGTTCAGCAGATTCTGCTTCTTCATCCTTTGCCGTTTCGCGGTCATCTTTGGATTTTTCAAAATATTCCAAAGCCTCATTATCCATTGTTACTGTTAAATATCTTACAACGGTTTCATCTAATCGAAGAAGTCTTTCGATTTTTGAAACTGCTTCAGTAGGAGCAACATATCTGCAAATTGCATAGAAACCTGACTTGGACTTTTGTATGGGGTAGGCAAGGCGTTTTCTTCCCCATCTTTCCAAATCGAAAATTTCGCCGCCGTTTGTTGTGATTATTTCGGATACTCTGGAAAGCGATGCTTCAATTTGATCATCTTCTAGTGCAGCGTTGATGATCACTACGCATTCGTAGTGATTTTTCTTCATCCTATTTTCACCTCCCTCTGGACATTTAGTGGCCCTCGAAGTGAAGGTTTCGAGAGCAGGGTTAATAAATATTAAGTCAACAAATATAGAATTATTTTATTAATGGCGCAATAACTAAAGAAACTACTGACATAAGCTTAATCAGAATGTTAAGCGATGGTCCGGAAGTATCTTTAAATGGATCACCAACCGTATCGCCCACAACAGCAGCTTTATGGGCATCCGATCCTTTTCCATATTTAAATCCGTCAATAGTTATCCCACCTTCGATTAATTTCTTTGCGTTATCCCAAGCCCCACCGGCATTTGATTGGAAAATGGCCATAAGTACGCCGCTTGTTGTGACCCCAGCCAACATTCCGGCAAGCATTTCTTTGCTGAAAAAGCCTATAACAACCGGAACAATCACAGCCATTAATCCAGGAGCAATCATTTCTCGTATTGCAGCTTTTGTCGAAATTTCCACACATCGCGAGTATTCAGCTTCTGCTTTTCCTTCGCGCAGACCTTTAATTTCTTTGAACTGACGTCCGACTTCAATTATCATTTCTTTGGCGGCTCTTCCTACAGCTCCCATCGCCATAGAAGAGAAAAGGAACGGGAGCATAGCCCCAATAAATAAACCACCCATAATAACAGGATTAGAAATATCGATTGTTGAAATATCTGCTTGGTGCATAAAAGCTGCAAATAATGCAAGTGCTGTGAGAGCAGCAGATCCAATTGCGAAACCTTTACCTATTGCAGCTGTCGTGTTTCCTACCGCATCAAGTTTGTCTGTCCTTTCTCTTACTTCTTTCGGCAACTCTGCCATTTCAGCAATCCCGCCGGCATTATCGGAAATGGGGCCGTATGCATCAACAGCTAATTGAATGCCAGTGATAGACAGCATTCCTAGTGCTGCAATTGCGATTCCGTAGAGGTTAGCGAGTGAATACGCACTAATGATTCCGGCGGCAATAATTATTATTGGAGCTGCAGTAGACATCATACCTACGCCTAAACCGGCAATTATATTTGTCGCTGATCCCGTGATCGATTGGTTTGCAATTCCTCTTACGGGTTTTCCCGTGGTACTTGTGTAGTATTCAGTAATCAATCCAATTAGCGTGCCAGCGATAAGACCAATTAATGTAGCAAAAAATACTCCAATGCTTGTATAATCTACGCCAGAATATGACCAGTTTGAGGGGAGAATATAATCGATGATGAAGTATGAGGCTATTATCATAAAACCAGTAGTACCAAACTCACCCATATTTAATGCTCGCTGAGGATTACCACCCTCTTTAACCCTAACGAAGAAAGTGCCGATAATTGACAAAATGATTCCTGCACCGGCAAGCATAAGCGGAAGCATCACTGCTTCTAGTTCCATTACTGTTCCTGCAAATACGGCACCGAGAACCATAGTTCCGATAATTGCTCCCACAAACGATTCAAATAGATCGGCGCCCATACCTGCAACATCACCTACGTTATCACCAACGTTATCTGCAATAGTTGCTGGATTTCTTGGGTCGTCCTCGGGAATTCCTTCATAAACTTTTCCGGCAAGGTCGGCACCAACATCGGCTGCTTTTGTATAAATTCCACCTCCGACTCTTGCAAAAAGAGCGATTGAAGAAGCCCCGAGAGAAAATCCCGTTACAACATTTATTACTTTATTGATATCCCAATCCAAACCGTTATAGATAAGGAAAAGAACACTAAGACCTATCACTCCAAGACCGACTACATTCATTCCCATAATTGATCCACCTGCAAAGGCAATGTTAAGTGCCGGGCTCAATCCGGTTCTAGCAGCTTCGGTGGTTCTTACATTTGCTCTCGTTGCGGCTATCATACCTAAAAAGCCGGCAAGTGCTGAACAGAATGCCCCAACAACAAAAGATATAGAAATTAGCCATGAAGAATCTTCTTTGGTGCTGTTAAAAACTCCTAATAAAACTGCGACTATAATAACAAAGAATATAAGAACTCGGTATTCAGTTTTTAAGAATGCGATAGCACCATCTTTAATGTTGTCGGAAATTTTAGTCATTTTTTCATTTCCAGTACTCTGCTTCTTAATCCATGCACTTTTAATATAGGAATATAGAAGTGCAGCTAGTCCTAAAAATGGAATGATATAAATAAGATTATTCATGAGTGCTCCCTATTTGACCTCACTGTTATTGGAATTGTTCAATGAATTTGCATGTTTACTGTTGTAATCAAGCATTGCTTGGAAACCGCTATTAATAAACTCAGTAATCAAATTTTCGGCAAAATTGAAATTTGGTTCAAGTGATGTAAGCTCTTCGTCGGTAAATTTGCTCAAAACAAAATTTTTCATATCGCCTTGATCAAATTTGCGCCCGATACCAAACCGGAGCCTGGGAAAATTGTCGTCTCCCAAACTGTAGATAATTGAACTAATACCGTTATGCCCTCCGTCGCCGCCTGCTTGGCGAATTCTTACTTTGCCTTGCTCTAAATTTAAGTCATCTGTTACTACAAGAAAATCTTGTAGATCAACGAAGTAATTATTAATAACATCAATTGCAGCATTTCCGCTTAGATTGACGTATGTTGTCGGTTTTACTAAAAAAAATTGGGAAGCAGATGATCTGCTTCCCGCAAAATAATAATCATATTTGGAAGGTTGGAACTCAATATCAAGCTTATTTGCAAGCTTGTCTAAAAGCAAAAATCCTATATTATGTCTCGTATTATTATACTTGCTTCCGGGATTTCCGATTCCAAATATAATTCGCACAATTATCTATAGATTATTCGTCTTCTTCAGAATCTTCGTCTGATTTGCCTTTACCAATAACTTCAGGTTCTTTCATTTCCTCATCTTCAAGTTCTGAGGTAGTTTCTTCCTCAAGTTCTCTCGGTTTAAGCATTGTAACAATAACTGATTCCGGTGAATTAAGGATCTCAATATTATCAAAAGAAACATCGGAAACGTGAATCGTATCTCCGATATGCAGTCCGCTCACATCTACTTCAAGAGTATCCGGAATATGTTTCGGTAAACATTCAACATCGAGCTTGTGCATAAAGTGCTGCAAGTGTCCGCCTTCTTTTAATCCGGGCGCTTTACCGGTGAACTGTAATGGAATTTCGAGTTGAAGTTTTTGACCGGCAGTTAAGCCAAGAAGATCGAAATGGATAACTTTATCGCTGACGGGATCGAATTGTACATCTTTGACGATGCATTTGTGTTCGGTTTCGTCAATTTGAAGATTCACAACTTTTTGCTCGGATGTAAATACCAACGAATTGATTGAATACTCATCAACCGTAATTGAAATCGGGTCTTGACCTTTTATGTAGTAAACACCAGGTACTCTTTTGCTATTCCTTAAAGTACTTAATTCACCTTTGGTCTTGGTGTTTCTTTTTTCGGCTTTTACGATTATCTCTGACATTTTAAATGGTTCTCCAAAATATATTTTCTAATATCTAACTTTTATCTATTTCAAACAAAGAACTAATTGATTCGTTTTGATATGAACGAATAATTGCTTCTGCAATAAGTTCCGATACTGTCCTCACTTCAATTTTTACAGATTTAGTTCCTTGAGGCAGAGGTATACTGTCCGTAACATATAACTTATCCAGCGGAGATTTTTCAAGTTTTTCAATTGCGTTTCCGGAAAGCAGCGGATGAGTAACCGCACCATAAATTGTAGCTGCACCATTTTTTTTAAGTGCATCTACCGCATTAACAAAAGTTCCGCCGGTATCAATCAAATCATCAACTAAAAGAACATCCTTTTTTTCTACACTTCCGATTATGTTCATCACTTCTGATTTATTTGCATCATATCTTCTTTTATCGATTACGACAAGATCAGCATGAAGCCTTTTTGCATAAGATCTCGCAAGTTTAATTCCCCCAACATCGGGTGAAACAACAACAAGATTTTTATTTTCATTATCCAAAATTCCAGTAAATACCGGCGATGCGTACAGGTGATCGAACGGAATATCAAAGAAACCTTGTATTTGAGCAGCGTGAAGATCCATTGTTATAACTCGATCGGCACCTGCCGTTGTAATTAAATTTGCCACCAATTTTGCGGTTAATGCAACTCGCGGTTGATCTTTTCTATCTTGGCGAGCATACCCAAAATAAGGAATTACAGCTGTGACTCTCTTTGCAGAAGCTCTGCTGGCTGCATCAATCATAATCAGCAGTTCCATCAAATTTTCAGCTGGTGGATGAGTCGATTGAATTATAAAGACGTCCCGTCCACGTACATTTTCCTTAAACTTAACCCATATTTCACCGTCACTGAATCTTTTAAGTTCAACCAGTCCTTCTTCCAATCCGAGATAATTAACAACTTTTTTTGTAAAGCCAGGGTTGGAAAGACCGGAAACTATTATTGGGCTTTGCTCAATCATGAGTTTTATTTCCGATTAGGAAAATTATTTTCTACAAAGAAAACAAATATAAATAAATGTATTTGTGAAGTCAAATATATGTAAATAAAGGATTTAGCGGATTGTATTAGGCTTTTCGCTTTTTAAGCAGGAAGGTTATCACAATGAGCAACACCATCAGACAGAGCAAGTAAATCCATTTTGGAGTTTCTTTAAGCAAAAAAGGTCTGTAAACTGCAGTTATTGTCCTTCCACTCCCAATTTCTTCGAGATTATATTCCCAGGTAAGTTTATTTCTCGTGACATCAACTGCATTGTGCTCGAGAATTTCGCCGGGCAGGTAATATATGTATCTTACCTTAAATTCCTCCCGGTTGATACCGAAGCCTGTTGCAAACGGCATAATAAATTGGGAAAATATTTTTATTTCTTCTGGACCATTCAAAATGGAAAATTTTGAAGCTCGAAAGACCGGTGACAAGTTAAGTGAATCGAAGTGTGCAAAAGTTAACTCTACCTTTGCATGGATTGTGCTGTCCCTAAAATCTCTATAAACTTCTATCTCGTCAATTGTTAAATAATCCGAAAGAAATTCTTTTTTGATTGAATCTGCATTAAAAATTCCCAGACGATTGATAAAGAGTGTGTCTTCGGGATTATCCAACTCGGTCCAATAATGAACGAACATACTTCCGGAGCCGTCTGTTTTAAGAGTAGTAACTTGAGTATAGTTCAAGCACCCGCTAAGGAATAATAAAACGGACATCGCCGCAAAAAGTACTAATTTCTTTATCAGATCCATATTCTTAAAATACAAAATCCGGAAATCTTAAGGATGTTTGAAAATTTATTTTTCGTAAGTATTTTTGCAACTAAAAATATTTTTCAATCGAGGAATAAATGCCAACATATGAATATAAATGTCGAGAATGCGGATATGAATTCGATGAATTTCAAAAAATGACGGATGAACCTCTTAGTATTTGTCCTAAATGTAATGGTGAATTGAAGAGACTTATTGGTACCGGGGCAGGTCCTATTTTTAAGGGAAACGGATTTTATCAGACCGATTATAAAAACAACAATGCATCAAAATCAACTCTTAAAAAAGAGTCCAAACAGGCTGAAAGTTCACCTACAAATACTGTTACTTCTGATTCAAAAGGAGCTTAGAAGATTAGAAATCATATCCAAGTGAGATATAAAATTTGGGTTTGGAAAAATTATTTAGATCATAACTCCAAGCCCAATCAAATCTCCACAGAAATAGAAAGTAAATTCTTGCTCCGAATCCCATACCCAAAAGCAAATCTTTTGTGACTACGTTTCCATTCTCATTCCGATTGAATAGTTGCAGTTTTGAATTATCATACCAAGCTGCTCCAGCATCAAGAAATGCCGTTCCGATAACATTCTGAAAAAGAAGTGGAAGAGGACCTGTAAGAAGATAACGTATTAGCGGTAATCTGAATTCCATATTTACCAAAGAATACTTAGTTCCGATTCTTTCCGAATAATTATATCCGCGCATCGGAAGGGCAGGGGTGAGAAAAGCAAAGTCTGCCGGAGTTTCCAAAGGGATAGTACCGGAAGCGAAAGATCTGTTGATCCAATTATCAACACCACCAAGGAAAAATCTTTGAGGAGCGGCTCCACCGGAATACCCTCCTGATAATCTAAAGACAAATGAGTTGTCATAGAAAAATCTAAAATATTTTCTCACGTCAAAAATAAAAGAATAAAAACTGTTTGGTTCGCTGCTGCCAATTCCAGTATTTCCGAAAAGAGTAAATTTATAGCGGCTGCCTTGAATAGGCGAAGTGTAGCCGAACAGAACATCATCATATATATAAGAAAGTTGTGGAATAATAAATGTTGCGTTATCCATTGGAACCAATTGGTTATCCAAATTTTCTGATGTAACACGCATAACACTTAAACTTAAATCAAATCGATTGTAGGTGTCCAATGGAAGACTTGCTGAAAAAGCTGCTCCGAAGTTTCTATATCTATAAAGTTCCGTTCGGTTAAAACCTGCGAGATAAACGAATCGTGCCGTATGGAATAATTCAACTCCGTAATTTATCCGTTTTGGCAAATAATAATAAGCTAAGCCGTAATCACTGTTTTTTAAATCCACCTGAAGCCCGGTCATACCTACAAGCTGGTGATTACCGAGCATATCGCTAAATGACAGCACTGTGGTTCCCAACAAACCATAATAAGTGCTTACGTATGCATTCGCATAAACTAAATCGGGAGTGAAATTAATTTTATACTCGTTGACGAGAAAGTTTCCGTTGTCATCCAACTTTTCATCAAAAATGTTTTCTT
>CAZCLA010000003.1:113582-137604 GCA_964499285.1 uncultured Melioribacteraceae bacterium
TCGTTGACGAGAAAGTTTCCGTTGTCATCCAACTTTTCATCAAAAATGTTTTCTTTCAATGCAGTTGTATCTGACACTACTTTTTGGTTAGGGGAGAATATGTAATTACTATAATCCGCTGTTCTTGTCGTATCCTTATCTCCTACATATTTCCCCGTATAAATCCTTTTCCGTGTGTTCGATGTGTCGGTTTCCGTCTGTTGTAAATCAGAAGCAGAAATAAAATGATCAAAATTGTTCTCGTAATTCTGTAAAGTATCAGCATGATTATAAATATCATCCGAAAACTCTTCACCGGTAATTACACGTTCCATAAAGGGTGTGAGTTGAAGCGTATCAGGTTCCAATTCAATCTCAAACGGATTATTAAGTGTAAATATGTTGTAACCGGAATTAAACAGGGAAGTGAAAGCGAGTTTTTTTCTGTCTTCCGAAATGCTTAATTGATTTATTCCGTTTAGGGAATTTGTGACAGGAACTGCATGCAGATTGACAATTGAACTAACAGTATCTGTTGGTTCTATCACAATTTTTTTCTTGTATATATTATCGATTCCATTTTTATCGCTAACAAACAAAATCGATTTCCCATCCTCAGAAACTACTGCCGATTTCTGTGAACTATATTTCCAATCTGTTATCCTTTTAATTTTACCATCGTTAAATGTGAACGAATAGAGATCTCTTTTAGCGTAATCGTGAGAAATCATATTATAACCGTCGTATTCAAATCTGTCCTCTCCTATAAAGTCATCTCGATCTGAAGAGAATATTAAAAAACTGCCGTCTGGCGACCAAGCGGGAGAAAAATCACTAAAGATATCATTTGTTAAGTTCTTTAATTCTTCAGTTTCAAGATCATAAACATAGATGTCAGATTGTCTCGCATTATGAGCGTTGAATGCTATGTATCTTCCGTCTGGAGACCAAGCAGTAGTTTCGATACCCTGAAGCTCAGTTGGCAGTTCATTATATTCGTCCTCTTCAACATCAACTATCACAACAATATCATAACCTTGACCTTTTTTGGAAACAGCCAACCTATTATTATCCGGAGACCAAGAAACCGATGGGAACAGTAAATTCAATTCTTCAAGATCATTTTGTCGTCCGAATCCTTCAATTTTAGTTATTATCTCGCCGTCAAGAGCATTCATAACAAAAATATCAAGAAAAATATCGCGATCTGAAATAAAAGCAATTTTATCCCCTTGTGGAGAAATAGCAGGACTTGTGTTATAAAATCCTCCTGCTTCTTTATTATTCGTTAATCGTTTTGCGAATTCATCTGGATCTTGTCTTAATGCGATTTCGGGCCAAAATTCTTTTTTGATCCATTTTTTCCATCTATCGTTGAGCTCTTCAATCGTTAAACCGATTGACGATTTCAATCCGGCTTCTAAACTGCCTAACCCTTTGGTTTTGTTTAGAATTTCACCAATTTTTTTTCTTCCGTATGTTTTTGAGATATAGTAAAATAAAGCTTGTCCGCCGCGGTATGCGAAATAACCGTAAAGTCCCTGAATATCCGGAAGATATGTGTTGATAATTGCATCTCTGATGAACATATCACTATTTGTTTCCCACCCGCTTGTTAAAAATTCAGCCATACCCTCGTGATACCAAAGCGGTAACTGAAGAGTAATATTTTTTGCGATTATATTTTGTACAGTACCTCCGTAAAGCATATCTCTCATTACAGCGTGGACGAGTTCATGCGAAATAACATGCCAAAATTTCTGGTAATCTCCCTCAAATGGAAAGACCACCCTATTTTTGAAAGGTTCTGTAAAACCTCCAATACCTTGAGACAGATATCCCTGTGTCGTGTTGGTTTCCGTAAAATCGTTATGCGAGTTGTAAACTATTAAAGAAATTCGATTATTTATCTCATAATTGATATCGTTCATAATATTATCAAGTGCTTGCTCGGCAACATTTGCGGTAAACTCCGCAATATCTCTACCATCCTCGGAAAAATAAATATCAAAGTGTGTAGTTTGGATATAAAGCCAATCGAAGTCCTTATATTGAACTCTATTTTTCCCAAACTGTGCTATAATGTTTGAGGAGGTATAGACTACAAAGATTATTAATAATATTTTTTTCATTAAGTCAAAAACCCGGCTTTTTTGTTCATAATTTTATAAGAAATTCAATCAGACAAAAGTGCAAAATCGATCTCTCTTTTCTCCTTGTCTACTCTCACAAGTTTAACGTTCAAACTGTCGCCTAATCTGTACTTTTTCCCGTTTCTTCTTCCTTTCAGAAGATAATTTTTTTCATCAAAGATATAATAATCATCTTCCAAGTCTCTCATTTTTATCAAACCTTCGGCAAGACTTTCCTTAAGTTCAACGAATAATCCAAAGTTGGTTATTCCTGAAATAACAGCTTCGAATTCCTCACCGACTTTGTTTTGCAGATATTCAATCTGTTTAATTTTTACGGATAACCTTTCTGCATCAACAGCGGTTCTTTCTTGTCTGGAACTGTGTTCAGATAGATTTACCAGTTCTTTATAAGTGTAAGGTCTTTTTTTGCTGCTTATTTTGTTAAATAAGATTTGATGAATTATCAAATCCGGCAATCTTCTTATGGGTGAGGTAAAATGAGAGTAATGTGAGAAACCAAGTCCGTAATGCCCGATGTTTTCTGTAGAATAAATTGCTTTAGCCATCGAACGAATTGCAATTTCGTTAATCAATGATTCTTCCGGAGAATCTTTTATCTCATCCAAAAATTTGCTCATTTGTAATGAACTTTTCCCGGAATCCGGATCGAAGGAATAACCAAGTGATCTTACAAAGATTGAAAATTCCACTAGCTTTTCTTGTTCCGGCAAATCATGAACTCTGTAAATAAATGGTTCAGGTTCGGACGTATCATCATTAATGAATTTAGCGACTATCTGATTTGCAAGAAGCATATATTCTTCAATCAGTTGATGACTGTCTTTTACTTTCTTTATTGAAACGTTTATCGGAATGTTATTTTCATCTAATTCAAATTTTACTTCCGGAGTCATGAAATTAATACTTCCCTGATCCATTCTGTTTTTTCGTAAAACTTTCGCAAGTTTGTTTAGCTGCGTTAATTTTTCCGAGAATTCTCCTTTTCCCGAATCGAGTATTTCTTGTACTTCATCATAGGTAAATCTTCTCTTGCTGTTGATTACAGATTTCGAAATTTTATAATCCGACAATTTTCCTTCCGGTGAAATTTCAGCAATTACACTGAAGGTCAATCTATCCTCGTTTGGAACCAAAGAGCAAATTTTGTTAGAAAGATGTTCGGGAAGCATAGGTATTACCTTTCCTACAAAATATATGCTCGTAGCTCTTTCAACAGCCTCTTTGTAAATTGCGTTACCTTTTTTAACATAGTGCGATACATCGGCTATATGAATTCCTACTTGAAAATTACCATTGTCAAGGTTCAAGATTGACACAGCATCGTCAAAGTCTTTGGCATCTTCCGGATCAATAGTAAAGATATCTTCATCTCTGCAATCGAGTCTGGAATCAAGTTCGGATTGAGGAATATCAATCATAATTTTTTCTGCTTCAATTATCACTTCATCGGGAAAAATAAATCTTAGTCCCTTTTCGTGAGCGATGGATGCAATTTCGGCATCATAACTTCCTGCTTTTCCCAATACCTGTTTAACTTTCGCAGTGGGATTAAGCTGAGGATTAGTCCATTCAATTTGATGAATAATTACTTTGTCGCCATTTTTTGCTCCATTTAAATCATCGGATGGAACATAAAAATCTCTGTGAATGCTAGAGTCGTCAACCTCTACAAAATAAAATGCTTTTTCCTTTGAGAGGATTCCTACATATTCATTTCTTTTTCTTTGAATGACTTTTATGATCTCGCCTTCGATGCTTTTACCGCGCTGTTTTGCAAAAAGAGAAACTTCAACAGTATCTCCGTTCAATGCCGTATTAAGAAATTTCTCTGGAATAAAAACATCACCGAAAGCATTATCTTCCAATTCTACAAAAGCATAACTGCCGTCCTTGATCATCTGAACTCTGCCAATAAGGTTTTTTGAGCTAAATTTGTTCAGATAGTATCTTTTTCCCTGTCTTGCTAAATAACCTTCATCAAAAAGATCGTGAAGAACAGCTTTCATTTGAGCATAAGTATGTGGTTCGGAATAACCAAGCTTTTTAGCAAGTGTTTTTGATTTAATTTTGTTTGCGGGGTATTTCTTAAAAAATGATTTAATTTTTTCTTTCATTAGAATTCGAACCTGTACCTTAAACCTAATTCATCTATTTTCAAGTCATTGCCTTCGTAATAGATAATCGGGTTTTTTCTTTCATATCTCAGAGAGATATTTTGATTAAATAAATATTGAATTAGAATATTTGCTTTGCGCATATCGTTAAAAGCCTCGGTTGTTCCGCCAATTTTATATCGGAAATTATTGTGCCTACCTGAAATCCCTATTCGTGTATATTTCCCGGATTGACTGATTTGTACATCATCAATTATGTTGCCTACAGCACTGTTGAGAAAACTTGAAACGACTGGACCAAAAAACGATGCTGCTGCACCGGCTTGTTCGGCAACACTTATTTTGTCGCCCGAGGTCAAATCGTTCTTAAATCTTCCAACTAAAATAAATGACATCGCATCTGATGCATCGTACTGCATTGAAGGTATCTCAGACTGAATATTTTTTTCGCCGACATATACTGTTAAACGATTCTCATCAAGCGCCAAATTTTTGCTCAATGATGATAGCGTTCCGTTTAAACTTAATTTTACCGCTACTCTTTTTGCCGATTCATTTTCGTCATTGGGGGAGACGTAATCTCCAATGTATTTTGCACTAATGTTTAGATAAGGATCGTATAAATTACTTTCAAATCGAATTGATCCGGTTGCATCGAAGGATTTGAAAAATTCCAAACGTGATCCGTCAAGCAGATTAAATCCACCTTGCGCATCGCTTAATCCGTACTTACTTCTTATCTGCAAATCGCCGTTAGCTTTTACGACAAGTCTTTGTGCAATCGACTTATTTAATATAAAAATAAGTGAAGCTTCGTTTTCAATAGTGAATAATAGAGAATAGTCGAAAGGAGTCGAACCCGTCACTCTCGCCGGGGCTCCTGCCGCCAGTCTGAACTCTGATATCAGATTCTCAATTTCAGCCTCGGCTCTATCTATATTTGATGAATCTTCTATTACTTCATAAATAAAACCCTCGCCGCTTCTTGTCACTCCTGTTTGATTTAAAGTAAAGGTCAAATCGACTTCCTTCAGTAAAATATCCGCAACTAAATTGAATCTGTCGTCATCATATGTAAATTCGGCTGCATCATTAATTCCTAAAACAAGATCCCCGAATAATTCAGGACTGACTGATTTTGAGTTTGGACTTAAAACCGCAAGATCTCCTGATATAAAAATTTGAATCTGTTTCAGACCTTCATTTGTGTAATCAATGTTCCCGTTTCCACGCAAAGTTCCATTATAATTAGATCCCGAAGAATTCTGAACAGTTATGTTTTTAAAATTAAGTTTTGATTCTTCAGCTTCAATCTCAAATGCAGCATTATAATATAGATTATTTTCCCTAACCTTAAAATTTCCATTTTCAAGCTTAAATGTTCCATTAGTTTTAATATTGTTTAAATTGCCGCTGACAGCAATATCCGCAAAAATATTTCCCTTTTGCTCAGTTATAAATGGGAGGGTGTTGCCGAAGATAGTGAAGTCAAATCCTTTCGAGATAAGCTGCATATTGATTTCCGAATCATCGGGAATTCTGTTTTCAACCGCACTCAATGTGAGATCAATGGGAATTGTACCTTCTAATTTGAGAAGCGGATTATCGCTGGAGTGAGTCGAATCCACAAAGACAGCATTAGTTGTTATCAATCTCTCTGAATAATCTGAAGAAAACAAAAGTGTACCGAATGTAACACCAGAATAGCTCATCTTCTCCATACTCAAGTCCAAATCAATTAACGGACTTTCGGTTGTCCCAGAAATTTGGGCACTTAGATTTACATCGCCGCCAATTTCTGAATCGGTTACATCCGTGGCAAGATATGTAAGCAGCATTCCTGGAATTCTATTGACTTCAAGTTTCACGTCTAGTATTCCGGTGTCCATTATCATTCCGGTGACAGATGCTTCAGCTTCACGGTGCTTGAGCTTAAAGGAATCAAAAGAAATTTTGCTCGTATCGAAATTTATCGCAAGCTGTTCCAAGTTTTCCCAAAGTATATTTTTGTAATCGATTTTAAGCTCATCGATAAAAACTGTTTGAGAATTAGATGTCATTGAAACTGTTCCTTCACCTGAAGCTTTTAGTTCTTCATTGATGGTTGCGGAAAGATTATAATAAAGTCTGCTTTCATTAAAAATGAGATCGAGAAAAATATCGTTATACTCACTGCCGTAAATTATTTTATCTGTGCCGAGAGAAATAGACCCGAACAAAGCTTCAAAACTGCGGAGCCTATTATCCCGCGTGAAGTGAAAATCAGTATTAAGATCATTTACATAAATGAGTTCTTCGCCGGTGATTGTCAAAAAATGTTCAATGTCGAGTTCGGTTGTAATTTCGAAAGATGATGCGCTATTCTTTATTTCACCTTTACCGCTTCCGGCAAGATCAAGTTCTTTGTTGTTAAGTAATGTTCGAAAGAGACTAAAATCCTTGAAATTAAAGTTAAAATTAAGATCAAATTCACTTTCAGCGATTCCCGGTAATTCATCTCCATTATAAATCGAATCCTCCGCTAAAGTGAAATCTTGGAGTTTATTTGAAATAATTTCGCTTATCGTCTCGCTTTCATATGCAAGAAGGTCTATCACATTCGAAATTTTATAATTCCCGAATATTACAAAATCAAGAAAATCTGAATTGATAGTAATATTTCTATTTCCATTATCTTGTATAAGACTAATGCTCAAACTATCGCCGTAAATATATTCGCTTCGGATGGTAGAAGAATCAAGATCGACCTTTAATTCTCCGATCATTTTATCGATATCCAAATATTTCCCCGCTGCAGTAAAGTCAAAATTAAGGTTCGTGTTGTAAAGTGAATCATATATAAATTTTTCAAGATTTAATTGATTTAAAGTGCCTTCAAAATTATAGCCGGGATTTTTTAAATCGGCAAAGTTCAGATTTCCTTTAATATCCGATATAGCATTGTTAATAATTCCTTCCAATTGAAAATCGATCATCCTTTCGAATGCTGATGCCGATAATTCAAGCTTATCAATTTTGTAATCGTTGATAAATGAATTTGATACAGCGGTTTGAAATTCGGTCGCTAATGTTTCAACAGAAGTACCTTTACCTTTCAAAGATCCTTTTGCAGTAAGACTGCTTCTTTCTCCGATAATAGGGAAGAGATTTAGTTCCTTTGTTTCATAAGCGATGTCATACTCCATATCCTCCTTCTGCAAATCCAGATAACAGTCGAAAGTCAATTCGCCTTTACCTACTTTTGATGAACCAATTGCTCTGAATTTTGTCGGCTCTCCTTTATAAGAGAAACGCATATCCTCAAGACGGAGGTCTTTAAATTGTGGTAATCCTAAGTCCGGAAGAAGTCCTAACACATCGGAATAATCTGCATGTGAATTGACAATATCGACATCGATAAATAACTTATCAGGTTGGTGGAGATTTTTGACGTGACCAAAAATTTCAAAGTGAGTTTTATTATAGTTGAGATCAAGTTCCTTAACATTTAAATTGCCAAAATAGCCTTCAGCATTTAGGTTCAATGAGGCAGAGCCTTTTAAGAATTCAGTATCGTCAAGAAACGATGAAAGATCTGCGAAGTTATAATTCTCAGCTATGAATTCAAGTTTAATAGGATATTTTTCAAACTCGAAAAGATCGATTTTACCGAATAAATTTAAGCTGTCCATCCTAGCTTTGATTGAAAGATCGACAAAGTTAGTTTTCAAATTCAGATAATTTACCTCGGCAAAATCACGGTTAAGTGTAAAACCGCCGTTGAAATCATTCAGTTTAAATCTGCTTAGATTTGGATTCCCGGAAAGTTCATCAATAACTAGTCTTGCTTCTTGCTGTTTTAAGTTGGCAACTAGTTTTGCTTTTATGTTAAGTTCGGTTATGCTCAAATCGTTAGGATTAAAGTGAAGATAATTCGTCTTTATGTTTCTATATTCATAAGTCTTTCGAATTAAGTTTAGGTTTCTGAATTCTAGATTGTTCACAAAAATTGTGAAAGCAAATGGTTCGCTTTTACCAGGCTCTTCGGCAATTTTCTCAGTGCTGTCCGCGGAGAATAATTTTGATATGTTTGGAGTTCCCAAACTATCTTCGATGATCTTAAGATTAACATCATACATTATCACTTCACGGAGATAAACACGGCTGAAAAGAAGTTGAAATGGATTTGCTTTTATACCGATAGTTCTTGCGGAAATGACTGTATCATTTTCAATGCTCAGATTTAAGTCATCCAAATAAACCGAAGATAAAAGCGTACCTCTTATTTGCCCGATTGAAAGTTTACCGTCGATTGATGTGTTAACAGTTTCGACAATTTCCTCACGAAGCCAGTTTCTAAACGAGGAAGTCTGCATATATCCGATAAAGAGAATAAGCAAGACAACAAGAAGCCCAACAATCCCTATTATCGTGTTGAGAATTTTCCTCGCAAGGGTTCGTTTTATTTTTTTCTTTTTCTTAGCCAAAAAATTTATCTAAACCGTTCTAATATGGATTCAATTATTCCGCTTGAAGAAGTGTTTGTCACAAAATCAATTGTTACGACACTTCCTCCGTTTTCTTCTACAATGTCTCTTCCTATTATGTTCTCAATTTTCCAATCCGAACCCTTTACTAAAATATCCGGAACTAAGGTTTGTATAGTTTTTTCAGGAGTGTCTTCATCGAAGAATGTTACATAATCCACGCATTTTAATTGTGAAATAATGAACGCTCTTTGTTCTTCTGGGACAATGGGACGTTTTTCGCCTTTTATTCTTCTTACACTTTTATCTGAATTCAATGCAACAATTAAAATATCTCCTTGTTCTTTTGCTTTAACCAGATAATCTACATGTCCGGCATGAAGAATATCAAAGCATCCATTGGTGAACACCACTTTTTTGTTCTCAGATTTTAAGACAGCTCTTATCTTAATTAATTCTTTCAGGGGTAAAATATTACTCTGAGTCATGCAGTTCTCTTAAAATTGTTTTAAATAGTTTATCTTTATCAATAGGAACGATTCCGATTTCTTCACAAACCAAACCTCCCGCATAGTTGGCAAGATAAGATGCTTCAAGTATATTTGCACCGGCTGCCAAAGCAAGAGTTAATGTCGAGATAACAGTATCACCCGCACCGGATACATCAGCAACTTTTCTGGCTTTTGTAGGAATTCTACGTTCAAGGTTTTCATTATCAAAAAGGGCAATGCCGTCCTCACCAAGTGTCAACAAGGCGTAATGTGGTTTCAACTCTTTCATTAAGAGTTCACCGGCAGAACTAATATCCTGATCATTTATTATTCTTATCCCGAAAGCATCTTCAGTTTCTTTTCTGTTAGGTTTAAAAACAGTGGCATTTTCGTAATCAAAAAAGTTATCGAACTTAGGATCAACAGTAACGACTATATCGTTTGCATTACAATGTTTAATTATCTTTTTAATCAGCGAATGAGTGAGTACACCTTTGTTGTAATCTTGAAGAATAACTGCATCAAAAGATTTTATTTTTGATGAAAACATATCGATAATTTTTTCTTCAATCTCTTTGTCAATATCATCCCTTTTTTCTTTATCAATTCTCACTACCTGCTGTTTTTCGGCTATTATTCTAGTTTTAGTTGTTGTGGGTCTACTTTCGTCTATAAGCAATCCGTCAGTTGTAATTTGATTTTCAATCATTAGATTTTTCAGAATCTCGGCATTTGAATCATTCCCGATAATACCGAATGGAATTGCTTCTGCGCCAAGTGTAACAATATTATATGCAACATTAGCGGCACCTCCGAATCTTGAAAATTCTTCCGTCACTTCAACCACAGGCACCGGAGCTTCGGGTGAAATTCTTTTGACTTTTCCCCAATAGTAACTATCGAGCATTAAGTCACCGATGATGGCAATTCGTTTCCCGTCAAAATTGTTTTTTAGTTCATTTAATCTTTCAACCGTAAACTGAGGCATTTTTTTCCTTTACTTTATTAAAAATTTGGTATAAAACTATTTGTGAGATCTAGACTGTAAACCCCGTTACTGGTGCCAAACCATAATATTTTCCCATCAAAGAATAATTTATGTACATCAGAATCAAGACTACTGTTGTTAATCATCTGAATTTCATTAGATAATCTATTGATAATAGCAATTCCTTGACCATACTGCTCCTTATTTTCAAGATCAAATTTGTATAATGATGCCCAAATATATTTCCCCGTCACTTCTAAAGAGTAAATTCCGTTTGCAGCTAAACCATCAGTTATATCGAAACGTTCCCATTTATTCCGTCTATCGAATTTGTAAATTCCACCAATATTATATTCGGGATTTTCTCTCGTTAAAAATTCATCCAACCCTATCCACACGTTTCTGTTTTCGAAAGCAAATGCAGAAACAGAAATTTCTGCTTTATCATAATTGAAATAATTGCGTGAATTATTATAAAATCGTCTTCCAATACTATTTTCTATATCAAAGCGTTTGTTGTATTTATGGATACCCGATTCAGTGCCAAACCAAACCAAACTGTCGCCGTCAACGGCAATTGAAGTGATTGTGTTCGATTTTTCTTCACCGTCGACTGTGAAATCGTAGTCGGAAAATCTTCTACTTGATAAGTTAAATGCTGATAAGAACTTAAATCTTCCGATCCATAATATATTTGCATAATTATCGTAAGCCAAAGATCTGATCCAGTTGCTAAGTTGACCGCCAAGTCCGAACTTTCTTTTTGTCCAATTATTTCTTCTTTTATCAAGAATAAAAAGTCCATCAGTTGATCCAGCCCAAACATATCTGTCGCTTGCGGCAATGCAGTAAAAAAAATTGTGAGAAAGGTTATTTTCGGATGTTGAAAAGTTATTCCAAGTTTTGTTAGTAAAAGAATATTTATAAATACCGCTTCCATCCGTTGCAACCCATAGAGATTCACCGTCAGAACAAATATCTGTTACATTTTTCCCTTCAAGAAAATGATTAAATGACGCAGGTTCCTGTGCTCTTAAAAGAGGAACGCAGAGTAAAAGAAAAAAAAGTGATATGTTCGGTTTTACACGCATTTTCTATTTAAAAAAATATAATCGAAAAGAAAAAAGTAACCAAAAAAAAGAATAATTGTTAGGTGATAATTTGCTTGGCGAGCATAGAATTAAGAACTTCATCGTCGATCGTCTGATAATTTTGCGAATTCAATTCAGAGAAAAATGTATTTATAATAGTGTCCTTTAATCTGTCATAGTCTATAATTTCTGAGAGGATTGTCTCAAGCTCGATTGTCTTTTCGTTCATCTCATTACTCAGCTGCTGCTTTTCTGCATCTGAACAATTAATGAATTCCGGCAATCTTCGATGAAAATTGCCTACAAGAATTGACCCGTGTTGTAGAATTACATTTTTTATTTTCCTCTGCGCACTTCCTATAATTTTTTTCCCGCGATGTTTTACTTCACTTTTTGCCGTACTTGCGAAGCAGAGGATTCCGGAATTTTCTTTAAGCAGATTTCGAAAGTCCGGTTGTTTGTCCTCAAGTTCAAACATTCCGCTTAATCTTTTATCGTAACTAATAATTGCTTTGATAAGAATGTCCGAAATCTTTTTATAAATTTCTTTTGGTTTTAGTCCGATCGAAAGGGGAACAACGACAGAATAAGTTAGTTCTTCTGCATGTAATATTGCTCTCCCACCGGTAGGGCGTTTTACGATATCGATATTGTTTTCGGAAGCGAGGGAAGTGTTTACATCCTCAAATTTTTGATTTGCTCCAAGGGAAATACAATAAGGATCCCATCTGTAAATTCGGAAATAACTCTTCGAGGGAGGGCAGTTCTGCGCCAGTGATAAATCCAACTCCATATTGAAAGCACCGGTTCTAAATCCGCTTTCAATTAGATTCCATCTCATCTTCTAATTATAGCTCGATTGGTTCTGTTAAGGAAATCTAAAATGTCCTGTGCCAAAGGATGATCAGGATAAGTTTCTTTGATCTTATCTTTTGCCATACTAAAATTCAAACCGGAGTTGTAGAGAATATCATAAGAATTTTTTAAGACGCTTATTTGTTCACTCGTGAATCCACGTCTTCTTAATCCAATCACATTCAATCCTTTATATCTAAGCGGTGATTCTCCTGCCAATACATAAGGCGGAACGTCGGCAGCAACCTTAAAACCTCCGCCAATAAAAGCATGTTTGCCAATTTTAGAAAATTGATGAATGGGAGAGTCTCCGCCAACTATAACAAAATCATCAATTTCAACATGACCGCCGATTTGGACCGAGTTTGCAAGTATACAGTTGTTTCCGATAATACAATCATGTCCCACATGAGTATAAGCCATTATCAAACAGTTTGAACCCACAACAGTTTTGCCGCTCTCAACTGTTCCACGATGCAGTGTAACAAATTCTCGTAGAATAGTATTTTCCCCGACGTAAAAATATGTTTTTTCGCCGGCATACTTGAGATCCTGAGGAGCGTTTGAAACTGATGCACCCTGATAGACTTGGACATTGTTGCTTAACCTTGCTCCGTCATAAATAACAGCGTGTGAGTGGATTTTGCATCCGTCGCCAATTTCAACATCGTCGTGAATGATTGAAAAGGGTCCCACTTCTATATCGCTGCCTAATTTTGCTTTACTGCTTACTATAGCGGTCTGATGAATTTTTGTACTCATTTGTATTCCGGTTCATTATTCTGCCGATCAACAATGCCAGCCATAAGTTCAGCTTCACATACTATATCATTGTTTACAAAGGCTTCGGCTTTAAATATCACTATATTTCTTTTTTGACTTATAAATTCAGCTTCAATTCTCAATTGATCTCCGGGAACAACTTGTTTTCGGAATTTTGCATTTCTTATCTGCATAAAAAGAACAAGTTTATTTTCAGAATCTTGAACTGAATTTAGCAATAAAATTCCGCCTGTCTGTGCCATTGCTTCTATGATTAATACTCCTGGCATAATAGGCCTCCCCGGAAAATGTCCTTGAAAAAAAGGCTCATTTGCAGTGACAGATTTAATTCCAACAACCTTTTTGTCAAGTTCAAGTTCAGTGATTTTATCTACCAGCAAAAACGGATATCTGTGAGGAAGTATTTTGTGAATTGCATCAATGTCAAGAACCACTCCTTCCTTCTTAACATGTTGATATTTTCTAACAAGTTTTTTCTGCTGATATAATTTCCTAATTTTTTTTGCGAACTCTACATTTGCTTTATGACCAGGACGTGCAGCAAGAATTTGAGCTTTAATCGGGGCACCGATTAATGCAAGGTCACCAATCATATCCAAGAGTTTATGCCTTACCGGTTCATTTCTAAATCTTAAAGATTTATCATTTAAGAATCCGGATTGACCGACTGTAATCTTTTGCTTTAAGCCTAATTTTTTTGATAGTTTATCCAATCCTTGTTCGTTCAGATCATGATCAACAATTACAACAGCATTATCGAGATTGCCGCCTTTAATTAATCCTTGATCTGCAAGAACTTCAACTTCACTCAAAAAACAGAAAGTTCTTGCCGGTGCAAACTCTTCTACAAATTCTTTTTCAAGATCGAATAAACCACTGTGCTGACTTCCTAAAGCAGGATTTTGATAATCGACCATAACAGTAATTCTATATCCATTTAAGGGAAGCGCAACAATATCAACCTGTTCGTCCTCGTTGTGATACATCACTGTTTCATCAATAATGAGGTAATCTTTTGGAGCCTCTTGAACTACGAATCCGGCTTCGAGTAGTTTTTCTACATATGGCATAGCGCTTCCGTCACCTACCGGTGGTTCAATTCCTTCCATCTCGATCGTAATATTGTCGATCTGAAGTCCCATAATTGCAGCAAGTACATGTTCAACAGTATGAACCTTTGCTTCACCAATTCCGAGTGTGGTTCCTCTTGAAATGTCAATTACATATTCTGCAAGGGCGGGAATAGTTGGATTGCCACCTAAATCTGTTCTTACGAAATTTATCCCGGCACCTTCGGGTGCAGGCTTAAATGTCATCTTACATTTTGTTCCGGTATGAAGACCAAGACCTGTTATCGAAACGGATTTCTTAATAGTTCTTTGTTGTTCGAGCATTAATTATCCTCATCAAGTTTTGCGAGTTTTTTTTGGAGTACTTCTATTTTTTTTTCAAGTTTTAAAATTTTATCAGCATAGTCTGGTAGATATTTGTAATGAGTCATTAGCCTCAAAGTAGTTGATAAATCTAGAGCAGGGGAACCGAAATACTTACCCGGTTTTTTAATTGATTTACCAACTCCAGATTGGGCTCCTAATAAAACTCCGTCCGCAATTTCTAAATGGTCAGCCAAACCAACTTGACCTCCCATTATAACATGGTTCCCAACAATTGTACTGCCTGATATTCCACTTTGTGCGGAGATTGCAGTATGCTCACCGATTTCGACATTATGACCGACCTGAACGAGATTATCAATTTTTGTTCCGCGGTGTATAGTCGTGGTTCCCAGCGCTGCTTTGTCAATTGTTACGTTTGCTCCAATTTCAACATCGCTTTCGATAATAACTTTTCCGATCTGCGGTATTTTTGTGTAGACTCCCTTTTCATCTGGTGTATAACCGAATCCATCTGCTCCAATCACTGTTCCGCTGTGGATTATTACGTTATCCATAATTTCGGTTTTTTCACGGATAGTAACGTTCGGATAAATCAAAACTGAATTCCCGATTTTGCTATCCCTCAAAATAACTGTATTGTGAAAAATTGTTGAATTATCGCCCACTTTGCAGTTTTCTTCAATTACAACATTCTTACCAATTGTGGTGTTAAGTCCAATCTTTGCAGTAGGATGGATGAAAGCGTTCTCGTCTATTCCATTCAGAGCAATTTTCGGATTAAAATACTCAATTAGGATTTTATAAAAACCTTTAGCTGAATCTTCAACTTCGATATACGTTAAATCGGTTCTTGTTTTTTTTATGCTGGGATTTACTATCACCGATGAGGCTTTTGTGGTATCTAAATATTTTTGATATGCTGGATTGTAGATAAACGTTAAATCCTTAGAAGCAGCATTTTTTATATCGGCCAATCCGGTAAAGATAACATCCGGATCGCCGATAATTTTACCGCCGATAAATTCGGCGGCTTGAGAAACTTTAATTTCCATAATTTATTTTAGTTTTTCTAAGACCAAAGGGGTTATGTCGTACTCTTCTTTAGCATACAAAAAAAGTATATCGCCACTTCTATCAAATACAAAATCCAAGTCCATTTCTTTTGCTACGTCATTAATTGCATTAAATACTTTGTTTTGTACTGGTGTCATCAACTCTTCTTGTTTTTTAAAAAGATCACCATCAACACCAAATTTTTTCTGACGATAATCGGAAATATTATTTTCTAATTGTACTAATTCTTTTTCAACTTCAGCACGACGCTGCTGGCTCATAATCAGTTTTTGATTCTCGTAATCATCATACTTTGTTTTCCAATCCTTTTCGATTTTTTTCAGTTCCTCATTCCATTCCTGAATTAAAGCATCAAGTCTTGTTTGTGCATCTTGTGCATCCGGCAGTTCTTTCATTATTGCATCAGAGTCTACATAACCAATTTGAATTTGTGCAGAAACAGTTCCAGTTACGGTGATAAAAATCAGTACAATAAATATACTCAGCTTTTGCATCTCAGACACCTCTAGAATTATTTTTGTGTTTTGAGTTTATCCAAAACTTTGAACGTTAGATCATAATTAGGATCTGCATAAAGAAGCAAAACATCGCCTGCTTTATCAAATACGAACTGCATACCTTCATCGGCTCCAACAGCTTCGATAGCAGCATATATTTTTTCTCTTATCGGAGCCATTAGCTCTTCTTGCTTAAGAGCCAATTCACCGCCTTGCCCGAATTTCTGTTGATTGAATTGCTGCAATCTTTGATCTTTTACGAGAAGCTGCTGTTGAATTTCGCGCTGCTTTTCAGGGGTCATGGTTGCCTGTTGTTTCTGATAATTTTCATATTCAGTCTGTATTTCAACAGTCATACTATCTATAGATGCTCTCCATTTTGAAGCAAGATTTTCAAGGTCGCTCGATGCTTTAATAGCAGCCGGATATTGAGTAAGAATAATTTGTGTGTCAACAAAACCAATTTTTTGCTGCATCTGAGCAAAACTGGTTGCGAAAGCTGTTAAAATAACCAATAAAACAACTAACTTTTTCATGTTACCTCATATTTTTTTGTTTTAGAAACCTTTTCCAAATTGAAAATGAAAAATCCATTTCGGATCAATACCATCAACAATTTTTCTATCAAAACCATAACCGAAGTCAAATCCGATTAAACCAAGCGGATTAATTAATAATCTTGCACCAACGCCAGCCGATCTTCGCAAATCAAACAAATCGGTGCTGGGAAGATTCAGAAAAGTATTACCTGCTTCGAGGAAAGTCAAGAAATAAATGGGAATCGGATTTAATGTAATGGCAGCTCTAAGTTCGGCAGTATATTTTGTCATAACACGTCCACCGATTATATCACCAAACTGATTTCTCGGTCCCACGCTTCTATCTTCATATCCTCTCAACGGAGAAGTTGCGATTATTAATCCGTTTCCTCCCATAAAGAAAAATTCGAATGGCTGAATAATTGTGCCTTGATTAAGTTCTTCCAAATATCCTATTTCCGCACCCAGGTAAAAAGCAAGTCGGTTCGAATTGAATATCCGCTTGTACCATTCGGTTTTGAAATTAATTTTGTAATAATCAACATCTCCCGGAAGCAGCGGTCCGCCGGAGAGTTCTCCATTCAGCGAAAACTTAGATCCTGATGACGGGAAGATAGGATTATCAATATCTGTTCTTGAGATTGTTGCGCCAAGAGTGTACTGTCTTGTTTTACCTTCGGCATAAAAATTCCTTCCATCAATTATATCATTATATTGAAATCTGAATAAACCCTGTACATAGAAGTAATTATCAGGCCATTTTAATCTTCGCCCGACTTTAACGGTACCACCGGTCTGACGGAGATCGTAAACGTATCGTTGCCGAGTGTCAAAAACATCGAAACCAACAAGTGTAGGAGTATCTAGAAACCAAGGTTCGGTAAATCCAAAAGTGAAAGTTCTATAGAAGTTACCAACACCAAACATCCAACTGAAATTTAATATTTGCCCACCACCTAGTTGGAACGGCTCTGCAAGCGAGAAATTTGTCAAAGTAACACCGATCGATCCGCTGAATCCAAAACCGCCGCTGTAACCTACAGATGCATTAAGATAATCGCTTGATTTTTCTTCAACATTGTATGTTATTGCCACAGTGCTGTCACTTGTTGGCTGTGGATTTACACCGTTTTGATATAAGCCTTCTACATTAAAGTATTGAAGGTTTGCAAGCTGCTGAATGCTTCTTAATATTCCGGCTCTGCTATAATAATCTCCTGGAACCGAATAAAGTTCTCTACGGATTACCTTTTCTTTTGTCTTATCATTTCCGGTAATATTTATTTCGTTAATTTTGTAGCGGTTGTTTTCTGTTATTCTTATGGTCAAATCAACCGAGTCCGGTTCGATCAATTTTTCGCTAGCTTCTACGCGGGAGGTGAGATATCCGAGATCTTGATACATAGAAGAAATATCAGATTGAGTTTCGTTAAAGTAGAGGTTAAGATTCAGTTTCTCGAAATTGTAAATATCACCCTTGAGAAAACCGAGCCTATCTGTAAGCTGAGCCTCAGTGAATACACTGTTGCCTTCCCAATCAATATTTCTGATTTTATATTGGGGGCCTTCATAAACCGAAACAAGAATATCAACCTCTGATTTATCGTCACTAAATAATAATGTATCGCCAAGAACTTCAAAATCTCGATAACCGTTTTTTCTATAAAAATCTACAAGAAGATTTTTATCTTTCTCGAAATCTTCTCTGTTGAAATCGGCGCTACGCCAGAATTTCCACCACGAACTCTCAACAGTTTCGTCGAATTCACTTTTTAAATCATCGTCGTCGAACTGCTCGTTGCCTACGAAACTAATAGTTTCGACTTTTACTTCCTCGCCTTCCTCAATTTCAAAAAGAAGCAGAACGCGATCTTTGATTTTTCTGACAAGGTCTGATGGAACTTCGGGATCATAATCATAAACGGTTTCGTATTCTTGCGAAAGATCCTCCTGATTCCTCCAAATAATAGTTATTTCGTTATCGGAAGTGTCTGTTTCAAAGAATGAATATTTATAAGCTTTAATCTCGGCATTCAAAAATCCTTCTTCTTCGTAAAGCGCCTTAATTTTCGTAATTGAGTTATAAATATCCTGCGGTTTTAGAATATGACCACGGCGGAAAAGAATCTTCTCTTCGATATCATCATCATCAATTTCATCGTTTCCGGAAAGAGCAAAGTCTTCAATCCTTGGATGCTCTTGAACTTTGATAAGAAGGAAAACGCCATCCTGGACTTGCTGTTCAACCAGTATCTCAATATCTGCTGTAAATATGTTTAGAGCCCACAATCTTTTGATAGCGTTAATTGTTGCATCGCCAGGAACCTCGATCTCATCGTTTACTTTGAGCCCGCTGTTGGCAATAATTGTGTTGGCGTCGGCAGTCACATTTCCTTCGACTCTTATACCCAAAATTCTATAGTTAGCTCTTTCCGTCTGTGAATATAAATCAGCTGAAAGAAAAGCTAAAATTAGAAGGCTGTATTTAAGCAATCGATTTAGGGAGTGATCCAACATTACGAGTTTTTTTGGAGTTTTGCGATATTTGTTCACTTACAAGTCCGAATCTTCTTTCTCTATTTTTATAATCCTTAATTGCATCAATAAGTGCTTCGGTTCCGAAATCGGGCCAAAGCAGGTCAGTTACATAAATTTCAGAATAGGCTATCTGCCACAGTAAAAAGTTGCTTACCCGATGTTCACCGCCGCTTCGTATTACGAGATCGGGGTCGGGAATATCTTTAGTGTATAGATAATTTGAAATAAGCTGCTCGTCTATGTTAGATTTTAATTTGCCGGTTCTTGCTTCTTCAGCAATTTTTTTCACTGCTTCAGTAATTTCTCTTCTTCCGCTGTAGCTAAGCGCAAGATTTAAAATCATTTTGGTGTTGTTCTTAGTTCTATCTTCCGCTTCCAACAGTTCTTTTTGAACATCTTCCGGTAAATTGCAAGTTTCGCCAATAGATTTTAATCTAATATTATTTGCGTGCAGTTCGTTTGTTTCGCTTTGGAGACTTTTAACTATTAACCTCATCAGGGTTGAAACTTCCGTCATCGGACGTTTCCAATTTTCGGTTGAAAATGTATATAAGGTCAGATATTTAACTCCTAAAACAGTGCATGCCTCAACTACATTTCTTACAGTTTCAATTCCATATTGATGTCCAGCTACACGGGGAAGTTTTCTTTTTCTTGCCCAGCGTCCGTTCCCATCCATAATTATAGCAATATGCTGAGGAATGTTTCCCTGATCGCGAACTTTCTCAAGTAATTGGATTTCTTTTTGCTTTAATTTTCTTTTGAGCACTTAATATTATTTATTTTAATACGACTGCGTAATATACCTTAGGGTTGTCTCAATTTCAAGAAATCATAAATACTACATGGTTTCAAGGAACAACTGACCTTATACAGGGCATAACAGAAAATGTGTCAAAAAAAATAAAAATTATTTGAAATAATACGGGTAAAAAAAACTCCCCGGACGGGGAGTGAGTATTTAGTTATATCTTTGGTAGGAATGAGGAACCACTTTAATAAACTTTCTTATATCATCAGGAATTGATTTAATGAGTTCGCGTGTCTGTTTTATTAGACTATTTTCGACCCCGATGAACAACATAACCCGATTGTTTGTACTGCGAGTCTGTCTCGAGGCAAGGAACTCAATTTTGCGTTTAATATTTGGGTCTTTCAAATCATTTTCGTTTAGGGTAATTCCAATAGCATATTTTTTAACTTTCTTGCCCACTACATCCACATCGTAGTTTCCGATCGGTGAAGGTTCAGGTAGATAAGTTCCATATTTTCTACTCAGCGTTAAATATCCGTTCTTCCAGAAAGTTTTTATCAATTGATCTACTTTTTGTTCTTGAGATAGTTGTTCTTTCATAACTTCCCCCGTTAGTTTACCATTGCCATCAAAGGAATAATAGGGGAGAACTGTGGTTTGGCAATTAGTTTAATGTTAAAAATCTTTTCGAATTCGAACATTTTGATCTGGCTTGAACTTATCACTCTACCAAACACAACTTTTTTGCCTGAATGATTAAAACCGATGTAATAAGGTTCAAGTGTAACTTCTTTTGTGTCGTAAAAGAAATTAATTCTGTTTCTATTTCGTATTGCTTTTTCAAAAATTTCAGTCTTCATTTTATTCTCACTTAATTATATTGTCTGAAAACACCTACTACTTTACCAACAACTGAAAATTCATCAGTGTCTTTTACCTCTATGACACTATATTTTTCGTTTTCAGGAATCAAATTGATTATAGAATCATCCGGCTGCGAAAATCTCTTTACAGTGGATTCATCACCTAAAAGCGCAATAATTATTTCACCTTCTTTAGGTTCTTTCTGTTGCTTAACAATTACTAAATCGCCTTCAAGAATTCCGGCGTTTATCATACTGTCTCCTTGAACTTTCAATGCAAACACCTTATCCCTTCCGTGTACTATTGAAGAATCAACATTCAACATTCCTTCAATATTTTCTTGAGCAAAGATTGGATAGCCTGCGGCAACTCGACCTACAATTGGTATTTCTATCGAATTTGAGTTGTAATGTTTTTCTAACATTTTTTCAGCATTTACTAGTGATAAAACTCTGCTGGAATTTCGTTCCGAGTTCAGATAACCTTTCTTTATCAATGCATCAATATGCCTTTTGACTCCAAAAGTTGAAGAAATATTGAAATGCTTTCCGATTTCGCGATATGTTGGTGGGTAGCCGTTTAATTCCAAATAACTTTCGATGAATTCCAATATTTCTTTCTGACGATCAGTTAATTCTCTGCTCATAATATAGTGTCCCTTTGTTCACTACAAATATAGTGTACAGATGAACACTTGTCAAGAAAAAAAATAACCCGCCGAAGCAGGTTATTAAAATTATTAAATCGGTATGTTTAGTCGATGTAGGTTAGCCAGCCTCGAGTGTCTACTTTCCTTCCATAGTGGAGGTCGGTCAGCTCTTTATAAAGTTTTTGACCAAGCTCTCCAACTTCACCGTTATTAAAAACTCCTTCGAAATCTTTATACTTTAATCTGCCTACCGAGGAGATTACAGCTGCGGTGCCCGTTCCGAATAGCTCCTTTAATTTTCCATTCTTATAAGATTCAATAACCTCATCAATGGAGATATTTCTTTCGTTCACGTTATAGCCCCAATCTTTTAGAATTTCAAGGACGGACATTCTTGTAATACCGGGAAGAATTGTGCCACCTAATCCGGGAGTAGCTACTTCGTCTTCGAAGTGAACAAAAATATTCATTGTTCCCACTTCTTCAAGATTTTTTCTTTCTAGTGCGTCAAGATAGAGTACTTGAGTGAAGCCTTCTTTTTTTGCTTCTGCTTGGGCAAGAAGACTCGCTGCATAATTGCCTGCAGTTTTACAATCGCCAACTCCTCCTCTTACAGCTCTTACATATTTATCCGATGCGAGTATTGGCACCGGTTTAAAACCTT
Organism: uncultured Melioribacteraceae bacterium; assembly: GCA_964499285.1. Classification (GTDB taxonomy): domain Bacteria; phylum Bacteroidota; class Ignavibacteria; order Ignavibacteriales; family Melioribacteraceae; genus JAGFIY01. The sequence continues at coordinate 135,482 of CAZCLA010000003.1, forward strand.
CGGGATAGTAAGGACCAACAGGACTTAGCATAATGAAGAATTTGTACTTGCTGCCGGGTCTGACACCGAGAAATGGATCATAAGCGAAAACCAATGGTCTGATGTATAGTGAATGCCCGGGTTTCGTCGGAATCCAATCGCGATCCAAACTGATCAGTTCCTTAAGAGCATTAAGTACAAAATCGATATCGATTTCAGGAATACACATTCTCTTGGATGAATTATTAAGGCGCTCAAAATTCTTTTCAGGTCGGAAAATTGCAATTCTTCCGTCATCTTGTTTGTAAGCTTTTAATCCCTCAAAAATAGATTGACCGTAGTGAAAGACAAGTGCTGCCGGGTTAATGCTTAATTCAGAAAATTTTTTGATTGTTGGATTCTGCCATCCTCCAAGTTCTTCATCATACGTCATTTCAAAAAGATGAGTGGTGAAAGTTCGTCCGAAAATTAATTTCTCGGGAATTTTTACATCTGCTTTTTCTTCAGTTGGTGCAATTATAATTTCAGCCATAAATTACCTCTAAATATTTACTTTTATCAAATGTTTCAAACCAATAATCAAAGACATCAGTTTGTTAAAAATTTGTTCTAAAATATATAATTCCATGCAATTAAAAAAGAGTTGGAAGTAGGAATTAAATTTACCCAAATAATTTTACATTTTGGTATCTTTGAAAGATTTTTTAGGGAAGTACAAATGCTAAGCTTTATCGGGAGAAAAATATTAAAAACAGTTGCTGAGATTGGTCAAGTTAGTACTCTGTTTTTCCGGATAACTAAATTTTTCCCCTCAATTTTAAGAAGCAGAAAACTTCTGTTCTATCAAATGGAACACATCGGTGTGAATTCAATTCCACTCGTTTTTATAATAGCTGTTTTTACAGGTGCTGTAGCTGCCTGGCAGGCTGCTTATCAATTGAAAGGCGTTGCGCCATTGTCATTTATTGGTACTGCAACTAGTAAAGCAATTTTTACGGAATTAGGACCGGTTCTTACAGCTATTGTAATTGCCGGCAGAGTCGGGGCTTCAATTGCAGCAGAGTTAGGATCAATGAAAGTGACGGAACAGATTGATGCTCTCGAAACAATGGGAATAAGTCCAATCAGATATTTGGCAATGCCTAGGTTTTTTGCATCAATATTTACGATGCCTATTCTTGTAATTTTTGCAAATGTGATTGCGGTTGCCGGGGCTTACCTTATTTCAAATTTTTTCTTAGGAATAAGTTATGCGGTTTTTTTTGATTCTGTTCAAAGATTTTTTGTTCTTGGAGATTTATTTTTCGGAATAACTAAAGGTATCATTTTTGGAGGAATAACTGCACTTCTAGGTTGTCATATCGGATTGAGAACAGAAGGTGGTGCAGAAGGGGTTGGAAAATCGACCATTCGATCTTTCGTGTTAAGTGCAGCATTAATTCTTATATTCGATTATCTTCTTTGGACAATAACTTTTTGATGAGATGTATGAGATTATAAAAAATATTGTTGATCGACTTGCGGCATTCTTGTTGATGATTTTGCTTCTTCCTGTTTTTGTTTTTACTGCAGTTTGTTCGGTTCTATATACAAAACAGTTTCCAATTTTTTTACAAGAGCGGGGATTATCTTTAGATAAATTCCGTTTTAGGATTTTTAAATTTCGAACATTAAAAACAGATCCTGAAAAGCAACTAAAAACGAAAGAACTTAAACATATCTTTTTGAAGGACGAATTGAACAGTCAAATTCACGGTGTCCTGAAATTTATACGAAAAACCGGTTTAGATGAACTGCCTCAGTTGTTGAACATTTTAATTGGACAGATGAGCTTCATTGGTCCTCGTCCATTGATGATAAACGAACTCGAGCTGATTAAAATTGAAAGGGAAGAATGGTATTCACTGCGCGACAAAATTAGATGCAAACCAGGAATCACGGGTTTATGGCAAGTATTCGGAAATCGGACTGAAGGCGTTGAAAATTTGGTCGGGTTAGATATTTTGTATGACCATCTTAAATCATATAGATTGGATTTGAAAATATTTTTCTCAACTTTAATGGTTATCCTAGGAGCCAATAAATCTGATGCGCTAGAGTTGACTAAATCAGTTCGGAAAAATTATCCTCTAACAATTTTTTCG
>CAZCLA010000003.1:137704-152730 GCA_964499285.1 uncultured Melioribacteraceae bacterium
TGCGCTAGAGTTGACTAAATCAGTTCGGAAAAATTATCCTCTAACAATTTTTTCGAATTGGTCCTCATTTTCATTGGATATTTCTTCCGACAACCCCGATGAAAAAAGTTTTATTTATAAAGTTGACTTGCCAGATAGTTGGTGGTACATGAGCGATACTTATAAAGCAGCGGAAAAGGATCAAACAACAGTCCGTATTATTAAACTTCATCCGACTGAGGATGAAGAGGAAAGTAAAACCGGTTAATACTATTTGATTAAAATCATTTTTTTGGTTATAGCTTTTTCGGAAGAGATTAGTGAGTAGAAGTAAACTCCCGAAGAAAAATCTGCACCGTTAAAATTGATATCATAGCTGCCTTGATGAACATAACTATCAAGTAGAATTTCAATTGTTTCACCCAACAAATTCGACACGATCAATTTTACATAATCCGATTTTGGTACTGTAAAATTAATAATTGTTTCCGGGTTGAAGGGATTTGGATAATTCTGACTGAGTTCGATCTTGCCCGGAATTATAGTTTCATCTGCCGAGGTTGAAACCCCGAAGTAAAATTCTGCGGAAACTGGAAGATGATCCGAGGCAAAGAACAAGGCATTCGCAACTTGAGATGAGACGGCATTGTTCGGAAGCTCATTTATTGATTTATTAAAGTGAGCCCCGTCATTCCCGATTGGTTTATACGTTCCGTCAATGTAATCTATTCCACCATAATCCAGAACAGACTGCGATATTAAAATCATATCAAATCTATCATCTAAACCTCCGCTTGCGCCGCCGTCTCCAATATTTGTCGAACGAGTCGATTGAGTGTGAAGATATGCAAAGTTCGAATTGTTATTCCAATCCCCGGGCGCATTTAGAGGATCAAGAAAATAACCTGAGGAAGATTGATCTAACAATCTTTGAAATGCCGGTTCATTTGATGTGTAGATATTAAAATCACCAAGGACGATATAATTTGCATCAATTGCAAGTTTATCTGTTATTTCTCTCAGACTGTTTATTTCGCTCAATCTTTGAAATTCATATCCTTGACTGGATTTAAGATGCACTGAATATAAAATAATTGTATCAGCAGTGATTTTATGTACAAGCGTGTATTGATTAATATCCCGCAAATCAGTCGGTATTGCCACATTGCTTATGAATTGGAAAACATTAGTTTTGTAGTAGATAGCATTGTTTAGAAAGTCATTATCGTTAAAATCTCCCGAGGAATAGGAACCATCCAGCACTTGAGAGGAAAACATATTGAAGCCTGTGTTGGTTTTCATTTCCTGCACAACTAAAATATCAGGATTAACTGTCGAAACAACAGTTTGAAAATATTCGTTTCTGTTCGCAGAATTATTGGGATACTGAAGAAGATTGTACGTCATAATTTTCACCCTTTCCTGTCCCTGCACAGAGATAACAATTAGTAATAATAGGCTTATAATATTTTGCGAGATTTTTCCCATTCCAATATTCCAATTTCTGTTTATACAATTCTACATTAGAAATCGTTACGACTTCATTTCCGCAGTTTAATTATTAATCAAATAACCGAATTCAATTTAATTTTTTGTCATAAAGTTAACAATGTTAGGTAATTATTCAGTTTTACAAATAGGAAGTATTTGACATTTAACGTAATTAAAAAGAATCAAAATTTCGATCCTCTACTTGGGGCAGAGAATAATTAATACATTATGCATAACTAATCTTGACATTTTTTTCCAGATTGATTAGGTTTGATTTTCAAATCAGAAAGAAAAAAAGAAAAGGTAAAAATTATATGAGTGATGAAAAAAAGGTTCTCGATGAAGTTACGAAATCCGATTATAAATGGGGTTTTGTTTCTGATATCGAAGCTGAAGATTTTCCAATTGGGTTAAACGAAGATATTATTAGGATGATTTCCGCCAAAAAAGAAGAACCTGAATGGATGACCGAATGGCGATTGAAAGCTTTTAGACATTGGCAGACCATGGAGGAACCGAATTGGGCAAAGGTAGGTTATCCTAAAATAGATTATCAAAAAATTAAATATTTCTCGGCACCAAAAAAGAAACCGGAGTTATCAAGTCTTGATGAAGTTGATCCCGAACTTCTCAGTACATTCGAAAAGTTAGGAATTCCGCTCGAAGAACAGAAACGGCTTGCTGGAGTTGCCGTCGATGCTGTTTTTGACTCGGTTTCCGTCACAACTACATTTAAGGAAACGCTTGCTGAAAAGGGGATAATTTTTTGTTCAATCTCGGAGGCTATAAAGAATCATCCTGATCTTGTAAAAAAATATATCGGTTCTGTCGTTCCGCAGACAGATAATTTCTTTGCTTCGCTTAACTCCGCGGTTTTTAGTGACGGCTCTTTTGTGTACATCCCGAAAGGTGTACGCTGTCCAATGGAACTTTCCACTTATTTTAGAATAAACGCAATGGATACAGGTCAGTTTGAGCGCACACTTATTGTTGCAGATGATAATAGCTATGTGAGCTACCTTGAAGGCTGTACTGCGCCGATGCGCGATACAAATCAGCTTCATGCCGCAATAGTCGAAATTGTTGCTCTTGAAAATGCAGAAGTAAAATACTCAACAGTGCAAAATTGGTTTCCTGGTGATAACGAAGGTAAAGGCGGCATCTACAATTTTGTGACTAAACGAGGAGCTTGCAGAGGAAACAATTCTAAAATTTCTTGGACTCAGGTTGAAACAGGTTCGGCAATTACTTGGAAATATCCGAGCTGCGTTCTTCAAGGTGATAATTCTGTTGGTGAATTTTATTCGGTAGCCGTTACAAATAATTTCCAGCAGGCTGATACGGGAACAAAGATGATACATCTCGGCAAAAATACAAGAAGTACTATCATATCAAAAGGAATAAGCGCCGGGCAGAGTAATAACTCCTACAGAGGTTTAGTTAAAATAGGAAAGAATGCTCATGGTGCTAGAAATTTTTCACAGTGCGATAGCATGTTGATGGGAGATAAATGCGGAGCACATACTTTCCCTTACATTGAAGTTGATAATGAATCTGCACAGGTAGAACATGAGGCGACAACTTCAAAAGTGGGCGAAGATCAAATATTTTATCTAAATCAAAGAGGAATTGATACTGAAGATGCCGTGAATATGATTGTAAATGGATTTTGTAAAGAAGTTTTTAATGAACTTCCGATGGAATTTGCGGTTGAAGCACAAAAGTTGCTTGCAATTAGTCTCGAAGGAAGTGTCGGTTAAGAATTATAAAAATGAAAATAATAGGGAAATAAATAATGATAACAATCAAAAATCTACATGCCGAAATTGATGGCAAAGAAATCTTAAGGGGATTGAATCTTGAGATTAAAAAAGGAGAAATTCACGCAATTATGGGCCCGAACGGATCGGGGAAAAGCACTCTTGCAAATGTTCTTGCGGGCAACGAGAGTTTCGATGTTACAAAAGGCGAAGTGGTTTTCGAAGAAAAAGATCTGCTCGATATGGCTCCCGAAGATAGAGCAAGAGAGGGACTTTTCCTCGCATTTCAGTATCCGATCGAAATCCCGGGAATTTCTAATAACGTATTTCTTAAAACCGCAATTAATGAATTAAGAAAATATCACGGACAAGAAGAAATTACGCCAAAAGAATTTCTTGATTTAATTAAAGAAAAATCTTCTCTGCTCGGGATGGACAGTTCATTGATAAATCGATCAGTAAATCAAGGCTTCTCCGGCGGTGAGAAAAAGAGAAATGAAATTCTTCAGCTTCTTATGTTAAATCCAAAATTGGCTCTGCTGGATGAAACTGATTCGGGGCTTGATATTGATGCGTTAAAAATTGTTGCAGACGGCGTTAATAAATTCAAAAATGAAAATAATGCAGTTCTCGTCGTAACTCACTATCAAAGATTGCTCGATTACATTGTGCCTGATTTTGTTCATGTACTTTACAAAGGCAGAATAATTAAATCCGGCGATAAAAACCTTGCTTTGGAACTTGAAGAAAAAGGATACGATTGGGTAAAAGAAACTGAAGCAGAATTGGCTTAAGGAGCGTTATGGAAGAAAAGAATATGGAAATAAAAAATTGGTACTCGCAGAACTTTAGCGAGTTTGAAAAGAAATTAAACGGTCAAGCGGATTCTGAGTTTCATAAAATTCGAAAGAGTGCACTTTCAGAATTTGAGAAGCTTCCGTTTCCTACGTTGAAAACTGAAGATTGGAAGTACACCAACATCAGACCGATATTAAAACAGAATTTTACTCCTGCTCAAAATGCAGTACCGGTTAAGGTTACGAAAGAACTTGTTGCAAATTACAAAATGGACGGTTTTGAATGCGATTACCTTGTTTTTGTGAACGGAATTTATAATAAAGAACTTTCCTGTTTAAGTGATGCTGCAAAAGGAATAGTTGTTGACAGTCTTGGAAATGTTCTAAAAAATAATTCTGATTTGGTTTTAAATAAAATTGCGAAACTTGCTGAAATTGAAAATCCGTTCAATGCCTTAAACACAGCTTATGCAGTTGACGGAACCGTAGTTTATGTTCCTAAAAATGTAGTGATTGAAAAACCGATTCAAGTAATTTTCTTGAGCGGATCTGATGACGAAAACGTTCTCGTTACACCTCGCAATTTGATTATTGCAGAGGAGAATTCACAAGTAAAACTTATTTTTAATTATGAGGGAATTTCTTCGAACCCATATTTTACTAATGCGGTTACTGAAATTTACACTTCAAAGAATTCTGTGGTTGAATTGAACAAAATTCAAAACGAAGATGATAACAGTTTCCACATCGAAAAAACTCAAATTTATCAGGAAGACGGAAGTAACTTTACACACTCATCAATTTCATTCGGGGGTCTGATAACACGAAACGATATCAACTCAATACTTGATGGAGAAAATGTAGAATGTAATTACTTTGGTCTTTACCTCGCAAACGAAACACGGCACGTAGATCATCATACATTTGTTGATCATGCAAAGCCGAATTCAGTTAGCAACGAGCTTTACAAAGGAATTCTCGATGATAACGGGCACGGAGTGTTTAGTGGGAAGATCATGGTGAGGCAGGACGCGCAGAAAACTAATGCATATCAATCGAATAAATCAGTGCTTCTTTCTCCCGATGCTCAAGTTGATACTAAACCTCAGCTCGAAATTTATGCAGACGATGTTAAATGTTCTCACGGTGCAACTGTGGGACATCTTGACGATGAAGCTAAATACTACATTCGTTCAAGAGGAATTCCGGTTGAGCTTGCAAATTCAATGCTGATAACAGCATTTGCAAATGATGTTCTGGAAAACATAAAAATTCCGGAACTGAGAGAAAAATTAAATCATATGATTTTCGAAAAATTACATAGAGTCGAAGTCTAATGGATTTCACTATCCCGGTTGATAAATCGGTTCAGAAAGATGCAACAAAACGAACCTTTGATTTGGAAAAGATTAGATCGGATTTCCCGATTCTCGATAGGAAAGTTAATGGAAAACCGTTGATATATCTGGATAATGCGGCAACTACTCAAAAACCGGATGTAGTGATAGAATCAATTAAACATTATTATACTTTTGAAAACGCGAACATACATCGCGGACTTCATTTTCTGAGCGAACTGGCGACGGAATCTTACGAAACAAGCAGATTAAAGATTAAAGAGTTCATAAACGCAATGAGCGCTGCCGAAATTGTTTTTCTTCGCGGTGCAACCGAAGCAATAAATCTTGTTGCTCATTCTATGTGCAGAGGAAATTTAATTGAAGAAGGTGATGAAATTATCATTTCGGAAATGGAACATCATGCTAACATTGTTCCTTGGCAGATGCTTTGCGATAGAAAAAATGTTAAACTGAAAGTCGTTCCGATTGATGATAACGGTGATCTAATTTTAGAAGAATATGAAAAACTTCTCAACCCAAAAACTAAATTGGTTTCAATAACTCATACATCGAACTCTCTTGGAACCGTAAATCCTATTAAAGAAATAATAAATCTTGCACATAAAAACGGAGTACCGGTACTTGTTGATGGTGCTCAAGCCGTTCAGCACGGAAAGATCGATGTTCAGGAATTGGACTGCGATTTCTTTGTTTTTTCCGGACACAAATTATATGGTCCAACAGGTACGGGAGTCCTTTATGGAAAAGCTGATTTGTTGAATAAAATGCCTCCTTATCAAGGCGGCGGTGATATGATAAGAGAAGTTACATTTGAAAAAACAACTTTTAATGATATTCCAAATAAATTTGAAGCCGGTACTCCCAACATTGCCGGTTCAATAGGATTAGGAGTTGCGGTAAAATATCTCAATTCATTCGATATGAACGAAATCATCACGCACGAGGTTCATCTTCTTAACTATGCAACTCAAAAACTGTTGGAAATAGACGGATTAAAAATAATCGGAACCGCAAAAAATAAGAGCGCTGTTATTTCATTTGTTGTTGAAGGTGCGCATCCTTACGATATAGGTACAATGCTCGATACTCAAGGGATAGCAATAAGAACAGGGCATCACTGTACGCAGCCTATAATGAGAAGATACAAGCTTCCGGCAACAGCTCGTGTTTCATTCGGAATTTATAACACAATCGAAGAAGTGGATTACTTAGTTGAAGCACTTAACAAAATTTTAAAGATGATAAAATAAAATTATGATTGATAAAGGAAGATTAGAACAACAGGTAATATCAGTATTAAGAACAATTTTCGATCCCGAAATTCCCGTTGATATTTATGAACTTGGATTGGTTTACGAGATTAATATTGACGAAGAAGCGAATGTCGGGATTAAAATGACTCTTACTTCTCCTGCATGTCCAGTAGCAGGAAGCCTTCCCGGTGAAGTAAAATCGAAGCTGGAAAATATTAAAGAAGCAAACAAAGTTGAAGTTCAGTTAGTTTGGGATCCGCCGTGGAGTATGGATTTGATGAGCGAAGAAGCCAAACTTCAGCTTGGTTTTATCTAAAACTTAATCAGTTAGGAGATATTATGTTTAATATAAATCAATCTGCCCCGATGTATGATCAAAATGCAGTTCAACCTATGAGGGATGAACTGATCTATGTCGGTTTTGAGGAATTATTTACTCCTCAGGATGTCGAAAACGCATTCGAGGAAACAAAAGCCGGAACAATGTTAGTTCTGATAAATTCGGTTTGCGGTTGTGCTGCCGGAAGTGCAAGGCCAGGCGCAACACTTGCGCTCCAGAATGATATTATTCCGGATAAAATTGTAACGGTATTTGCCGGACAAGAAAGAGAAGCAGTATCTTTTTTCCGCGATAAATTTACTCCAAAAGTTCCGCCATCATCTCCGTCAATGTTTCTTTATAAAAGCGGCGAACTTGTTTTTGCACTTCAACGCTATGATATTGAAGGCAGGACACAAGAGGAGATCGCAAAAGATCTTGTCGAAGCGTTTAATGAAAACTGCAAAACCGAAGGTCCGTCAATCTCTCCCGAAGCATATGCCGAGTTGATACATGCAAAAATGTGCGGATCAAAAATTCCTTTGAATAGAAACTAACTTTCAGCTGCTAAGATGAAATTTAGTGTACAAGAAGAGTATGGTCTCCGATGTTTAATACGAATTGCCGAAAACTATTCGAACGAAAGAGGATTAACTATTCCGGAAATAAGCGCAGCTGAAGGTATTGCTGAACATAGTATCGCAAAAATATTAAGAGAATTGAGAATGAATGGTTTTCTTGAAAGTATCCGCGGGCAAGCCGGTGGTTATACTCTTTCGAAGAAACCCGAGAAAATCATAATAGGGGATGTACTTAACGCTATGGGTGGAAGATTGTTCGATAACACTTTCTGTAGAGATCATGCCGGACTTTCTTCGATCTGCAACCACAGCGTAGATTGTTCGGTGCGGTCAGTTTGGCAGCTTATTCAGGCTTCTGTGGACAATGTTGTAAATAATCTTACACTTAAAGATTTGATGACTAGTGAATCAACGATACTTGATAAGTTCGATATTATCGAAAACAATGAGCTGAGTCCGGATTAAGATTTGACCGAATATATTTATAGAAATTTAAAAAAGTAAAAAGCCCCTCTTAAGGGGCTTTTTTTATACAGAATCCTTTTCGAAGAGTTTTGTGAATTCTCTCATATCTCGATTTTTCCAAGCTGCTTTATGATAAGCATAACCTGCAATTAACGGCATTGCTAAAGTAGCTTCTGAGTAAACCATCTGTTCGAAAGTTGTTTCGACTTTTCCCCAAGAGCTGGCTTCTTTTAGAGTTGAACTCGACAGAGCCCCGTCCCTAACATCGGCAACAGTGATTTGAATTGCATATTTATGCATTGGAGCATCCTCCTGTAAAATATCTGCCGCGACTACTATATCCTGTGTAAAATTTTTCGGCACACCGCCACCAACCATGAATATTCCTGTTTCCTTAGTGTTTAATTTTATTTGAGTGAGTTCTAGAAAATCTTTCCCCGAATCGAAAGAAACATGTTTTTCGGGATTCTTATGCTGATGAACTACAATTCCGAAACCTGCCGAGCAATCCGAGAAAGCAGGCACAAAAATTGGCACATTATTTTTATAAGCAGCATAAATTACGCTGTCTTCTACTTTCGGTCCTCCGTTTTCATCAAGATATTTACCGAAATGCCAGAGCAGTTCGCGGGATGAATATGGTCTTGGTTCAAGTGAATTAAAGATTGCTTCGGTAGTATCATCACAGATTCGTAGTTCATCTTCATCAATAAATGTATCATAAATTCTATCGATGTGAAGATCACGCATTTCGTTATCATCAACGAATGGAGTTCCGATATAATGCTTGAATCCGAGTGCCTCAAAGAAATCCTGATCAACCATTATTGCACCGGTTGAGACGATTGCATCAACCATATTATTTGAAACAAGATCATAAACAACACGTTTCAAACCTGCACTGAACAAACTTCCCGCTAAAGTTAGAATTACCGCACAGTTCTTATCTTCAAGCATCATATTATAAATTTTAGCGGCTCTGTTTAAGTCGCGTGCCGAGAAAGCCATTTTTTCATAAGCATCAACCAAAGGAATCACGTTGTGTTCCTTTATATCGATATGATTGATAACATCTTTAAGATAATCTTTTTTTGAAGCCATTTTATCTCCTTTTTAGATTCGTTTTCTCATGAATATACAAACATTTTTTTAATTCCTTTAATGGATTTTTTTTGGCGATAAATCTAATTATTTGCAGCCGGGAAAAAAAGCGGAATGAGATTAAAAGCAGATCTTAAAAAGAATAGGGGATAGAGTTTATCCCCTACAAAAAATTAGTGAACGTGTCCGTGATCAAGTTCTTCGGTTGTTGCTTCGCGAATGTCCATTACTTCAACATCAAAGTTAAGTTCAACACCGGCGAGAGGATGATTTGCATCTACTTTAACATTTTCATCATCAGTTTCGACAACAGTTACAACAACCGGACCATTTTGTGAATTTAATTGAAACTGCATTCCGGGATTAATATCCTTAATCTCACCAAAGCTTGTTCTCGGGATTGATACAACCATTTGATCATTCCTTTCACCGTATCCTTCATTAGGTTCAACTTTAACATTGAATTTATCACCTACGGATTTACCTTCCATTGCATTTTCGAGTCCGGGAATAATGTTTTGTTTTCCTTGGATATATTTCAAAGGATCTTTCCCTTCTGAAGAATCGAGAATCTTCCCGTCGTTATCTTTAAGTGTGTAGTGAATACTGACAACCTTGTCATTTGCAATTTGCATATAAATATCTCCTAATTTCTTGTATAAAATAAATAGATCAAGAAAACAAATGAGGAATAAAAGATTAATTATTCGGTAGGAATCTTGAAATATTCTCTTTCTAAAATAACCATCAAAGGATCGAATTCCAAACAATATATTAAATATTAAATAATATAAGTAAATTATAATGAAATATATCAAAAAGCAAAAAACAATTTTAAGATGGACTATTTTTACCTTCACGTTTTACATCAGGCACAAAATTATACGGTCTACCTTGTTTTGGAAGACCTAATATTTCTCTTGCGCGGTCTAGTGCATCATCAATATTTCCGAAAATATTTTCTTCACCTACTTCATCAACCAACTTGTATTGAGTTAAAGCAAACAAGGGCTGAGTATGAACTCCGGATAATATTAAGCGTGTATTGCTTTTTTCGTTATCTCTCAAAATTTGACTCAACAAATTTAATCCGGTCGCATCAATTGCCTGTACGTTTCTCATTCGCAATATCATTACCTTCGGTGGATTTTCAATTCTCTGCATTATCTCCTTGAATTTGGAAGCAGCACCAAAAAAGAAAGGACCATTTATTTCATAAACCTCAACACCTTCCGGAATTACTTTTGTTTGTATAGAATTTGTATCAACAAACTCATCAACGTCTTTTAATTCTCTTTTTATCACATCAATATTTGAAACAGAAGCCATTCGTTTCATAAAAAGAATTACCGCAAGCACCATTCCAACTTCTATTGCAATTGTTAAATCAAAAATTACCGTTAGGAAAAATGTCGTTAATAAAACAATTACATCACTTCTCGGACTCTTCAATAATCTTCTGAAAATATGATGTTCGCTCATATTATATGCCACTATTATCAATACTGCTGCAAGTGTTGCCATAGGAATAAGCATTGCAAGATGTCCGAGAAATATCATTATTAATAAAAGCGTTAGAGCATGAACAATTCCCGCAATCGGAGTTCGACCACCGTTTTTAATATTAGTTGCGGTTCTTGCGATTGCACCTGTCACAGGTATTCCTCCGAATAATGGCGAAAAAATATTTGCAATTCCGTTTGCAACAAGCTCCATGTTTGATTTGTGTTTCCCACCAATCATACCGTCAGAAACAACTGCTGAAAGCAATGCTTCAATAGCTGCAAGAATTGCGATTGTAGTGGCCGGAAGAATTAATGCTTTAATTGTAACTAAATCAATTTCGGGAACAGTAGGTGAAGGAATGGATGATGGGATTGAACCAAATCTCGACTCTATTGTTGCTACATCTAAATTAAAGACTTGTACTATAATCGTAGTTACAATAATTGCAACTATTGATCCAGGTATTCTCTTCGAAATTCTTGACCAAAAAATTATAATTAATAAAGAAGTTACACCTATCAAAAATGTTTCATAATTAATTGATGAAAAGTTCTTAAAATATTCACTCCACTTCTCAATAAAATCAGCTGGCACATTTTCAATATTCAATCCAAAGAAGTCATTTACCTGACTTGAAAAAATTACTACCGCAATTCCACTCGTAAATCCAACAATAACAGGATAGGGAATAAACTTAATTATTGAACCGAATTGAGCAAAACCCATAATTACTAAAATTACACCAGCCATAATTGTTGCAATCATTAATCCATTAATACCGTATTGCTGAACTATGCCGTAAACAATAATAATAAAGGCGCCGGTCGGACCCCCGATTTGAACTCGGCTTCCACCGATGAATGAAACTATAAAGCCTCCAATCACCGCAGTGATTAATCCTTTCTCTGGTGAAACTCCAGAGGCTATTCCAAATGCAATTGCTAAAGGAAGTGCAACTATGCCAACTAAGATACCGGCAGTAATGTCCTTAAGAAATTGGTCTTTTGAAATTGAAGGCAGTAGGACAAATAATTTTGGTTTAAACATAGATACTTTTTTAAGTGAAATGTTAAATGTTGTGTTGACTAAAAATCATTATACGTTTGTATAAATAAAATTGGGGACAAATCTATGAAATTGGATCTAGATAAGAAAGAATTTATTTTCATATTCTTATATATTGAAATTTAGGAGTTTATTTTATGATAAACTTATTTGCTCTAGGCACGAGGTTGGAAGATGTCAATCTCCTCGAAAAATATTCTTCGGCAACTGTTGAATATATAGTCCGAAATGATAACAGAATTAATTTTATCGGCTATTTTAACTCCGCAGAAACATTAAAAGAATATTTTAAAGTTAATACGGAATGTAAAGTTTCATCAATAATAATCAATACATCCGGCGGAACCGAAGACTTTATAAATATTATTGTATCGGAATGCAGATCACCCGTTTTAATTTTAGCTGATAATAAACGCAACTCATTTGCTTCATCAATTGAAGCCTATGCTTACTTAAAAAATAGATATCCGGTTAAAATTGGTTATGCCGAATCAATTGATGAAAAAATTAAATCTGTAGAAATTTTCTGTAATGTTTTAACAGCAATTGAAAAAATAAATAACACACGATTCGGATTAATCGGAGATCCATCTGATTGGCTTCTTACTTCAAAAGCCATAATAGATTTTGGAAAATTCGAAACGAGTCTGATAAAAATCAAAATAGATAGGCTTATAAACGAAGTTGAGAAAATATCTGATGATTCTACTTTAAAAATGATAACCAATTGGAAATCGATTTATAAAAATATTTTTGTCGATGATGAATCGTTAGTTCAATCGGCAAAGGTATATCTTGCTCTGAAAAATTTAGCTAATGAATTTCAATTGAATTTGTTGACAGTAAGATGTTTTGATTTGTTAGCATATAATTATACAGCTTGCATGGGCATAAGTCTTTGCAATGATGATGGAATTACGTCCGGCTGTGAAGGTGATATTCCTGCTACATTTACAATGATGGTCGCACAACTTTTAAGCGGCAGAGCCGTTTGGATGGCAAACCCGTCGTCAGTAAACAAACAAAAGAATGAAATAGTTTTTGCACATTGCACTGTTCCGGTAACGTTTTTAAAAAATCAAAACGAGGCGGAATTGACGACCCACATGGAATCGGGGAAAAGCACTGCTTTAAGGGGAGAATTGAAAAAATCACAAGTTACAATTTTGAGGCTCGGCAGCAGTTTCGATAAAATGATTGCTGTGAAAGGTCAAATCGTCGAGAGCGACATGAAAGATGATAATCTCTGCAGAACGCAAGCCATAATAAAAATAGAGGGTAATGTTGAAGAGTGGATTGAAAATTCTTTGGGTAATCATCAGGTGATTTGCTATGGTGATGTTGTTCCCGCAATTACTAGTTTCTGTGAATATACTGGAATTGAGCTAGTCGAAATTTAAGTTAAACTACAAGCCCCATTCTCAGCAGATCGAATTTATTACCGTCAATAATACATTCATTTCTAAAAATTCCCTCAACCTTAAACCCTAGCTCCTGATTTAATCGAATGTTCCTAACATTCGTCTGGAGAGTGTTGAGATAGATTTTCTGTAAGCCTAAACTAGAAATACCGTATTGAATCCAAAGCTTTGTAGCCTCTTTCCCGAACCCCTTTCCCCTGTAGGGAGGTTCCCCGATAAGTTTTCTCAGTTCACCTTTTTTTTGATCTTTATCGTGATCAAGGAATGCCATAATTCCGATTGGAGTGTTGTCTTTTAGAGTGATTACACCCAGAATATGATTTTCATCATCAATTAGTCTATCGACTTTATATGTCCTTGAAGTAGCGCGTGTAAGAATAAAATATCTTCCTATTTCATCTTCCAGCCATCCTTTGAGATTATCCGCATCCTTGTTCTTGTTAAATTCACGAACCAAAATATTTTCACCTTTAAGCGGCAATTCTGTTTTTGATTTGGGATCATATTTAATGTCGTTTATACTTTCCCCGTTCTGCGAACCGGTATCAATTTTAATAGCAGAATCTAAAAGTAAGTTTGCAAGTTTAAGATAATCGCCTTTCTGAAAACCTATTTCTTTAGCTTCTTTAATTATACTTTTTGCTATTACTTCGATTGAAAGTTCGTTTACCAATTTTTCTTTTAAAATCTTTTCTTCCATTGGTCAAACCATTTTATTTTTTTATTAGCTGAAAGTTAATCAATATTATGCCATAAGTATAACTTTATGTTTTAATTTAAATTGTGAAGAGAATTTTCAGAATTTAGTTGACGATTTCAACCTGTTTCAAGAACGTGTTGAAATTTTTAATAAGGATCTACATACTATTATTTAGTAATCATTAATTCTAAATTGTTGTATAGCACATAAAGCCAGTTCAAAAGTTTTGTTTAAATAATGGTTTTATTGAGGGCTATATGTCCAAACCAATTATAGTGTTTGATATTTAATAGATTAAATAAATTTTAAGAATTGATTATTAATTACTAAAAAAAGAGCAAATAATCTAAAACACCATCTTCGCCAACTTAAGTATTCCCTGCTTCCATGGAACTCTATGAGAAACACCGGATTGATTTTGAAATGATTCCAAATTATCGAGATACCATTTGTAATTTCTGATCAACGCATCTTTGTTCGAGTATTTTGGAGAATAGCCCAGTACTTTTTCGGCTTTTTCAATTGAAACAAACGAATCTTTTGAAGCGGTTTCATAAACCCATTTATAAAGAGGTGATAGTTTTAGAATTTCGAGAAACCGCAGAGTCCAGATAATCGGTTTTTCGGGAAGACCAATAATTTTTTTCCCTTGTCCTGCAAAATCGAGAACAGCTTGGTAATCTTCCCGCATAGTTGTGAATTCTTTTGCTCCAATGTTAAACGTATCGTTTACTTTTTCTTCCGGCATCGTAAGTGTCAAATATATTGAATCACACAAATCTTCAACATCAAGCAACTGGTAGCGGTTATTTCCGCTCCCGATCATAGGGAAATTATGTCCGGTATAAGCCCAGTCATAAAGCAGTGCAAACACACCTAGTCTTTCAGGACCAATGAAAGATTTTGGCCTCAATATAGGTACGCACATTCCTTGCCGACGGAACTCGAGACATTCCTCTTCGGCTTTAATTTTTGCTATTCCATATGGGCCTACACCATCAAGTCTATCAATTTCATAAATCGGATGATGATCGGGAATGCCGTAAACAGCAGTCGATGAAATATGGATGAAACGCTTTACGTTTTCTTTCTTTGCTGCTTCAAGAAGATTTCTTGTTCCGTCAATATCCGTTGTGAAAATTTCCTCCTCATAATAAAGCGGTAGAGCTGCTGCAGTGTGAACGACAGCATCAATTCCCTGCATAGCATTTTTAACAACAGATTTAT
>CAZCLA010000004.1:0-53399 GCA_964499285.1 uncultured Melioribacteraceae bacterium
GGAAAGTTCAATACAAATCAGTTTCAAGGACAGGATGGTGTTCAAGGACCTTACCGGCTTACTGGAGCAAACAACGAACGAGCTATTATAATTATCGCAGGCAGCGAAAAAGTTTATGTTGACGGAGAAGAAATGCGGAGGGGGGAAAATAATCAATATGTTATCGATTATGCGGTGGGTGAAATTACCTTTACCCCAAACAAATTGATTACATCGGCTAGCAGAATAACTATCGATTTTGAATATACTGATCGACAATATCAAAGAAACTTCTTCGGAACAAACTCGTCAGCATCATTTTTTGATGAGAGATTGAATATTAAATTTTCGTTTATGCAGGAAGGAGATAACCAGGACAGTCCAATTGATCTCGTACTTTCAGAAAATGAGATAAAGATTTTAGAAGAAGCCGGAGATGATTTATTTGAAGCAGCTCGAGACGGAGCAACTCTTGTTGAACCGGATTCAAACGGGGTGCGGCGCGGAAGTTACGCTCGAAGAGATACAGTAATAAATAGTGTTGAACAGATTTATTATCTATACAGTCCGGGCGCTGACAGCGCAATTTATAATGTTGTGTTCTCACATGTGGGAGCCGGCAACGGAAGCTACCGCCGCGAAAGTGCCGGAAAATATACATTCGTTGGAGAAAGTCTTGGTTCATATCTTCCAATAAGATTGCTTCCTGTTCCGCAGTTGAAGCAGATGGGTAATTTATTTATGTCGGCAAAACCATTCTCCGATTTGACTTTAAATCTCGAACTGGCTGGAAGCAGTTGGGATAAGAATAGATTTTCAAATTTGAATGACGAGGATAATTATGGTTATGCTAGAAATATTTTTATTCAGTACGATAAACAAAAACCACAACTACTTGGAATACAGTTTAACGATCTTAAGCTGAGTTTCAAAGATCGTTATATTGAAGATCGTTTTACCTCGCTTGATAGAATAAACAGTATCGAGTACAACCGGGATTATAATATTTCGGGCGGCGAAACGGATGATGAATCATTGAGGGAAGTCCAACTAAATGTTTCACCAATTGAACAGTTTAGAATCCAATCCATGTATGGAAAAATAAAGCGTGGCAATTCGTTTTCATCCGACAGATTTTTGAACGAAGTATCCTTAAAGCAGGATAAAACATATAGCTTAAATTATAATATCGATTTCGTTTCATCCAAATCTAATATTGTTCATTCTGATTGGCTGAGGCAGAAAGCAGATGCAAATTATACGTTAGGTAAGATTATTCCTGGTTTTTATTTTGAAGCGGAGGATAGAAAAGAATTTAAACCTGATTCGGATTCACTTACCTCACTTAGCTTGAAATTTTTTGAGTACAAACCTTACCTTACAGTTGAACCAATATTCGGACTCGGTATTACAGCTTTTATCTCAAAGCGCGATGAGTATATTCCGCTTCATGGAGTTATGGTTAAAGAATCGGAAGCATTTACACACAGTTATAAATTAAACTACAATGAAATAAAAGAATTCTCTTCAAATTTAAATATCACTTTTAGAAACAAAAAGTATTCGCCTAAATTGAAAGAACTTGGATTTCTAGATAACGAAACAGTACTTTTAAGATCCGAATCAAGATTTAATTTCTGGGATAGATTTCTTGATGGAAATTTATTCTACGAGGCTGCAACCGAGCGAGCCGCAAAATTGGAGAAGATATTTATTCAAGTTCCAGTTGGTCAAGGCAGCTACAGATATCTTGGTGATTTAAACAACAACGGAATCGCTGATGAGGAAGAATTTGAGCCTACAATATACGATGGGGATTTTATATTGACTAATTATCCAACGGATGAACTTTTCCCAGTTATTAACCTTAAAACAAGCACGAGATGGAAGGTCGATTTTGAAAAAATGTTCGATAAATCAACGCTTCTAAGTTCGGCATTGAATGCGCTTTCGACAGAAACATTCTGGAGAATTGAAGAGAAAAGCAGTTACCCGGAAACAGAAAAAATTTATCTGCTCAATTTTAACTATTTCCTTAACGATTCTTCCACGATAAGCGGATCAAATTTATTTCAACAGGACTTTTTTCTTTTTAAAAACAGCAGTGAACTCTCGTTTAGATTCAGATACATTCAAAGAAAAAATCTTTCACAATATTCCGGTGGATTGGAAAAAGGATATTTTCGAGAAAGAAGTTTAAGAATTCGATTCAAATTGATAAAAGAAGTAAATAATCAAACGGATGTTTCAAATACTACCGATCTTGTCACTGCGCCTCCAAGCACAAGAAGTTCACGCAGTGTAAGTTCAAACGATATTGTTTCGGATTTTTCATATCGTCCAATAAGTAATTTAGAGTTTGGCTTTAAATTCCAAGTCGGGAAAATTGAGGATGTCTATCCAGATGAAGCGACAGAAATAAATTTGAATGCACAAACTATCCGTTTGACACTCTCATTTGCAGGAAAAGGAAGACTAAGATTTGAAGCGGAGAGAAGTGAACTAAATGCAAATACATCAACTAATTTCATTCCTTTTGAAATAACAAATGGAAAAACCATCGGAAAAAACTATTTTTGGAGATTGAACTTTGATTATCGCATTGCAAGCAACCTTCAGACAACTGTAAGTTATGATGGACGAAAGCAGGGCGAAAGTAAAATTATTCATACAATGCGTGCAGAAGCACGAGCATATTTTTGATCTATAATGAATATAATATCTAATCTTGTTGAAGCACATATCGTAAGAAAGATTAATAATAATCTCGAATTTCTTCTACTTAAAAGAGCTGAAAACGAGTCTTATGCGGGTATTTGGCAGATGGTAACAGGTTCAATCGATAATGATGAAACCGCTTATGAAACTGCAGCTCGTGAGATTAAAGAGGAAACCGGATTAACAATAAAAAAACTTTGGGTTGTACCTCGAATAAATTCTTTTTATTATCCTAAAAATGACAGCGTTTGCCTCGTGACGGTATTTGCGGCTTTGGTCGATGCGGTTCATGATATTAATATTTCTGCAGAACATTCCGACTTTATTTGGGTGGAGAAAGATGAAGCAATTAAAATGCTTGCTTGGGATGGTCAGCGAAAATCTGTTGAGTTAATAGATGAATATTTATCAAACAAGGCGAGCGCATTTCATTTTAATGAAATCAAATTGAAATAATAATTAGATGTGTAAACAAATAGGAGAATACTTTTGAGTTTACTGGTAGTGGGTTCCGTAGCATATGATACAATTGAAACTGTTCAATCAAAAGTTATTGATGCTCTCGGCGGTTCGGCAACATATATTTCGCTGGCTGCAAGTTATTTTACTAATCCAGTTCATCTTGTTGGAGTTGTTGGCAGCGATTTCAAGAAGGAACATATTGATTTGCTTAGTAAAAGAAGTATAGATCTTAAAGGACTTCAGATTGTGGAGAACGGAAAAACTTTTAGATGGTCTGGACGATATCATAAAAATTTTAATGACCGCGACACTATTTCGACTGATTTAAATGTTTTTGAAACTTTTGATCCGATCATCCCGGAGGAATTAAAAGATGATGAGTACATCATGCTGGGGAATATAGATCCCCCGCTTCAATTAAATGTGCTTGAACAAATAAAGAAGCCGAAACTTACAGTGCTCGATACAATGAATCTTTGGATTAATATCAAGAAAATGGAACTTCTTGAAGTTCTGAAGAATATTGATGTGCTTATTATCAATGACTCGGAAGCTGAACTGTTGACAGGCGAAGCCAACCTTGTTAAAGCAGCCAAACAAATTCTAAATATTGGTATGAAATATTTGATAATAAAAAAAGGTGCTCACGGTGCAGTTTTATTTGACGGCACTAAAGTCTTTTCTGCTCCGGCATATCCTCTCGAAAATTTAGTTGACCCGACCGGTGCTGGAGATACCTTTGCTGGTGGATTTTTAGGATATCTTTCCAAGCAAAATGAAATAAATTTTGAGATCATGAGAAAGGCTGTTGTTTACGGATCGGTTATGGCTTCTTTCTGTTGTGAAGATTTCAGCACTTCTGCATTGGAAAATTTAAATGAAGAAAAAGTTCAAAGTCGATTCGATGAATTTGCGGAAATTGCGAGGTTTTAAAAGATGAACGGATTTAAAAGTATCGAGTTCGTTGATGAAAAGTTAAAACTTATTGACCAGACAAAACTACCTCTCGTTGAGAATTATATTTTAACCGATAATTACGAAAGAATAGCCGAAGCAATCGAAAAGCTTGAAGTAAGAGGCGCTCCTGCAATTGGTATTGCTGCTGCTTATGCACTTGCGCTTTCGGTTAAAAATATTTTTAGTGATTATGAAAGTGTTTTTCTTAAGGCTTATGAAAGACTCGCTTCAACCAGACCGACAGCAGTAAATTTATTTTGGGCACTAAACGAAATTAAATCAGAGTTTGAAAGGAACAGACATACAAAAAATTTGTACTCTAGTCTTATTCAAAAAGCTAATGAGATTTATTACGATGACATTGATAAATGTGAAAAGATGGCGGAATTTGGACTGCAGATATTCAAAAAGAAATCGAGAGTTTTAACGCACTGCAACACTGGTCATTTAGTAACAGCCGGCAGAGGAACTGCATTCGGAGTAATCAGGAAGGGATTCGAAGAAGGTTTAATCGAACATGTTTATGCGGATGAAACAAGGCCGCTTCTTCAAGGCTCAAGATTGACAGCCTTTGAACTTGAAAAATCGAAAATTCCTTTCTCAATCATTATTGATTCAACTGCCGCGTTTTTAATGAAAAAAGGTAAAGTCGATTTAGTGATTACAGGAGCGGATAGGATAACTGCAAACGGTGACGCCGCAAATAAAATTGGCACATACAATTTGGCGGTGATCTGTAAGCATCATAAAATTCCTTTTTACATTGCCGCACCAACTACAACTATCGATAATAAACTTAAAACCGGTGAGGAGATTAAAATTGAGGAAAGAGATAAATCGGAAATAAATTCAATTGGAAAAGTACAGATTACAAAACAGCAATATCCTGTTTATTCCCCGGCATTTGACGTTACTCCAAATTCTCTCATCACTGCATTCATCACGGAAAAAGGATTTCACTTACCACCATATAATTTTTTAAATGTCTGAAATAATAAAAACTCGCGCTGTTGTTTTGTCAAAGTTAAATTATGGCGAAACCAGTAAGATCGTAACTTTTTTCACAGAAGATAACGGAAAATTTACGGGTATAATTAAGGGTGCACGTTCTCCTAAATCGAAAATAGGAAAAGCTGCCGATGTTCTTAACTTGGTTGAAATCCAGTATTATCACAAAGAGAACAGGGAAATTCAACTTGTTTCGGGCGTTGAAATATTAAACTTCTTTTCACAGATAAAAGGTGATTTGGAAAAACTTAAGTATGCTTCCACAATTATTGAACCTCTTATATATTTAACTGTCGAACATGAGGTAAATGAAAAACTGTTCCGAGGTGTTATAAGAATTTTAGAATTGATGAACGAGTCAGCGGATAATCTAAAAATATTGGTCGTCAAATTCCTAAACTTCTTTATTAAAGAACTTGGGCTCGAATTAAAATTTGAACTGTGCAGTTTATGCGGTTCCGAAATAAATCAAGATGAAGATCTGGCATATGACTTTTCTCACGGACTTCTTTGTCCCGATTGCAGTAATAATTCAAGTAGTCATTACTTTTTGCCAAAGGAACTTTTAAAAATTCTAAACTGTATAAACCACCGTAAATCGTTCGATTATACTGACTCTGATTTGATTAAACTGATTAAATTCTTTGAAAGATTTTTGATGTTTCAATTCAGCGAGTTCAAGGGTTTTAGAACGTTAAATATGATATAAGGAATGTAATAGAAGGAGATATAAAATGAAGTCTCGAAATTTTTTTGGAGCGTTATCGTTAATAATTATTGGTACAGTTTTCGGAGCAATTTTAGTGTCGAGTTTCGGCTGGGTTCGACCCGGAATGGCAGAAGTAAGAATAGGCGCGGAAAATGCCCCCGTCGCTTCAATAAGCATGGATGCTGCCGCAGTTAACGATCAGTTTGTTCAAGTTGCTGAAATGGTTACTCCATCGATAGTCCAAATCAGAGTTATAACAACCGCAAAAACAAATTTTGAAGATAGTCCCTTCAAATTTTTCTTTGATCATCCGGATCTAGGTGAAAGAAAAGAACAAGGCGGGGGAAGCGGTGTGATAATTTCCAATGACGGTTATATTCTGACAAACAATCACGTAGTAGAAAATGCTGAAAAAGTTACGGTTACCTTAAGTACAAAAGAGACCTTTGAAGCAGTTGTAGTCGGCACTGATCCGCTTACTGATCTCGCGGTCGTAAAAATTGATAATGAAAGTCTTCCCGAAGTTTATTTTGGGAATTCGGATAAACTTCACGTAGGCCAATGGGTGATGGCAATCGGAAATCCTCTTGGATATTTAACATCAACCGTAACTGCCGGAATTGTTAGTGCAAGGGGACGAAACCTTCAACTTATTCGTGATGCCGAAGGTTATGGCATTGAAGATTTTATTCAAACAGATGCTGTAATCAATCCGGGAAACAGCGGCGGCGCTTTAGTCGATCTCTCTGGGGCTGTTGTAGGAATTAATACGGCAATTGCAACTAACGGATTCTCCAGAAATTATATCGGCTACGGTTTTGCTATCCCGATAAACATTGCCAAGACAGTTGCTGAAGATCTTATAGCTTACGGAAAGGTTCACCGTGGTTATATTGGGGTTAGAATCAAAGAAGTTGACGATGCACTAGCAAAGGCTGTTGGTCTTGAAAAACCTATGGGAATTTTAATTACAGATATTGTTCCGGACGGTTCAGCTGCAACCGAAGATATTCAAGCCGGAGATATAATTCTCAAAGTTGATGAACGAGAACTATATCAACCAAACGAACTTCAAAGTTACATTGCTACAAAAAGAGCCGGTACAGCAGTAACGCTCGAACTCTTTAGGGATGGAGATAAAATTAAACGAACCGTAACCTTAAAATCTCGAGAAGGTGAACTAAAAGAAAATCCTGTAGCTGCAGAAAAAAAATCAGAGAAGAAAGATACTGCACCACGAGAAGTATCTTTCAAAGAAATAGGTTTGACGGTTAAGGATATTTCTGATAAAGATAAAGATTCTTACGATGTATCAAATGGAGTTATGATTCTAAATGTAGAAAGATTTAGCCCGGCTAGTGATCAGAATTTACAACCCGGATTTATCATCACCGAAGTGAATAAATCAGCTGTCAAATCTACAAACGAATTCAAAGAAATGATTGAAGATAACCGGGGTAAGGCAGTTTTGATGAGAGTTGTAATGTCGAAAGACAATGTTAATTTTGTCGGACTTGAAATTCCCAAATAAGGTATTACCATTCCAAAATTTCAGTAAAATTTATTTTAAAGCGTCTCTTTGAGACGCTTTTTTTATATTTTATATTTGCTAATCAATAATTAAAAATCGAACTGATGATAAGATTTCTAACAGCCGGTGAATCACACGGGAAAACCCTAACTATAATAGTCGAAGGTTTTCCGTCTAACTTTGAACTTACAACAGATTATTTAAATCATCATCTCAAAAGAAGACAACTTGGATATGGCCGAGGTCTTCGAATGAAAATTGAAACAGATAAAACGGAAATTCTAAGCGGGGTGAGGTTTGGTAAAACTCTCGGCTCACCTGTAAGTATGATAATAAAAAATAAAGATTGGGAAAACTGGTCTGAGATCATGTCGGTGGATAATGTGCTTTCAAAACAAGAAAAGATAAGTATCCCCAGACCGGGTCACGCCGATCTTACTGGAGTAATAAAATACGGTTTTGACGATATAAGAAATTCAATTGAACGATCAAGCGCGAGGGAAACTGCTGCGAGAGTTGCTGCCGGAAGCATTGCTCGTTCCTTCTTGGAAAAATTCGGGATTAAAATCGGCAGTTTTGTTGAGAGTATCGGCGGTGTTTATCCGGATGAAAATTTTTATAACTCACTTCTTCAAAATAAAATCCCTGCAAAATTTGATGCATGGAAACTATCGCTGAAAGCCGATAAAAGCAGCGTTAGAGTATTGGATAAAAAACATGAAGAAAAAATAATTCGGAAAATTAAAACAGCTAAAAAGAAGGGAGATACTTTAGGCGGTACGATGATAACTGTTGCAACCGGAGTTCCGGCTGGTTTGGGAAGTTTTGTACATTATGACAGAAAATTGAGCACATCAATCGCTCATTCAATTATGTCGATAAATGCAGTTAAGGGAGTTGAGATCGGAAGCGGATTTCAATCAGCGGACTGTTTCGGTTCCAAATCCCATGATGAAATAATTTTGAAGCAAGGATTATTAACACGCAGAACTAACCGGGCTGGAGGAATTGAAGGCGGAATTTCGACCGGTCTTCCGATAATTGTTAGATCCGCAATGAAACCGATTGCCACACTTATGTCGCCGATTCGAACAGTCGATCTAAGAACGGGTAAAAATATCTCCGCAAGAAGAGAAAGAAGTGATTTTGTAGCAGTTCCGGCTTGTGCGGTGATTACGGAATCAATGCTTGCTTGGTCTTTAGCCGAACACTTTCTTATAAAATTCGGCGGCGATTCGTTTGAAGAAACATTAGATAATTTTAAATCATTTACGAAAAAAATCGATTTCAAAATTAAGAAAAAATTTGGAAAATAATATGTTGAAAGTCCAAACTTTCGTATTTAGTATGTTCTATGAAAACACTTATTTAATTTGGGATGATGAGAGTAAAGAAGCTGCTGTAATTGATCCCGGCTGCTTAGAAACTTTCGAGGAGAACAAACTTGCATCAGAAATCGAAAACAATGATCTTAAAATTAAATATCTAATAAACACCCATTGTCATATCGATCATATTTTCGGCAATCATTTTGTTAAATCAAAATTTAATTGTGAGTACCTGGCGCCAAAGGAAGATATTCCACTATTGAACAATGCTGAAAATCAAGGGAAGCTGTTCGGGGTAGTTGTAAATAAATCACCGAAGCCGGACCGCTTCATTGACGAAAAAACAGATATAAATTTAGGAAATAGCAAACCAAAATTTTTATTCACACCAGGTCATACTCCCGGTGAATATTCTATTTATTTCGAGAATGAAAAATTATGTTTTACCGGCGATGTACTTTTTCGAGAAGGAATCGGGAGAACCGATTTGTGGGGTGGGGACACAAAGATACTTCTGGAATCAATAAATCAAAAATTATATGCTCTGCCAGACGAGGTTGTTATCTATCCCGGTCATGGAGACCCAAGTACCATCGGCTATGAGAAAACAAACAATCCGTTTACCTGATTCAAAATTGCATTACACTTACTGATTAGATATATTGCGAATAATCAATTCCCAATCAATAAATGACGCAAGAAGATCTGAATAATAAAAAATTAAAGATAATTTTCTTTTCACGGCTAATTTCAGTTTTGATTTTTATCTATATCCTTTTATTTGAATTTATTTTGCTCCCAAACCAGATTTTACCCAAACCCTCTATTTTAGTCGAATCGTTTATTTCGTTGTTCAGCGATTATAATTTTGGCTATGCCTTGCTGCACACAACGTCAATAATTTATGCGATTATTTTTCTGCTTTATTGGATGTATCGTTTATTGAATCCCATAACGATAAAATTCAGCAGCTTGATTCCGTTCAAATTAAATTATACTGCTTATGCTGTAATATTTGCACCACTTTTCTTTTCATTCTGGTTTGATTTACCTCTGTGGGGCGAGGTGTTTTATATATTTTTAGTCGTGGATTTTCAATTCTTTAAAACGATTCATAACTCATTGAGGGAAATTAAACCGGAATATATTCTTGCCTCAAAAAGTCTTGAACTTTCACAGAAAGATATTGAGACAAAAATAATTTGGAAT
This sequence comes from uncultured Melioribacteraceae bacterium, assembly GCA_964499285.1. Taxonomy (GTDB): domain Bacteria; phylum Bacteroidota; class Ignavibacteria; order Ignavibacteriales; family Melioribacteraceae; genus JAGFIY01. The sequence continues at coordinate 9,902 of CAZCLA010000004.1, forward strand.
TTAGTAAAACCGGAAATTTTTAAAAGTTATAAGCAGATAAATATAACAACCTGGATGTCGGTAATTCTATTTGAATATTTTACTTCATTGGACGGAACAGGTTCGGTATTAACTAGTCTTGTTTTATACCATGACTTTTCCGGTATTATAGCATTTATGATTATTATAACAGTTGTTATTCTCGTGGCCAACTTTGTGATTGGTTATCTTCATAAGAAATTTGCAGACTGGGAGCAGTAATCTTGGCTGGCGGAAGTAAATACTACGTAAATAATCTAAGTAAAGTTTATACCGATATATCAGGATTTCGGATTAAACTTTTTGAAAAACTTTCGTTTAAGATTGGAGATAGCGGAGTAACAGTTTTTCTTGCTCCGAAAGGAAGCGGGAAATCATCACTTCTTAAAATAATCTCGGGATTGGAAGAACCGACGGAAGGAAATGTAAAACTTGATGATACAATTCATTTTATACCCTCGAACGGAAGTTCATTCCCTTGGATGAATGTGAAGAAAAATTTAGAATTTGGATTACGGGATAAGAATGAAAAAAAACTAAAAGAGATAATTTCATTTATCGGATTAGATGGATATGAATCTCACATTCCGCACAATAAAAGCAGAGGATTTAGATTTAGAATAGAACTCGGAAGATCGTTGATCAGAAGTCCCAAATTTATAGTAATAGACGAACCTTTCAATAATGTAGATTCTAAAACAAAAATAAATTTGATAAAACTGATCAGAAAGACAACTGAAAGGGGAATAGGAATAATTTTATCATCATCAAATATTACTGAAGCACTATTTGCTTCCGACAAACTGATTCTGCTTTCTTCACCGCCTTCATCGGTGCTTGATCAAATGGATAGTATTTTTTCAAATGAAAGAGACAATACTATTTTTGAGTCTGATGAATTCATGTCGAGGAAAAAATACATCGAATCAAAATTTGATCATACACTTCCTGGAAGTGAATTTCTATTAACAATCTAGGTTTTAATGAAAGATAAAATTGAACATCTCGAAAAATTAAAGAAGAAAGCTCTCAAAGGTGGCGGCGAAGATAAGATAAAGGTTCAGCATGAAAAAGGAAAATTGACCGCACGAGAAAGAGTTGAGCTTCTTGTCGATAAAGGTTCGTTCGATGAACTTGATATGCTGGTTACTCACCGTACAAATAATTTCGGACTTAATGATAATAAAATTTTAGGCGATGGAGTAATAACCGGTTTTGCAAGAATAAATGAAAGACCTGTTGCTGTTTATAGTCAAGATTTTACCGTATTCGGTGGCTCTCTTTCCGAAGCACACGCAGAGAAGATCTGCAAACTTATGGATATGTCGATGAAGATGGGAATTCCGGTTATTGGGCTCAACGATTCCGGGGGTGCACGAATTCAAGAAGGTGTTGTAAGTTTGGGCGGATATGCCGACATATTTTTGCGCAACACACTTGCTTCGGGAGTTATTCCGCAAATCTCTGCGATTCTTGGACCTTGTGCTGGAGGAGCTGTCTATTCTCCGGCAATAACGGATTTTATAGTTATGGCCAAAAATACAAGTCATATGTTCGTAACAGGACCTAATGTAGTGAAGACAGTTACGCACGAAACTGTCTCTTTTGAAGAACTTGGCGGAGCTATCACACACTCAACAAAAAGCGGTGTCGCTCATTTTGCCTTCGATAATGAAATTGAAGTTTTGGAATGCATCAGAAAACTTGTTGATTATATCCCACTCAATTGGAAAGATAAACCTCCGATAAAAGACTTTAATTTTGATCAAGATTTTTCGATAGCGGAACTTGATTCTATTATACCTGACAATCCAAATAAACCTTACGACATGAAATCCATAATCCATCAACTTGTAGATCATGGCGATTTTTTGGAAATTCATGAAAATTTTGCCGAAAATTTAATTGTCGGTTTTGCAAGAATAAGCGGATTGTCAATTGGAATTGTAGCAAATCAACCTTCTGTTCTTGCGGGAGTGCTTGATATAAACGCAAGTATTAAAGGTGCAAGGTTTATAAGGTTCTGCGATGCATTCAACATTCCGCTGCTGGTTCTTGAAGATGTCCCAGGTTTTATGCCCGGAACTGAGCAAGAATGGAATGGAATTATCAGGAATGGAGCTAAACTCCTTTTTGCTTTTTGTGAAGCAACTGTTCCGAAGGTTACTGTTATTACAAGAAAAGCTTATGGCGGCGCATACGATGTGATGAATTCGAAACACATAAGGGGCGATTTTAATTTTGCCTGGCCTTCGGCAGAAATTGCAGTGATGGGACCAAAGGGAGCGGTCGAAATTATTTTTAATAAAGAAATTAAAAAAGCAAAAAATCCGGAAAAAGAACTTGAAAAAAAATTAGCAGAATACATCGAGAAATTTGCAAATCCATACATTGCTGCTGAAAGAGGTTACGTTGATGATGTTATCGCTCCTTCAACAACCCGCGCGAAACTAATAAATGCGTTTCAACTGCTCCGATCAAAAGTAGATTCAAATCCGAGAAAAAAACATAATACAATGCCTGTTTAACAGATGGCTCTAAAAGGGAAAAAAATAATTATTGCAGGAGGAAGCGGTCTTTTAGGTTCCGCCCTAACCGAGCATTTTTTGGCAAATGACAATTATGTTATTATTCTTTCGAGAAATGATCCTTTCAAAGAGCAAATGCTCGAATCTGTTTATTGGGACGGAAGTACTTTCGATAAATGGTTAAACTCTCTCAACGGTGTAGATTATTTGATAAATCTTACCGGAAAAAATTTGAACTGCCGTTGGAATAAAGCTAACCGGGACGAAATTATTGAAAGCAGAACTTCTAGCGTGATAGCATTAGGGGAAGCACTGAAGAAAATTCAAAATCCACCAAAAAAATGGATCCAAGCGAGTGCGGTTGGATATTATGGCGATACCGGAAGTGACACTGTTGTTGAAGAATCTCCTTCCGGTAACGGGTTTGTGGCTGAAGTGTGCAGAAAATGGGAAGAATCATTTAATAATTATTCGTTCAATAAGATCGATACAAAAATTGTAAGAATCGGAAATGTGCTTACGCCGAAAGGAGGAATGCTGGAACCTCTCACATTGCTGACAAAATTTTTCCTTGGTGGAAGAACCGGAAGCGGTAATCAATTTATCAGTTGGATTCACATTGATGATTTAATATCCATTTTTGATTTTATACTTGAAAATGAGACATCCCTAAAAGTGTACAACGCTGTGTCACCAAAGCCATCAACAAACAACGAATTTATGACAGCGTTAAGGAAAGTATATTCACGTCCTTGGTCGCCACCGGCACCGGCATTTGGAGTTAAACTTGTATCGAAGATAATCGGAGTTCCCGGTGATTTAATTTTAGACAGCTCAAATGTATTTCCCAAAAACCTTCTTGAAGAGAATTTTAACTTTCATTTCGAAAACCTTCAAAATGCTCTCAATAACTTGAAAACTTAAAACAATCTCTTCAGTATCATAAAATGATTTTTAAACTTATTTTGTACTTACGACAATTTTTATGAGAGTAAGTTTTTGAAATTCACCTATTCAATCATTATCCCGACTTATAACAGAGCAAACTCACTTTTGCGGCTTGTAAATTCAATTATTGAATTGATTAAGGATAGTCTGAATATTGAGATAATAATTGTTGATGATGGAAGTACAGACAACACTTCTGAAATTGTAAGTAAGATTGAATATGAACATTTACACTATTTGCAGATCGAAAACAGCGGTCCTGCTTTTGCAAGAAACCGAGGGGCTGAGATTGCAACGGGGGATTATTTAATTTTTATAGATGATGATTGCACGCTGACCAAAAACTATTTCGAAATTCTTGACAAGATACTTGAGAAAAATCATTTTGATGCTTTTGGCGGACATAGTAAGAATAAAATCGATGAAAATAAATTAGCAGAGTTCTACGAAAAGATTAATTCTTTTTATTTTTCAAATCAATTCGGCAAAAACAAATTTTTGATGTCGAATAACCTAATCTGCAAACGCGAAATCTTTTTAAAAGAATCTGGTTTTGACGAAAGATTTACTATCGGTGCCGAGGATAGAGAACTGGCAATCAGATTAGCGGAGAAAGGTTATAATATAGGGTTTGAGAAAGAATTAGTAGTTAATCATTACCACAATTTTTCACTGCGTTCATTTTTGTTCCAGTATTATAAATTCGGTAGAGGATCTTATTTGCTTTATGAGGTGATCTCTAAGGAGAAAAAATATAATACTGAACGAATAAATCATATAAAACAATTCCTCAACATTTTTGAAACGTTAAAGCAGAATCAACACAATGACGTAAAAATCGCATATTTTTTGATATTATTTTTTTCACAACTGTTTACTTCTTTAGGTTATATCAGCGCAAAATGGGAGGGCATTAAAGACTTACGGGATGAGAAATCTGATTCTGCCAAAACATTTACATCCGGCAGAAAAGGAACAGTTATAGGACTTTTCTCTTTTCTCGGAGGAAATCTTTTCAGTTCGGTGCTGGGATTTACAACTTTCATTATACTGGGAAAATATTTAGAACTTGAGCAGTTTGGAAATTTTATGATTGCTTTTTCTCTGTTAACGATAATAAGCAAGTTTACTAATTTCGGATTGCCGGTTAGTGTTACACGATATGCCGCGGATTCAGTTAAACTACAAGACAAAGAAAAGACTTCCTTTATTCTTAAAAACGGATTCTTTATTCAGAGCATTATACTATCGTTGTCGCTTTTGGTGTTTCTTTTGCTAAATCATTTCCTTGAAGGTGAAATTGAAGCATTCAAACTTCCTGTAATGATTAAGTACGGAATAGCCGTCGGTATCGTTTCAACTACATTGTTTGATTTTTTCCTTACAATTTATTCGATTCATTTGGAGTACTTAAAGATTGCCTTCATAAATAACTTAGTTGCCTTTCTGCGGCTTTCCTCGATTTTAGTGCTTATAATTTTTCTGAGACCAAATGCCGGAATCCTATTTTGGGCTTATGCAGGCTCTGGTCTTATCGGCGCAATAATTTTAAGTTTGAATTATTTCGCCAAGATATTGCCATCTTCCAAGATTAATTACGAGGAAATTAAAAAACTTCTGAGATATGGAAGCTTTGAGACAGTGACCGGAATTTCACGACAGATAATAAGCAACGGCGGACCATTAGTCCTAGCATCACTATCTACAAAAGCCGAAGCCGGGCTATACGGAATCGGCATGAGCTTAAGTTTTGTTTACAGCGTAATTGCATTAAATATCAGATCATATTTTTTCCCGATCGGCTCGCGTTTAATTTCAAACGATACGATAATTCCGTTTATCCGACGCACCGTAAGACTTACCCTTCCGATTTTCATTTTGGGCATTATTAGTTTAATTATTGCTAAACCTTTGTTGGACAATTTTTATTCCGAATCAAAAGCTGAAGCATATCCAATATTTGTACTATTATCGTTACCTGCAATTCTAAAGTTATTTTTCAGCTCAATGCTGATTTTACTGCATTATTATTTTAAGCCACAATACATTGCTTATGAAGCTTTTAGCAGATCGATTTTGTTTTTAATCATAGCATTTATTGCCTCGGGTTATGGTGCAATGGGTGTTGCATCAGCATTGCTTTTAACTAGCTTAATTGGAGTCGGTGTGATTCTATATCTTGTTCACAATGAATTAAAGAAGAATAATCTGAGATTGAAGGACGGGATGAGATTTTAAATCATCTTTTTAATTTTGTTTGAAATTTTATTTAATCCCATACTTTTAAATAAATCGGCTAAAAAATGTTTTACTTTATTTTTCTTTTTCTGAGGAATTTTCGAAAGTAAGTAAGTGGAGATATAATAATCCGCTGCATCAATAATTCCTGCTTTTTTAACCTGGTTCTGTTTTAATTTTTCAATGAGTCCTTCTTTGGTTAATCCGCATTCTGAAATAAAACTAACATCAATTCCATTGAGATACTCTATTGCTTTTGATTTTTTATACTTTGAATCGAAAGTTGAAATCCATTTTTCTATTGAATACTTGTTCACTCCTGAACCGGGAATATTTCCTATTTTTTCCCAATTATAGTTGCCGCCCAATTGAACATTTGAAAAGTCTTGTAATATTTCGTTCTCAAAATCTAGTTCAAGATATGAAAAAATTTGGCGTAGAGTATTTTTTGGAGATTTTACAAGTTCATCATAAACCACTTTAACTGATCGATTGCTGAATTTTCTATAGGCTTCAGTTAAAAATTTCGGAGCCGCTTTTAAATCCCGAATCAAATACTTGCTGGAAACAAATTTCCCATTGTACCACGTATTCATTATAGACGCATATACCGAGAGTGGATTTCTGAAGAGGAAAATAAATTTTGCTTTAGGGAATGCAGTTGCAATATCATCAATTTTGTGATAATAGTTTGGAGTTTTATCAACAAAATATAGTTCTCCGGATTCTCTTTTTTTCAAGTAAACGTTTGTAATAAATTTTCCTAGTTCTATTAGGTAATCGCCTCGATTGTTGGGAAGACTTTCCAAAAATTCTTTAATTGCATTTCCGGCACGTTCATCATTGTAATATAAATCTTTTCCCAGCTCATCCGGATTAAGAAGGGGAAGAAGCAGCCAAGGTTCAGCAAATGTAGTTACTTTTGAATGCGCCGCAATCAATTTCTGAAGTAAAGTTGAACCTGATCTCGGCATCGAAAAAATGAAAATTATGTTTGCTTCCCGCTGCAATTCTACCTCTGCTTCCAATACATATTATCTATTTCAAGAAATTTAAAAAGATTTTTGTTAGCATCCTTAAAATAATCATAGAGCATAGATTCTGTCTCTTTATCCATTACATCTTTTGAGTATTTTGTGAAAAATAAATCATGCGCGCGTCTAAAAAATTTTATTTTTCCTAATGGACTATTTTTAAACATATAATTTTCTTTCAGACTCAAAGGCATCTTACCAACATATCTTGGCGATTTATGGATCCTGCTTAATTTTATTCCCGGATCGACTTCCAAAAAAGTAAAAATATTCTTCATTACATTTTTGGGATTGTTCTTCATTTCTTCTAGAATAACAAAGTGCATTTGATTTCTGTTAAAATATTTGAGAAACCTTTCTATTTGCTTTAAATACAAGCCGCGGGTTTTATAAGAAAAATATTTTTTCTCGTAAATGCCTTTTTCAATTCTATCTTCTTCGGACATAAGTGCTTCGTCAAAATTTTTTGTTTCTCTTCCTGCGCGCACTTCCATTTTGTAATGCGATAAAGCTCTGTTTACAGGATTTCGGAGCATAAAAATCAATTTAATTTTCGGATACATATCAAAAATTCTTTGAGGTACATTTTCGAGATACATGTACAGGGGTGAACATTCTCCAATCGCTTTTTCATCTTTACGCTTCACGAATTGCTTTTCGTACCAGTCTTTGCCGAGTGCAAATCGTTCATCGTTGTCAAAGAAATGAATTTCCTTTTTTGGGTACATAAATATATCCGGATGTTCTCTCAGGTAAAAATCCATCGAAGTTGTACCGGCTTTTTGAGCCCCAACAATTAAAAATGTGGGCGAAAATTCCCTCATATTATTTCCAAGTTCTTAAATCGCGGTCAATTAATATTGATAACTCTTCGTTTGGTTTACTAAAAAGATTTTGCATATAATTCCTTGCGTTTACAGGTATTTCTTCTTTTGCTGAAATCAAGGTAAGCTTGTCATACAGTTTATAAAAACCCGGAATACGGTTGAGGAAACTTTGTTTGATTCTTCTCGTCAATATCGGATTTCTTGAAATCTTTGCCTCATTATATCTAAGCGAAAACATATCCTCAGAAAAAATTTCCTTCACATTCAAGAAAACAAAAATCTCATTCATAATTTTCAATGTGTTGTTTCTTAGATCTTCTAACAGTATTATCTTAATCTGATCTTCGTTGAAAATATCCAGATAGCGTTTTAACTGTTTTGCGTACATTCCTCTTTCTGCATAAGAAAATTTTCTTAGTTCTATTTCGTTTTTTGATGTTCTTGTTTCCTCTGAGATCAAAGCATCCAGAAAATCTTTATCTTCAAGTCCTCTTCGCACCATATGCTGATAATGTGACCAGGCTCTTTCAATGGGATTCCTTACAACAAAAATCAGTTTTATCTCGGGAATAAACTGCTTAATTCTTATGGGCACTTTTTCAAGAAGCATATATCCGGGTGTTACTTCTCCATTAATAGTTTTTTCTCCAAAAGATTTAAAGTGCTTCTTGTACCAATCAACACCCCTTCCGAAATTTTTATCATCATCGAAAAAATGAACTTCCTTTTTCTTGTACATAGAAATTTGAGGATGTTGGTTTAAATAATGGAATAATGAAGTTGAACCGGCTTTCATTGCACCGCAAACCAAAAATTCGGGAAGCTTACTCATCTCTAATCGTAATTTGTTTATATTAGTAATGGATTTTATAAGTGGATTCTAATCTAATAAAATAGTTAGAACATATACAGAAGATGGCGGCAAAAAGAAAAATCTTATTTGTTTACAGCGACTTAAACAGAGGTGGAATTACAAAAGTTATAAAAAATATATTGCGATATATTGATTATGACTCATTTGAAGTCACTATTCTTCTGTATAAATCTCCGGAGATCAATCCTTTCCCGATACAAGTTAATGTGCTGAGTATCGACAAACCTCAACGAAATGTAATTGCACAGTTTAAAGATTTTTTTTCGCGTGCGAAAGCCATTGCGGAAATAATTGAAAATCTGAAGCCGGACATTGTTATTTCACATTTCAACAGGGTTAATGTAAATGTGTTGTTTGCAAGACATTATTTGAAATTGACACGACCAAAATTTATTGCTGTTGAGCATACATCTCCTGCTGCAGAGTTTAATTATTCTATTTCTGATATGTTTAAGGGAGTTTATCATTATCCGAATGACGGGATCATAATTAATCTGTTGTACATTTTTTCAAATATTATCTTGAGAATTTTTATTAGAAGATATTATCCAAAGGCTGATTTGGTTATTGCAGTATCCAAAGGAATCAAATCAGAATTGGGAAACTCATTTGGTGTTAAAAGTGAAAAGATAAGAGTTGTTTACAACCCCGTGGATAATAAAGAACTAAGAACTCTCTCTGAAGAATCTGTTCAACCTGGGTTAGAAAAGGGAGTTATAAATATAGTTACTGTCGGGAGACTTGAAAGGCAGAAGGATCATAAGACCTTGATTGAAGCGTTTTCAATGTTCAGCAAGGAGCATGATTCACATTTGTATATTATCGGTGATGGAAGTTACAGGAAATATCTTAAAACATTGATTGTTGAGAAAGATTTAAGAGCCAGAGTTACTCTTACAGGGTATCTTGAAAACCCATTTCCTTTTATAAAAGCTGCGGATGTTTTTGTACTTAGCTCAATATATGAAGGGTTTGGCTTGGTGCTCGTCGAAAGTATGTTTTTGGGAACAACTGTTATATCAACCGATTGCAAATCTGGCCCGGGGGAGATTATTCAAAACGGTGTGAACGGAATATTAGTTCAACAGGAGAACCCGAGTGAAATTTATAGCGCATTGAAACGGATTATAAAAAATTCAGAACTTCGTAAAACGATTTCGGAAAATGGAATAAAACGAGCTGAGGAATTCAGTGCGGAAAAAATTACTTCCATTTATGAAGTAATATTTAATTCATTATGAGAAAAGATGTACTTAAAAATAAGTTAAACCAATTTCGAAAATATGCACCGCTTGCAGTGAAGCGTGGTTTAATTTCGTTCAATCTACTCAAAGGAAATGATGCTCGATCAAAGTTTGTAATTATCGGTGCTCCTCGTACAGGCTCAAACTTGCTTATGTCGCTTCTAAACTCGCATCCAAACTGCATTTGCTATGGTGAAATCTTTACAAACTTGAAAGTCGGAAGCTGGGATATTCCATTCTCGTTAAGAAAAATTGGTGATATTAATCTTAAGGAAAGTAATCCGGTCGGTTACTTAGAAAGCAGAATTTACTCTGGCTATCCAGAAGAAATTAAATCTGCCGGGTTCAAACTTTTTTATCACCATGCAAGGAAGGAAAATGAAAAAACAGTGTGGGATTATCTTAAAGGTGAGAGTTCGATAAAAAAGATTCATTTACTGCGAGATAATTATTTGGAAATTTATTTATCGCATATTTCTGCAAAGAAAAACGGACAGTTCGTTGACACTTGGGACCGGTCGAAAACAATCGAGCGTATTAAACTAGATGTTATTGATTGCGAAAATTATTTCAAAAATCTGGAAGAAAATATTGAAAGTACAAGAGAATTTTTTTCTCCTGAAGGATTGATCGAGATTAAGTATGAAGAATTAGTAAACCACCGTCAATCTGTACTTGATGTTCTGCTCTCAAAATTAAATTTAGATCGCCTAAAACTTAGTCCAAAAACATATAGACAGAATTATGTGCCTGTGGAAAAACGGCTGGAAAATTATAACGAGATGAAAGAATACTTTTCCGATTCAAAGTGGAGCAAGTTTTTTATTGTTTAAACAGCGTTAATTGCTTTGAAAAAAAATGGTTTATTTCCTTATCTTTGGTCTTCTTTAACTAAAAAAAATCAAATCTGGAGAACATCTGAATATTTCAGTAATAATTCCGGTTTATAACGGAGAATTATACCTTGAGAAATGTTTAAAAGGAATTCAAGAAAATTCATTAGCGCCTTATGAAGTGATTGTTGTTGATGATGCTTCAACAGATAGAACGAAAGAAATTGCTTCATCATTCGGTGTCAAAATTTTCTCACTAGAGACAAGACAGAATGCAAACTTCTGCAGGAACATAGGTGCCGAGAATGCAGAAGGTGATATTTTACTTTTTATAGACAGCGATGTTTTCAGTAAGAAAAATACAATCGAAATGACTCACAAAGCTTTTGAGAAAAATAATGTAGATGCCATTGTAGGTGTGTACGCAGTTTCAAATGAATATCCTAATTTAACGAGCAAATATAAAAACTTGTGGATCAGATTCTCTTATATGATAAGTGAACCTGCAATCGATTGGATTTTCGGAGCAGTCTCGGCGATAAAGAAAGATGTATTTTTAAAAGCCGATGGTTTTAAAAAAGGAATGCAGGCAAAAAGAGGAACTGATGATCTTGAACTTGGAAAACGACTGAGTAAAATGAATTATAAAATTCTTCTTGAAGCATCAGTCGAGGTTGTCCATTTAAAAACTTTTTCTTTGTGGAGTCTCCTACAGAATGATTTCCGACGCAGTAAATGGTTTGTTTCGCTAGCGGGAAATTTAGGTCAACTTGGCTCATCAACAACAAAAGGATTCGTAAACATTTATCCAAATTTTGTCTTCTCTACAGTTTTATCTGTTCCATTAGTGATGCTTTTGATATTCACTTTGGTGTATTCTTGGAATTTTGTTCCGGTTATATTTTTACTCTTGTTATATTATTTCCTCAATCGAAAATTTATTAATTATTTTGCTGCGAATTACGGAATTGCACAATCAATTTTAGCTTTAGGATTAATGCTTTTGGATAATTTAATTTGTGCACTTGGAAGTTTTGCCGGGATTCTTTCAATTATTTTTAATAGAAATGAAAAAAAGTAAATCATTCCCGGAAATTTTTATATTTCTAGCAAGTCTAGTCGTATATATACTGACACTTTGCCCCGATGTTTACGTTGGAGACAGCGGGGAATTTATTAGTAACTCATTCACGCTTGGTTATAATCATACTCCGGGATACCCTCTCCACATCTTAATTTCGCGATTTACGATTTTAGTCTTTCCATTTTTATCGGTTCCTTTTTCGGTTAACTTAGTTTCTGCCGCCGCAGCCTCACTATCCTCAGTTTTTGTTTTTAAAATATTGAAGCAGATAAATTTAAATTCGATTGTCGGCATCAGTTTATCGTTAATGTGGAGTTTCTCTTTTACGCTGTGGTCGCGGGCAACAATTGCAGAAATCTATACTCTGAATATTTTATTCGTTTCGATAGTAACTTATTTTGGTCTCCAATATTATTATAAACGGTCGTTAACAAGTTTGTACTTTGCCGCTTTTTTTAGTGGCCTCGGGTTGAGTCAGCACATAAACGGTGCACTATTTGTGTTAAGTATTGTGCTTTTGTTTCTTTTGATCAATAGGAGAATATTATTTCAATTCGCCGTAATGAAATTTGTTATAATGTTTTTTGCAATTGGAGTCAGCATATACATTTACTTAATCATCAGATCGGTAAGTAATGAAGCTCTTCCATTTTCGGGTCCCGAAAAATGGAAAAGATTAAGCGAATATATCCTACCTGGAGTCGGAATTACAAAGCAGTTGTTTAGGACCGGCGGGGGAATGGCAAACTTCGGTGAAAGAGCATTTTGGTTCATAAAATCATTGTTGATAAAAGAATTTTGGGTTTTCGGTTTTCTTTTCATATTCGGTGTTTGGGCTTTAAGAAAGGATTGGAAATTACTTCTGTTTTTTGGTTCGGCTGCATTTATAAACTCGTTCAACACAATTAGAGGACCTCTGCAATTTCAGGCAGATTTTGATGCACATTTTTTGATCACATATTTTGTCTCTTTGATTTTGATGGGTTATGGTATAAAGTATTTTCTTGAAGTAGCTTCACAGAAATTTTCGAGATATTACCGAACAATTTTGTATTCCATTCCTATTCTTCCAGCAATTATCCTTGTTCTCAACTTTAATAATAACGATAAAAGCAGAAACGATTTTGGACGAATTCTTCTTGAAAATTTAACTGTAAAGCTAAAACCAAACGCTGTATTATTTACAACAGAAGACGAAGAATTTTTCTTGACTCGTTACTTTCAGCAAGTGGAAGATAAACGAGATGATATTACTATTGTCACAAATTCTGATCTCGGAAAAATTCTTAAATCGTCGGGAAGAACTCCTTCGGTTTCGAATAATCAACAAATGCAGATGCTCTTGATGCGTACTGCAAAATCGTTAATTGATAACTATATCAAAACAAGACCAGTATATTTAACGATGGAACATTTTCCGGTTGAAAATATTTGGGTGGATTATAAACTGATTCCGCAAGGTATTATCTCGAGAATTTTACCGAAAGACAGTGAGTACGATGCGGTACTCAAAGAGGTAATAGTGAATCCGGTTTGGTCCGAGATTTATCTGGATGCAAGAGTGAGAGGGATGGCTGAATATTCCTACTTGTCTCAATTTCTTTACAATTCTGATATTTGGAATCGTTTGGGAAAGCACGAAAATGTACTGGGAGAGATAGAACGTTTCAGAAATTTTCCGATTGAAACCCGAGATGAGAGCAAGCGGAGATTAACTTTTGTTTTTGAAGGGAGAGCAAATCTCTACTTAAAAAATTATGAAAAAGCTGTTGCTGCATTAAACGAAGCTATAGAAAGAAAACCGGACGATTGGATTAGCAGAGAACTTCGCGGCTCGGCATATTTAATGATGGAGGATACGCTGAATGCTATAAATGACTGGCAAATATCAATTAGACATAATTCGAATAATCAAGAATTGAAAGAAAAGCTTTCTTCGATAATCAATAGAGTCAATTAATTTAATTGATTTAGTTTATGTTATTTAATTCGTTTGAATTTGTCTTCTTTTTCCCCCTCATAACGGTGATATTTTTTATCCTTCCTCATCGTCATAGGTGGGTGCTTCTTCTTGCCGCCAGCTACTTTTTTTACGGTTACTGGAAGTGGGAGTATATTTTTCTGTTACTCTTTTCAACGGGAGTAGATTATTTTGCAGGATTAAAAATCGGTTCCGCACTTACGAAATCGAAGAAAATATTTTATCTTGTCCTTAGTCTGCTAACTAATCTAAGTGTTCTTTTTGTTTTTAAATATTTTAATTTTTTCCTCGGAATTTTTCAATCAGTCTTTTCGTCCTCCAAGTTTTTAAGTGAAATTCCCGTAGTGGATCTGATTCTTCCAATAGGAATTTCTTTTTACACTTTTCAGACAATAAGTTATTCGATCGATGTTTATCGCGGCAAAAGACCGCCGGAGAAGCACTTTAGCAAATTTGCATTGTATGTTTCGTTTTTCCCCCAGCTAGTTGCCGGACCGATTGAACGTTCGACCAGATTACTCCCGCAGTTTTACAAAATTCAATATTTTGATTGGGATAGAATTAGAAGCGGCTTGCTTTTAATACTATGGGGATTTTTTAAAAAAGTTGTTATTGCCGATAGAGTAGGAATTTATGTGGATCAGGTTTTTGCTGAGCCTGACTTATTTTCAAGTTTGCAGCTTGTAATTGCAGCATACTTCTTTACTTATCAAATATACTGCGACTTTTCCGGCTATACTGATATTGCAATTGGAAGCGCAAGAGTGTTAGGATTTGATCTGATGGAAAACTTTCGTAGACCTACTGTAGTGCGTACAATAAGTGAATTTTGGCAAAATTGGCATATATCGTTAACAAAATGGATGACAGATTATCTTTATCAACCCCTTGCAAGAAGAGTTAAAAATAAAAACAATCGACTGTTTGTGACTGTTTTCGTTTTTCTGGTGATAGGACTTTGGCATGGAGCTGCATGGAATTTTGTCTTCTTCGGGCTATATTCCGGTTTGATGCTTGTTATCGGTTCATACACTCGAAAACATCGTTTGATATTTTATCATAAGCATATTTATCCGAGGTGGAAATATCTGCCTAAGATCCATAAAGTTTTTCAGATTGTTTTTGTTTTTCATTCATTTGTGCTTGGTGCAGTTTTATTCCGTTCAACTTCATTAGATAATATTATTAAATACTTTAGTAACTTGTTTAAACCAATGACATTTGAGATAAGCTCTCTGGTTGTTTATCAATTTGACCTTTTCCAATTAACTATCTCAATGATTTTTATTTTGCTGCTGGAGTTAGGTGAATGGTTTAGAGCGCACAACCAAGCAGAAGAGAAAGTCTTAAACTTAAAACTTCCTTATCGATGGGGGGTCTATTTGCTTTTGATTTATACAGTAATTTTATTCGGAGAATTTGGTTTAACTCCATTTATTTATTTCAGATTTTAATGAAGAAAATAACAATACATATAGTCGGTTTTTTAATAATCCTATTTGCAGCAGGGACAATTTTATTTTACATCAGCACCACAATTGATCCTCTTTATGCAGTCGATAAAGAACGTATCGATTCTTTGATTGCAAATAGAGAACAAATTGAGGCAATTTCAGTCGGTCATTCCGGTAATCGTGCAATTGATTTTGAAACGCTTGGTCTAAATGGTTATCATTTATGGAAAGGCGGAACCGATATTTTTGAGACTAAGTTTGTAATTGAAAATGTTGTACCTTTGCTGCCGAACTTAAAGATGATTTTTATGCCGATTTCACCATTCGCTGCATTTCATGATAACTCGGATGTAAACTCAAGAGCTGATTTGAGAAACAGATATTATATTATTTATGATCAGTTAAGCAAGAGTCAATTAATATCCGGAGATTACAAAAATTTTTTGTTGGCAAAAGTAGCTCCTTTAATTAGAGGCGATCATTGGAGCGGAGTATTTACGAGACTTGCAATGAAAATTAAAAACGCGTTTTCCGATCCTAAGAAATCTCACTTACCAAGAGTAGATAAGTACGGCAGACTCTTAAATGGTAAAAATATGATATTTGATGCCTATAAATTAAATTGGGGTTTCGTTCACATTGATCTTGCAAATCAAGTTATTTCAAGAAATCCTGATATTAATAATGATGTGAAAAAAACATTGTCGGAAATAATAGACTACTGTGATAATAGAAAAATAGAACTTATCTTTTTTTCACCTCCGGCTGATTCAAAATATCTTTATACTGTTAAGAATCTGGATAGAAATGATTATTTTGAAAGAGGGAATACTTTCTTTGAGGAAAATTTCAGAAACTTTGGCGCGAAATATCATAACTTTTCTTATTATACTGATATTAGCGAAAACCCGGATTACTTTTTGGATGAAAATCACCTTAATGATCTTGGAGCAAAAGTATTTAGTAGCATGTTCTTAAAACGCTTAAAATCTGATGGCTTTGAACAGACAATGATTAATAAGTAAATTAATAATGAGGAAACTATGAATACAGTAAAAAATATTTCGGACTATTTTTTTTCGAGAGATTATCCGACAGAAAAATTATTCCTCAAAACTAATGATGAACAAATATCTTATAATGATGCAAAAAAAAGAATTGACAGAATTGCAGTTCTTCTTAAGAACATGAACCTGCATAAAGGGGATCAACTAATTTTAATAACGGAGGCAAGTCCCGTCTCAATTTTTACTTTCATCGCATCTGCAAAAATTGGTCTAATCCCTGTAGTTCTTTCCACAAAGATGCCTTTAAACGAGTTGAAAAGATATATTGATACACTTGATCCAAAAGTTGTTATTCTTCACAAAAACTTGACTGATTATAATGAGCTAAGTCAATTAATCCCGGATGTTGCAATAGAGACATTTGAACATCTTACTCAAATCAGTCAATCTCAGAATGATAATCCGGTAGACACAGAACACAATATTGAAATACTTACATATTTATTAACTTCAGGGACTACTGGGCTCCCGAAAGCGGCAGAAATAAATCACGAAACATTAATTTATTCTATGAATCTTCTGAAAGAAGAATTTTGGCAGTTGAATGATTCCGATGTCAGTTTAATGGTCGCTCCATTTGCTCATATTTTTGGAATCTTTACGATTTTCTCAGCTGCATCTACAGGAAGTACAGTTACATTAATGAACAGCTTTAATCCAGAATTATTTTTTGAAACAATCGAAAAACAAAATGTCACCTTTTTCGCAGGTGTTCCGATGCTCGCAAATCTATTACTATATTCCCCGCTTTCATCCAATTATAATCTAAGTTCATTAAAAAAAATAATGTTGGGCGGTAGTTTTGTATCACCTGATTTAATAACTGGTTTGAGAAATAAATATGACATAAAAACGATCGTCGGATATGGAATGACTGAAGGTGCTCCAATAACGTATTTCAATACTAGGACCATGCAATCTGCTCCTGAATCCTCAGTCGGAAAATATCATATGGATACAAAACTTAAAATTGTGAACGAGGGTAAAGAGATGCCCTTGGGAGAACCGGGTGAGATCTGGGTTAAAGGTAATCAAATGATAAAAAAATATTACAAGAATACATTTGCCGAAAGTTTTGATGACGGTTGGTTTAAAACAGGTGATGTAGGTCGGTTGGATAAAGACGGAAATTTATTCTGGCTTGATAGAGTCAAGAATATGGTAAAAGTCTCTGGTTATTCGGTTTATCCGTCCGAAATTGAAACGATTTTACTTAATCATCCGGCAATAAAAGAAGTTGCTGTCATCGGAATTCCAAACCCGAAGGTCGAGTACATTTTAAAAGCTTTCATAGTTAAGAAAAGTGAATCTCTTACCAGCAGCGATATTAAAAATTACTGCAAAGAACATTTAATATCCTATAAAGTTCCAAGAACTATCACGTTCATAGAAAGCCTTCCCAAGAACTATATTGGTAAAATTGATAAGGATAAACTCAGAACATTATGATATTCAATTCTTGGTCTTTTCTATTCTTGTTCTTACCCATTGTTTTTACCTTATATTGGTTTGTATTTAACAAAAATCTTAAAGTACAAAATCTACTGCTCCTCTTTTCCAGTTATATTTTTTACGGTTTGTGGAATTGGTATTTTTTATCTCTCATTGTATTGAGTTCAGCGGTTGACTATTGGGCTGCTAAAAATATTTATCGCTCCGAAATTAAGGAGAGAAGAAAAATATTTTTATACATAAGTGTTTTTACTAATCTAAGTATTCTAGGAGTTTTTAAATATTTTAATTTCTTCGCAGAGAATCTTGCCGAGTTGTTTTTAATGTTTGGAATTGTGCTTGATCTACCAACACTCAAAGTTATTTTACCGGTTGGAATAAGTTTTTACACATTCCAGTCATTGGGTTATACTATTGATGTTTATAAACGGAAAATTGCAGCCACAGATCAGATAGTTGAATTCTTCTGCTTTGTCAGTTTCTTTCCCCAACTTGTTGCCGGTCCAATTGAAAGAGCAAAAGATTTGCTGCCCCAATTTTTTAATGTAAGAAGTTTTAAGTACGAATACGCCAAAGAAGGTTTAAAGTTTATGCTTTGGGGTTTAGTAATGAAGGTCGTCATTGCTGATAATTGTGGAAAGCAAGTTGATTATGTTTACTCAAATTTCAGTAACTTATCCTCTGTTCACGTTTTTTTAGGTCAGGTTTATTTTCTTTTTCAACTCTACGGAGATTTTGCCGGTTACTCACTTATTGCAATTGGTGTTGCGAAGTTGTTCGGATTTAATCTCAGTCGAAATTTTGCCTATCCTTTTTTTAGTAGATCTGTGCCAGAATTTTGGACCAAATGGCATATGACTCTGACTAATTGGTTTACCGATTATGTTTTCACTCCTTTAGTTAAGAAAAATATCAAAAATCGAAAATATGTTTTTCTGTCCTACCTTATTACACTTTGTTTAATCGGGTTTTGGCATGGGCCAAAATGGACTATGATAATTTCAATAGGTTTTACAGCATTTTATTTTATTCCAAGACTTTTTTTTAATGTTAAAGTTCATCCTAATAAAAAGCCGCAATTGAAAGATTTGCCGGCAATGATTAAAGTGTATTTTATAGTGTTTTTCCATCTAATATTTTTTAGAGCCGTCGATTTACAAAGTTCGTTTGAATTTGTTAAGAAGATTTTTGAATTTTCATTTTATCCGCTAAACAACGATATATTTTATCCGCTTGCTATGTTGTTCCCATTTATAATAATTGAATGGAATACGAGGACGACAGTCCATCCTTTAGACTTGAAAAAATTACCCAAAGTGGTGAGATGGATGATTTATTTGTTTCTAACTTATCTCGTTTTTCAATTGTTGGATACGCCTAAACCATATATATATTTTCAGTTCTGATGAAATTATTAATTAAAAATATCGCTGTGTATTTTCTGCTATTGAGTATAATGCTTGGATTTTCGGATATATTAATTAGTTATAAAAATTTTAATCATCCGGTATTTGATGCAAAATTAAAGGAATATTCGTTCAACAAAGAACAGTATGATGCAATTATATTCGGGTCTAGTTTAGTCTATAGACAAATCCGACCGAAAATCATTGAAGAAATTGCAGGTTTAAAAACATATAACTTTGGGGTCCCTTCAAATATTGGAGTAACTAAGCAGCAAGTCTTCGAAGAATTACTCGAGGAAGGAACATTTGATGGTCTAAGGTACATCATTTTGGAGGCTGGGTTTTTATATCCACAATCAATTAAAGAGCAAAGAATCAATACCTTAGATGGTTCTTTCTTTTATTCTACTACCGATTTTTTTCAAGAGCTTGAGTTTATTTACAATTCTAATGAAACTTTTTGGGCAAAGTTTGAACCAATATTCAATACGGCTTCCTTCTATTTCAAAAGTAGATTTAAATATTACAAACTATTAGAGAATTTTGATTTCAGAAATCGGTTTAAAAATATTGAATTCGAGGAAAATGGATACAACCCGATTGAATTGTTACAAACAGCTTGGAACTATGAGGAATTAGATGCTAGACGAAATTATTACTTATCCAACCAGCAAATACTTGATTCGATTTTAACAGTAAACAAACAAGTCTATGACCTTTACAGGGGCAATTCAACTGAATTTCCTTTAGAAGAGGATTATAACAAATTAATAAAAGCATGCAGCGAAAGAGGAATTACACTTATTTATTTAATATTTCCAAAGACATTGAGTTTAGATAAGTTCGATGAGAATTATTTTTTCCCCGTGTTGCAAAACTTTTTACCCCGGAAAAGCATATTGGATTTTTCTGATCCTCTCGTTTATAAACAATTTTTCAGTAAGGAATTTCATTTCGATCACGGTCATTTCAATCAGAAGGGCAGTCTTGTTTTTACGAAATTATTGGCGGAAAAATTGAGGACACAAGTGTTGAATTCAGATAATGATTGAAATCTCAATTTCTCTTAATGAAGATGTGAGAATAAGGTATGAGAGGCGGCGATCGGATTCGAACCGATGAATAAAGGTTTTGCAGACCTTCGCCTTAGACCGCTTGGCCACGCCGCCAATTAAATTAAAAGAGCAGAAAAAATAAAATCCACGCGAAGTGGACTTTATTTTGAGCGGGAAACGGGACTCGAACCCGCGACATCAACCTTGGCAAGGTTGCGCTCTACCAACTGAGCTATTCCCGCGTAGTAAAAGAACAATAAAATGAACCACTAATATAATATCGAACCAAATCTTTTGCAACAATAAATCTACTTCCTCGAACCGTGAATAAAACCCCTAAAAGGTCTTGAATGTTGAATTGTTACAAATGCTTTGCTGTCTATATCGTCAATTATTTTTTGTACGTATTTCAGATCTTTCCTGCGGATAATTATAACCAAAATTGAAACACCGCCGCTGCCGCCTTCGGCAGGAAGTATTGTTACTCCATATTTCGACAGTCTAAGTTTATCCGCAATTTTATCCGTGAAATGTCTTGAAATTATGTTCAACTGAACATAACCCAATGCAATCTTTTCTTCGAGTGTAATTCCAAGAACATTGCCGATTCCAAATCCAAGCGCATAGCCGAATAAATTTATGTCGTTATCCATATGCTGCACGATATAACGCATTGCAAAAATCCATATTAAAACTTCAACGAAACCTGCAATTCCCGCAAAATATTTTTTGCTTTGAACTACAAGGATCATTCTGAAAGTTCCAATAGTTACATCCGCCATTCTTAAAAGGCAGATTAAAAGAGCACCGCCGATCAGTTCAATAAAATTCATATTAGTTCTTGTGATAATAATTCATTAAAAGAAATTGTATTTTTGGAAAAACAATTTAAGTAAAAATACAATGCACGAATTTGAGAGACAACAACTTATAGATTTAATAAGAAAAAAGGGAATTGCTGACGAAAATGTTTTAGATGCGATGAATAAAGTGGAGCGTCATCTTTTTGTTCCCCAAATTGTTAAGCAGCACGCGTATAGAGATACGGCTCTTCCTATTGGGCAGGGGCAAACAATCTCACAACCATATACCGTCGCATTTATGACGCAGGAACTTCACTGCAAAAAGGATGATCAAATTCTTGAAATCGGAACCGGCTCGGGATATCAAGCAGCGATTTTACTTGAGATGGGATGCAGAGTTTATTCAATCGAAAGAAATTATGATATCTATAACACAACATTGAAGTTGTTTGACGAATTAAATCTACGCGCAGCTTTAAGGTGCAGCGATGGAACGATTGGCTGGGAAGAGTATTCACCTTTTAACGGAATTATTGTTACTGCCGGAAGTCCTTCAATACCGGAGAGGTTGATTAAACAGCTTAAAATTGGTGGGAAAATGGTTATCCCAATCGGTGATAAATCAACTCAGGTTTTGCATGTAATTTTCAAAAAATCCGAAGAAGAAATTGAAATCAAAAAGTTTCCAAATTTTGCGTTTGTTCCATTAATAGGGATTGAAGGTTGGAAAGAAAAGTAATCGTTATTGTTGGTCCAACTTGTTCTGGTAAAACAAAATTATCGTTGGAAATTGCACAAAAACTTAAAAGCGAAATTATCTCGTCAGACAGCAGGCAGATCTACAAATATCTTTCGATTGGAACGGCAAAACCATCAGAATCAGAATTAATGAATGTAAAGCATCATTTGATTGATTTTGTAAACCCCGATGAAAATTATAACGTTAGTAAGTTTGAAAGCGATGCATTATGGATCATCGAAAAATTACTTCATCAAAATAAAATTCCGATAGTAACCGGTGGATCGGGGTTGTACATAAAAGCAGTCGTTGACGGAATTTTTAACACGGTTGATACGGATGAAGAATACAGGAAAAAACTGCTGAAAATTAGGCAGGATGAAGGGAACGAAAAACTTTATTTAATGCTTCAAGAATGCGATCAGGTCTCTGCTTCCAAAATGTTTCCTCAAAATTGGAAAAGAGTCATAAGAGCACTTGAAGTTTTTCATCTGACAGGAGAACCCATTTGGAAAGTTCAAAACGAATATGAGCGAGAGGATAATTTTGAATTCCATCAGTTTGGTCTTCTGTGGGAACGTGAATCTCTTTACGAAAATATTGAAAAACGAGTTGATGAAATGATTGAAGCCGGGCTGATAAACGAAGTTCAGACGTTGTTGAAAAGAGGTTATGATAAAAATTTGAACTCATTAAATACCGTTGGTTATAAGGAAATAATTGAATATCTCGAGGGTAATATTTCGCTTGAAAAAGCAATTGAACTAACTAAACGGAACACAAGACGATTCGCTAAAAGGCAGATGACTTGGTTCAGAAAAGATAAACGAATCCAATGGATTGAGATAGACAATAACACAACGTTTAAACGTACTGCAGAATCAATTATTTCTATGATCACTTGATTTGTGTTGCTTTATTGGATAATATGCACCTTAATTTGTTCATTAAATATCATAAAATATGAAAGAAAAAATACGAATTGCATCAGGACAAGGTTTTTGGGGAGACTTAATAGATGCTCCTGTGGCTCAAGTTAACGCCGGGCAAATTGATTACCTTGTAATGGATTACCTTGCCGAAGTTACAATGTCAATTCTTCAAAAGCAGAAGAACAAAAATCCGGATCATGGTTATGCCAGAGACATTCCTGAACTAATGGAAAAAATTCTTCCTCAGTGTATTGAAAAAAATATTAAGGTTATCACAAACGGCGGGGGAGTAAATCCAATTTCTTGTGCAAAAGAAATTATTAAAGTTGCGGAGAAACTACACATTCCCAAATTAAAAATTGGTGTAGTTTTAGGTGATAATATAGTTGAGAACATAGATAACATTATTGACCAAGGTTGTCATCTAAATAATATGGAATCCGGCGAGGAGATTGATCTCCACAAAAATAATCTACTGAGTGCTAATGTTTACTTTGGTGCATTTCCTATTGTCGAAGCGCTGAAGAACGGCGCTCAGATTGTTATTACCGGCAGAACTACCGATACAGGTTTAACCCTTGCACCGATGGTGTATGAATTTGGTTGGGACAAAGAAAATTATAATTTAATGTCCGCCGGAACGGTTGCCGGTCATATTTTGGAATGCGGTGCTCAAGCATCAGGAGGAAATTTATTGGCAGATTGGCAACGCGTCGAAAATATCGCAGAGATTGGATTCCCTATTGCAGAAGCTTACCCAAGCGGTGAAATAATTATAACAAAACATGATTCGCTCGGAGGAAAGGTAAGCTTAGAGACTGTGAGCGAACAGCTTCTTTACGAAATTGGTGACCCGAAAAATTATATAACGCCTGATTGTGTTGCAGATTTCACTTCTATAAAAATTGAGGATTTGGGAGACAACCGGGTGAAGATTTTTGACATTAAAGGTCTGCCCGAAACGGAATTCTATAAAGTTTCATGTTCTTATGCTGATGGATACACAGCAAATGGTAGTTTAACATATTCCTGGCCCCAAGCATTAACAAAAGCTAAAGCTGCGGATAAAATTTTGAGAAAAAGACTCGAAAACTTAAATCTTCAATTTGATGAAATTAGGACAGAATTTATCGGACATGATGCAACACATGGTCCTCTTTCAAAAAAACTTGATGAAGATTTGATAAACGAAGTGATGATGAGAATTGCAGTCAGATCTAAGGATTATAAATCTGTCGAACGTTTCGGACGAGAACTTGCACCGTTGATTTTGACAGGTCCTCCAAGCGTAACGGGTTTTGCCGGCGGCAGACCTAAACCCAGCGAGGTTGTTGCGTATTGGCCTGCACTTATTCCTAAGAAATTAGTTCAACCAAAAGTTGAATTTATGGAGTTAGTATGAAAATAAAACTTATAGATATAGCTCACGGAAGATCAGGCGATAAGGGAGATGCGGCAAACGTTGGTATTATTGCCTATGACGATAAAGGATATGAAATTCTAAAAAAACATCTCACAAGAGAAAGAGTAAAAAAACATTTCGAAGGAATTTGTTTTGGTGAGGTCGAAAGATATGAACTACCCAACCTAAGAGCTTTGAATTTTGTGTTGAACAACACCCTCGGAGGCGGTGGTACAGTTTCGCTCAAATTTGACGCTCAAGGAAAAACTCTTGCGGCTGCTTTGTTGAGAATGGAATTAGAAATCGAAGAATAAAGGAAAAATATATGTTTGAAGAACAAGTAAAAGAAATAAAAAATTTAGGACAAAAAGTAATCAATTTACGAGGTTATCTTTAAATTAAACGACAAAGAAGAAAAGATTAAATCCCTTCAAAAAGAAACCGAAGTCCCAAATTTTTGGGAGGATCAACAGCGAGCTCAACAAATACTTCAGAAGATTAAAACTTTACAAGTCTGGGTTGAAGATTGGGAGGAAGTAGATTCAATCTACAAAAACAGTCTTGAGTTTTTAGAAATAGCCGAACTCGAAGCAGATGAATCGTTAACAGCGGAGGTTGATGCTGAAGTAGCTAAAGTTGAAAAAGCAGTCGATGATCTCGAATTCCGGAGTATGCTCAGCGGAAAGGACGATTCAAGAGATTGTATTTTGACAATCCATTCCGGTGCCGGAGGAACAGAAGCTCAAGATTGGGCGGAAATGCTGCTTAGAATGTATCTTCGATATGGCGAACAAAACGGTTTTAAAATGACGATGATCGATCTTCTGGAAGGTGACGGTGCGGGAATTAAAAGCGCAACAGTCGAGGTTTCGGGTCAATTTGCGTATGGCTATCTCAAAGCCGAAAATGGTGTGCATCGATTGGTGCGGATATCTCCTTTCGATTCCAACAAACGAAGACATACATCCTTTGCGTCCGTGTTTGTAATTCCCGAAGTGGATGATTCGATTGAGATCGATATTAATCCTGCTGATTTAAGAATCGATACTTACCGTGCAGGCGGTAAGGGCGGACAAAATGTTAATAAAGTCGAAACGGCGGTTAGGATAACTCACGTACCGACCGGCACAGTTGCAGCTTGCCAAAGTGAAAGATCACAGACACAAAATAAAAACAACGCACTCAAGCTGCTTAAGGCAAAACTTTATCAGATTGAAAAGGAGAAGCAGGAAGCCGAACTTGACGAAATTGAAAAAAACAAGATGAAGATCGAGTGGGGTAGTCAAATTCGTTCTTACGTTTTTCATCCGTATAACATGGTTAAAGATCATAGAACTGATATTGAAACATCAGATACACATGGAGTGATGGACGGTAACATTCATCAGTTCATTAAAGGATATCTGCTAAAGTTTGCACAGTAATTGTATGGGCAAATCTAAATTGAAAGACATCTCTGATCTGGATTTTTTTCAAGAAGTCTATAAGGTAGTTGAGAAAATTCCTTATGGAAAAGTTACTACTTATGGGGCGATTGCAGAAGTATGCGGAATTAAATCATCTGCAAGAACAGTAGGCTGGGCACTGAATAACGCTAAGGAATATGGATTGCCTTGTCACAGAGTAGTTAACCGGTTCGGTGCTTTAACCGGCAAACTTCACTTTGGCGATCCCGGTTTGATGAAAGAACTTCTTATAAACGAAGGGATTCAGTTCGATGAAAATGATTGCGTAATTATGGAAAAATATTTCTGGAAGCCCAAATAAATCAATAGCGAATAATTTTTACGTCCGAAATGGCTCCACTGGTTTTTATATAAATCTTCTTATCGGTATCGTTAAAATTATTAGTTCTGAATCTTTTATCATCATCCTTAACAAAGCCGTCAAGTTCTTTATTGGATAACACAAGTGATCCGTAAAATTCGCAGCCTGCTTCCTGCGGAACCAATATTTTCAGAGCAGCCGCTCCCATATCAACTGAAACATCTGTTCTATCGTATTCTGATCCTAACGTAATTTGCGTGTCGCTGGCACCTGTATTTACTTCAAGACTTCTAACTTTAAATTCTGACAAATCCAATCTTGTTTCCGAAGCGCCCAGGTTGAATTCTAAATCCCAAACCGGCTTACGGTTTATGGTGATCTCTAATCTATTCTTAATCGATTTGCCCGGTATCAACTTGTGCTTGGTCGATGAGATAACAATATCTGCTTGCTTGTTATTAATATCTGAACTTAATCTATAATCGGTAGCGTTTCCCCTTGCAATTGCTTTTACAAGGGAGGTCGTCGGTCGTTCTAGAATGAACTGTCCTGCACCAGCACTTAATTTGAGAGAAGCATTCTCAACCGCTTCGCTGAAACCCGTCTCGTAAGTTTCTATTCGATTGCTGTCGGTTGATGAATCAAAAGAAAAGTCAGAAAAATTAAGGAATGATCCGTAAACCATTATTCCCATAAAAATTCCGAAAATCACACTTACAATTGGTTTGAATGCAGATTGTTTGATCAACACAAAAATACCCCAAAAGACCAAAACAAGAGGCCATAAGTCCCAGACAAACGACCAGCTCGTGGTTACATAATCGTATTTGACAGCTAAAAAACATAACCCGATTGTGACGAGGAAGAAGCCCCAAAACAGTTGTGATGAATTTCTTTTCATGATATTTATCTTCTTTTAATTGAATTAATCACTAATACAGCTCCTACTGCTATAAAACCTATTGGAAGTAAATCAACGAAATTAAAATACGGAAAAATTCTTTCGAGAAGGAAAATCGCTCCGATGCTGATTAGTATCAAACCAAAAACTATTCTGCCGCTGTTAGATGATTCTTTAACTTTTTCTTCCTGCGGTGAATCCGCTTGTGCATCACCGGACGGCTCAGTATTTACAGATGTTTTTTCCTGCTCAAATGTCTCGATATCCGGAATCACGATCCAAAGCACGATATAAAGAATGATTCCCATGCCGTTAATAATTGCTAGGATTATGAAAATTATTCTTACGAGTACAGGATCAATATCAAGATATTCTCCCAATCCGGCAGCAACTCCACCGAATACTCTTCGGTTTTTTGCACGATATAATCTTTCTTTAGCAGCCATTTTGTTCTCTGATTTTGATTTAAACTTATCAACTGTATCAATTTCTAATTTGTTAGACGATACACACATAAAAAGGTTCGTAACTTGTCTAAAATCAATCTATTTTCTGTGGATTACGATTGTTATTGAATAAAGGACATAGGTTCTATATTTTTTATGAATTAAATTTTTTGAATAGTGTAGAATAGCTTAGTTAATGAAAATTGGACTCTGCCAGATAAATCCGATAATAGGGGATGTTGAAGGCAACAAAGAAAAAATTCTTCAAGGTTATCGAAAGGGAATAAGTGAAGGTGTTGATCTCGTAATCTTTCCGGAGCTGGCTCTGTGCGGTTACCCGCCACAAGACTTACTAGAGAAGGACGAATTCAGACAACTGATAATTAATTCATCAAACGAGATTGCCCAACAAACAAAATCTGTTGGGTTGATATTCGGAGCAATTACGGAAGAGTATGATAATGTGGGAACCGGACTTTATAACTCAGCCATTTTGTGTTATGAAGGAAAAGTACAATTCATCCAGAATAAAACTTTGCTTCCCAATTATGATGTTTTTGACGAGGTGAGATATTTTGAATCTGCTAAGGAAGTGAGAATCCACACATTCAAAAATGAAAAGTTAGGAATTTCGATTTGCGAAGATATCTGGAACGATGCAGATTATTGGAAGAAGCGTAGATATGAAATTGATCCGGTGCAAAGGATGGTCGATAAAGGGGCAACTATTCTTATAAATATTTCAGCTAGTCCTTATGCATACGGAAGACGGCGAGAAAGATTTGAAATGCTTTCAACTTTAACGCGGACGGACAAACTTCCGCTTGCATATGTTTGCTGTGTTGGAGCACAAACAGATTTGATTTTTGACGGCGGAAGTATGTGCTTCGATAAAGAAGGTAAACTCGTAAAACTTGGTAAAACTTACGAAGAAGATTTTATCGTTTTCGATACTGAAGAAAAATTTAATGAAGTCACGGAAATTGAGAAAAGCTTTGAAGAAGAAGTCTTGTCAAGTTTGATTTTAGGTATCCGAGATTATGCAGCGAAGACTGGATTTAAAAAAGCAATAATTGGATTAAGCGGGGGAATTGATTCTGCTTTAATTACTTATATTGCTGTTCAAGCACTTGGAAAAGATAACGTAAATGTTGTTATGCTTCCTTCGATTTACTCTTCTGAAGGGAGTATAAAGGATTCGCAAAAACTAATCGGGAACTTGGGCATCCAGTCCAATATCATTTCGATTAAAGAACCTTTTGAGGTTCTACTAAAAAAACTTAAACCCGTCTTCGATAATCAACCTAGAAACATTGCCGAGGAAAATCTCCAAGCAAGGATAAGAGGTTTATTGCTGATGGGCATTTCGAACAAGTTTAATTATTTACTGCTTACGACAGGAAACAAATCTGAAATTGCGGTCGGTTACGCAACGTTGTACGGAGATATGTGTGGGGCACTTGCGGTAATTGGAGATGTATATAAAACTGATGTTTACAGAATGTGTAAGTTCATAAATAGAGTAAAAGAAATAATTCCAATTGAGATAATTGATAAAGAACCCTCGGCAGAATTGAGCCCAAATCAAAAAGATCAAGATTCTCTCCCGCCCTATGAAATACTTGATACAATTTTAAGAATGTATCTGGAAGAATATAAGGAACATAAAGCAATATCGGCTCATATAAAGGATTCCGATTTAGTAAAAAAAGTGCTGCGTCTTGTTGATATGAATGAATTTAAAAGAAAACAGGCGGCACCTGTGTTAAGAGTCTCCACAAAAGCTTTTGGTTATGGCAGGAGATTCCCAATAGTACATAAAATAACTAGAATATAGATTTTGGAGTTTTAATGAAATTGAGAAAGTTGTTAACTTTTGGATTTTTACTTATTACGGCAAATGTTTTTGGCCAGTTTGGATCAGATTTGAATTTGGTGAAAATCGATGTTTATAAATCGTTCGACAAAATTCACTCCGGTAGCGAAATGAAAATTGCTGTCAAAACTACCGTGGAAGATACTTGGCATATAAATTCAAATAAACCTAATGATGAATTTCTTATTCCTACGGAACTTGAAATAAAATCGGACAATAACTTTGAGTTAAAGACTGTTTCCTACCCTAAGCATAAAGAGATGGATTTCGGTTTTTCCGATAAACCTGTTGCGGTTTACGAACACGAATTTTTTATAGGTGCGGTTATTTCAGTACCGGCTGATTTGGCTCCCGGAAGTTATTCGTTGAATGTTGTGTTACAATATCAAGCATGTAATGATGCATCATGTATGCCTCCGTCCTCGGTTGATACTTTGCTTGTGATCGAGATTGTGGACAATAAAACACCTGTTAATGAAATTAATTCGGAAATATTTTCTAACATCAATATTTCTTACTCGCCTGCAGTGGTTGTTGAAGAAGATGATTCTTCAATTGCAAGCACATTGGAATCGAGCGGACTAATTTTGAGTTTGTTGTTTGTTTTTATAGGAGGATTAGCTTTAAACCTTACACCTTGTGTGTACCCATTAATTCCTATTACAATTGGTTATTTCGGCGGTCAGAGTGAAGGAAAAACGGGTAAGCTCTTCGTCCTTGGAATATTGTACGTACTAGGGATGGCAATAACATATTCGATAGTTGGAGTTGTGACTTCATTAAGCGGTGCGGTTTTTGGTTCACTTTTGCAGAACCCGATTGTGATTATTTTTGTCGCACTAATTTTGATCGCTCTTTCATTAAGTATGTTTGGTTTGTATGAATTCAAAATGCCCGATAAATGGGTGATGAAAGCAGGAGGGGCAAAATCGGGAGTGTTTGGTGCGCTTCTTATGGGATTAACTATGGGTATAGTTGCTGCTCCATGTATCGGTCCATTTGTACTTGGGCTTGTTACTTACGTCGGTGCAAAAGGAGATCCTCTTTACGGATTTTTGATGTTCTTCTTTCTAGCGTTGGGATTGGGAACACCTTATTTATTCTTAGCCTTGTTTTCAGGAAAGATTAAAAGTCTGCCCAAAGCAGGTTTTTGGATGGAAGCCGTTAAACATATTTTTGGATTTATTTTAATAGCTATGGCTATCTATTTTGTGGGACCACTGCTTCCTAAAGATGTTGAGTTTTATCTGCTTCCGATCTTCCTAATTTTAAGTGCATTATACTTGTTGTTTTTTGATAAGACAGCAAATAACATAAAAGGATTTCTGATTTTCAAAACTCTTTTTTCCATCTTAATTATTGCAGTCGCTGCTTATATGTTGTGGCCGGTTGATAGAAAATCGCCCGAATGGATATATTATGATGAAACAATGTACGAAGATGCAATGCAGAACGGTGACAAAATATTTTTGGATTTTTATGCCGATTGGTGCATACCATGTAAAGAACTTGATGCATTAACTTTTTCTGATGAAAGAGTTATCAAAGAACTTTCTACCTTCAAAACTTTTAAAGTGGATATGACGCAATCACTTTCGGAAGAAACTGAAAAACTGAGGGATAAATTTGAAATTGTTGGAATGCCCACACTTATTGTAATAAATTCATATGGTGAGGAGGTCAAAAGAATAACAGGATTTATGAACGCTGACGAATTTTTGAAAACAATCGAGAATGTGAATTAAATAAAATTGCTTAAGCATAATAGCTTTTATATTTTTCATAACGTTAAATAACTAAATAATCATAAGCACAAGAGTAACATTATAATGGCTAAAGAGATTCAAAAGAAGGTGTTAGACCTCGATGAAGTAACTGTTAGATTTGCCGGTGACTCCGGTGATGGTATGCAGTTGACCGGCTCTCAATTCAGTGATACTACTGCATTTGTGGGAAACGATTTAAATACACTGCCGGATTACCCGGCTGAAATTCGGGCTCCTGCCGGAACACTTTATGGTGTTAGCGGATTCCAGCTTCATTTTAGTTCAAACGATATCCATACTCCGGGAGATACTCCCGACGTTTTGGTTGCTATGAACCCGGCTGCACTTAAAATAAATTTAAAAGATCTTAAGTCGGGCGGTATTATTATTGCCAACCAAGATTCTTTCGATCCGAAAAATTTAAAACTTGCCGGCTTTGATTCAAATCCATTGGAAGATGATTCACTGAACGGATTCAAAGTTTTTTCGGTTCGCATTACAAGTTTGACCACGGAAGCATTGAAAGATACTTCCTTATCAAATAAAGAAATTACAAGATCAAAAAACTTTTTTGCATTGGGAATAATGTACTGGCTGTTTAACAGACCGCTTGATCCAACTCTTTCTTGGATTAATTCTAAATTTAAAAAGTTGCCGGATATTGCCGATGCAAATACCAAAGCATTAAAAGCAGGATATTATTTCGGAGAACAGACAGAAATTTTTACTGCAAGATATTCTGTTAAACCTGCCCATCTTCCTGCAGGCACTTATAAAAATATATCCGGTAACGAAGCTACCGCAATCGGTTTTGTAGCTGCTTCTCAACTTTGCGGACTTCCTTTATTTCTAGGGTCATATCCGATTACGCCGGCTTCCGATATTCTTCACTTTTTGAGTGCTTATAAAAACTTTGGTGTTAAAACTTTTCAGGCTGAAGATGAAATTGCGGGAATTGCATCTGCAATCGGAGCAGCATTCGGTGGGTCGTTAGCAATTACTACAACTAGCGGTCCCGGTTTGGCGTTAAAGACTGAAGCGACCGGACTTGCAGTTATGACCGAACTTCCTTTAGTTATCGTTAATGTTCAGAGGGGAGGACCAAGTACGGGTTTGCCTACGAAAACAGAACAAGCAGATTTACTTCAGGCAATTTATGGAAGAAACGGCGAAGCACCGGTTGTTGTATTAGCTGCTTCAACTCCAAGTGATTGCTTTTATATGGCAATTGAAGCTTCTAAGATTGCATTGAAATATATGTTGCCGGTTATACTTCTTACAGACGGTTATATTGCAAATGGAAGCGAACCTTGGAGAATTCCGCACGCAGACGAACTTCCAAAATTCGAAAAGTTTTACGAAAAGAATGCGGAGGATTTTCAACCTTACAGAAGAGATGATAATCTTGCTAGACCTTGGGCTGTGCCAGGAACTCCCGGATTAGAACATAGAATAGGCGGATTGGAAAAAGCAAATATTACCGGAAACGTAAGTTATGATCCTGATAATCATGATTTTATGTGCAGATTAAGAGCAGAAAAAGTTGCTAAGGTTGTAAATGATGTTCCGGATCTTGTGGTTGACGGTCCGGATAAAGGTGAACTTCTTATCATCGGTTGGGGCGGAACAAAAGGATCAATTACTGAAGCCGTAACCAAAGCGAGAAAGGCTGGTTTAACCGTTAGTCAGATTCATCTAAAATACTTAAACCCGATGCCCAAAAATTTAGGTGAAGTTCTTACTAATTTCAAAAAGATATTGATTCCGGAACTAAACTTAGGACAGCTTGCTACACTAATCAGAAAAGAATATTTGCGAGACGTAATTCAATTAAATAAACTAAAAGGACTCCCTTTCAAGTCCGCTGAGATTCAAAACAAAATCTCTGAAATTCTCGGAGGAAATAATGGAAAATAAAATTGAAGCACAAGAATTAAAATATACATCTAAGGATTTTGCTTCCGATCAGGACGTAAGATGGTGTCCGGGTTGTGGGGATTATTCTATTCTGGCGCAAGTACAAAGAACTTTCCCTGATATTGGAATCAAGAAAGAAAATATCGTTTGGGTTTCCGGTATTGGTTGTTCCAGCAGATTTCCTTATTATATGAGCACATATGGATTTCACGGTATTCACGGGCGTGCACCGGCGATAGCTTCAGGATTAAAAATTGCTCATCCTGAGCTTTCAGTTTGGGTTGCTACCGGAGACGGTGACCTAATGAGCATAGGCGGTAATCATTTTATTCACACTTGTAGAAAAAATGTTGATCTGAAAATTCTAATGTTCAACAATAGAATTTATGGTCTCACAAAAGGTCAATATTCACCTACATCGGAAAAAGGAAAAGTTACTAAAAGTACACCATACGGCAGTGTTGATTATCCTTTCAATCCTACCTCGCTTGCACTTGGTTCGGACGCATCTTTTGTAGCAAGAACCATTGATCGCGAACCTAAACATATGCAGGAGATGATTAGGAAAGCCGCAGAACATAAAGGAACGGCATTTATCGAAATATATCAGAACTGCAATATCTTTAACGATGGTGCTTATTTGAACCTTACCGAAAAAGATGTGAAACTAGATAATGTTCTCGTTCTTGAACATGGTAAACCCATGGTTTATGGAAAAGAAAAAGAAAAGGGAATTAAACTTGACGGATTCAAACCCATCAGTGTCGATTTGAATGATGGAAAACATTCGATAAATGATCTTCTTGTTCACGATGAGGCTGATCAAAATTCGATTCGCGCTTTCATTATTGCTCATATGACTGATCACCCCGGTCTACCCACTCCGATTGGCATATTCCGTCGCATCCTTAAACCAACTTATGATCAAGGTGTTACTGATCAAATTAATCATATTGTCGAAAAGAAGGGAAAAGGTGATTTGGAAGCAGTACTTTTTAGCGGAAATACTTGGGAAGTGAAATAGAATGTTGTTTTTTCTTTCAAAGGCGGGGTTCAAACTCCGCCTTTTTTGTGTTTGATTTATAATTATTTTTTCCCACATTCATACCTTTAATTTTAGCAGAAAGATGAATAAACTTTTTACTGACCTCAATAGCATTATTGAAAAGTACGAGACTTTTATTATTACAACACATGTAAATCCGGATGCTGATGCTATAGGTTCTGAACTTGCATTTTACTTTTTATTGAAGAAAAAGAATAAACGTGTTAAAGTCATCAATACGAGTGAAACTCCTGAATATTTAACATTTCTTGATAAGGATTCAATAACAGAGCAGTATAGCGCTAAGCTTCACGATTTTGAAATCACAAAAGCGGATGCACTAATTGCGCTGGATCTAAATCAAATTTCCCGCACGGCAAGAATGAGCTCTGTTATAGAAAAGTCAAATATTTTTAAAGTTTGCATCGATCACCATCAAGATCCGGAAGATTTTGCAGACCTTCTCATAAACGATATAACTTATACTGCAACCGGCGAGATCATTTACGATTTTATAGAACAGACCTATCCCGATAATTTTGATTTAAATATTGCTGAAAATCTTTATGCCGCAATAATGACTGATACCGGTTCATTCAGATTCGAGAGAACAACGTCAAAGACTCACATGATCGCGGCAAAACTTCTGGACATGAAAGTAAATCCGACTGAAATTTATAATCAGATTTATGATCAAAACAGTTATTCAAAGCTTAAACTCCTTGGCACTGCTTTGAGTGAATTAAAAATTATACACGAAAACAGACTTGCTTATATGGTGATCACACAAGAGTTATTGAAACTTTTTAATACGAAGGAAACTGAAGTAGATGGATTTGTGAATTATTGTGTGTCGATAAAAGGAGTACAGATAGGATTACTTTTTTTTGAACTAAAAAACGGAATCAAAATTAGTTTCAGATCAAAAGGGAAGATTGCGGTTAATAAACTCGCTTCCGAGTTTGAAGGCGGCGGTCACCAAAATGCAGCAGGTTCAAGAATTTTCGATTGTAAACTTGACGATTATCTAAACGAAGTGTTATATGCTGCAAAAAAGTATCTAGAATAGGAAAACTATGTTATTCGAGCTAAAAGTAAAATCGACAATTAATACGGATTCAAAAACTGATTACGGCTTAGTCAATTTTTATGAACCGGATGAAAAGAAAAAAAACAGGGCAGACCTTTATAACATTCCGAATTATCTCTTTAACAATTTGGAGAATCAAGAAACTGAAGCAATTAAGTATTATCCTAATAAGGGAAAGAATCGCGTTTATTTCGTATATAAGATTGACCAAAAAAAAATAACAAGGGATTACTTTAGAGATGCATTAGCCGGAATGATTCAAGACTTTGAAAAAGAAAATGTATCAAAGCTTTATGTGGACCTTAATTTAGTTAATGATTATAAGATTTTTGATTCAATGGAATACCTTCTACAATCAGCAATTGAAGGTATCTTTCTTGGAAATTATTCGTTCAATAAATACAAAAAAGAGAAGAAACAGAAAAAACTTGATTTGATCGTTCTACATAAAAATCAGAATCTCATTAAGAAAATTATTTCCGAGACTGCTCGTTTAATTGATGCTGTTATTTTTACAAAAGATCTAGTGAATGAACCGGCAATATCGCTTACCCCGAAATCATTTTTTCAAAGAACAAGGAATGAACTTATAAAAGCAGGAATAAAAGTAACTGCTTTAACAAAGGCTGATATGCAGAAGAAAAAAATGAATGCCATTTTAGCAGTAGGTAACGGAAGCGAGAATCCACCTTATTTGATTAAGATACATTACAGACCAAAACAGAAACCTAAGAAAAAAATTGCTTTGGTTGGAAAAGGTGTAACCTACGATACCGGGGGATATTCAATTAAGCCGACAAACGGAATGTACGAAATGAAAGCCGATATGGCAGGTGCTGCTGCCGTGGTTGGTACTATACTCGCCGCCGCAAAATCAAATTTACCAATTGAACTTCTAGGTTTTATTCCTGCGGTTGAAAACATGATTTCGGGAAAAGCATATAGACCCGGGGATATTATTAAAAGTTATTCAGGGAAGACAATTGACGTAAAGGATACGGATGCAGAAGGAAGGATTGTACTATCAGATGCATTGACGTATGCTTGCGAATCAAAACCTGAACAAATTATAGATTTTGCAACATTGACAGGTGCTGTTGCCGTAGCATTGGGGGTTTATAGAGCAGGTGTTTTTACCAATTTTCAGGAACTATCGGATAAGTTGATTGATTCCGGGGAGAAAACTTATGAACTACTCTGGCAACTTCCTTTCGGAAAAGAGTATGAAAAATTAATTAAAAGTGATCTTGCAGACGTCAGCAATCTTGGTCCAAGATGGGGCGGTGCTATAACTGCAGGAAAATTTCTGGAACATTTTGTTGACGAAAAAATTCCCTGGGTTCATATTGATTTAGCCGGACCGGCTTTAAGCCACGATTTAAACAATTACTCAAAGAAATATAATACCGGTTTTGGAGTTAGATTGATGTATGATTATCTGAAGAATTTGTAGTTTCTATAATTCTTTTGGATGAAGTATCCCGTCCTTCATATCATAAATTTTATCAGCTAATTTCAGCAGATCAAGATTGTGTGTAACTATGAGTAAAGTAATATTGAACTTATTCTTCAATTCTAATAAAAGAGAATTAATTACTGTACTGTTTTCAGAATCCAAATTTCCCGTAGGTTCATCCGCAAAAATTATTTCGGGGTAATTTGCGATAGCTCTAGCAACCGCGACACGCTGCTGTTCACCTCCCGAAAGCTGAGCAGGTTTGTGACTCGCCCGCTCCGACAAACCGACAAGATCTAAAATATCTTTTGCCTCTTTTTTTGAGGCGGTTAAAGACCTGCCTTTTAAGATCATTGGAATAGCAACATTTTCTTCGGCTGTAAATTCTCCAAGAAGTTGGTGAAATTGAAACACAAAACCAATGTGCTTATTTCTAAATTCCGAAAGTGACTTATCTTTTTTATCGAAAATATTTTCCCCGAGAATTTCCACGTTTCCTGTGTCGGGTCTATCCAATCCGCTTAATATATGTAGCAGTGTACTTTTCCCCGAACCTGATTTCCCGGCAATCATTGTCACTTTGTTCTGCTCAAGTTCAAAATCAATTCCTTTTAAAATTTTTAATTCGACACCTTCAGTTGTAAAAAAGGATTTATGAATATTTTCCGATTTAAGAATTATCATTCTATTCCCATTTAATTGATTCAATAATACTTTGCGAAGCTGCTTTTTTTGCCGGATAAATTGATGCAAGTGATGTAAGAAAAAACGCTATAACTGAAATCAAAACTACATCGCCAGTAAATATTTTTACAGGCATTGCATCGATTATGAATTTCTGCGGATCAAGAGGATAAAAATTAAATTCAATCTGTAGATAACAGACAAGTAGTCCAATAACAGTTCCGGTCAGTGTCCCGACTATTGCAATTAAAATCCCTTCGAGAAAAAATATCTTTTTAATTTGGGATCGATTTGCTCCAAGCGTCTGTAAAACTGCAATATCTTTTTTCTTCTCAATAACACTCATTGAAAGTGACGAGAGTATGTTAAAAGTTGAAACAGCGATAATTAATCCAAGCAGAAAGTATGCTGCCCACTTTTCTATTTGCATTACATCGTATAAATTCCGGTGAAGATCATACCATGTATTTACTTGAATATTTCCATTATTCTTAAATTTAGTTTCGATTATTTTTTTAAGATTATCGGAATTATTTATATCGTCAAGCCAAAAATCTATTCCGGAAATTCTCCCCGGTGAAGCAAATACTTCTTGTGCTGAAGCAAGTGAGGTAAATGCAGAATTGTAATCATAATCTTTATTGTTAGATTGAAATATTCCTTTCACCACATATGGATTAATTTCGGGAATCGGATTTATGCCGGTTAAAGCTCTCTCAATCTTTCTGAACGAAGTGACAAGAACGGTATCGCCTATAAACTTGCGAAGTTTTATCGCCATCTGCGAACCGAGAATTATTTGATTTTTTTCGGTAAGCTGAGCTTCGCCGGCAACTAATATTTTATTAATTGCATTGTTTTTTTGTTGAGCGTCAGATTCAAGCCCTTTCAAATTAATAATTTCATATGAACGATTCGTAACAAGAATAGCTTTTCCGTCTATGAAATTGGAAGAATAAATAATTTTAGTTCGGGAATCATTTAATTCATCTTCCGAAATATTTAATTCAGAAATATTTGATTTCTCGTATCGTACTTGAACGTGGGGATCAAAACCTTGAAGCATTTCATGAACAATTTCTCCAAATCCGTTAAAAACCGAAATTACGACAATCAATGCAGCTACTCCGATTGAAACACCAAGAGTAGAAACAGCGGAAATTATCGATATGAAACTCGATCTATTTTTTGAGCGCACATATTTTTTAGCAACAAAAAATTCAAACATCAACCGAACCTAAGCGATTTTATTATGTTAGTTTTCGATGCAATTATTGATGGTATAACAGCGCTTGCAAGAGAAAGTAATACAGCTATTATAGATACAAATGTGTTGAAAAATAAATTAAGTTCAATTGGTACTAGAGTAAGAAAATATATTTCCCCGGGAAGCTGAATTAAACCAAATTCCTTTTGAACTATAGTAATCATTATCGCGATTAAATTTCCCAGAAGTATTCCCAGCAGTGAAATTACAAATCCTTGAATCAAGAAAATTCTCCTAATAGATTTCTTCGTTGTCCCAAGAGTCTTTAACGTGCCGATTTCTTTAATTCGTTCCATTACTACCATAAGCATCGAACCAATTACATTAAATGCTGCGACTAATATTATTAATCCAAGAACAATAGGGATGGGTTTTTTCTGTAATTCGAGCCAAGTAAAAATATTTTGGTAAACTTGAAAAACAGTTCTTACATAGTATGGATAGGGGAGAGAATCCCGCAGATTATTTGCGATCATTTCAATTTTTGATGCATCAGTCAATCGAATATCATAACCGGAAATCTTGTTTTCGGCATCAAATAATTCTTGTGAATAACTCAGATCAACATATGCGACTTGATCATCATATTCGTACATACCGGATTCATAAATTCCACCCACAGTAATTTGATCAACAACCGGGGGAGATGAGAAGTCCGAAAATGAATTCTGCTTCAAGCCGAAAATTACCACACTATCTCCCGGATTAATTCCAAGTTTATCTGCAAGTTTAATCCCAATATAGATTTTATTATCTGTCTCGGGTAAATAATTGTTCGACCCCATTAAATTTTTAAGAAGAGATTTTGCATTTTTCTTCCCGATTAAAACAACACCCTCGGATAAATTCCGGCTTCGAATAATTATGTTTCGGGAAAGAAAAGGAGTTGCAGATTCGATAATCGGCTCGCTCACTATCTTAGAAAAGGAAGAATCTCCTAAATCAATATCTCTTCCATCAAATGAAGTGATTTTTATATGGTCATTGAAATTTATTATTTTATTCTCAATGCTGTTTTCAAATCCACTTAAAATTGAGAGAGCAATAATCAAAATTGCTACTCCAAGTGCAATTCCGCAGATAGCTATTAGTGAAAGAAACGAGAAGAAAGACTTCCTTTTTGACAGGATAAATTTTTTTGCTATGTAAGCTTCTGGTGTCATTAAAAACGAATATTTTTCAAATGGAAACTACTACAAAAAAAGAAGATATGGAATTGACTTTAGCAAATGAATATAATAATTTAGTCAGTCTTATTTGAAAGTTGTTTGACAGAATTGAAATACCGGGGCGTAGCGTAGTCCGGTTAGCGCGCCTGCTTTGGGAGCAGGAGGTCGCAGGTTCAAATCCTGCCGCCCCGACAGGGTTCTCAAATTATTGATTTAGTAACTGGGTAAGAGAGCAAATTTATAATTAGCTGCGCCCGTAGCTCAATTGGATAGAGCAACAGCCTTCTAAGCTGTAGGTTAGTGGTTCGAGTCCACTCGGGCGTACATAAAACATATGGTGGGTGTAGCTCAGTTGGTTAGAGCGTCTGGTTGTGGCCCAGAAGGCCGTGGGTTCAAGTCCCATCACTCACCCAGAAAGAAATTTCGGCCCTTTGGTGTAATTGGTTAACACATCGCCCTTTCAAGGCGGAGAGTACGGGTTCAAGTCCCGTAAGGGTCACAAAGCCTCTAAATTTTTTAGAGGCTTTTTTTGTGGAGTGTTGTAAAACAAAGTTTATTTTTTCGGCAAACTTTTTCTTTATAATTCATACACTCTTTATTAAATTCTTACCAAACTTAAATGAAGATATACAAAACATACCGGCAAATACTTGCTGAACAAGACAAATACAAAACCAATCCTTCGAAGAACGGATTGTCGAAAAAATTCCCATCACTTTCTTTTTATTCTCGAATAATTAAAATTGTCATTCAAAGCAACAGAAAAGCCAAGAATAATTTCTATGACGATTTTAATTGGGTAGCTTCTTCTTTTGATGTATTTGATGCTTTGGAAAAATCCGGTGTTGTGTTTGAGATCGAAGGAATGTCGAACTTAAAAAGAATTGAAGATCCTGTCGTTTTCATCTCAAATCATATGAGCACATTGGAAACGATGATATTGCCTTCAATTATCCAGCCCGTTAAACCTGTCGTTTATGTGATAAAGGAAGAATTGGCAAACTACCCTTTGTTCGGTAAAGTAGCTATGGCAAGATCTCCGATTTTGGTCGGACGTAAAAACCCAAGAGAAGATTTAAGAATAGTTTTAGAGGATGGTAAAAGAGCAATTGAGAATGGAAAGTCGATAATAATATTTCCTCAAAAAACAAGAAATAAATATTTAGAAGTAAAATCATTTAATAGCCTTGGGGTCAAACTAGCGAAAAGAAATAATGTGGGTGTCATTCCCATTGCACTTATTACAGATGCATGGGGTAATGGGAAACTAATAAAAGATTTTGGTAAGATTGATCCGGACAAACTTGTGAAAATTTCGTTTGGTGAACCGATTGTCCGAATTGAAGAAGATCTAGCGGCTCACAATAAAGTTATAGATTTTATTGCATCGAAGTTCTCAGAGTGGGGAAAATCGGAATTAATTTTAACTGAATAATTTTGATCTATTTCGTTTGACATAATACTTTTTTTTCTTATTTTCCGATATGATGGTAAAATTTAATGCTATGTGTGATTACTTAAACCAGGAGTCTAACTAATATAGGTAACCCTTTGTTTTATCATTAGTTGGTTTAGCTGGGCGTTAAATTTGAGTCAAAAAGAGGGTTGAATAAATTGAAACTATTTAAACTAAGTAATACCGGGAATTCTGAGCACCGTTTATATTATTATTAATATGTGATTTCCCTATTGGATATTAATTGTTTCTTGTTTAACTTTCATTTAATTGTTGCGGTTTTTTGTTCTTTGACAACTTGATGGCTGTAATAAGATTGGCTGATATTTTTAGTTTTCTTTGATTTCGACTTTAATATGTGTAAAAAATGATTATTTATTTTTTGCATTGAATATTAAGTTTTCTTATATTTTCTGAGTCTTTGTTATTGTCCAATACTTTTATGAAAATAGTCAAACCGAAAAAGCTTTCCCCAGGTGATTTAATAGGTATAATTTCCCCTGCCTCAAATCCTGAAAACCTTGATCTTTTACAAAAAAATATTTCCTATTTTGAAAAACTTGGTTATCGGGTTAAACTTGGAAAACATACTCACTCCGAGGATGGATTTTATGCCGGAAATATCACAGAGCGATTAGATGACATTCACACCATGTTTAAAGACAAAGACGTAAAAGCTATTTTCTGTACGCGAGGAGGATACGGCTCAGCTAAACTTCTTGATAAACTTAATTATTCACTTATTAAAAAGAACCCTAAAATATTGGTTGGTTTTAGCGACCTTACAGCTTTACAACTTGCAATTTTGAAAAGAACCGGACTCATATCTTTTTCCGGTCCTATGGCTGCGGTAAATGATTTTTCAGAATTTGATAAAAATGCCGAAGAAAAATTTTGGGAAATTTTGGCTAAAACAAAAAAAATAGGAAAAATAGAAAACCCGTCGCATGA
Source organism: uncultured Melioribacteraceae bacterium (assembly GCA_964499285.1). GTDB lineage: Bacteria > Bacteroidota > Ignavibacteria > Ignavibacteriales > Melioribacteraceae > JAGFIY01. The sequence continues at coordinate 51,612 of CAZCLA010000004.1, forward strand.
AAATTTTTATTCTCTAAATAAAGGGAGCGCTGAAGGGAAACTGATAGGTGGCAACCTTTCGATATTGATTTCATTGATGGGAACGGCATTCGAACCTGATTTTAAGGATAAAATTCTTTTGATAGAAGAAATTAATGAACCGCCCTACAAAATTGATAGAATGTTTAATCAATTGCGATTGACGAAAGTTTTTAATAAAATAAAAGGTGTCATTTTTGGAAGATTTGTGGATTGCTACGAAAATAAAACTTCTAAAAGATCGCTAAACTTAAACGAGATTATTATCGAGTATTTTCAAGGGATGAAAATACCCGTTATTTACAATTTAAAGCATGGACATGTTTCACAAACAATTACAATGCCTTTTGGTATAAATTGTAAAGTTAATTCATCGAGAGGTTTTGTTGAGTTTACAGAATCTGCGGTAACTTAACTTTGAAGATAAATTAAATGAGAACATTATTTCATCAATTAACTAATAACTAATTTGGAGGTTCTATGAAGAAATTACTCACTCTATTGATCATGAGCTTTCTTGTTGCTTCTAGCTATGCTCAGTCAAGCGTGGTAAAAAATGACCTGCGCTCTGACTTACAAGCTAAAAAAAGCACCGGATCGCTCAATATTCAAGATGATGAGAGTGTACCTTTCTGCCATACCGGTTTAGAATTACCGCGTGAATGCGACGATTGCGGTAAGAATGGTAATTGGCGGACAATTTGGTTTGATGGTTTCGGAGATTGGATTGATCATTGGGATGAAGATGATTATTTCGAAACTGCTGAACATGGTACAATGCAGCCAGCTACACCGGACTGGTTTGAGGAAAACTATCTACTGAGCGAAGCACATCCTGATATGGCTACTACTGATACAACTGCTTGGTGGACACTCAACGAATTGATGCGCAACAATGACTATGATGACATTGTTGGGCTTTTAACTGATTTCGATAAAGAATTAGTTGAAATGGCAAAAACAACTACATTTAATGCCAATCCGGACGGAATTAACCCTAATTCACAAAGTCTTTATAGTTGGTGGATGGGTAGAAATAATCCTGATTGGGAACACCCTGGTTATGGTCATTGGTGGTATCTTGCACTTGAAACAGATTCACTATTTAGACTTCAGTACGGACTTGATCAAGCAATTCTGCAATTTGATGCCGCTTGGGCATTGCAAAATGGTGTTGATTGGCTTTATGTTGAAGCTCGTACTTTCGGTCGTGCGGATGACCCTGACTACTTGAGTGGAGCAAACGTTACAAATAGAGAATTTTTTGCAACATCAGCTTGGTTCCCAGTAGCTAGATACGAGTTTAACGAAAAGGACGGCTTCGATGGAAATTATGAAGGGGATTATGTTAATTGGGAAACATATCAAGTAGATCTAAACGGTCCAAATTTCCTAGATGATTTCCCTGATGGAGATCCGGATAATCCTTATCAACCAACCTTAATCGGTGAGGTCGTCCAATTAAGGTTCGTTCTTGCTTCCGATGCTGAAATCGATAATGAAGTTGGAATGACTCAAGAAGATGCACACGGTATTTTCCTGGATAATGTTGTGCTTTTCCGTGATACTAATCGTGAGATCATTGATGATGGTTGGGACAACATTCCTGGTCTTCATCCTGCCAGAGTACCCGTTGATGATTTTAGAAGTACTGTATATGATGTAACCAGATGGCATAATTCAACAAGAGCTGGAAATTCTGGCCGTAGTTTAACTAATGGTTATAATTACGATTTACTACTTCATTATGATCCGACAACTGAATACGAT
>CAZCLA010000004.1:53499-64537 GCA_964499285.1 uncultured Melioribacteraceae bacterium
TAATGGTTATAATTACGATTTACTACTTCATTATGATCCGACAACTGAATACGATAACCATGTTGGTAATACTGGAATCGATGTCCCTGATAATGTAAATGATGGTTATTTTCCAATGAATAGCAATACTCCTGATTTTGTTGAAAACAGATGGGGTAAACCTTATGTTTATCCATATTTGGGTTATGCAAGGGAAACATACGAGCAGGTTTATTCCGAGGAAATCAATCTTCGTTATGATTCTGAGGATTTTGAAGTTCATAAGTGGCATCCAATCTGTTTGAATTTTGATTATATGATGAACCTTGAAGAAAGGGATGGACTTGGAGCTAATACTTCTGATGTATCTCTCAGATCTGATTGGTGGAGATTCTTCATTACCGATCCACAGGATGGAGATGCTATTTTGTATGATTCTGGTCCGGTAAGAGACCTTGGTGGTGATTACAATACACAGTTTGTGGAATATGGTGAAGTTTTAATAAAGAATGATGTTGATGATTTACCATTGTGGGATTTTGACGATAATGGATTCCCATTGGAAGATTACAATGTTGTTTTACATTTTGAATTTTACTCTAATGGTAATATTTACCAAGACGAGGGTGTTTTTATTGACAACGTTCACCTTTACCATAAATGGGATAACGGCGAAAACAATGAAACATTCGCTGATGCTTATAACATAGAAGATCTTTTTGTTGATATGGGTAACTACGAAGAATTCCATACAACTTGTGCAATGTTATTGCCAGAATTTGGTGGATTGTACTATCCAGATTACGATGAAGATTTCTATAAATTGTATTTAACCAAAGATCAATTTGTTGATATCGTTACTGATAACGAAGAAGTTGATCTTTATATCGCAATTTACGATGAAGATGGTAGACTAATCGTTAGTGATGATGGTACATCAAGCAACGGTATGCCTTATGCAGTTGACTATGATAGAGTTATCTTCACAATTGACGAAGATCTTCCGAACATCGAAGAAGGCTGGTACTATATCTTTGTTGGTGCTTCACCGGATGTAGCTATTGATTCTGAAGGACGTTACAGACTAAGCATTAGAAGAGGTTTCTCTGATGTTGATGTTACTGCTGTTAACGATGTTCCGCAGGATCAAGGTTTACAAGTTAGAGTTCAATGGAATCACTCTTTCTTAGATGACGAATGTATTCCTGTAAACTGGGGCAACAACGACGATGGTAATCCTCTCCAATTAAATGGTATCCGTGTTGAAAAATATACTGTATGGAGAAAGAAAGGATTTGAACCGAACTGGGATTATGTAAATCAAGTAATTGCTGTACCTAACCCGATCGGTCTTGATCCTTATGGATACGTTGCTGCAACATTGGTTGACAATACAACTCATTATTTCAGAGTTGGAACACATATGTTCAATGGTGAAATTAACTTTGGTGCTGAAGGAAACGGTAAATCACTCGATAATTTAGCTCCGAATTTAGCATTAATGGCTGAACCAGATCTCAGTGTACCACTGGGAATTAAGGTTGATTGGGAAGTAGATTACGATGATGTTGAAACTTATGAAGTATATCGATCAACTTCACCGGGTATTAACCCTGATCTTTTAACTCCAATAGCAACTGTTGCAGGCTCAGTATTAGAAATATCAGATACAGATGTTGAAGCTGGAATTACTTACTACTACGTTGTAGTTGGTACTGATAAAGGCGGAAACAAAGGTATTTCAAACGAAGATGCTGCATCAGTTACCGGTGTTGGGGAAAGCTTAGTGCCTGATAAGTACAGCTTATCAAACAACTATCCAAACCCATTTAACCCAAGTACTACAATTAAGTTTGGATTACCGGTTGATGCTAATGTAACAATGAAAGTATTTGACATCTTAGGTCAGGAAGTAACAACTCTTATCAGCAGTACTATGAAAGCTGGATATCATACATTCAACTTTGATGCATCAAAATTGATGAGTGGTATGTATATTTATAGAATCAATGCTGAAGGAATTGATGGCTCCAACTTTATGGATGTTAAGAAAATGTTGCTTGTTAAGTAAGATTTTTCTTACGATATTTGAAAAGTCCGGTTTATGCCGGACTTTTCTTTTTTAAATAATATCCTCCCCAATTTCTGTTGAATTACTACTAAAAACTTACTATATATTATTTCAAATAAATTCAAATTTTCAACGAGTACAATGAATGAGGCCAGTGATGAAGTCATTTAGAATTATACTATCTATGTTAATAATATTTCTGTTTGCTAATAAGATTATCACCGCTCAGGTTGAATCGACTCCGGATTGCGCAGTAATTCTTTTCCCTTTAGATGGGGCAATAGGTGTAACCATTAATGATTCATTATTATGGAATTCGGTGAGTGATACTACCGGTTACTATTTATGGTTTGGAACTGATGGCGCCGGAGTTGCGAATCCTACTTCAATAGCAGATAGTTTGGATCTGGGTTTAGATACAACTTATAATTTTACAAATCTTGAATATAATACAACCTATTATTGGAAAATTGTGCCTTATAATAATGATAGTTTAGCACTCGATTGTGAAATCAATGAGTTTACAACTGAATTGTATCCGAACGAACCCGAGTGTGTTATTCCAATTTTCCCATCAGATAGTTCATTCTCAGTTCCGGTGAACGATACGTTAAGATGGAGCTCGGCAGCATACGCCGATGGTTATAAAGTTTATTTTGGAACTGACGGTGATGGAATTACAGATCCGATTAATATTTATAGTCCGTTGGATGTTGGTACGGATACATTTGTTGTGTACACAAATTTGGATTATTCCACAATTCATTACTGGAAGATTGTACCATATAATGCAAACGGGGATGCAATTGCCTGCGATATTTGGCAATTTAAAACTGAAAGGGATCCTAATCTTCCTACTTGTATGACACCAGTTAAACCACTTGACATGGCAACTGGAGTAGACATAGCCGATAGTTTAGTTTGGAATTCAATTAGTAATGCTGATGGATATATTTTGTGGTTTGGTACCGATGGAGGAGGAATTGTTAATCCAACATCAATTGCTGATAGTGTGGATTTAGGAGTTGATACTACTTATGATTACAGTAATTTGAAAAACCTTCCCTACAACACAAAATATTATTGGAAAGTTCTTCCATATAATTCCTTCGGTACTCCGGTTGAATGCGAAATATTGGAATTCACCACAATGAATGATCCAAACCCTCCTGGATGCACAATACCTATTGAACCTTTGGATTTTGCAGACTCGGTTGCTGTATCAGGAATTCTCTCTTGGAATACGGTTTTTGGCGCTACAGGTTATAAGTTATGGTTCTGGACAGATGGGGGTGGATTATATGAGCCGGATACTATTGCAAACGGCAATGATCTTGGGAATAATAATACTTTCGGTTATAACAATTTATTTAGAGGAATTGTATATAATTGGAAGATCGTGCCGTACAATTCTAATGGAGATGCTATTGGGTGTCCCACCTGGCAGTTTACTACAATGCCTGATACTATCCCCCCGCTTTGCATAGATCCCATTTTTCCATTAGACATGGCAACAAACATCAATGTGCAGGGAAGTTTGAGTTGGACAAAAAGTATCGGTGCAAGAGGATACCGATTATGGCTTGGTACCGATGGTGGGGGAACTAGTAACCCTACAAATCTGATAGCTGGTCAAGATCTGGGATTAAACAGAAGTTTTAATTATAGTTCACTCAATTTAGAATACAGCACTAAATATTACTGGAAAGTAGTGCCTTACAATGATATCGGTAGTCCCGATAGTTGTATTATCTTTGAGTTTAGCACAATGCAAAATCCAAATCCTCCTGATTGTGTTAATCCGGAATTTCCCCCAAACAATCAGATTTTATACGGACAAAATATTACATTGACTTGGTCGACTTCAGATCGTGCCGATGGATATAGGCTATGGGTTGGGACGGATGGGAATGGAAATACTAACCCCACTACTATCTTAAATGGAGATGATGTAGGTGATGTCACAACATACTCATTACCTCAACTAGAATTGGGTACTCAGTATTATTGGAAAGTTGCCCCATACAATGTTAATGGAGTAAATAATTCATGTCCAATTTGGAGCTTTAGTTTAAGAGATCTCATAAGAGTAGTTTATCCGAACGGAGGTGAAATTTTTAGAGTTGATTCTACTTATAATATTAGATGGTCTCTAAATGAAAGTAAAAGTGGTAATAAAGATTTAATCACCTCAGTGGATATTTCTTATTCAACTAATGGAGGAGAGTCATGGCTTGTTATTGAAACCGATATTTCGACGGATGATTCGGTTTACGCTTGGAAAGTCCCACCAACACCCTCAACTAAATGTCTGATTAGAGTTAGAGGTCAAGGGGCAAGCACTACAAGTGATTTTAGTGACGACTTTTTTACAATAATCGGCGATAAAGCCTTGCTCTTTCAAACGCCATCTACAGGTGATACTTTGTTCATTAATGATGATTACAAGATTAAATGGGTAAGCAATCGTGTTGATTTGGTGAGGGTTGAATACTTACTCGCCGGCAATACTTGGATTGAAATAGCAGATAGTCTTGATGCAGAACTTGGCAGTTTTAACTGGATTGTTCCAAACACTCCTTCGCTTAATGCGAGAATGAGAATACTTGAGATTGACGGTGATGAACGAGATGAAGTACAAAATCTAGTAATTAAACCGCAGCTTAAAATTGTGCGTCCGGCACCTGGTGATACGGTTAGATCGGGATTGCCGTATGATATTACTTGGGAAAGCGGTGGTATTAACAGGGTTAGAATTCTTTTTTCATCTAATGGTGGAACGTCTTGGAGCACGGTAATTAATAATTATCCGGCGGGTAACGAAGTATTTACGTGGCAGGTACCGGGGATTAATTCGGATTCTTGCAAGTTTTATATCCGTGATGAAAACGATCCATTTTTGTTTTTTGAAACTGCCTTATTTGTTATCAAATATATTCCGACAATAAATGTACTTACTCCGGAAGAAGGTGAAATAATTGAAGGTAATACCCTCTATCCAATATCTTGGCAAACCGTGGGAGTAGAGCAGCTTAATATTGCTTATTCAACTAACGCTGGGGAAGACTGGGCTGATCTTGCAACAAATGTTTTATCACAAGTAGGATCATATAATTGGATGGTTCCAAATATTGCATCGGATTCGACGAAAATACGAATCCGTGATGCAAATAATCCCCAGTTGTTCGGCGAAACCGGTTTATTCACAATTGATCCTGCAACTGATGTAAAAAATCCTTCAGAGGATGATGCGATTCCGACGGAATATAAGCTTTTTGCAAATTATCCTAATCCATTTAATCCATCAACAAATATCAAATACTCTATACCTGAACATTCATTTGTTACAATTAAAGTATTCGATATTCTCGGAGCTGAAGTTGCTACACTTGTAAATGAAACTAAATCACCAGGCAATTACGAGCTGAATTTTAACGCTTCGAATTTACATAGTGGAGTTTATCTATATCGCATTCAAGCAGGAAAATTTACTGAGTCGCGAAAAATGTTGTTTATCAAATAGTACTAATTTGCAAAAAGGGGCTTAAAGCCCCTTTTTTTTTTTTGTAAGACAGTTTCTCTGATTTTACCTACTTAATGGAAAATTAAAAAAAATCCTTTCTCTGTTTTAAGAAATTCCTAAAATAATCTGCTTTTCTAAGCTCATTTAGTATTAAATACTGATGGTATGCTTATTGTTGTTTTGTCATGTATGGCAAATGAGTGAGGAGCTAATGGAATTCATAAATGAAGAATATATTCAATCTCTTGTTGAGGATCGTAAACTTCTTGATGAAAAACAGCAAATAGAAGTAATCGAAAAAGCAAAAGAAGCTAAAGGACTATCCCTTAAGGAAGCAGCAGTACTATTGAATACGACAAATCCGGAAATTCTTGACAGCCTGTATTCTACTGCGAAGAAAATTAAAGAAAGAATCTATGGAAATCGTTTGGTTTTATTTGCACCGCTTTATATTACAAATTTATGCGTTAACAACTGTCTCTATTGTGCTTTTAGACGAGATAACCGTGATTTGAAAAGAAGGACTCTCACGATTGATGAAATAGGGGAGGAAACCGAATTTCTCATTAAACAAGGGCATAAGAGAATTTTGCTTGTGGCGGGCGAACATCCCAAAAAATCAGCGCTAGATTATGTTGGAAAAGCAATTGAAAAAATTTACAGTTACGACATTAACGGAAATAATATTCGACGGATAAACGTCAACACTGCCCCTCTAACTCTACAGGACTTCAAAACTCTTAAATCTTTTCAGATTGGAACATATCAATGCTTTCAAGAAACTTATCATTATAGAACCTATTTGCAGATGCATCCGGACGGTCCTAAACGCGACTTTGCTTGGCGGCTTTTTGCAATGGATAGAGCATTACAAGCCGATATAGATGATGTTGGGATTGGAGCATTGTTCGGTTTAACCGACTACCGTTTCGAGACTTTGGGCTTGTTAAGTCATGCGTTCAACTTGGATAGCAGATATGGAATTGGACCTCATACAATATCAGTGCCTCGTTTAGAACCAGCATTGAATGCTCCTGCAGCACAGAAACCTCCATACGCTGTAAATGATAAGGATTTTAAAAAATTAGTGGCTGTTATCCGCCTCGCAGTTCCATATACCGGAATAATTCTCTCTACAAGAGAAAGAGCGGAGTTAAGAAGGGAATTGTTTTCAGTTGGTATTTCTCAGATTAGTGCCGGCAGCAGAACTTCACCAGGAGCTTATAAGGAATCTAAAGATGCGATGAGCGAACATCAAATGGAGCAGTTCCAACTTGGGGATCATAGACCTTTAGATGAAGTTGTTTATGATTGCTGTGAACTCGGGTATTTGCCTAGTTTCTGTACGGCTTGTTATAGAAGTCATCGTACAGGAGATAGATTTATGGAATTAGCTAAAAGCGGAAACATAGGGAAAATTTGTGCTCCAAATGCATTAGCAACATTTCAAGAGTATATCAACGATTATGCGGATGAAGAAACAAAAACGAAAGTGCAAAAATTTCTTGCTAGTGAAATAGAAAAATTAGACGAAAAGACCAAAACTGCCGTAAAAAAAATGATCGAAAAAATTAACTCAGGTGAGCACGACGTTTATTTCTAATGATGTCCGAAGTATTAAATACTGTTCAAAATGAAATGTCGAAAGTGGATAGAAATCATCTGGTTCATTTACTTTCGACCAATGACGAAGAAGAAATAAGCGACTTATTCCATTTAGCGGATTATGTCCGTAAAGAAAATGTGGGTGATGAGGTTTTTTTTCGTGGAGTAGTCGAGATTTCTAATTACTGTGAATCCAACTGCTATTTTTGTGGTATTCGAGAGGATAACTTTTCAATCCCGCGTTATAGAATGAAGGCCGATGAAATTCTTGATACAATCAAACTGATTTCAAATCTAGGCATTAAGTCTATTATCTTAAAATCCGGGAAAGACACGTTCTTTGACACCGACCTTATTGCTTATTTAATTTATACAATCAAAAAAGATTTCCAGCTTAACATAACACTCTCGCTTGAGGAAAGAGGAATTGATGAATATAAAACTTGGAGAATTGCAGGAGCGGATAGATATCTTCTTAAGCATGAGTCATCAAATGCTATAAATTTAAGGGGCGATGTTAGGCGAGGAAGAATTAATACTCGTTCCCAACAGCTCAATTATTTGAAACGCTTGGGATATAAAGTCGGATATGGTATAATGATTGGACTTCCGAAGCAGGAAATTCCCGATATTGCTGATGACCTTCTCCTTTTGCATAAGCTACAAGTAAATATGGCGACAATTGCCCCTTTTATTGCCGCCCCATTTACTCCGTATCAAAATTATCCTAACGGTGATGTAAAGTTGACACTTAAAACTTTAGCAATTGCACGGATTTTACTTCCAAAAGCTTATATCCCTTCTCCTAGTGCGCTAGAAAGTTTGGATAGTTCGAGCCGTGAAACAGCTTTTAACTGTGGTGCCAATGTTGCAATGCTAAATTTCACTCCTGTGCCGTATCGGGGAAAATATAAGATGTATCCCGAAAAATTAGACTCTACAAAATCGAAACCATTAGATGATTTAATTAAACTCCGATACAGAATCACATATCTTGGAAGAAAGGTCAATCTTACAATGGCTAATCTCGAAAAACCCTCAAAAAATATAAAATAAAACGTTTTTAGGTCGTCAATTATTCAGTTTTTTCATTGCCTTATAGATAGTATATTTGTGAATTAGAGTTTGTTTAATTAAGGCGGATAAAAAAATGAAGAAAATTGTACTCTTGATCACAATTGTTTTTTCTGTTCTCCTAATTACTTCCTGTGGAGAAAAAAGTGATTCTGAATTGTGGGACGAAGCCGAGCAGTTAAAAGCAGAAGAAAAATATGTTGAATCGCTTACTGCTTATAAAAATTTGATTGATGAATTTCCTGATAGTGAGCACTATGTCGACGCTCTTTTCGAGGTTGGGAAAATGTATCATGGAAAAGTCGATAAAAACCTTCCCGGAGTTGAATCGCTCAAAAAAGCTGCTGAATTTTATAAAATGGTTCATGAAGCCGAACCGAATACTGATAGGGGTGCAAGTGCATTGTTTATGCTTGGTTTTATCCAAGCTAATGAAATTAGCCAATTTGATGAAGCAAAAATTACTTACGAAAAATTTATTGAAATGTATCCCGACCATGATTTAGTTCAATCGGCTAAAGCAGAGCTTGAAACATTAGGAATTCCGCCGGAAGAAATTTTGACGCGTAAGTCGACGGAAGAATAGTTATATTGAAAGATTCACAAAATAGTTACAAATCACTTCTTGATCCTTCGGTAGTTTCAAAACTCAAATCACTCGATTTGATTGCAAAAAAAGTTGTAGAAGGATTTGTCGTTGGACTTCATAAAAGTCCATACCATGGCTTCAGTGTCGAATTCAGCGAGCATCGTCCATATATGCAGGGCGATTCACTAAAGGATTTGGATTGGAAAGTTTATGCAAAGACAGAAAAATTTTATATAAAGAAGTACGAAGAAGAAACTAATCTGCTTTCTCACGTTATAATCGATTCAAGCAAATCGATGGATTATAAACATACCGGTTCGATTACAAAATTGGCTTATGCTAAAATTCTTGCTTCCAGTCTGATTTACTTGATGCACCATCAATCTGATGCCACGGGATTAATTGAATATTCTGACGAAATAAAAAAATTCTATCCTCCGAAATCGACAAGAATCTACACGACTACTTTGATAAAAGAAATAGCAAATCTAAACGCTGGTAATGCAACTCAAACATCTGTATGTCTGGGGGAAATATCGGAGCGAATAAAGAAAAGAGGATTAGTAATAGTTATCTCAGATCTTTTGGATGATCCCGGCAAAGTGATGGAATCATTGAAGAAATTAACTTACGGCAAAAACGAAGTAATAGTATTTCAAATTCTAGATCCCATCGAAAAAAGTTTTGCGTTCGGAAGGGATGCAGTTTTTGTGGATCTTGAAACTAGCGAGGAGATGACGACTCAACCTTTCCAGATTCAAAAATCTTATCAAGAAGCGTTCAAAAATTTCTTGCAGAAGATAAAATCTGAATGTTTGGATTTCGGGATTGATTATAACCTGATTGATACTTCACAACCATTTGATAAAGCTCTTTTGAGCTATTTTAAAAAACGAAAACGCTTAAATTAAGGTCCTTATTTCGTCATAATATTTATCTAACAGTATTTTAGCTTTTTTTTCATCGTCAGCTTCACAGATATACCTTAAAATCGGTTCGGTATTAGAAAGACGGAAATGTATCCAATGGTCGTCAAAGTCTATCCTTAATCCGTCAGAAGTGTTAATTTTGGCAGAGGAATACCTGTCAATTAATTTTTTAAGTATTTCGTTACCATCAATTCCACTTAATTCAATTTTTCCTTTTCTAATAAAATATTGAGGCAGTTTATTTTTCAATTCGCTCATCGATATTTTTTGTTCAAGAAGATATTGCAAAAATAAAACGGTTCCGGTAAGAGCATCGCGCCCAAAGACGGAATGAGGATAAATTACTCCTCCGCTTCCTTCTCCACCAATAACTGCTCCGGTTTCTTTCATCAATTTTACTACGTTTGCTTCTCCAACCGGTGAGCGATAGACATTAGAATTATATTTAGCTGCAATGTCGTCAATACTTCTTGTTGTAGATAAATTTACTACGACATTTCCCTTTTGTTTTGAAAGAATAAAGTCAACGACTGAGGTAATCGTATTTTCTTCTCCGAAAGGTTCTCCCTTGTCGGTGATTAGGACAAGTCTATCGACATCTGGATCGACTACTATTCCAAGATCAGCATTTTCCGCTCGTACTCGTTCCATAATTTCAGTTAAGTTTTCCGGAATAGGTTCCGGCAGTCGTGGGAAAATTCCGTTCTCCTCGCAATTTATTTTAATAACATCGCATCCCAATTCATTTAATAGTTGTGGCATAACCTTGAATCCGGCACCGTTAACACAATCCAATACGACTTTGAATTTTTTCTTTTTCAATTCATCAAGTCTTAAGTATGGAATTGACAACACTGATTTAGTATGATTCGATATCCCATCTTCGTCGTAAAAGATTTTTCCTATAGAATCCCATTTGCTATAATTATTTTCTTTTTTATCAACTAATTTCGACAGTTCCTTGTTCTGATCGGGAGTCATAAATTCTCCGTCACCGTTTATCAATTTAAGTGCGTTCCACTCATTCGGATTATGACTTGCTGAAATCATAATTCCACCGATCGCACTATGAAGTTTTACGTTGAACAGCACTGTCGGTGTTGGGCAAACCCCGATATCTATTACATCATTACCTTTTGCAGCAAGTGTTCCTATTAAAATATTTGAAATCATTTTGCCCGTAATCCTTGAATCTCTCCCAACGACTATTTTGCCTTTACCAAAAAGATCACTAAATGCTGTGGCATATTTTACAATTATTTCTGGAT
>CAZCLA010000004.1:64637-66354 GCA_964499285.1 uncultured Melioribacteraceae bacterium
CCTTTACCAAAAAGATCACTAAATGCTGTGGCATATTTTACAATTATTTCTGGATCCAAGCCCTTTCCCACTATTCCTCTTATTCCTGAAACACTCACCATTAAAACAGGCATAAAGACTCCAAATTTTTTATTTTCAATTTACAAAAATTTGATACATGGTTTACGATGACTCAAAAAGAAATTGCACTAAAAAATAAAAAAATAATAAACGTTGATAAGTTTTTGAAAGAAGAGTTTGGAATTCCACCGAGATCTGAAAAACTTCCGGATCCCATAGATTTGACAATTGGAACAATTTTATCGCAAAACACTAACGATAAAAACAGTTATAAAGCTTTCAAATCTTTGAAGAAAAATATAAAATGCTGGGATGACATTCTCAATATAGAATTAGAGGAATTGGAGGCACTAATTAAAGTTGCGGGATTGGGAAAACAAAAAGCTGCAGCAATAAAAAATTTTGTTAAGGAAATTTACGGCAGGAATAAAAAAATAGAATTAGATTTTATAAAAAATATGTCTGATGAAGAAAGTTTGAGAGAACTGACAGCATTTAAAGGAATTGGTGTTAAAACAGCAAGTTGTGTTCTTCTTTTTTCATTGGATAGAGATGTATGTCCGGTTGATACTCATGTTCATCGAACCGTAAATCGAATTGGAATCGTTTCTGAGAAACAGAGAGATAAAACTTACTTTTCTCTGAATGTTTCATTCCCAAATGGAATTGCGCATTCGTTTCACACTAATTTGATTAGATTAGGAAGAGAAATCTGTAAACCTCAGAAAATACTTTGCAGCATATGCCCCTTAATAGAGATATGTGACTATGAAAATAAGAACCTCGAACCGGCTGAAAGGGCGAAATCCAATGCATTTATGCTATTAGATAAAATCTAGAGACTTATATCTCTAATTAGTTGTTTTTATTGGACTTAGAACTCCTTTCATCTTTGCTTTATTTTTAATTGAGCGCTATCTTCAGTATATTTCTATTCTTCAAAAAATCGAGAAAAAATTATGTCGAAAAAATTTGATGTCGCGGTCTTGGGCGGCGGGCCCGGTGGTTATGTTGCTGCAATAAGAGCTGCACAATTAGGATATAAAACTGCGGTAATCGAAAAAGATAACCTAGGAGGAATCTGCTTAAACTGGGGATGTATTCCCACAAAATCTTTGCTCAGAAATGCTGAATTATACGATTTGATGAATAATCATGCTGATGAATTTGGAATTCAAATTGAAGGGCTTACATTCGATTTTTCAAAGATTATAAAGAGAAGTCGTGATGTTTCTGACAAAGTAACAAAAGGTGTAGATTTTTTGATGCGTAAAAATAAAATTGAGCGTATTAAGGGTTACGGTAAATTTAAAAATCAAAATACGATCGATGTTTTTGATGATAAAGAAAAATTAATTGACACTGTCTCTGCTGATAAAATTATTATCGCTACTGGTGCACACCCAAAACAAATACCTTCAATTCCGATTGATAGAAAAAAAATTATAACAAGCCGTGAAGCAATGTCGCTTGATTCTCAACCAAAAGAAATGATTGTAATAGGTGCTGGAGCAATCGGAGTCGAGTTTGCTTACTTCTATTCTGTGCTTGGCACAAACGTCACAATAATTGAAATGATGGATTCGCTTGTTCCTGTTGAGGATAAAGAAGTTTCTCAGACTCTTGAAAGAAGTTTTAAGAAGCGGAAAATAAAAAT
>CAZCLA010000004.1:66454-81594 GCA_964499285.1 uncultured Melioribacteraceae bacterium
ATAAAGAAGTTTCTCAGACTCTTGAAAGAAGTTTTAAGAAGCGGAAAATAAAAATATATACTTCGACAAAAGTAATAAAAGCAGAAGTGAAATCTAAAAAAGTTAAAGTAACAATCGAGAAGAACGGCAAAGAAGAAATATTAGAGGCGGATACCGTTCTAAACGCAATTGGCGTTGAGGGAAATGTTGACGGATTCGGTTTGGATAAGATTGGAGTTGATGTCGAGAGAGGTCATATTAAAGTAGATAAATCTACTTACCAAACCAATATTGATGGAGTCTATGCAATCGGGGATGTCATAGGTCCTCCATGGCTTGCTCACGTTGCTTCTGCAGAAGGAATATTTTGTGTTGAAAAGTTCAAGGGATTGAATCCACCAATGGTTGATTATGCTTCGATTCCAGGCTGTACATACTGTAAGCCTCAAATTGGGAGCATCGGCTTGACCGAAGAAAAAGCTAAGGCAGAAGGACTTGAGATAAAAATTGGAAAATTTCCTTTTTCGGCGAGCGGCAAATCCGCTGCGATTGGAGAAAGAGAAGGATTCGTAAAAATAATTTTCGGTGCAGAATACGGGGAAATATTGGGTGCTCATATTATTGGTCCCGAAGCCACAGAATTGATTGCCGAGCTTGGACTCGCAAAATCACTTGAAGCAGATTTTGAAACTATTGTTAAGACAGTTCACGCTCATCCGACTTTATCGGAATCTATTATGGAAGCAGCAGCAAATGCATATGGCGAATCAATCCACATATAGAAGATTAAACTATGTAGATCTTGGCTTAATTAATTATCAAGAAGCTTGGGATTTGCAGCACGATGTTTTTGAGAGAAGAAGAAACAATGAAATTTCTGATACACTTTTTCTTCTCGAGCATCCTAACACTTACACGCTCGGGAAAACTGCTGATAAACAAAATCTTTTAGGCGATGAGCAATATCTAAGCAAAAATAAAATATCTGTTTTTGAAATTGATCGCGGCGGGGATATAACTTACCATGGTCCGGGACAGATTGTTGGTTACTCTATAATCGATCTTAAAAATTGGTATCAAGATACACATAAATATCTTCGAGCTTTGGAAGAAGTTATTATCGATACACTTGCATACTACGGTCTTAAAGGTGAAAGAAACGAAAAATATACCGGTGTTTGGATAGAAGACAGAAAAATTTGTGCTATCGGAATTAAAGTCAGTCGCTGGATAACAATGCACGGATTTGCTTTTAACATTAATACCGATTTGAATTATTTTAATGGAATAATTCCTTGCGGGATCAAGGAAAAATCTGTAACATCACTTTCAAAAGAACTTGATAAAGAAATCGAGCTGAATGATGTAAAAGAAAAAGTAAAAGAAAATTTTATCAAAAAATTTGGTTATGATGAAAATGTTGATTTGACTTTAGATCAATTACTTTCATCGGTAGAAATATTCTGAAACAGAAAGGTTTAATTATGCCAGAAAAAACTTCGACAAAAAATAAAGTAACAGTTCCCAATAAAGGAAACGGTAAGGCTCCAACTGGAAAAAAAGATAGATTCGGAGGTTTAACAAAAGAAGAACTGATGCGAGCATTAAGATTAATGCATCTTTCTCGTGAAATCGACAATAAAATAATGAGGCTTCTTAAACAGGGGAAAGCTTATTTTCACATTGCTGGCGCTGGTCACGAAGCCACTCAAGTCGCTTTTGGTTCGGCAATGAAACCTGGTTTGGATTGGGGATTCCCTTATTACCGCGATATGGCATTTATGCTTGCCCTTGGCGTAAAACCCGAAGAAATATTTTTGCATATGCTCGCTCGTGAAGAAGATCCTATGACTGGCGGAAGACAAATGCCATGTCATTGGGGAAGTAAGGAGTTTAATGTCCCAACTCAATCAAGTCCTACCGGAACTCAGTTTTTGCAAGCTGTGGGAAGTGCAATGACCGCAAAAAGAAGAAATACCGGTGCTGTAACATACGTTAGCAGTGGTGAAGGGACAACCAGTCAAGGAGAATTTCACGAAGCAGTCAACTGGGCTTCAAGAGAAAAGCTGCCCGTGGTTTTTGTTATCCAAAATAATAAGTGGGCTATTTCGGTTCCTGTTCAGGACCAAACTGCCGGAAGAAATGCTTCAGTTGTTGAAATGATGAAAGGTTATGAAAATTTATTAAGAATGTCCGTCGACGGTACTGATTATCTCACAATGAATGCAACTGCTCAAACAGCATTTAAACATGCAAGGCAAGGCAAAGGTCCTGCTTTAATCGAAGCACACACGGTAAGATTATTCTCACATTCTTCATCGGATGATCAAAAAAAATATCGCGATCAGGAGTCATTGGAAGAAGATCTCAAAAAAGATCCGATCGATATTTTTGCAAAAAAATTGATAGAGAAAAATTATCTAACCGAACTTGCTTATGAAGAATTTAAAAAAGAAATAATTAATCACGTTAACGAAGCTGCAGAATGGGCTTTAAAACAACCCGAACCAAAACCTGAAAGTGCGCTTAAATATGTGCTTGATGAAAGTGGAAAGCGTGATAAACTTGACTACGGCATAAACAAGTATGAAGGCAAACCCACGGTCATGGTCGATGCAATTAATCATGCTCTTCGTGAAGAGATGGAAAGGAACGATAAAATATATGTGTTTGGTGAAGATGTTCAGGACGGTAAGGGAGGAGTTTTTACAGCGACAAAAGGTCTATCCACTCAATTTGGAAATGATAGGGTTTTTAACAGTCCATTGGCTGAAGCTAGTATCGCAGGTGTTGGAATCGGTATGGCTCTTTCAGGAACGAAACCTTGCGTTGAAATACAATTTGGTGATTATATTTGGCCCGCCTTTATGCAGATGAGAGATGAGCTGGCAACATATCGTTACAGGTCGAATAATCTTTTTGAAGCTCCGGTTGTTACTCGTGTAGCTGTTGGTGGATTTATACATGGCGGTTTGTTCCATAGCCAAAATATCGAAGGATTTTATGCTCATATTCCAGGAATTCTTATAGCATATCCATCAAATGCAGCTGATGCAAAAGGACTGCTTAAAACAGCACTTCGATTAAATGATCCAGTTCTATTTCTTGAACACAAAGGATTATACAGACAAAGTTATGCATCGCGTCCTGAACCAGGCTCAGATTATCTGCTTCCATTTGGTAAAGCAAACATTATCTCTGAAGGTGATGACTTAACAATCGTCACATACGGCGCTATGGTGCACGAAACAAATTTTGCGATTAAAAAATTAACTGAAGAAGGTCATTCAATCGAACTGATTGATATCAGAACAATTAATCCGCTCGATAATGAAACAATTTTTAATTCCGTAAAGAAAACCGGAAAAGTATGCGTGATTCACGAAGATACTTTAACTGCAGGATTCGGGGCTGAAATAGCTGCTCGAATTGCCGATGAATGTTTTCAATATTTGGATGCTCCGGTAAAACGAATTGCGGCAAAAGATGCATTCATACCTTACAGCCCTAATTTGGAAAAAGAAATATTGCCAACTAGAACAAAAATTCAAGAAGAACTTGGTGAGCTTCTCGCTTACTAATTAAACGGAGAATTGTAATGAGAGTAAATATTGTTATGCCTAAAATGGGCGAAAGTATAAATGAAGGAACCATTATAAAATGGCATAAGAAAAAAGGTGATACCGTTAAAAAAGATGAAATTATTTTTGAGATAAGTACCGATAAAGTTGATACAGAAATTCCTTCGTCTGAGGAAGGAAAAATAGTTGAGATCAAAGCATTTGAGCAAGAAACGGTTGAGGTGGGTGAAGTTGTAGCGGTAATAGAAACTGACAGCGATGCAGCGTCAAACACAGATCAGGAAGAACAAAAATCAGAAGAGGAACTCCCTTCCACTAAGCAGGTGGGAGGCGATTTGATTGAGATCCCAATGCCCAAAATGGGTGAGTCGGTGATGGAGGGTACAATAATTAAGTGGCATAAAAAAGTAGGGGATAACGTTGAAGCTGATGAAACTCTGTTTGAAATAAGTACTGATAAAGTTGATACCGAAGTCCCGAGTCCGGTTAAAGGCATGCTGGCAGAAATAATCACAAATGAAAATGAAACGGTTGAAGTGGGTGAGATTGTAGCAAAAATAAAATCCTCCACTGGAATTTCATCCGGCAAAACGGAAGATAAAAAATCACAACCACAAAAAGAGACCCCTGTTGTTCAGATGGAAGAGACGAAAAAACAAACTGCTTCTACTTCTGGAATTTATCTTGACAAACCTGTATCAGATAGATTTTATTCACCGGTAGTTTTAAACATTGCACGTAAAGAAAATATTCCTTTTGATGAACTTGAAAGAATCGCCGGTTCGGGTGTAAAAGGCAGACTAACAAAAAAAGATTTGCTCAACTATCTTGACGCAAGAAAATCCGGAAGTGTTTCAAAACCAAAGACCACAGAATTTCAGTCGAAACCTATTCAGCAAGAAACCGTAAAGTTCGAAGCTTCCGAAACGCAAACCACTTCTTTTGGTAAAATCGATGTTGTTCCAATGGATAATATCCGTTCAAAAATTATGGAGCATATGGTTAAGAGCCGCGATACATCGGTTCATGTTACGGCGATTATAGAAGTGGATATGACGCAAATCCATAATTACATCGAACGAAACAAAGATATATTCCAAAATAATGAAGGAATAAAACTTACTTATATGCCGTTTATTTCCTATGCTACAATTAATGCATTGAAACAGTATCCATTAGTTAATGCTTCAATTGAAGGAAATAATATTCTCGTTAAGAAGTTTATAAATTTAGGCATAGCTGTTGCCGTGGAGCCTAATGGTTTAATAGTTCCGAATATTAAGAATGCCGATGAACGGAACATTAGAGGATTGGCAAAAGCAATAAACCAAATCGGTCAAAAGTCTAGGAACAAAGGATTATCTCCGGATGATATTTCCGGAGGAACCTTTACTATTACAAATTACGGCGTATTCGGATCACTTTTCGGTACTCCAATAATAAATCAGCCCGAGGTTGCTATATTGGGTGTTGGGACGGTAACTAAAAAACCGGTAGTTGTTGAATTAAACGGAGTCGATTCAATAGCAATTAAACCGATGATGTATCTTTCATTGGCTCACGATCATAGATTGGTTGACGGGATGCTCGGTGGAAGATTCTTAAAAGCGGTTAAAGATACTTTAGAAAATTTTGACACAAATTTAGTATAGAAAGCAATTATGATTAATCAGCATCAACGAAACTATAAAGAGACGGCAGAAAAAGCAAAATCAGAGTTGGGAAAAAGACCCGATTGGTTGAAAGTAAAACTTCCTTCGGGGGAGAACTATAAAAATGTTCTTTCTCTGATGAGAAAGTCCAAACTTAACACCGTCTGTGAGGAAGCTAAATGCCCAAACCTTGCAGAATGCTGGAACTCAAGAACGGCAACTTTTATGATCTTGGGAGATACTTGCACAAGAAGCTGTGGATTCTGTAATGTTAAACTTGGACTCCCCACCGAACTTGATCTTGATGAACCAAGAAGGGTTGCTGAATCTGTAAAAGAACTTAATCTAAGGCATGCGGTAATCACATCGGTCAATCGTGATGAGTTAAAAGACGGTGGTGCTTCGATTTTTGCAGAAACCGTCAAACAAATTCGAAATTTGATGCCGAAATGTACCATCGAGATTTTAATTCCGGATTTCAAAGGTGAAGAACACGCATTTGAAATTATTATGAGCAATCCGCCCGATATTTTGAATCATAATCTTGAAACGGTGAACAGACTATATCATGCTGTGAGACCCCAAGCCAAATATCAAAGAAGTTTAGATTTGATAAATTGGTTTAAAAAGCGGGGACTTAGAACAAAGAGCGGAATCATGGTTGGAATCGGTGAAAAGAAAGATGAAGTTATTGAGTTAATGCATCATCTTCATGATCATGGTTGCGATATTATGACCATCGGGCAGTATTTACAACCGACAAAGAATCATCTTCCTGTAGATCGTTATGTCACTTTAGATGAATTCAAGTTTTACAAGGAAGAAGGTCTGAAAATGGGTTTTAAATCTGTTGAATCAGCACCTCTCGTCAGAAGTTCATATCACGCAGATAAACACGCCAGAGATATATACGAAAAAGCCGAAGTATAATTTTTTCTTCGGCTTTTCTATTTAAGATAAATTATCTAATTCTCAGTGATTTAGTACGTTTCTCATTAATGAAAATAGTACTTGATATTTTATTTCCCGTATTCATTTTACTTTATTTTTTGAGCCTTTTCGGAAGAAAATCTAACTTTTTCTTTCAAAATGGTTTAGAAACTAAAATATATTTTGGCACGATTGTTAGATACTGTAAATGAAATTAATTCGTATTAATTAAGGGGTCGAAATGGCAAAAGTTTATGGCGATATTGTAATAGATATCGAAAAATGCAAAGGCTGCGAATTGTGCGT
Organism: uncultured Melioribacteraceae bacterium; assembly: GCA_964499285.1. Lineage (GTDB taxonomy): Bacteria > Bacteroidota > Ignavibacteria > Ignavibacteriales > Melioribacteraceae > JAGFIY01. The sequence goes on from CAZCLA010000004.1 coordinate 72,903, forward strand.
AGCGGCTTGCCCACAAGACAGTCTTGAGCAATCAAGAGAAGTAAACTCCAAGGGATATCTCTACATCGTTAAAGTACAGGACAATTGCACTGGCTGCATAAATTGTGCTCTAGTCTGCCCGGATGGAGCTATAACAGTTTACCGAGAAGTAGCCGGTGGTAAAAAGAAAGAAGTTGCAAAAGTAAAAAATGTAAATAAAGATATGACAATAACGGTGGACGAATGAGAGAATTAAAATTAATGAAAGGAAACGAAGCATTGGCAGAATCCGCCATAAGAGCAGGCTGCGATGCTTATTTTGGATATCCCATCACTCCGCAATCGGAAGTGCTGGAGTACCTCTCACGCGAGGCAAATCAAAGAACCGGAATGGTAATTCTTCAAGCAGAAAGTGAGGTTGCATCGATTAATATGGTTTACGGCGCTGCCGGTACTGGAAAGAAGGTAATGACATCATCTTCAAGTCCGGGCATAAGTTTAATGCAGGAAGGAATTTCATACATAGCATGTGCTGAACTGCCTTGTCTACTCGTCAACGTTAATAGAGGAGGTCCTGGATTAGGAACAATACAACCTGCACAGGGAGACTATTTCCAATCTGTGAAAGGCGGTGGTCATGGAGACTATAAATTAATAGTTCTTGCACCCTCAACTGTTCAGGAGATGTCAGATTTTGTTGAACTTTCGTTTGATCTTGCATTTAAATATCGAAATCCAGTTATGATTTTAACAGACGGTGCGCTTGGCCAGATGATGGAAAAAGTTGAACTGAATCCACAGAAAGAACGAAAGCACATCGAACTAGAATGGGCTACAACAGGTCGTAAAAACGGTAACGGAAGAGTTATAACTTCCCTTCATTTAAAGTCAGAACAGATGGAGCAGATAAACCTTCGTTTACAAAAAAAATATAGAGAAATTGAGAAGAACGAAATTCGCTACGAAGCAGTAAATTGTGATGATGCCGATTATATTATAGTTGCTTATGGTCTGGTTGCAAGAATATGCCACAAAGCTGCAGAACTTGCTCGTGCAAAGGGAATTAAAGTAGGTGTTTTCAGACCAATAACTCTTTTCCCGTTTCCATACAATGAACTGCTCGAGACCACAAAAAATAAGAAAGGAATTCTCGATGTCGAAATGAATGCTGGCCAAATGGTTGAAGACGTTAGATTAGCAGTTGAAGGAAAAGTAAAAGTTGAATTTCACGGAAGAATGGGCGGCGTTGTTCCGTCACCTGAAGAAATTCTTGAAAAATTGGAAGAGAAATATTTAGGAGGTGCAAAATGAGCGATAAGAAAACATTGGACGATCAGCATTATGAAAAAATAATCGCGGAAGAAAGTATTTGCACCAACGATAATCTGGTATATGAATCTCCGAAATTAGCACTGCACGAAACGCCTATGCACTACTGTCCGGGGTGCGGACATGGTGTCGTCCACCGTCTCCTTGCAGAAGTGATTGAAGAAATGGGAATCATTAAAGATATAATTGGTGTTGCACCGGTAGGTTGTTCGGTGTTAGCATATAATTATTTGAATATTGATATGTCGGAAGCCGCTCACGGCAGAGCCTCTGCTGTTGCTACCGGAATTAAAAGAGTGATGCCCGAAAAACTGGTTTTCTCCTATCAAGGTGATGGTGATCTTGCAGCAATCGGAACCGCAGAAACACTGCATACATGTAACCGAGGTGAAAATATTCTGATTATCTTTATCAATAATGGAATCTATGGGATGACCGGCGGCCAAATGGCACCAACGACTCTTGCTAATATGAAATCGACCACCTCGCCATTTGGACGGGATGTTGCAACGATGGGCTCTCCTCTTAAAATGACAGACTTGGTTGCTCATCTTTCGGGTACCTATTATGTGTCGCGTCATTCTGTTCACAAAGCTGGTAACGTAAGAAAACTTAAAAAGGCAATAGAGAAATCATTTGAATATCAGAAGCAAAAGAAAGGAACATGTTTTATCGAAGTTGTTTCAAATTGTCCGTCAAATTGGAAAATGACGCCTGTAGAAGCAAATAAATGGCTTGAGGAAAATATGCTTCCGTTCTATCCGCTTGGAGATATTAAAACACCAAATCAAAAGGAGAATTAATTATGACTGAAGAAATAATTATTGCCGGATTCGGCGGACAGGGTGTTCTCTCCATGGGAATGATTTTAAGTTACTCCGGAATGATGGAAAATAAAGAGGTAAGCTGGATGCCTTCTTACGGTCCGGAAATGAGAGGGGGAACAGCAAACTGCATTACTATTATCAGTGATGAAAAAATTAGCTCTCCAATCATTTCAAAATATGATACAGTGATTGCTTTAAACCAGCCTAGTGTTGATAAATTTGAGGAAGCAGTTAAACCCGGCGGCTTATTGATTTATGAAGCTACAAATGTTATAAATCCACCGACAAGAAAAGATATTGAGATTTACGGAATAGAAGCCGCTGATGAAGCTGCAAAGATGAAAAACACGAAGATACTTAACATGATAATGCTGGGTGCTTTCTTAAAGAAGAAACCGATTTTAAAAATGGAAAATATCTTAGAAGGATTAAAACAAGTTCTTCCCGAACGATATCATCACCTAATACCCTTAAACGAAGAAGCTGTTAAAAGAGGTATGGAATTAATAGAAGAAGTATCCACAACAGTATAATAATTTTTAGAAAAACTATGACCCGCAGTACAATTTCTGCGGGTTTTTTGTGCCCTTTTCGAAGAAAAAATAAGATTTCATCCCGCTTTAATTGAAAATTCTGATGATTATATTTAACTTTGTCTTTTAATTAATTTTAGAATAGGAGTAATCTTGGCAAGCAACGAAGGAAAAGTAGTCCAGGTAATCGGTCCCGTTGTTGACATTGATTTTGAAAACGGACATCTTCCCAAAATTTATAATGCTATTCATATCCCCCGCACAAGTCTTGAAGGTCAAGAAGAAAATCTTATCGTTGAAGTACAGCAGCACCTTGGTGAAAATCGAGTTAGGGCTGTTGCTATGGATTCTACTGACGGCTTAGTGAGAGGAATGAAGGCAATCGATACAGGTGAACCCATAACAGTACCGGTTGGTCCCGAAACATTGGGGAGATTAATAAACGTAACCGGTCATGGAATTGATGGTTTGGGTGAGATTAAAACTAAGCAGCGATTTGCAATTCATCGCCACTCACCGAAGTACGAAAATCTTTCAACCACACAAGAAATGTTTGAGACTGGAATAAAAGTTATAGATCTTCTAGAGCCTTACACAAAGGGCGGTAAAACCGGTTTGTTCGGCGGCGCAGGTGTAGGAAAAACAGTTATTATTCAGGAGTTAATTCACAACATTGCAAAACAACACGGCGGATATTCCGTATTTTCCGGTGTGGGCGAAAGAACACGTGAGGGGAATGACCTTTGGCTGGAAATGAAAGAATCAGGCGTTCTCGATAAAACTGCTTTGGTTTTTGGACAGATGAACGAACCTCCCGGAGCAAGATTAAGAGTCGGTCTTACTGGTCTTACAATTGCAGAATACTTCAGAGATGAAGAAGGCAGAGATGTACTTTTATTTATCGATAACATTTTCCGCTTTACACAGGCTGGTTCAGAAGTAAGTGCGCTCCTGGGTCGAATGCCCTCCGCTGTTGGTTATCAGCCAAATCTTGCTACTGAAATGGGTGAATTACAGGAGAGAATTACTAGTACAGATAAAGGTTCTATCACTTCAGTACAAGCCATTTATGTACCGGCTGATGACCTTACAGACCCAGCACCGGCTACAGCTTTCTCACACCTTGACGCTACAACCGTGTTGAGTCGTCAAATTTCTGAGTTGGGTATCTATCCTGCAGTTGATCCGCTAGATTCTACCTCCAGAATTCTTGAACCAGGAATAGTTGGAATGGAACATTACACTGTGGCTCGTCAAGTTAAAGAAATTTTACAATCTTATAAGGATCTTCAGGATATTATTAATATTCTTGGAATGGATGAGCTTTCGGAAGAGGATAAAGTAATTGTTAGAAGAGCTAGAAGAATTCAAAGATTTTTAAGTCAGCCTTTCCACGTTGCTGAACAGTTTACAGGCTTCCCTGGTACCTATGTTAAACTTGAGGATACAATTCGCAGCTTTAAGGAAATTATTGATGGAAAACATGACGATTTACCCGAAGCTGCTTTTATGTACGTAGGTACAATTGAAGAAGCAGTTGAAAACGCTAAGAAGATGCAATAATGAAAACTCTTAACGTAGAAGTAATAACCCCCTCAAAAAAAGCCTACGAAGGTGAGGTTAATTCTATTACTGTTCCGGGTTCAAAGGGCAATTTTCAAATATTGTATAATCATGCTCCGATCTTAAGTTCACTGGAAATTGGAAAAATAAAGATTGCTGAAAAGGAAGGAGTAGAACCACAATTTTTTGCAATTAGCGGCGGAACCGTTGAGGTATTAAATAATAAGGTTCTTATTCTTGCTGAAAGTTTTGAGGCTAAATCGGAAATAGATGTCGAAAGAGCCGAAAAATCAAAGCAACGAGCTGAGGAAAGAATTTCTTCCAAAAGTAAAGAAATCGATTTAACTCGTGCTGAAATTTCTTTAAAGAGAGCGATAAACAGATTAAAAATTGCAAAGAACTAAGCTAACTAAAGCAAAAATTAAAAAAGGCTTTTACATTTAGTAAAAGCCTTTTTTTTAAAATAAGATCAAAATAATTATTTAGCTGCAGCAAAATTTTTTGCAACTTCATCCCAATTGATGACATTGTAGAACGCGGCAATATAATCAGGTCTTCTGTTTTGATAATGCAGATAATAAGCGTGCTCCCAAACGTCAATTCCTAAAATTGGTGTCCCTTTTACATCAGCAACATCCATCAAAGGATTATCTTGATTTGGGGTTGAAGTAATTTGAAGTTTGCCGTTATTCACTATAAGCCAAGCCCAGCCAGATCCAAATCTTGTGGCTGCTGCATTTGAAAATTCTTCCTTGAATTTATCAAAGGAACCAAATGCAGAGTTTATAGCGTCTGCAAGTTCACCGCTTGGATTTCCGCCGCCATTAGGACTCATTATTGTCCAGAACAGGCTATGATTATAGTGCCCACCGCCGTTGTTTCTGACGGCTGTAGAGTAGTTTGAAACATTATTAAGTAATTCTTCCAGTGTTTTGCCTTCCAAATCTGTTCCGCTTACGGCATCATTTAACTTTGAAACATAACCGTTATGATGTTTCCCGTGATGAATTTCCATAGTTCTTGCGTCAATGTGTGGTTCTAATGCATCGAAAGCATAAGGCAATTTAGGTAATTCAAATTTAGGCATAGTATCTTTACTCCTTTTTTTTATTGAATTAATTATTGTTCCATTAACATTAATTGTAGTAGCTAAAGCGGTTAGACCCGCTGTATAAATAAACTTTCTTCTGTCCATTTTTGCTCCTGATATTAAACACTAAATGATTCCCCGCAGCCGCAAGTTTTTGTGGCATTAGGATTGTTAAAAACAAATCCTTTTCCGTTGAGTCCATCGGAAAAGTCTAATATAGTTCCGCTTAGATAGAACAAACTTTTTCCGTCGACAATCAATTTAACTTTTTCAAAATCAATTACTGTATCTGCATCCGAAACATCACCCTCAAAGCCCATTTGGTAGGTCATTCCGGAACAACCGCCTCCTTTAACACCGACGCGTAAACCGTGCGAATCCGGAATATCATTTTCTCCTTTGATCTTGAGAATTTGCGATATTGCTTTTTCTGTTATCGAAATTTCGTGAGACGAAATAGTTTTATTCATTTACTTCCTCTTTTTTTACTAATGATTCTTTATTTTCTTTGTAAATTTCATTTCCGGCTGAGTTTAAATGAAAATCTACTTTCCAAGTTTGAAAATCAATTTTAAGCAGTTTTCCTTGAGTTACCAAGTGATCAATAAATAAAGATGCCAGTTTTTCAGCATCAGTATAGGATAGTAATGCATCCTTGATTTTGAAATAATCTCTAATTGCATACTGAACATCGCGAAAAAAAATGTTTGAATTCCAAAAAATAGGGTAGCGTTCATTCATATAACTCAAAAAGATTTCCTCATTTGCTAATAAATGTTCAAGATGTTTCATTTTATCCTCTAGTTTATGATTTCGTCCAAATATGTGTTTTCAAAAAGTGCCACGAGCTTATTCTGCATTTTGCTCATCGGATTTACTAAACAACATTCATCGTAACGCTGGCATGCTTCTCGATTAGGGTTTTCAACCATACAATCAGTAAGTTGAATTCTGTCCTCTAACGCAATTATTATTTCGTTCAAGGATATTTTTGAGAATTTTTTATAAAGTAAATAACCGCCTTTCGTTCCCTGCAGTGAAGTTATTATCTCACTTCTACATAATTTTTGTAAAATTTTTGCAAGTAGATCGTACGGAATATTTAATTTTTCTGAGATTTCCTTCGCACTAGAAGGATCTCTTTTCCTCGAAATATATCTCAAAGCTAATAACGCATATTCGACTGATTTTGCTATCTTTAACATATATACGACTTATTTAGTCCGATATAAAGATATAACTTAAACTCGAGAATGTCAAATAATCCTTTTATACTCCTAAAACTGTAATACAGCTTTTCGCAAAATCGACGATTGGCTGGAAATAAATTCCGAATAGTAGTGTGGGAACAACTAAAAGCAGCAAAATGACTTTTTCTCCGCTAGATGCTCTAACAGATTGTGTTGAATCTGATGCCTTTGTTAGATACATATGTTTCAATACACGTAAATAATAGTACAAAGAAACGACTGTATTTAATACTGCAATTACAGCAACAACGTACATTTCTGCATCAAGTACAGCAATGAAGAGATATAGTTTGCCAATAAATCCGGCAGTAGGGGGTAGCCCGACAAGTGAAACAAGTAAAATAATAAGACTTACGCCTAAGAAGGATGAAGTATATCCAAGTCCATCATAATCATCTATGTCCTCAGAACCTATTCTATCAGCAATAATCATCACTATGTAAAAAGCTCCAAGGTTCATAAATGCATAGAAAATGAAATAGATTAAAACAGCTGCTACACCCTGTGTACTTAAAGTCGCAACAGCAAGTATCAAATAGCCGGCATGTGCGATACTCGAATAAGCGAGCATTCTTTTCAAGTTGTTCTGCCATAAGGCTGAAAGGTTTCCCAATGTCATAGTCAATACAGAGAGAAGGACTAGTAACGCCTTCCAATCGAAGATCGGTATTAGATTCCAGAATCCATCGGAGCCAACAAACGAAACGAATCCAATCTGAATTAATCTTATTAAAAGAGCAAATCCGGCTGCTTTACTTGCAACGGAAAGATAAGCCGTAATGGTTATAGGGGCGCCTTCATAAACATCGGGAGTCCAGAAGTGGAATGGTACAGCAGAGACTTTAAATCCAACTCCAGCCATTATCAACAAAACTGCAAATAACAAGGTCAAAATGTTTATTTGCGGACCTTGCAGCAATGAATTAATTAAATAAAGATTCGTGGTTCCAGTTAATCCGTACACAATTGAAATTCCGAACAACATTAATCCTGAAGAAACGACTCCATAGATCATATATTTTAAAGCAGCCTCACTGTTTCGATCTCTTAACTTTGTAAATCCGGCAAGAACATATGAAGAGAGTGACAGCAGTTCCAAAGCGACGTATATGAGGATGAGATCAACAGCACTTACTAAAACCATCATTCCTAAAACCATACCGTATATTAAGGCATAAAACTCACCTGAGCGAAGATGAATTTGTTTTATTTCGGAGGATGTTATTGTAAAAAGCACAATAAAAATAGAGACTGCCAAAATTAACAACTTAAAAAATCCGCCTAATGGATCAAGTGCAAACATTCCGAATTGTTTGGAACTTGTTGAAGCTGTAATGAATGCAAATCCACTTGCATCCAATGAGGAAATCACAAATACTCCCGTTACAGCAAAGCCTAGAATGGCAAGATATGGGATAATTTTTTTGTTGGATTTAAGAATAAGATCAACAACTACAACTATTACCAGAAAAATCGATAATATAATTTCCGGCGTTATTAATCTGAGCGAATTATTTAAACTTGTTAAATCCATAATCAATTAAAATCCGATTGATGAAATAGTTGTTGTCGTTGGCAGCATAATTTCTACCAAATAGTTTACCGAGGATGTCATCACATCAATTAAAGCCGATGGATAAATTCCAAGTAATAAAACAATTATTGCTAGCGGAACCAGCATTATATATTCCCTCAAATCCAAGTCTTTAAGGGATGACCATTTTTCATTCAGCTTTCCAAAGAAAATTCTTTGAAGAGTCCAAAGCATATAACAAGCACCCAATAATATACCCAGAGCTGAGATGATGGTGATTGTTCTAATTTCCGGAACGCCAAATGCACCGACGAAGACAAGTGCTTCGGAAATGAAACCGCTTAAACCCGGAAGTCCTATTGCAGCAAAAAATGCGACCGTAATGTAACCGGTATATGCCGGCATTTGTGTTGCAAGTCCTCCAAAACCGTTAATATCACGAGTATGTGCTCTATCGTAAATCACGCCAACTAAAAGGAATAACATGGCAGTAATTGTTCCGTGGTTGAACATTTGTAAAATTGCTCCGGTCATCCCTACCGTGCTTAACGAAGCCATTCCGAGTAGAACATATCCCATATGAGAAA
>CAZCLA010000004.1:81694-105451 GCA_964499285.1 uncultured Melioribacteraceae bacterium
ATCCCTACCGTGCTTAACGAAGCCATTCCGAGTAGAACATATCCCATATGAGAAACTGAAGAGTAGGCAATAAGTTTTTTAAAGTCTTTTTGAGCTAAGGCAACCAATGCACCGTAGATAATATTTATCATCCCGAACAATCCAATGTACCAGGCTAAATCTCTGGTTATCTCCGGGAAAATGGGGTAGCTTACTCTTAGAATTCCATATGTTCCCATCTTAAGAAGCACACCGGCAAGGATCACACTAATAGGAGTCGGGGCTTCAACGTGCGCATCAGGCAGCCATGTGTGAAACGGAAACATTGGGATTTTTATAGCAAATCCAACAAACAATGCAATATAAGCGATGAATCTTAAATTATGCGGATTAAGTGGTGATAGAATTCCATCCGGCGAATAATTTGATGGATCCATTAAAGCAAGAAGGTTAAATGTATGTGCTAATGTTCCGTCTCCAAGCTTTTCAGAAGCAGAGAAATATAAACCGATCATTACTAAAAGCATAAATACGCTGCCGAGCAGAGTGTAAATAAAGAACTTAATTGCAGCATATTCTTTCCGCGGACCACCCCAAATACCGATCAAGAAATACATCGGCAGCAGCATAAGCTCCCAGAACACATAGAATAAGAAAAAATCCAATGCAACAAAGACACCCATCATACCAGTGTCAAGCAGCAAGTATAGTGCAAAATATCCTTTTACTGCATTATCGATTTTCCATGACGAAATTAAAGCAATAAGTGATATGATTGCAGTCAGAAGAACCATTGGCATACTTAAGCCGTCAACACCCATAAAATAATCTATCTTAATTGTACCGAGCCAGGAACCGCCATAAATTTCGATCCACCTGAACTGTTCCACAAATTGAAAAGATTCGGCTTGATTTATGCCAACAGCTTCATAATTAAAATTTGTTAAAAGAACGGCAGCTAAAACCACTTGTAGAATTGTAACAACAAGCGCCGTAATTTTAATCCACTGTTTCTGCACCGAAGGCATAAACAATATTATTACCATCCCTATAATCGGGAGGAACGTAATCAAAGTTAAAATAGGAAATCCATCCATATCAAATATTGCCTCTAATTTTAAAATTTGTTTATCAAAACAAAGTTCAATTAAATGGAATTAAAAACCCACAACAGAATAAAGACCGAAAAAATTACAAACACTATGTATGTTTGAACCTTTCCTGTCTGCAGTCTGCGTAAGGATAATCCCATAAATCCACTGAACAATGCAGTGAAATTCACTAAACCATCTACAATATATGTATCAATCAAACCGCTTATTCTGGAGATAAGTCTTGTTAAAGCGGCAGAGCCGTTCACTATACCGTCAACTATATATGCATCAAACCAGTGAAGGATTTTGCTTAACAGCAGTGTTCCGCTAATCACCGAATAATTATATATTTCATCAACATACCATTTATTGAGTGAGAATTGGTAGACAGGTTTGATCGATTCTGCCACCTTGTCTGCATTGATTTTTTTCCATTGATAGAATATGAACGCCAATAAAATTCCAAGTCCTGCTAATGCAAGCGAAAGGAACATTGCGGGATAATGCGCATGATGCATTGCTTCTTCATACATTTCGGAATGAATTATTTCACTTGGAGCCCCTATTGTTCCGTCATTCATAAATTCAAAAGCTGACGATTGTGGAACAACAGTTTGAGGAGTTGAAATCCATTCACCCAAAAACCATCCGGCATCGGGGGACAAAGGGTTTGGTGTATAAAAGATAAAAATTGAAAGAGTGCTTAGAACGATTAACGGCACTGTCATCAATTTGGGCGATTCGTGTGCATGATCAAATTTTTCTTTATTTCTTGGTTTTCCATGAAAAGTAAGAATGACAAGTCTGAACATGTAGAAAGCCGTAAGAAGTGCTACTGTAAATCCGATAGCCGGTATTAACCAATGTCCTGTAAGATTACCAAAAGCAAGAGTGCCGGCTAAAATTCCATCTTTACTTAAGAAACCCGATGTTAACGGTACTCCTGAAATAGCCAAAGTTGAAATTAGAAATGTGATGTAGGTGATGGGAAGTTTTTTCTTAAGTCCGCCCATCTCTCGGATATCCTGCTCGTGATGCATTGCCTGTATTACAGAACCGGAACCCAAGAAGAGACAAGCTTTGAAAAATGCATGTGTTACCAGATGAAAAAATGCAAACGCATAGGCGCCTACACCAAGGGACATTACCATATAACCTAATTGACTTACCGTTGAATAAGCAAGAACTTTTTTAATATCGTTCTGTGTTATTGCTATAGTCGCTGCAACAAATGATGTTACAGCCCCCACGACAGCAATGAAAACCATAGCGTCAGCGGTTAACATCGCAAAAATTCTTGCCACGAGATAAACACCTGCAGCAACCATTGTAGCTGCATGTATAAGTGCGCTAACAGGAGTTGGACCTTCCATTGCATCGGGAAGCCATACATGAAGAGGGAATTGAGCAGATTTTCCAACTGCGCCCATAAAAACTAAAATTCCAGCTGCCGTTAACCAGCCTGAACTGCCAAACGGTACAACTCCGTTTTGGATTTGAGCAAATATTTCATCAAATGTGAATGTATGATAGTTTGTATATAAAATTAAAATTCCGATGAACATTCCTATATCACCAACACGGTTCACAAGAAATGCTTTTTTCCCTGCGTCGGCAGCAGAGTCTTTTTCGAACCAAAATCCAATCAATAAATAAGAAGATAATCCAACCAGTTCCCAAAAGATGTACATCATTAAAAGGTTATGAGTGATCACAATTCCTAACATGGAAAATGTGAATATCCCGAGATAAGCAAAATAGCGGTCGTAGCGGATATCATCTTTCATATAAGCAACTGAATAGTAGTGTACGAGCATACTTATAAGATTAACTGTAAATAACATTATCACCGCTACGTTATCAAGCTTAATTCCCAATTCTATTGTCACGCTGCCGAGAACTGGAACATTCCCGAAATCAATCCAATTAAAAGTGCCGATTATTGTTTGATCGATGTATCCTGAAAGTTTACCGTAAAGCACAACAAGAGTTGCAATAAACGTAAGAGAAATTACACCAAGTTCGAACCTGTACATGTTCGGGATTTTCTTATTCAGAAATATTACCGCAAAAAATCCCAGTAGTGGTAAAAACAAAATCGCAACAGATAATTGTACTAATAAATTTTCGGACATAGCTTGTTAGTCTCTCAGTTTGTTGATCTCATCAACATTTATATTCACAAAAGTTTTGTAAACATTTAATACGATCGCAAGCGCAATTGCTGCCTCAGCCGCTGCAAGTATAATAACGAATAGTGCAATTACTTGACCATTTATTCCAAAGTTTCCGAACTTTGAAAATGCAACGAAGTTAATGTTCGCGGCATTTAGAACCAGCTCTACTCCCATCAAAACCATTACTGCATTTTTTCTGGTAACAATGCCGTAAATACCAAGTGAAAAAAGTATTGCACTTACGAATAAAAAATGTTCAAGTCCAACTTGTAACAATTTATTTCCTCATCTATTCTTTTTCTTCTCTTCTTGCAATTGATGCAGCACCAATTAAAGCTATTAACAGTAAAATCCCGAGAATTTCAAATATCAATAGATATTCTGTAATTAAGCTTTTTCCAAGAGCATAGCTTGTTGTAAACGGAATTTTAGCTGTTTCTGTTTGCCATTCGGTTTTTACCATGATGGATGCTAAAGCCCCGGCAAATAACCCGATTACGATTGCAGCTGGAATAATGTGTATAGTCCCTGTTTTAATGCTTACGTTTGTAATTTTATTTGTGATCATAACACCAAACAGGAGAAGTATAAGGATGCCGCCAACATATACCATAATTTGGACAACAGCTAAGAAATCTGCTCCCAATAAAACATAAAGTCCTGCAATTCCGAATAACGTAAAGAGTAAGAAGAATGCCGAGTGAACAATGTTTTTATTAGTTACAACAAAATATGCCGAAACCAGTGTAAGTATTGCAAAGAGATAAAAAATGATATCGTACAAGTCCATCCTAAAATTTATTCTCCCTTTTTCTTATCGTTTCCCGGTTGATCTTTTTGTGCTGCTTCTTCTGCTTTTTTCTTTGCCGCCGCTTCGGCTTTGGCTTTTGCCGCTTCAGCCTTTTCTTTTTCCTTTTGGATCATAAATTCTTCGTAATTCTTTCTCTTTTCGTCTGCTTCTTGATTTGTAAGCGTAGCGAAATTATATAAAAGTTTGTTCCTATCGTATTCGGAAAATTCGAAAACTTCAGTCATTTTAATACATTCTGTTGGGCAAGGGTATACGCAAAGTTGGCAGTAACAGCATTTCCCAAAATCAATATCAAACTTTGTAACCCATAATGCTTTTTTCTTACCTTGAGATGTTGTTCCCAAATCATCGGTTGGTAAACTTTTTACGGTTTCGATTTCAATACAACTTACCGGACAAGCTCTCGCACATTGATCGCATCCGATGCAGTCATCCATGTTTACGTAAAGTCGATTTCTAACTCGATCGGGAAGAGGAAATCTTTCATCGGGATACTGTCTCGTAACAGCAGGAACAAAAAGATGTTTAAATGTTATCTTCATACCGATTAAGACGGTATAAAGTGCTTCCCAAGTGTTTTTTAAGTATTGTCTCATTTATAAAAGTGTAATAATTCCAATAACAATTAAATTCAAAAATGAATACGGTATTAAATACTTCCAACATATTGTCATTAGCTGATCAACTCTTAATCGAGGTAGTGTCCATCTAAGCCACATTTGTATAAAAACCATAAATAAACCTTTTGCCGTGAACCAGAAAAATTGCTCGATTGGAACCAGCCAGGTGACACCAATTGTATTTCCGATGTAACCAAAAGGTGATTGATATCCTCCCAAAAATACTGCGGTTACAATAGCCCCGACTGCAAACATATTTGCGTATTCAGAGAGGAAGAACATTGCAAACTTCATTCCTGTATATTCAGTGTGGAAACCTGAAACAAGCTCGGATTCCGCTTCAGGAATATCGAATGGAACTCGGTTGACTTCTGCTAATGTACTTATGAATAGAATTAAAAAACCGCTAAGCATAAAAGGAATTAAGATAATTTTTAGAATTCCGGTTTCATGTCCTCCTAAAATATTCCAGTTCCAGAAATATGCTGTCTGCTGTTGACTCATTACATCCAAACTCATAGTACCGGTGAACATAATCATAGCTAAAACTACAAGTGCTGTAGGTATTTCATAACTTATAATTTGGGCTGCTGAACGCATCGCACCAAGTAATGAATATTTATTGTTAGATGCCCATCCACCCATCAAAATACCGGCAACAACTAAGGAGGAAATGGCAATGATATAAAATATTCCCACTTCTGCATGAGTTCCTATGTACTTGCTTGAAAACGGAATTGCCGCAAATGCGGCAAAACTACCTGCGAAAACTAAATAGGGTGCGATGTTGAATAGAACTTTATCATTCTTCTCTGCTACAATATCTTCCTTTTGAATCAGTTTAAGAATATCTGCGACTGTCTGCAGAACACCATGATATCCAACTCTGTTAGGACCTATTCTATCCTGCATGAATGCAGATACTTTTCTCTCAGCAAGAACTGCAAATAATGCAAAGGGAAGTATGAATACGAATAATGGTAGTGCCGCCGAAATGAACATCGACACTATTTCGATTTGTATGAAGTCGTTAATTATCTCGTACATTATCTATCAATTTCTCCAAGTACTATATCAATGCTTCCAAGTACGGCAATTACATCGGCAACCAGATGACCCTTACATAGTTCGCCGAATACTTCCATATTAACAAAGGAAGGCGCTCTTACTTTAACGCGAAACGGATTCAAACTGCCGTCGCTTATAATAAAATAACCTAATTCACCTTTAGGATTTTCTACCCGGGCATAAACATTTCCTTTCGGCGGTTTGATTCTTTTAGGAATTGCTTCGAATACATCACCTTCGGGAATTTGTTTTATTGCTTGTTGAATAATATTTAAACTTTGTTCCATTTCCTGAACTCTGACAAAATATCTGTCCCACGAATCTCCCGTGGTTCCTTTTTCTCCTTTACCTATAGGAATCTCAAATTCAAAACGATCATAAATTGAATATGGGTCGTCCTTCCTTAAGTCAAATTTAACTCCGCTGCCCCTCAGGTTTGGTCCGGTAATTCCATAATTAATTGCTGTATCGGCAGGAAGGACACCTACATTTGCCGTTCGTTCAATGAATATTTTATTAAAGGATAAAAGATTATTTAATTCAACTATTTTTGGTCGGAAATAATTGATGAAATCCTGCGTAAGTCTCAAAAAATCCGGATGAAGATCGTGAGAAACCCCGCCGACCCACATATAATTATAAAGCAGACGTGCTCCGCAAGTCATTTCAAATAAGTCGAGAATTTTTTCCCGGTCCCTAAAACAATATAGGAAGGGAGTAAATGCGCCAATATCAACACCATAAGTACCAAGAGCGACAAGATGGGAAGCAATTCGCTGAAGTTCGCCCATTATCACTCTTATATATTCAACTCTTTCAGGCACCTTAATATCAAGAAGCTTTTCGACAGCAATCGCATAGCCGAAATTATTATACATCGAAGCAAGATAATCCATTCTGTCCGTGTAAGGAATGATTTGTGGATATGTCATTGCTTCACAGTGTTTTTCGAAGCAGCGGTGGAGGTAACCGATATGCGGCTTAACGTCCACAATTAATTCACCTTCCAAAATGACTTCAAGTCTAAGCACACCATGAGTTGATGGGTGCTGTGGACCCATATTTAATACCATTTCTTCAGTTTTTAGAGCCATCTTAATATGGTACCTTCATTCCTTTGTAG
The DNA here is from genome assembly GCA_964499285.1 of uncultured Melioribacteraceae bacterium. GTDB lineage: Bacteria > Bacteroidota > Ignavibacteria > Ignavibacteriales > Melioribacteraceae > JAGFIY01. Next base: position 88,567 of record CAZCLA010000004.1, read on the forward strand.
TATTCCGGGTTTTTATAATCTTTACGAAGTGGATAACCTGCTTCCCAATCATAAGGCATCAAAATTCTAATTAGGTTAGGATGATTCTTGAAAATAATTCCATACATATCAAAAGCTTCTCTTTCGTGCCAATCTGCCGTTTTCCATATATTTTCAACCGATTCAAGTTCGGGGTTCTCTCTTGGGACACTCGTTCTTATCGTAATTTTGTGTTTAATTCGCATCGAGTAGAGATGATAATAAACACTAAGAGTTCCGCCTTTAATTATTTCGTTTTCCGCCTCATCTTTAACTTTTTCGCCGTTTGCATCATCGACACCGGATAGATTCATAAGCGAATCAAAACTTAAGTTCTCATCGTCGTATAAAAACTGCATGATCTCCAAAATTTTTGTGCTGTCAACGATTATTGTCGGATCCTTCTGAGTATCTTCCATCAATCCGTTAATGGCTTCATCAAAATTTGCTTTTAATATCTCTAAAATTTCTTCGGGTGATTTCATACTGATTTTTTTACCATCGATTCATGTTTGATTTTTTCTTGTAATTTAAGAAGCCCTTCCAACAATGCTTCCGGACGCGGAGGACAGCCGGGAACGTAAACGTCGACGGGTATCACTCTGTCAATTCCCTTCAATACATGATAACCGTGCTCCCAGTAGGGACCACCGCAATTAGCGCAGCTTCCCATAGAAATTATGTATTTAGGATCGGGCATTTGCTCGTATAGCCGTTTTATTCTTGTTGCCATTTTAAGAGTGACGGTTCCGGATATAATTATAATATCTGCTTGGCGCGGCGAGGGTCTCGGAATCACCCCAAAACGGTCGAAATCATAGTGCGAGGCTGAGGTTGCCATCATCTCGATTGCACAGCAAGCAAGCCCAAAACCAAGCTGCCACAAGGAGGATAGGCGTGCCCAGTTCATTAAATCTTCAGCTTTTGTGATTACTATATTGCTTTCTGCAAATTCTTTGTCTAATAAGCCCATTAGGTAGTTTGATTAGTTTCAGTTTGTTCAATAATTAAACTCTCGGAGGTTTGATCCATATTCTTTTTAATCAGATTGCTCAAGTAAGGAATATTTGGTTTTGGTCTAGCCCATTCCAAATCACCTTTTCGCCATTCGTATGCCATTCCAATACCCAAAACAACGAGAAAAATAATTCCCGCCAGGAATCCGTAAAGTCCGTAATCTTGGTAAGTTAACGCCCAAGGGAACAGAAGGACCACTTCAACATCAAATATTAAGAAAATTAAAGCCACAACATAAAAACGAATATTGAACTGAACCCACGGTGTTCCTTCCGGGTTTTCGCCGCACTCATAAGTTGTTAATTTTTCTTTAGTAGGGCGGTGAGGTCTAATTAGTTTTGAGGCAAAAATTGCGATTCCTACAAAGGCAACGGCAAGTAGAATAAAGACAAAAATTTTTCCGAATTCTGTAAGCATATAATTCTGTTAAAAGTTGGTACGAATAATACCACAACTCGAATTTAAAAACAAGTCTTTCATGTCCAAATATGTAAAAATTTTTTTTCATATATCAGCAACATTATATGACATTGATTTTAGCTCCTATTTTGGTTATGATTATTTTAAATCTAATTACATTATTTCCGATATGAACCTTCAATGAGAACTTCGCTTGCTAAAATATTTTTTCTTCTTCCGGTTTTATTAACCGCCCAACTTCAGGAAACTCAATATAGATTTAAAAAGATTACACTTGAGGATGGACTTTCACAAAGTTCACTAGTGGATATTATTCAAGACCATAAAGGGTATTTATGGTTTGGAACATATAACGGCTTGAACAGATACGACGGATATACGTTTAAGATTTATAAAAATGATCCAACTGATACAACCTCAATTTCGGATAATGGAATAACAGCTATTTTCGAAGACCGAAATGGTTATATCTGGATTGGTACCAGTAACGGTTTTCTTAATCGTTTTGATAGAAAAACCGAGACATTCAAAAGAATTAAAATTGATGATCCCCAAAATCCAGTAATATCAAGATTCCAGCCCAATGCAATGATGCCAGTAACTCTTTCACTTAACAAGTTTGAAACCGTCACTGCCATTGAGGAGGATACGCTTGGAAATCTATGGATCGGCACCTGGGGAAACGGGCTTGTAAAATATGATAGAACGACGGGCGAAATTGAACATTTTTATTACTCACCGTTTAACATAATGGGACTCAGTTCAAATAATATTTCGGATGTTCTTGTTGATAGCCGGGGTACGATTTGGGTTGCTTCATACGGCGGAGGAATAAGTAAGGGTATTCACAGAACATTACTGATTTCCACTCAGCAAGCGACCCGCACAATTGATAGTTACTTATTTGTGAGTACACAAAGTGAAAGATCGGATAAAAATCATTTAAAAGATCCTTACGTAATAACATTATTTGAAGATAGCTTAGGTAATATTTGGATTGGTTCATACGATGAAGGTGCCGTTTTTATTACAGCGGAAGATAGGTCGAAACCGATGGATGAAATAAGGTTTTATGATATCGAAGTTTTGACTAAAACCAATTACGAAATTGAAATGGTGATGGATTTCTTTGAGGATTCTCAGAATAATTTATGGATTGGTACTTTTGGAAAAGGATTATTTAAATTTGATAGAACTCAAACCGAATTACTTAATTTTAGGCATAATCCGCTTAACTCTAAATCAATTTTATCGGACGAAATTATATCTGTTTATGAGGATCATTCCGGAATTCTATGGGTAGGCTCGCACTTAGGAGGAGGAATAAGTAAACTCGAAAAAAATCAATTTTTATTCGGCTTTCTAGAAAATGAAGCGGGCAATCCAAATTCACTTTCTGATAATGTGATTTGGGCAATCTGTGAAGACACGCAACAGAACATTTGGTTCGGAACATACCGTAGCGGTTTAGATAAACTCAATCCAAGTGATAAATCTTTTCGGCATTTTACTAGGGCTGATAACTTAACAGACGATCATATTAAGTCATTAGTTATCGATAACTTTAATCATCTTTGGATTGGAACATATTCCGGAGGGCTGAACCAGATTAATCTAAATACATTTGTTGTCCAGAATTATCCGTACAAACCGAAAAACAAAATTGGAACGAGCGGTGTCCATATTGAAGATATATTTATTGAAAATGACTCGACACTTTGGATTGCTGTCTTCGATAAGGGAATTGATGTGGTTAATTTCGATCAAACAGGAAAAATCGACTGGAATGAGCAAAAGTTTTATTCCCATGATCCTCTCGACAGCACTTCTCTAGCAAGCAATAAAATTTATCAGATTTTTAAAGACAGCATTGGGGAAATTTATGTTGCAACAATGGGCGGTGGACTTAACAGGTTCAACAGAACCGATGAAAGTTTTAAAAGGTATCTGAACGATCCGACAAATGACAATTCTCTAAGCAATGATAATGTTATCATTATTCAAGAGGATAATAGGAATAATTTATGGATTGGAACTTATGGCGGGGGTCTTAATAAATTCGATAGAAAAAAAGATTCCTTCGAAAGATTTGGTGTGAAGGACGGATTACTCACCGAAGTAGTTTACGGAATTTTAGAGGATAAAACAGGAAACTTGTGGTTAAGTACTGATGACGGTATTTTCCGTTTTGATCCGGTGAAAGTTTCGTTTATACAGTACGGAAAAAAAGACGGTGTTCAGAGTGCGGAATTCAGCGGCGGTGCTTATGCAAAAACAAAAAATGGTGAAATGTACTTCGGCGGTGTCAACGGAGTGAATTATTTTTATCCTGATAGCATAAAAAGAAATACTTACATTCCACCCATAGTGATAAGCAGAATTAATGTATTGGACCAACCCGTTAAGGGAGAGCGGGAGATTCTCACGCTCAATTACGATCAGAATTATTTCAGCATAGAATTTGCTTCTTTAGATTATACAAGTCCCTCAGAAAACCGCTATGCGTATAGATTGGATGGACTTGAGGATAATTGGAATTATGTTTCTGCATCGAACCGGATTGCAAAATACACTAATCTACTGCCCGGTGAGTATACTTTCCGCGTTAGGGGATCAAATTCAACAGGGATATGGAACGAAGAGGGGACCGTTTTATTCATTGAAATTAAACCGCCGTTTTGGAAAACATGGTGGTTCATACTTCTTTTAATTGTTTTGGTTGGTGGGTCGATTACATTGTTTGTTACGATTAGAATACGACAGCTTTTGGCAATCGAAAAATTAAAATCAAAAATTGCTGCCGATCTCCACGACAATGTTGGAGCAGGGTTGACCGAAATTTCGATTTTAAGCGAACTCACCGCTCACGAAATTGGAAACCAGAACGAAAATGCTTCAAAGCGATTAAATAATATAAGCGAAACTTCTCGATCTTTGGTAGCAAATATGAGTGATATAGTTTGGATGGTAAATCCCAAATTAGACAGTCTTCACGATCTGATAATTAGATTAAAGGATTCGTATGGTGAGTTTCTAAGTCAATTAGGTATTTCTTTTAGAATAAACAAATTTGAAAGAATGGATAATGTTAAAATTCCTATGGATTATCGTCAGAATTTGTTTCTCATTTTCAAAGAATGTATCAATAATTGTGTGAAACACAGCAGATGCACCAGGATTTCATTGGATGCAGTTATAAAAGGTAGTGTACTTAAAATGACATTGATTGATAACGGAAAAGGATTCGATATTTCGGATGTAAAATACGGAAACGGATTGCAGAATATGAAGTCGCGTGCAGCTGCAATAGGCGGAAAACTTAATATAAATTCATCACCGGGGAAAGGAACTATAATTAGTTTCATTGGTAGGATAGAACCGATTATTATATTCAGCAAGTACTCAAAGAAAATAAGATTTTGGGATAAGCCGAATGAGTAAAGAAATAATTAATGTCGCTATTGTTGAGGATAATAACACAATTCGTGAGGGACTTGCTGCCTTAATACACGGAACCGATGGTTTTGCTGCGGTGGGTGCTTTTCCCGATTGTGAATCTTTCTTAAGCAAACTTGAAAAGCTTGATGTTGATGTTACTTTGATGGATATCGCGTTGCCCGGAATAAATGGAATTGAAGGTGTAAAACGTGCAAAAAAAATAAAACCTGCGCTCGATATCTTAATGCTCACAATCTATGAGGACAACAGTGTTGTCTTCGATGCACTTTGTGCCGGTGCTTGCGGCTATCTTGTAAAAAACACTCCTCCCACTAGACTGCTTGATGCAATACGTGAAGTTAGAAACGGCGGTTCGCCTATGAGTTCACACATTGCCCGTCAAGTTATAAATGTATTTAGACAAAGAACTAAAGCCGAGGAACCGGAAAGCGAGTTTGAACTTTCGGAACGCGAAAAAGAAGTTCTTTTTCTTTTAGGTGAGGGGAATAACTATCAAGAAATTGCCGATAATCTTTTTATCAGTGTCGATACTGTCCGTCACCACATTAGAAATATTTATAGAAAACTTCATGTTCATTCTCAATCTCAGGCTGTAGCTAAGGCTATTAGAAAAGGACTGATTTAAAATAGTATATCAGTTTAAGCATAATTATGTCTAAAAAATGAATTTCCCCGCCTTATAAATTATAAAACCGCATAAATGTGCGGTTGTTTTCGCCTCCCCAAATATTATTTTGAACCGTAAGTTCTTCAACAAAACCGTATCACTTAATGGGGGGTTTTTTTTCACCCGAAGAGCTTCGAAAGTGGGTAAACATTATCAGAAATAAACTGGAGGGGCAAATGGATTATCAAGAAAACGAATCGACTAGAAACCCTTTAGCAGATTTAATAAGTGATGACATATATCAACTTCTTAGCAGTAAAGGTCTGATCAACGAAAAAACTGTACGTGATTATCAGATCAAGAAGAAATTTAAAGCTCTGAGGGCGACTAAGATGAGTGCTAGCGATTCGATTGATTTATTAAGGGAAGATTATCCTTATCTTCAATTTGATACAATCAGAAAAATTGTTTATCAGCCGTTAAGTAGAGTCTAAGTAAAGCTATAGATGCTTAACTTCTGATGAAGAATGCCCGGATAGATTGTGAATGAGGTAGTATGGGACCAAATTTCATAGTTTATCGCTGGGCATTTTTTCTATTAGGTCAAATTTAGATGCCTTCAGCAATAGATTAAAAATTTTATTCGATTCTAAATCATTCATCGACTCTGTTGATGAATCAATTGATAATGTACCTTGGTGCATTATCAATATTCTCTTACTCAATTCAATTAATTCTTCTATCAGATGAGAAATAATTATTATGGTCCTTTCTTCATCTGCAATTGTTTTTATTACTTTCCTGATGTTTTTATTCGATGCGGGATCCTGTGCGGAAAAAGGTTCATCGAGAATAATGATTTCGGGATCGGCTAATAATAATTTTATTAAAGCAATTCTTTGACGTTCGCCGCCGCTTAAAAACAATCCCTTTCGATCTAGTATTCCTTCTGAAAGCTCGAATTTGTTTAGATACTGCTTAATCCGATCCTCGTTTTTTTCAATATCCCGCAAATTGTTTCGAATTTTTCTGAAAGGATTTATTAGCTCCTCACTGTTTTGAAACAGCATCTGAACGAGTCTAGCACTATTTTTTTCTGAATCAAAGAATCTTTCGACTACTCCATCATCCGGCTTAAGTATCCCTAAAATAATTTTTGCGAGTGTTGATTTTCCGCTGCCTGAAAAACCGGTAATTCCAATTACTTCGTTTTCATAAATATCAAACGAGATGTTATTAAGTATAAACTTATTTCCCGAAAAATTTCTCCCGGCATCCGGATAAGTGAAGGAAATGTTATTTAACGAAATATTTTTTTTCATGGACTTATAATTGCTTAAGCTTTTTCTCTTCCAGTGTATAAATTGAATCCGAGATTGATTTTGCAAAGATTTCATTCTGAGTTACTATTATTGCCGATAAATTCTCTCTCTCTTTATACCGCAATAATATATTCTTAAGTAGATTAGAATTATACATATCTAGCGCGGAAGTTGGTTCATCCATTAGCAAAAAGTTAGGCTTACTCGAAATTGCCAATGCAATCGCAAATCTTTGTGCCATTCCGGAACTCAGTTCCCAAATAAATTTTTCAGATAGAACATTTACGTCGGGCAAGTCAAAATATTTAACTAATTCCGCAAAAGTTTTCTGCACAACATTGTTGTTCTTAATGATCTTTTTGATTTCATGTTGGGGATTGAAACTATTTATGCTGTCTTGAAACACAATTTTGATCTTCTTCTTTAAATCGAGGGAAGTATTATTACTCTCGTATATGTTTATTCCATCAAATAATACGCGTCCATCTACTTCTATCTGATGCGAAAATTTATTGCTGAAAATCGAGTTTAATAATGTCGTTTTGCCGCAGCCGTTTTTGCCGAGTATTGAGATAATCTCTCCCGCTTTAACATTGAAAAAAACATTTTCGATTAAAGTCTTACGGAAATTTTTATCATTAATAACAATTGATTTTATATCGATGGATAGCATGATTCGTAAAATAAGATTTTTATATGTAAAAAATCCCTTTTTTGCCTATTTTATAAGTGCTTACAAATAGTCATCAATTCATAAATAATGGTGAAGAAAATTGAATAAAAAGATATTACTTATTTTGATAACAGTCATCTTAGTTTTATTCTCATCATGTAATTCCGACACTAAAAAAAATGGAAGTGATCAAGTCGTTATAGCAATATCAAGTTTTCCACAGTCTTTAAACCCAATGTATATTTTTGACATTAACGAAGGAATCATAACCGAATTATTGTACCCGGGAATTTTTCTTTACGATTGGAACAAATCAACCTCCGAACTTGATCCTATTCCTGTTTTGGTAGAAAATTGGGAATGGAACATCGATTCAAATTTTGTCATGCTGCATTTTTTTGACGATTTAAAATGGACTGATGGGAAGAAAATTTCCGTTCACGATTTTGTATTCAGCTATAAACTTTATTCCGATCCTGCTGCTCAGAGTAGATATTACGGCAGCTTTCAAGATTTTATTCTTAATGATGATCTCAGTATTAACTTAGAGGAAACATTCACGGTTCTCGATTCGGTAACTTTGAAGGTTAAATTTGCGGAAGGAAGCATTCCATCGACATTTTCTATTGATTTGCCCGTACTTCCCGAGCATATTTTTGAGAAGTTTTCTATAGAAAGACTTCCTGAGTTGAAGGAAGAAGTCGGTAAAGTTACTTCAGGTCCGTTTAGATTGAAGGAATGGAAGCAGAATCAATTTATAAGTCTTGTTAAGAATGAAAATAGTAAGCTCTTTACTCAAAATAATTTAGACGAAATTATATTTGCACTTGTGAACAATTACACAAGCAGTATTTCAATGCTTAAAACCGGAGAAGTTGATTTTGTGTGGGATTTAAAGAGCGCTGATGCAATTGAGCTGAGTAATTATGAAAATATTGCAGTTGATGCTGTAAGGGGAAGAGACTATGATTACATCGGATGGAATAATATCGATCCGGAAAAATTTATTGCCGGAGATATCAGCGCAAATAAACTTTTCGGAAATCGCTCCGTAAGAAGGGCACTTACGATGGCTGTGGATAGAGAAGTAATTGTTGATGAGTACCTTAATGGATTTGGTCAAATTTGCAACTCCCCAATTTCCCCTGTTTTTACCAAATATTATCTTGACACCTCCGATTCGCTTAACTACGATCCTGCACTTGCTAAAGAGATTTTAGCTGCCGAAGGATGGATTAGAGGGAAAGACGGGATTCTTGAGAAAAACGGAATTAGATTTTCGTTCGTTTTAAATTATCCCTCTGGAAATCCACTGAGAGAATATACTGCTACACTTATAAAAAATAATCTGGCTGCGATAGGAGTTGAGGTTAAATTAGAAAGCAATGAACCAAATATTTTCTTTGATAGGATGTTTGCGAAAGAATTCGAGGCCTGGCTTGCCGGATGGGTTGTTCAAATTCCCTTAGAACTTGAGCAGTATTGGGGTTCAGATCTTGAAAAAAACTTTGCAAATGTAGCAAGTTATCAAAATCCGATTGTTGATGAGCTTATAAAAATAATAAAGAATAAGGATGGATCGATTGACGAATTGAAATCATTTCAGCTTGAGATGTTGAAAAATCCGCCTTTCACTTTTTTATTTTGGATTGAAAATATTGTTGCATACAATAATCGTGTAAAAAATGTCGAAATCAATCCTTTAGGTCCAATCCAAAAAGCTTGGCAGTGGGATCTGTAATTTATGGCAATGAAAAAGAAACTTTCTTACATTTTCTTGAAGCGTTTTATATCTTCAATCATTCTTTTGTTTGCGCTTGTATCCCTCGTATTCATATTGGTAAGAATGGCTCCCGGTGAACCGGCATTGAGGTATATTTCACCAGAGCTAAGTCAAGACCTGAAGCAAAAGATTATTGAACAATTTGCTCTGGATCAGCCCGTACTAGAACAATACTTTAATTTTTTGGTTAATCTTTTAAAAGGTGACCTTGGCACTTCTTTTGTTTATAGAGATTCAGTTCTATCAATTATATTATCACATTTTCCGATTACATTTTTTCTTGCTTCATCAGCAATAATTCTTCAGTTTATTTTTTCGATTCTCATTACATCCTCAAATTTCAAGAGAGGTAAAAAGAGTTCGATTTTTATTGAAAATTTGATGCTTATAGTTTATTCGCTTCCATCTTTCGTAATAGCAATATTTCTTGTTGCGTTGTTTTCGGTTTGGTTTGGTATCTTACCTACGAGCGGATTAACCTCTTCTTATTATTCCTCACTTGGTGAATTCGGGAAAATTTTTGATTTAGCAAAACATCTTGTGCTTCCGGTTATCACAATTTCTCTTCCCGGAATAGTTGTTTACTCAAAATATTTAAAAGATGAAGTGGACAATACCACAACAAAAAATTTCATACTGAAATTGCGGTTGGAAGGAAAAAGTCCAAATGCAATTTATTGGAAGAATATACTAAGAAATTCCATCGGTCCATTGGTCACAATATCCGGTGTTGAATTTGGTATGCTTTTAGGGGGCTCATTAATCACAGAGGTTGTCTTTTCGCTTCCAGGCTTTGGGAATCTTTCAGTAAATGCAGTTTTAAACAGAGATTATCCACTTGTTACGGGAACAGTTTTATTTTCGGCATTCTTTGTGATTATATCAAATTTATTGGCTGATTTTATACGACTTAAAATAGATAAAACTTATTATAAATCATTTCTTGTGCATGAAAAAGTTTAACCTATTTGGCTTCATTTTACTAATAATTACATCCATTCTACTACTTAGGATTGAGCGATTAATCGATATTATTGATCTGACAATCAAATTTTTTGAATTGTGCCTAATTAATATTGGGCAGGCACTGGGACAATTGAACTATGCAACTCTCGAGCTCATTTCAGTTCCTCTAATTTTGTTGGTTAGCTTGTTCTTTATATTTAAGTATAGATCAAAATTAGTGACATTTCGGTTAAATTTTACAACACTCCTTTCGATAATACTTTTTGCAATGGTGCTTTTTTCGCCGTTATTGATTACTCAAAATCCTGAAAAAATAAATAACCTGAGAGTAGCGAAATTATTGCCGCCGTTTAGTAAAAAAGTATTGGTTGAGATAAATCAGGTAACAGATAAAAATAGTTTCGAAAAACTGAAAAACAAATTTACATCGGATTTTGAAGATGAATATATGTTTCTTGCCGATTCGATTGATCAGAAATCATATATAGCTTATCAAAAAAACAATGTGATTAATTTGGAAAAAACAGCTGCACATGATGCGGAGTTAAAAGTAAGTTCGGTGATCTTTCTATTTGGCACGGATGAACTAGGTCGTGATGTCTTTTCGAGATTGATCTACGGACTGCGATTCTCGATTTTCATTGCTGTTACAAGTATCTTAATTGCTGTTATGTTAGCAGGAACAGTTGGTTTTTTTGCCGGTTTTTATAAGGGATTTATTGGTGAATTCTTTAACAAAGTAATAGACATTTTTCTTGCATTTCCCATGGTGTTTCTAATCATTATCCTCATTGCTCTTTTTGGAAATTCAATCACCTTATTGATTGTAATTTTAGGAATTACCGGATGGATGACTTTAGCGAAAATAATACGGAGTGAAACCTCGATCACAAAACAAAAGGATTTCATCACAGCTGATCTATTTCTCGGTTATTCTAAATTTCGATTGTTCTTTTTTGAAATGCTGCCTGTAATTTTTCCTCCTGTCGTGGTCAATATAATATTTTTATTTGTCGGCATTATAATCGTGGAATCATCACTTTCATTTTTGGGATTAGGTGTTCAGAACGAGTTTGTTACAATCGGAGGAATGATATGTGACGGTCAAAAAGTTATTTCAAATTCCTGGTGGGTTATAACGTTCCCTTGTGTTGCTCTTGTATTCTTACTTTTAAGTGTAAATTTATTGGGAAGAGATTTAGAGAAAATGATAAATCCCAAGTTGGAAAAATGATAAACAGACGATATAAAATATTAGAAAGAACCGGAATCGGAAGAAGTGAAATTTACCTCTGCCGGGATAAAGAAAACCAAAACCAGAAATGTGTTCTAAAGATTTTACCATCTTCTGCGGACATCAAAGAAGCAAATTCCTTTAGAGAAGAGTTCCTCACGTTAAGCCGTTTAAAACATAAGAATATTGTTAAAGTTTTCAGTTACGATTCTATAATCGAAATTGATAATGTAAAATTGAGCGATTCAATAGGAATCGGGAGCAAATTTTTCGTAATGGAATATCTCGAGGGGAAAACTTTAAATCAAATTGAAACCTCGCTTCCGGAAGATACAGTAATTGAAATAATAAAACAGATTGCATTAGTACTAAATTATCTTCACTCATTCAATATAATATACCATGATCTGAAACTTGAAAATATTATTCTGATTGATTCTGAAGAGAATTTTGAGATCAAACTAATCGATTTTGGTTTGGTACAAAGTTTTAATGACAAGGATCCTTCGCTGAGAAAAGGTACAATTGAATATATGGCTCCCGAGCTGCTGGGTACAGAAGATTATGATTATCGTATTGATCTTTACGCATTGGGAGTAATTATATATTGGTTAATTTATCACAGATTTCCTTTTGAAGGAGATTCACATCTTTCGATACTTAATGCTCATTTAGAAAAAGAACCTGAATTTCCCGAAACGGAATTTTCAAGGCAAATAATTGGTATAACCAAAAAACTTCTCTCAAAAAATAAGAATGATAGATACACTTGTGCGATAGATTTACTTGTTGACTTACACATTAATTTCAACCAATTTTTTAACGATTTTTCAATCCCAAAGGTGTTTGTCTCCAACAGTATCGCATATTCGATCGTTCAAGATCAAATGAAACGACAAAGAGACGAACGCACTCTTGTAATTTCCGGCGGAGAGGGTTCTGGTAAAACCACCTTAGTGGAAGAGGTTTTTTATCACTTTAAAAATGTGATACTAATACGTAAAAGTGATTTTAAAAAGAGTAAAAATTTCTGGGAAATCATACTTAGTAAAATCATATATACACAGTTCATTTTTCATAATTTAGAAAGGGGACTTCTTAAACAAATTATCAATTTTCGGAATAAACCGGCTGCATCGCTCAAAGATGAATTAAAAACAATTTTAAGTAATATCTGCCAGAAAAATAAATTTGTTCTAATAATTGACGATTTTAATCTTCTTGATCCGACTGTAATAGAATTCTTTCTCGAGATCGCACCAATACTAACTATTAATGAAATAGTTCTAATCCTGACAGAAAATTCAAATTATCCTTCTAAAACGAGTGCACTGAAGCAAAAGATTGAGAGAGTACTTCAACCTTTTACTCATGATCAAGTAAGTTCTTATATCAATCGGACTTTTTCGGAAAAATTTGAACGTGATAAATTGATAGACATGGTAGAAAATTATACAGACTGTGTACCGGGAAATATTGATCTGCTTTTAAACAATCTAATTTTTCTAAAAGCATTTCGATTACAAAAAGAAAAGATAATTATAGATATATCAGATGATTCGAAGATTTTGCTTGATCAACAAATACATGATATTAATAAGTTAAAACTTAATAACATTTCAAATGACGCGAAAAAAATTGCACACATAATTTCACTTTTTGAGGTAAATATTTCGGTTAGTGATCTTTCATATCTGACTGGAGAAGAAGATGTTGAAATTAAAAAAGTTCTTTATGAACTCGAAAAAAATAATATCATCAGAGTAAACAACCAAAGGGAATTAAGTTTTACTTCAAATTCATTAAAAGAATATGTTTTATCGTCATATGAGGATTTAACTCTAATTAAAGAAATTGCTGAAAAATTATTCGACTCTGATTCTCACAACGTTGCAAATAACGAAATTTCAAGATTGTTCGAAAAGGTAGGCGATTTTAGCAAAAGTTTTGAAACTCTATATAAAGAGTATAAACTCGCAGAATCACTAAAAACTTATGGTTACCAGCTTGAGATCTTAGAACATATAATATCGCTTCCACTAGATTCAATGATAATCATTCAGAATAAATTTAATTTGATTGATATCAACATTATACTGGGCAATTTTAACCGTGCAATTGAATTATTGAGTGAGATAGAGAGCTTCCCGCTAAATGATTCAGAAAAGCAAAGATGCAGTATATACAGAGCACGAGCTCTGATGGGAACAGCTGATTATAGACAAGCGAAGAATATTTATGCATCTCTCGAAAAAACAGATCAAAATTTAATAAGTGAAAATACAATAAAATATGAAATAGCATCGGCAGAACTTTATCTTCACGAGCCTAATTCAGCACAAAAAATATGTAACAAAATTTTGGACTCCCCGCATACAGATTCAAATTTAAAGGCGAAAACATTCAATCTGTTGGGAATGATTAAATATGAAACCAATGCGTTGGATGAAGCAATAATGTATTTCAAGGAAAGTCTGAATATTTACAACAACGAAAGAGACAATTTCAACGCAGCTAAAGCTGAAAAAAATGTAGGGAATATATACTATCTCAAGGGAGATAGAACAAAGGCTAAATACCATTGGGACCGAGCTAGACAGAAGAACAAGCTTGTAGGAAGTTTGGATGAAGAAGCCTTTATTCTACTAAACTATGGGAACTACTATTTTCATTCTCTCGATTTAGAATCAGCCATTGAGAATTATTCACAATCATTAACGATCTTATCTAATCTTGGAAGACATTCGGGCAGAGAAATAGTTCTGGCTAATTTGGCTGAGGCTTATCTACTTGCATGTGAGTACGATAAATCACTAAAAATATTAAATGAAGCCGAACAGATGCTAAGTGGACCTGGATCAGATATTTCGGAATTGAGAAGAGTTTATTTTTTGTATGGACTAGTACACTACAATCTGTCATCAGAAAGAATGTTAAAAAATGCGATTAAGTTTCTTGAGAATCAAACGAACTCAGGTTCAGACGATATTGATTTATTCCTATTGATTGAATATCTGAACTCTCTGCTGAGAAACCTTTCCGGATATCAGCCAGATTTTGTTGTGCTTTCCAAAAATCTCCAGATATGTTTAGATGAAAAAAATGATGAACTTTTGAAAAAATATACATTTTTGTACGCTGAGACAGCAATAGAAAACAATAATTTGAACAAGGCATATGAAGTGTTAAACCACGGTCTGTTCAACGATCTCATTTTAGACAATCCTTATGAAGAAGCCTATAAAAAATATTTGTTGGGAAAAATTTCGAAACTTTCAAATGGTCAGACCTTCAAACCTCATATCGATTATTTCGAGGCCGCCTATAGTTATGTAAGTGACTGCAGCATTACTGAACTGACCTGGAAAATTACCTTTGCTCTTGCAGAAAGCTTTGCTGAAAGGGGCATTCTTACCAAAGCTCAGAACTATATAAATCTGACAAAATCTTTGCTGGATCATCTTGCATTGAATATTAAAAATATTGAGAATCGATCCAATTATCTTGAAAATAGAGAGAGACGCAAAGTGATAAAAATGCTCGAGAATTGGAGTACAATCATAAAGTGACGTTCAGAAAGTTAAATATTCTGCACATTTCCGATTACGATGATAATGCAGTCATTAACATGGCTGTTAAACGTTTGGAGACTGATGATATCTCAATTGAGTTTGGAACAACAAAATCAATTCTTGAGGAGGATGCAGATATTTATATCGTCGGGATTGATAAAATTGATAATCAAGTTTATGAGGATCTCAAGAAGAAATCCGAGCGACTTAGTGTAAAATATATTTTTTATACGAAGTCCGAAGATATTAGAGTCGCGACAACCTTCAGCCGGCAAAATTTAACAAATCTTTTCTTGATACCATTCGAACTGCAAAAATTCAAAAGCTACCTTGAAGAATCCGTAAAAGGATTTGAAAAACCAACAGTAATTAAGAATACATCTGAAACTGACGTACGAAATACAATTATCGGCTCTTCTCAAATAATGATGGAAAAAATTAGAATTGCAGAAAAGATTGCTGCGAGTCCAAGCGTCAATGTCCTTATAACTGGCGAAACAGGCACAGGTAAAGGTTTAATTGCTAAATTAATTCACGAAACCGGACCGAATAAACTAGATCCTTTCTTGGATATTAACTGTTCGGCTATACCAATTAACCTTTTGGAATCTGAATTATTTGGTTATGAGAAGGGAGCATTCACTGATGCACGTACACAAAAAATTGGACTATTCGAACTTGCAGGGAACGGAACGATTTTTTTGGATGAAATTGGTGATCTTGATTTCGAAGTTCAAGCTAAATTACTGAGAGCTATTGATAATAGAATTATAAGAAGACTTGGGGGCATTGAAGATATTCCGGTAAAGGCAAGAATTATTGCAGCTACAAATCGAAACCTATTGAAATTAGTCAAGGAAAATAAATTTAGAGAGGATTTGTATCATAGATTAAGTGTCATAACAATTGAAGTCCCACCTCTATCAGAAAGGGGAGAGGATGTTTTGGAGATAGCCGAGCATTATATTAGGGCTACAGCCTCTGCACTGGATAAGAAATCACCTCGACTAACTGACGAGGTGAGAGAATTCATAAAATTATATTCTTGGCCCGGGAACATAAGAGAATTAAAAAACGCAGTTGAAAGATCGCTTTTGCTGCTCGATGGGAACATGATACAAAAAAAAGATTTCTTTGTCGATTATAGTAAAAAAGTAAAAGAACTAGAATTAGCAAAATCGCGGACTAAAAATATTTCACTCGAAATTGATCCGGAATCAACCGAATTACAAGCTGTGATAAAAGAGTATTGTAAAACCATCCTTGAAAAATTTGATAATAACAAATCAAAAACTGCATCATTCCTTAATATTTCTCGACCCAGACTTGATAGAATTTTAAACGACACCGAAAAATAGGACTGTAACGATTTGTTGCAAATGGACTTATTGTAACATAATGTTGCAGTATATATTACCATTGTTTCTTTTTCCTGTACTAAAAAACCTAATTTTAGAAGAAAAATCCTATGGCATCTAAACTGATTAAATAATACCAACTATCAACAAATTGGGTGGTATTATGAAGAAGATTTTCGGTATAGTAATAATTGCCATATCCTCTCTGAACCTGTTTGCACAAATAGAGGTAGCTCATAGATACCGCGTTGAGCCTGTGCAAATCGGGATCGTGGATAATCAAGTTGAAAAGCATCAGATAGAACAGTGGGTCGATCGGCTGGTGTTCGTTGCTAAGTCTGATGCTCAACTTGATGATCTTGGAGTAAGATTCGGGTTTACGAGATCGGAATCACAGCTTGATGATCTCGGAGTAAGATTCGGATTTACAAGATCAGAATCACAGCTTGATGATCT
>CAZCLA010000004.1:105551-108370 GCA_964499285.1 uncultured Melioribacteraceae bacterium
ATGATCTCGGAGTAAGATTCGGATTTACAAGATCAGAATCACAGCTTGATGATCTCGGAGTAAGATTCGGATTTACAAGATCAGAATCACAGCTTGATGATCTCGGAGTAAGATTCGGATTTACAAGATCAGAATCACAGCTTGATGATCTCGGAGTAAGATTCGGATTTACAAGATCAGAATCACAGCTTGATGATCTCGGAGTAAGATTCGGGTTTACAAGATCGGAATCACAGCTTGATGATCTCGGAGTAAGATTCGGGTTTACAAGATCGGAATCACAGCTTGCAGACTTGGGTGTAAGATACGGATTTACTAGATAAAGAGTTTCTATTTCCACTATTTACTTAAAGCCTTCAATAATTTTTGAAGGCTTTTTTATTATCTTTACCCAATAATATTTTGGTGATGAAAAATATTTTAAAAATCCTGTTGACATTTTTTTTAATAAATTCACTTCTTTTCGGTCAATCCGATTGGTACAAAAAGGAGTCGGATCATTTTCAAATTATTTATCGAAAATCTCACGAACATTTAACGCAGCATTTGCTTACCTCTGCTGAATTGGTCTTGAAAAAATTAAGCGAGATTTTTAAATACACACCAAGTGAAAAAATAATAATTAACACATACAGTGCTTTCGATTTTGGTTTTGGAGCAGCGACAACTGTACCACAAAATTATATAAGAATTGAAATTGAGCAGTTTGAACCAGGCTACGAATCTACTATATACAATGAAAGGTTTAGTTGGCTGCTAAGTCACGAACTTGTTCATATTATGGTCAATGATCAAGCAGCAAGTATTGAAAAGTTCTTTAGAGGGCTCTTCTCCAAAGTTGCTCCTGAACAGACGCATCCCCAAACTACAATTTTTAGTCTCTTAACAAATTTTTCTCGATACACTCCGAGATGGCATCAAGAAGGAATTGCAGTTTTTTTCGAGACATGGCTTTCAGGTGGTTTTGGAAGGGTTCTTGGCAGTTTTGACGAGATGTACTTTCGATCTTTTTTTTTAGAGGGCAGGGAACCTTTCGACATCGAGTTTCTTGAAACTTTTGAAAGCCACAATAGTTTTCTGCTCGAAAAATTATTCTACTTTTTTGGAACCCGGTTTATATCCTATCTTGCAGAAAATTATTCTGTGCAGCAGGTGTTAGACTGGTACATTCAAGAGGATAATGTTGAATACATGAACTTCGAGGATAAGTTTGAAGAAATATTCAAACGGGATTTTTTTGAAGAATGGGAAAACTTTTTAAGAGCAGAAAAAGAATTTCAGATTGAGAACATAAAAAAAATCAAAAGTTCGCCGGAAACAATTCCAAAATACTTGACTGAAGAAAATTTAGGATGGGTAACAAATCCGGTATATGATCCTACTATAAATAAAATATTTTTCGGCTTTCATCGAAGTCATGAACTTGCTGCAGCAGTTTCACTTGATCTTAAATCCGGTGAATACAAAGAGATATTTTCGCTCCCATCGCCTAGCTTCAACCAAGTTGCATCATTTACATACGAT
Organism: uncultured Melioribacteraceae bacterium; assembly: GCA_964499285.1. Lineage (GTDB taxonomy): Bacteria > Bacteroidota > Ignavibacteria > Ignavibacteriales > Melioribacteraceae > JAGFIY01. Next base: position 107,076 of record CAZCLA010000004.1, read on the forward strand.
AAGAAACTCAAGAACTTTTTCTATACTAAGAATAACAATAAACTTTTTCGTGATGTGATGATTTACAATTTTCTCGAAGGTAAATCACGGGAAATTTTTTCAAACGCTAGAGTAGGTGATTTGACAGTTTGTGATTCAACAGGAGAGTTATGGGGAATTCGCCATGCTTATGGACATGATTTTTTAGTTTATTCTTTTCCTCCATATGATGGTTTAGTTGATCTGTTCAGATTTGATGTTGGCCAAGAGATTTTTGGGCTGTCCATTTCTCCCGACGGAAAAAAATTAGCTGCTGTTCTTCATAAATCCAATGGAAATCAAAGTTTGATTTACATCGATATAAAGAAATTGAGGGAAACAGATAAATTCACTTACGATGAAATTTCTGATATCGGCTCGCCGGAAAATCCGTCCTGGGATAATAACAGTAGTACAATCTATTTCAATGCATTCACAAACGGTGTTTCGAATATCTTCTCCTATAATTTTGAGAACAAATCACTTTCGGCTCACTCAAATGCACTTAAAGGTTTCTTTAAACCGATTTATATCTCTGAAGATTCACTGTTTGTTTTTGAATTTTCAACTCAGGGATTTTTGCCGGTAATAATCCCTAACCAAATATTGGATAGAATTCCCGCAATTGAATATTTCGGAAACAGAATTATCGAAAAGAATGAATATCTTCTCGGCTGGCGACTGGATTATTCGGAACTTGCTGATAAAATCGACATAACTGATGAGGAAGATTTTTCACCGTTTAATAACATAAGTATGCTAACTCTTACACCTACTGTTTCCGGATTTCAGAAGGAGATTGTTCTGGGTGCTTATACCAGGTTTGCTGATCCTCTTTTTAATCACGATTTTTATCTTGAAGCAGGATTTTCACCGTTCGAAAAATTTAATGAAAGTCCAACGTTACATTTAAAAACTAAATATGAGTATAAAAAGAGATTCGAACTTAGCTATGATTATAATGCTCCCGATTTTTACGATATATTTAACAAGCGAAAAAGAAGCTTGCTGGGGCAGAAAATAACTATTGGATATAAGGATTATTGGATATACGATAATCCAGAAACTCTTCTCCAAAACTTTCAAATATCATATTATACTGATATGGAATTTATAAATGACAATCTTGTTCGTGTTTCTGAACCGGATTTTGCAGTAATTCATACACAACTGACATATCAAAATCTTCGAAAATCGATTGGAAGTTCCGACTATGAAAGAGGAAATAAATTTGAACTTACGTTTAGATCATATGCAACAGGAGAAGGGGCATTATC
>CAZCLA010000004.1:108470-121737 GCA_964499285.1 uncultured Melioribacteraceae bacterium
TTTGATCATTGGTTTAATTTGGAATCAACACTATCTTTTGGAGCAGCCGAAGCTTGGCGGGCATCAATTCCTACTTTCGAATGGTTCATATCTTATAAGCTTTTAAAGAATTAGTTATAATCTACTAAACTTTTTCAACTACTTTCCGATAATAACTACCCAACAAATTTTTGTTCGTTGATAAAATGGAGTTTAGTTCGTCTTAAAATGACTCATTTTGAGGCATATTTTAAATTTAAGACTCAGTAATTTAATCAAAGAAAGCAAACAATTTTTGATAAGTCTTTTTGATAAACTGATTGATTAATAAATCAATCAAAAAAAGGTGAAAAAATGAGAGAAAATTGGCATAAAAATGGCAAAAGCTTAATCAGTTTTCGCCGTAATCGAAAATTAAAAAAAATAAAAGGTAACACTATGTTGAAAAGAATGACAGTATTACTGTTACTGGTTGTATTTCTCGCCAGCTGTTCGACAGAAAACAATCCGATTGAACCGATCGAGACTCCACTTACCAAAGAAGCCGTTAAACTTCCAGTAAAAGATTACAGGTTAAGTGTAGAGACAGAATTTTATGAATCCAAAGTAATCAATGGAAATTCCGGTGGGAGTATTAACTTTTCGTTTGATTATGTAGCATCAACCGGGCAGACAGTGCAAGTTTACGGTAGTTTGACAATACCTGCGGGGGCATTTAACACTACTGAAAACATTGAACTTTTTATTGACAATGAAATTGCCGCCATCGACTTCTTCCCTAGTCCGCTCGCTTTTAACACACCGTTACTGTTGAATTTGACTTTTAAAGGATTGGATTTGCAGGAAGGGGATGATTCAGCTCTGGATTTTTATTACACTTATGATAATCAAACTCAATTTGAGCTTATTGCCAAAAATGCGAGAATTGTAAATCTCTCAAACGGCAAACTGCAGGTTGTACAGGCACAGTTACCTCATTTTTCTAGATTTGGTTGGTTTAGATAATGTCCGTAAATGATATTTTTTCTAAATTAGTAATTGAAGAAGGGTGAAATGTCACATCAAACTAAAGATATATTAAAAACCTTTGAACAGATTGTTCAGGAATATCTTACCGAGATTGAATACAGAAATCTCAGTGACCGCTTTGTTCAATCCGTCAGCAAGGAAAAAAAGCTAACGCAGCACGAAATTTTTGATCCTAATAAATATATGATTGAAGATTCAAGATTTTTAAATTTGAGAAGATTTCAAATTGACGGCTTGATTACAACTGCGGATGCAAAACTCGATGATAATACATTTTTAGATCTTTTACTTTCCCTCGCGAAAACAGCATCTGCTTTGGGTGAATATAGTTTAGCTGATGAAATTTACAATCTGGTTATTTCACGAGGAACCCAAAACAATAATGCGGAAGCTGTTGCATTTGCTACAATGGGATTAGGTGAAGTAAAAGCATATCAAGCATATTGGAAAGAAAGCCAGGATTATTTGAGACAAGCTTCAACAATGTTTGTTGAGCAAAAGGATTATAGAAGTTTAGCTAAATGTGAAAATCTGCTAGGTACAATCGCCGGAGATCAAGGCAATTTTGTAGAGGCGGTAAATCATTTTAACAGAGGAATCTCTTTTATCGATCAGAAAAGTGACAGATATCTTTCAGCAATCCTAGAAGGAAATCTTGCAATAGTTAATACGGCAACCGATAAATATGATATCGCAATAACGAATTTGTTTAGAGCGTTGCAGAGTTTTGAAAGAATTATGGATTTCAAGGGTATTGCGCAAGCACGTTACAACATTGGTTATTTACTGATGCGTAAAGGTGATTTTAAAGAGGCACTAAACGAATTTGATGGATGTATTGAAGCTTCGCGGAAAGTTGAGTATTTGCAGAAAATCGGACTCGCATTTTTATGTAAATCAAATATTTATGCCGAACTTGATGATTATTCATTATCGCTTGCAATCGCAGATAAGTCAATGGAAATAAGCTTAAGAATAAACGACAGATTGACGATTGCTGATCTTTATAAAATTAAGGGAAAAGTTCATAGAAAATTAAGAGACCACAATTCCGCTGAAGATTATTTGCTCACAAGTTTAAGACTTAACAAAGAGCTTAATAATGATCTGAATACAGCAGAAACTTCCTTTGAACTAGGATTGCTTTATAAAGACATGAAACGGGAAGCCGATGCCGTTCAATATTTGACGCACTCATTGGAGTACAATAAGAATATTGGTGCGGAAGCAAAAGTTAAAGAGATTGAATCGGTTCTGAACAATTAAAGGAACAATGACTGTGAAACTTTCAGAATTTCGACAAAATATAGAGTTAAGTAATTCGTTTTACGACGATACTCAAACTAGTGGGAAAAAGATTAAGGATCTCGAACGAATTCTTGAAGTCGTAAAAAGAATTAATGGTTCCTTAATTGTTGAAGACGTTCTAGAACAAGTGCTTTTTGAAGCAATAAAACTTACTGAATCAGAAAGAGGTTTTATCGTTCTTCAGAATAATGCCGGGCAGTTGGAATACCGTCTTGGATTGGATCAAAAAGGAGAAAAACTGCCGGAACATTTTTTCAATATCAGCACTACTGTTATTGAAGATGTATTTCAAACCGGTCAGTCGAAATTTATCGAAGGTGCACAAACTGATACCGATAATAATAGATCCAAAAGTATTCTTCGTCTTGCACTGCAGACAATTCTTTGTTCACCGTTAATTGTTGACGGTAAAAAGATAGGAGTAATATATGTTGACAGTAAATTCTTACATAAAATAAAGAACCGTCAAACTACATACACATTTGAAATTTTGGCTGGTCAAGCAGCAATTGCGATAAACAATGCACAAGTATATGAACAACTCGAAATCGCAAAAGAAAAGTCAGAAGCCTCAAATAGATTGAAAACAGATTTTCTTGCTCAAATATCACACGAAATTAGAACGCCGATCAATGCAATGTTAAGTTTTTCCTCCTATTTGAAAGATGAACTTGAAGAATCTATCACCGATGACGTGGCAGTTGGTTTCGATATGATTGAAAGCGGTGGTAGAAGATTAATTAGAACAATTGATTTGATATTAAATATGTCTGAGGTTCAAGCCGGAACATATGAACCATCATTTAAAAATATTGAATTAGAATCGCATCTGCTTAAGCCAATCATTTCCGAATATCGTAATCTCGCTGAAGGCAGAAAATTAAAATTATATTACACGAACGGTTTAGAGCCGAAACAGACAATTAATTGCGATCGACATACTGTCGCTCAAATTTTAATTCAACTGCTTGATAATGCAGTTAAATATACTGAAATAGGACACTTAGAAGTAATAGTTGATAAAGATGAAAATGATCAAATATTTATTGAGATAAAAGATACCGGAATAGGAATTTCCGAAAAATATTTAACGAAATTGTTTACTCCCTTCTCGCAGGAAGATACCGGCTACACTCGTAAATACGAAGGAACCGGATTAGGATTAGCACTCGTCAAAAAATATGCTGATATAAACGGTGCCGAAATAGTTGTTGAAAGTGAAAAAGGTTGCGGCAGCTCTTTCAGATTAATTTTCCCACGGAAATACTGATTACGGCGCAGTGTTACCTAAGCCCTTTTGCTTCTGTGTAAGTGAAAGGGCTTTTTTATTTTAAAGTTTTTCTAATAAGTGTAAAACTGATTTATTGAGATTCTCATAAAAAAAGGCTGAACAATATTGTCCAGCCTTTATATATGGATTATCTATTCTTACTGATGATGAATTAAAATTTTGTATCACCGGTCGTATTGTTGTAATACCACTCAACTTTAACCCATGCTACTCCATTATTCGCAACTCCCCTTTCAATTATTCTCAGCTTGGAGTAATGGCCGTCTTCATCGTAAAGAAATGCATAATTATTTTCATCATCATCCATTCCGAATTCCCAGCTTGCATCTTGTAGCGGTGAATTTACTCCGTCATTAAGATTGCTGCTGCTGCCGATGTGGAAATAAGTGTTCCTCGAAAGCGGATCAATCAATTGCACAAGATGTGCGCTTCTGACAAGTTTGCCTTCGTTGGAAGAGTAGTAAATATCAATTTTTTGTCTATCCGGGTTTGATTCTGAAATCCCGAGAGCTTGACCCGCACTTAAATCGATACCGCTCGGTTGGTCAACTGCTGAATTTGCTGTTTCATAAATAATTACGTTATCGTAAAAAGATAAATCGTTATCTTCTGTTAATGTTACGTTTACAACTCCGGTTTGATTTGCTGTAATTGTAATTGAAAATGTTGTATCCCTATAACCTTCCAATTCAAGTCGTATGACATAAAGTCCCGCTTCTACTTCAACAGTATCGGGGGTGATTTTGTTTGTAGTTGAGCCGTCAAGAAAAATTTCTGCTCCTGCTGGTGTCGAAAACACTGCAAGCTTTCCTTTCTCTGGCTCCGGAGCAACCGGATCATCGGAACTATCGCAACCAAAAATAATTAAACCTAATAATAAAAAAACTAGTGACAAGAATCTGAATTTCATTTTTCCCTCTTATTTATGAATAAATGTAATGCTATTGAATTTAGCCAATTTCGGAGCAATTAACATTGATGAAAGATACACGAAGGGATTACACATCATTTGTTAAGAAATGTTTCAATTTCCTCTATGGAAATATCTTTCTTTTTATCATCCAATTCGATTACAAACAAGAACCCATCCAATTTTCCGGTTGAAAAAAAAGCCTTCATTAATTTTACTTGATCGCTTTCAATGAGAGTTCCGTCTTGGTTGTTCCAAATCTCTTGGGTTGTTAAGCAGCCTTTTGAGGGAGTAAGCGGATAATAAATTTCTTGATCAAAATATTCTAAATCATCTGCTGATCCGTGCATTATAATGAGTTTTCTTCCTAATTTACCCGCATAATATGCTTCCTTCATCCTATCATAGGTTCGCCAATTTTCGGGAAGTAGATTTAAATATTCATCTAAATTATATTTACCGTATTTGTTATTGTTGTGATAATATACTTCAGGTGAAACCTCGAATGGAAGTCTTGTCAAAACAATCGGTGTAGGGCCGATAGATTTTGTAGGTGTTATATACCAACCGACTATTGAATAAATCCCAACCGGAGTGTTGCCGTTTCTTAAAAATCCCGGGAGATTACTAACCGACAAACCCAATTGTGGAACTGAAAAAATAGAATCATCTTCGTTTTTAACAAAACTTCCGTCTGGTTTTCTTACAATTGTCAAACCTCTGAAATTTCTATCTCTTCGAAAGAAAGTATAGATTATAGTTTTACCAGGATGAAAACTATGTTTAAACAATTCTGATAAATTAGGAAGTTCATTTCTCTCAGTATTAAAATATTGTGCGTAATAAGTTATCAACTCACTACTTGATGATTGAGTTCTTGTGTCGATATCCTTTATTATCTCTACAGGGGTTATTGCATTATTTTTAAGCAGATAATATGAAGTGAGGACGAACGTATAATCGTCAATTGCATTTAAGTATAATGATTCAATTTCAGAAATAAATTCATTTTCAAAAGAGGTATGAATTGATTCCAATAGTTGAATTCGTGTTTTTCGAGACAGTTTTTCAAAATCTTTAATAAGCAGGGAGATGAGATCTTTATATTCGCTCGTTTTTAATTTTATTAGATCAGCCTCGTATAAAAACGTAATCAATTCCTCTTGATTAATTTTCTCCAAATTCTTTTTGAGAAAATTATTAAGCTTTTCATTAATTGCAGTCTTTCGTTTTTCTTTATTTTTGGTCAGAACGTAATCAGAGTTTGTTTTGGAAAAATCATATTTCGGCTGAGCAGTGATGAACGGAAGCGTTATGAAAAAAAATATTGGAACAATATATCTCAATCCTCTGTCGATATTATCACCTTTTTGAATTACAATTTAATGGATAATAATATAAATTATGCTTCGTTTATTAAAAAATATTAATAGGATAGTGCTGAAAAATTTATTTACAAATTTAATAATACTGCTGATTGTTAGCATCAATCTTACAGCTCAAAACGGGATTATCAAAAGTTATTATGGACCAAAACAGCTTCGTGCTAAACTCTCGTTTGCAAACGATGTTTTAGACGGAACTTGTTATTGGTATTTTGAAAACGGAAATCTAAAATCAGAAAAAACTTATTCTAACGGAAAATTGCATGGATTGGTTAAAGAATTTCAAGAAAGCGGGCTTCCAAGTGAAGAATACTATGTTAATTACGGCATAAAAGACGGAATCTATAAATCTTATTGGGAAAACGGGGCATTGAAAGAAGTCCGGACTTATGATGCTGGAATTCTTGTAAAACAAGTTACGATTGATTTTGATCCGTTTTATGTTCCACCAGTTGATTCCTATGCCGGGGCTGCTAATTCAAGTGCACGTCCAAAAGAAGAAGTCATCTGTGATGCGGAAATATGTGCTTCTCCAATTGGAGGTGCTAAAGCTATAGAAGAAAGAATTATGTATCCGGAAGAAGCACTTCTTTATGGATTGGAAGGGACGGTCACGCTGATAGTGACTATTGACGTAAATGGATTTGCTGAAAATGTAATTGTCCTGCGGGGAATTGGGCTTGGTTGTGATGAGGCAGCTGTGGAAGCTGTTAAGAAGAGTAGATTCTTGCCCGGTCAGAATGGGGGCGAAATCGTTAAATCTAATCTTACTCTCGATTTACATTTCTCGATTGAGAACGCAAATAAAGCTAAATCGGATATAGTTTCAATTCAAGAGAAATATGATGTCTCCGAACCGGTTATAGAATCATTAATATCCGATGAGGAAAACGATAATCAAATAACATATTACAATCCGGAAAAATCAACAGCCTCATCGAAAGTAATTGAAGATAATAGAGAAAAAAATAATATTGAGAACAGTGATCTGGTAATTGATGATAATGTGATTGATCGAGTTCGTGTTGAACAGGATAAGAAGGAAATCGATTATATAAATTTATCGTGCAATGTTGAAAAATGTCCTGAACCAAAAGGCGGTATGGCAGCGATAATGGAAAATTTTAAAGTACCAGCGAGAGCAATAGAGTTAAAAGCCTATGGAGATGTTGTTATCTCCGCCGAGATTGATAAATACGGAAACGTAAGAAATACAAAAGTGTTAGAAAGTATCGGATATGGATGTGAGGTCGCGGCTGAAGTTGCGATACTTGATACCAAATTTAATCCGGGTAAACTGAACGGAGAGCGCGTCGATTCTGAGTTGATAATTATTATTCCCGTCCGTCCGGGATTAATTAACGATCTTCTGGAATTTCGATAAATTTATAATCCACTTACCGTTCAAAGGAAAGATTATAAAACTTTTCGTTTTTCTTTCCTTTGAACAGTATTGAATTAAAACTAATTGCTTTTTTCAATTGCAAATTGCGGATTTATATCAACCGGAAGTTCCTTCAATTTTTCAATCAATATCCTCATAGAAGGAGATTCTATCCCATATTTTGCAATAGTATTTTTTGCTTCTTCATAATCTCCGGTTGCTTGTATCATAAGAATTTTATTTGCAAGATTTTTTAATGCCGGATAAATTTTCTCGTAATTTACGCTAACCGTTTGTGAGGTTTCATCAAACTCATAACCTCCGTTTTCTAACAGATAATTATATATTATTGCGGTTCCGCCTCCATGAGCTTCGTTTATCCCAAATCTAACAGATCTGAAAACGCCGGCTAGAAAAGTCGACCAGATTTCTTTTTCAAATTCTTTCGGGAACACACCTTTTTCAATCATAAAAATGTTGTTGAACATCCCTAATATGTCAGCTTTACATTCCTCCAATTTTGAATATGTTTCTTTCAGTTCCTTCTTTACTTCAGTCTCTCGACCATCAACCGTAATAAATCCCGGACCAATTCCGTGCGACATTTCGTGCATAAGAGTATGATTAAAGAAACCATCGAAGGTGACATATTTTAGGTCTTCTTCTTGAAGTACTTTTACAGCAATAGGGTAGAGGAGCTTTTCAAATTTTGCCTCATGTAAATTTTTAATCATAACTTTTTTTGAACCTTTTGCTGATCTCACTCTTTCATCATTCGGAAGATTGAATGCCAATGTTTGAACTCCGGCTTTTGTATCTCCGGCGCTGAAGACTTCCTGCACAACAACAATCGGGGATTCACTACCTCTTTCAAAATTTTTGTGTTCTTCAGGAAGAGGCAGATTTTCTTCCATTTCGGTTAAATAGCTGGCAAACTTTTCAAGCTTCGATGTTTCCACCGGATCAACGATTGTCAGAAAACATTCAAATGCTGCTTTGTAGTTAAAAAGCTCATCTTCATAAACTTCATATGGCCCAATTATTACTTCAATTGTGTGATCTTTCAAATCCATCCACGCCATATCACTTTCAAAATAGTCGTTTGTTTCAAATGCTTTTGCACGAGTAAGAAGATAATTTTTTAGTGATGGATTGTCCGCATACTCGGCTGCTTCATTCATCAGTGTTCTAATTTGACTCAACTGTGGTTTGTAGTATTCTGTGTAAGGTATTGCTTTAAGTTTATCCCCGTCTCTTCTAATAACGGTAAATTCGGAGGTGAATGCTTTTTCGTCTTCGGGGTGATTTTTAATCCAATTTTCAAATTCTTCTTTTGTCATATCGAAAGGATAAAAATTAGCACCTTTAGGTTTCTCCTCATTTGCGTAAAATGGTTTGTTGTGATCGAGTCTATCAAAAGGTCCAAACATAATATTAAAATATTCAAGCAATTTCTTATCGTTAAGATCGCTTGAATTCATCAGTTCACTTTTCATGTCATTATTTTTATGATAAACTTGATCTAGGAAAATATCGTCTATAATTTTTGCGGCTTCGTACAATTTATCTACTACAACTTTTTGATTTTCATCAAGGAGAGAGTCATCGTATTTGATTTCTGTTTTCGCAAATTGATTTATCTTTGCTTCAATTCCTTTCATGCTATTCTCGGTTTGTTGTTCTTCAGTTTTGCAGCCTATTAATCCAATAGTAATAAAGATAACAAAGAGTGGAAATCGAAATTTCATTGTTTACTCCTTTTTATTTTTTTCAGCTCAAAGTTAGTAATACTTGTCGAAATTTTCGAATTTTTTCGATATCTGTACAATGAGTGTCCACTTAATTGAACATTCCATTTCAGTTATGGGCGAAAAAGTTAGAATTTACAAGGAAAATGCTTGGCACAACGATTGATAAATACGGTTAGAACATTTAAAGGAGGCTGAGATGAAAAAGATGTTGATAATGATTGCATTAGTATTTTTCGCTTTCAAAGCAGAAGCAAAGAACAACGCATACATTGATTTTGATATTTTTTATTCCGAGTTGTCGCCCTATGGCGAATGGGTAACTGTTGGTGCAGCCACTGCTTGGCGACCAGTTCGTATTGAAGTCGGCTGGAATCCTTACAGCGTAGGAAGATGGGTTTGGACGGATTACGGTTGGTATTGGGATTCATACGAGCCTTTCGGCTGGGCAACCTATCATTATGGAAGATGGACTTATGATAATTACTACGGCTGGATATGGGTCCCGGATTATACTTGGGGACCTTCATGGGTAGAATGGAGATACAACGATTATTATATCGGTTGGGCTCCTCTTCCGCCGATTGCGACTTTTAGTGTAAGTGTTGGAATTCATTTCGGTTCTAGTTGGCACTCACCATATCATCATTGGCACTTTGTCAGTTATAATTACTTTTGCCATGACAACGTAAACTATTATATGGAAGCGCCGGTTTACAATCAAAAAATATTCAGCCAGACAAAGTACCGAACAAACTACTATTCTCAAGGTGATAGAATCGTCAATGGAGGCGTTGACAGAAATTTGGTTGAACGACGAAGTAATCAAAAAATTGAGAGAAGAGATTTAGTGGTAACTCGTGACAGTAAATCTTTTTCATCAAGAAGTAGAGACAATCAAAGAGAAGTTGTTGCATATCGTCCCGATATTAAGGATGCATCAAGAAATAGTTCTAGAATTACTTCAGACACAAGGTCGGTTGAGAACAGAAGAATCGATACAAAAGCAGGCGAGAACTCAAGAAAAAGAAATGTTGAATCCAGGAATGTCAGTAGAGATTATAACAGCATAAACTCAAACAGCCGTAAAATTGAGAACAGAACAAATAGTAATGAATCTAGAACTGTGGAGAGTAGAAGCAGCAATTTATTCGATCAGTTAAAAAAATCAAAAGCTGAAGCAGAAAGAAACAGAACCATTACAAACAGAAATAATACCACTGATTCTAGAACAATTACAAGAGAGAAGAAATCTTCGGGTACAAGAACTTATAATTCAATTCCCGAATCGAAGAAGAGCAGTAGTTCAAACTCGCGATCTTATGTGCCTCAATCCAAACCCCGTTCAAATTCTTCGGAGGTAAACCGATCGAACACTAGAAATTATTCTTCTCCTTCATCTTCATCAAACCGGAGTAAATCTTACGACAGTAAAAGTACTTCCCGAAGTAAGCCTGCTGTAAAGAGTAGTTCAAGGTCAAGTAGTTCGAAAAGTTACGGAACGAAAAGTAGTTCATCATCTAGATCAAAATCAACTAAGAGCAGCGGTAATTCAAGAACAAGAAAGTGATAGTTGATAGGAAATAATGTTCGTTTTAAACAAAAAAAGTCCGGTAATTTACCGGACTTTTTTAATCAATCATTCTAATGAAATTATCTAACTTTGATTTGTTTTTCTCTTATCAACTTTGCTAGATCTGAGGTTCCATTTTTAGAAATTGTTTTCAAAGCACTTGCAGATAATTTGATAGTCACAAATCTGTTCAATTCTTTTACCCATATTCTCTTTTTCTGAAGATTGGGCAAAAATCTACGCTTTGTCTTGTTGTGAGCGTGAGAAATATTATTTCCTGTCTTTGGACCCACACCTGTATATTGACATTTTCTCGACATTATTATCTCCAATAATTCACTTTTTTCAAAGAATTCAAATATAATAACAGATTTTGAAAAATAAAAGAAAATAATTTTTCTATGCTTGAGGCACAGAACCTCTTCTGCCTAATTCACGGTCGAGCATAAACAAACCGCTTTTTGATTCCCCAACAAGTTTGAAGTTTTCTACAATTTCTGCAGCCGTTGCTTCCTCCTCAACTTGTTCATCAACAAACCAATGCAGGAATGTGCTAGTAGCATGGTCTTTTTCAATAACGGCTAAGTCCAGAAGTTCATTTATGCTTTTGGTAATGAATTTTTCGTGATCTAACGCTGCCTCGAATGCGGATTGGGGTGATTCCCACTTTTCTTGAGGTTTTTCAAGTTTTTCGAGTTTTACTCTTGCACCCACACGAATAATGAAATCATAGAACTTCATTGCGTGAACATGTTCTTCATCGGATTGAAGTTTCATCCAGCGAGCCATACCGGTAAGATTTTCTTCCTCAAAGTATGCTGCCATCGCCAAATATAAATATGAAGAAAAAAGTTCTTTATTTAATTGCAAATTTAGAGCATCCTGCATTTTTTTAGATATCATCATTTTAACCTCGTTTTGTTTGTTTATTTTTCGTTTTAAGTTATCTAATTGCTTATATTTTATCAATCGTAATTTATCTAAGAAACTAAAATATGCGATTTTGCAAAATAATACCAGTTATCCTTATTTTTGGTTCCATAATTTTTGCACAATCTGAAACTATTCACGAGAAGGACTTCCTTACTTATTTTAAAATTCGGAATAAATTTCAAGCTTCCTCATACGAAAATGTGTTAATAAGGCCATTAGTTCAAAAAGAGAAAAACCTTACTCACTCGATTTTTGGATTTTTACCGGATTGGGAATTCGTACAATCACCGCTACTTAGATATGATTTGTTAACGCACGTTGGAATATTTCCTTTTGAGACAGATTCGCTTGGAAATGTTAGTATTCCGATGAACTGGCCGTGGACTAATTTTATTAATGAAGCTCATGAAGAAGGCATTAAGATCTTGATGACCATCGTAAATTTTAATCCGGATCATATACGGTCAATTATTACGAATGAAGAAATTAAATTCAATTTAATAAATAACATTCTTTCGATTATTACGGTTTTTAATCTAGATGGAATAATTGTGGATTTTGAAGGGCTGTATGATGAAGATGAAGGGGAGCCGATAGTGAATTTTATTGAAGACCTCTCAATTAGCATAAATTCGATTAATGAAAATTTGGAAGTGGCAATTGCAACTCCGGCAATTAATTGGAACAACGACTGGAACTTTTCTGCATTGGCACAATACTGCGATTTTCTTTTTGTGATGGAATATGATTATTACGGAAGTTGGAGTGAAGTGACCGGACCGGTCGCCCCTCTTGAAGGAAATTTGTGGAATATCAACATCACAACTTCTTTACTTGATGACTATCAAGAAGTTTTATTTTCAGAGCCCCAAAAACTTATTATGGGGTTTCCTTATTACGGAGCACACTTTATAAGCGATGGGAACTACCCGGGAGCAAGCGTCATCCAGTTTGTTGATAATCCAAGGTATGAAGAAATTATAGACATATCGGGTGCAGAATATCTTTGGTCGGATGAATTCAGAAACTCATGGTTAAGATGGAACGATATTGATTGGAATCAAATTTGGTTTGACGATTCACTGAGTTTATCACTAAAATATGATTTTGCGATTGAAAATGATGTAAGAGGAATTGGTATTTGGGCACTTGGCTATGAAGGGGTATATCCGGAGCTATGGGATTTGATTGAGGATGAATTTTTTGATAATGCAAATGGAAATCTTGATGAAGATTTGGTGCAAACCGAATTTAAGTTGATGCAAAACTACCCAAATCCGTTTAACCCAAGAACAAAGATAAAATTTTCAATTCCAAATTTAGAGACAGAATATAATGTGTCTTTACGAATTTACGATATTCTCGGTAGGGAAATTAATACTATGTTTGATAAAAAGATGAAAACTGGTTCTTATGAAGTTGAATTTCACGCCGAGGATTTGACGAGCGGGATATATTTTTATCGCATTGATATATATTCAGACGGACTTACCTTTGGGAAAATTTCAGAGACCAAAAAGATGGTTTTATTAAAATAATGTAGGTCTTTCAAAATCATTAGTCATTAAACTGACAAGTTCATTCTGTGAAATCATTTTTGAATCCATCAAATTCATCATTACGCATTGTTGATCTGCATTCGCCGCAATTGTATTGTCAATTTTTATTTCAGCTGATAAGATCATAATTCCGTGTCTATGTTTAACAAGGTTTAAACTTCCGGTTAC
>CAZCLA010000004.1:121837-133727 GCA_964499285.1 uncultured Melioribacteraceae bacterium
CTTGCTTTTATTGCTTCTCTTAAACTTCCTTTAGTAAAGTTTATTTCCTCACCGCTAATTAAGTCCGTAGCTATTGCAGAGAATTTTATTTTTAGACTCTCTATTTTTACATCGGGAATCAAATTATACATTTCGTTTGTAGTTTCTTCATCGAAATAAGAAAGATGGTTAAGAGACTTTAAAACTTGGTAACGCTTATCCAGGTAATCAAAAAATTGATCGAAGTAATTTTTATCAGGCTTTTCACTTTCACTTAATTTATCTATTCCCAGCTCCAAAAACTTAGGATGAATAACGGTTTCATAAATAAATTCTTCAACTTCTTTTGCGTTGCCGAGATAAGCATACATTCCACCGATAAGCGTACCCATACTGCATCCGATTATAACATCAACTTTGATGTTCTCTTTTTCGAGAACTTTAAGCACGCCTATGTGTGCCAATCCCCGTGCACCACCGCCGCCTAAAGCTAAACCGAATTTTGACATTTTCTCTCCGTAACCTGATTATCGTTTTGTAAAACTGAAATACTTTTTCTTTGCGTCTCGGTGCCTTCGCGGTTAGACAATAATATCAACCGCAAGGACTCAAGGGACGCAAAGGCTATCTTATGGAGTTATAACCTCCCAGCACACCGTTTTTGGATAACACAATTTGCCAAAGTTGGTTTTTATTTCTTGCTCTAAAAGCTCCGGCACTGGAGAGCAAAAAATATTTCCACATTCTGAAAAATCTTTCACCGTATTTGTCTTTTAGTTTCTGCCAATTATTATCGAAATTTTTGTACCAAGCCATTAATGTTTTGTCATAATAAGCGCCGAAATTATGCACATCTTCAAAAATAAATAATTTTTCAACTGCTTTGCCGAGCTGAGCAATTGAAGGAAGCATACCGTTCGGGAAAATATATTTGTGTGTCCAAGCGTCTGTATTTTTAACTGAGCGCGTTTCACCGATTGTGTGAAGAAGAAACAGCCCGTCATCATCCAAACACCTTGATGCAACCCGGAAATATTCTCTGTAGTTTTTATAGCCAACGTGCTCAATCATACCAACGGAAACAATTCTGTCAAACTTTTCATTTAGTTCACGGTAATCCTGCAAACGAAATTCAACGGGTAGACCCTTACACATTTCTTTACCGAGAGCGACTTGCTCTTTTGAAACGGTAATGCCCACTACTTCAACTCCATATTTTTCGGCAGCATATTTCCCAAAAGCACCCCATCCGCAGCCGATATCGAGCACTTTCATCCCGGGTTTTAGATAAAGTTTCTTACAGATTAAGTCTAACTTGTTTTCCTGAGCTTCATCCAGTGTTTCGGCATCTTTCCAATAAGCGCAGCTGTAATTCATTCTTTTATCGAGCATATTTTTAAACAAATCGTTCCCTAAATCGTAATGTCTTTCACCAATAATAAATGCACGTCTTCTTGCCTGCATATTTAGTAAGTAGAAACCGGCAAGTTGAAAAGCAATTTTAAGATTGCGTTTAACTTTGTTTTGTAAATTTACGCGAACGATTCTAAATATTAACTCATCAATTTTTTCTGCATCCCACCATCCGTCCATATAGGATTCGCCCAAGCCGAGTTCGGCTTGAGTAATAACGCGTTTATAAAAACGGTTGTTATGAACTTTTATATCCCACGGATTACTTCCGTTAATTTTGATACCGGCAAGGTTAAATAAATCTTCCGCGAGCTTCTTATGATGATCTTTCATAAGCTCTCTATTTCATTTCGATTACTTATTTACAATTTATATAAATTATTATGAAAATTTTATAATCACTTGCACAATTTATTATGGTAGTAAAATAGCGGACGCCAGTACCGTAGTCCACAGCCCGTGTTTATCTCCTTTTGCAGATTGTGTTACGTTAAAAGTGCGAACAATTTTTCCCGACATTTTAAAAACCTGTTCTCTTTCATTCCAAGCTGTCTCCGGATCAAACTCAACCCCTAATGTTGTTGCAAGCATCTGTGCCGCGAGGTCTTCTGCATAATCCCCGGCATTTTGTTCTTTAACTCCATAAGGATGATGCTCGGATAAATAACCGTATTGAGTTTGATCTTTAGGAATTGCTACCCCGATTGATGACGCGATCAATCTGTTTGGTTCATTTGTTGAATTTCTTGCCATAACGGCGAAAGTAATTTGTCCGGCACTAATTTCGTTTAATCCTTGCTCTCGGCTAATCCTCTTGCAGCCGGGCGGATAAATGCTGCTTACGTTTACAAGATTACATTTTTCAATTCCGGCATTTCTTAAAGCAGCTTCAAAGGAGCTAAGATAATCTTTGTGTCTTCCGACTCCTTTTGTGAAAAATATTTTTGTTGGGACGTACAAGTTTTTTTCTCCTTTAGTTTAATAACTTCAAATAATGCGAGTGCTTTTTAATCCATAATGCCCGTGATTAAAGTTTTTATCTAAAAAGTTACATTATTGCCGTGGACGGAATACATATCTACCAACTATTGGACTTTAGTCCCATTTTAGTTTGCTAATGGGGCTAAAGCCCGAGATTGATTTAATTATTTTCCCCGTCCGTTAAAACGGACGGTAATTATTTTTGTTAACTTTTAAGCAGCACTTGCTTTAACCATCCAAATTTCTTTTTCGAGCCAAGCGATGTTATCTTCCGCTAAGGCTACAGTTGTTGAATCATTTAATTCATCAGCAGCCTCAGCCATTTTTTTATACTCTTCTTTCAACTTTTCAAAATCAGAGAGAACGCCCTGAAGAACTATTTTGCCGTCAAATTCATTTTTAGGTTCTTCTTTGAATGTTGCTTTATCTAAATAATCTTTTAATGTTGCCAAAGGTTTACCACTGAGCTGAACTATTCTTTCGGCAACTTCATCATATTGTTCAATGAAATAATCATAATAAGCTTCGGTCATTTCGTGTATAGGTTTGAAATGAATTCCCTTAACGTTCCAATGATAGTTATGTAGTTTTACGTTAAGTACAGAAAGATTAGCTAAATTCTGATTCATTAATTTGATTAATTCTTCTTTAGTCATCTTAATTCTCCTTTTTTGTTAGATAGTTATTCAATACATCTTTAACTTTTTCGTTTCCGGTATATCCGTCAACAATTTTAATACCCGATCTTTTTAAAACAGATTCTGCCTTATCACCGACATGACCAGTAAGCACAACTTCTGCTCCTTTGTTAATTATCAACTCGGCTGCTTTAGGGCCAGCGTTGTTCTGCATTTGTTCACCCAAATTAGAGACTGCCTCAAACTTCATCGTGTCAGAATCGACAATTAAGAAATACTGACACCGACCAAATTTTTCACTTACCAAAGCATCAAGTGAACCTCCGGTTGATGTTACTGCGATTTTCATTTTTTATTCCTTTTTTAGTTTTTAGAAAGATCAATAAAGAATTCAACTTTCGACCAAATGTTTTTTATATCCTCCGCCGTTCTCGAACTATATTCAACTATTGTTTTGTTTGCTTTTATTGCTTCAATGTATTCTTCATCAAATGGGAGATTGCCAAGTACCGGTATATTTTCTTTATCGGCATATGCGGTTATTTGCAGTGTCTGTTTTTCATTCAAATCAAACTTGTTAATCACGATCCCGCATTTGATGGAAAATGTTTTTAGTAATTCGATGAGGCGCTTTAAATCGTGAATACCGGATTGCGTTGGTTCGGTTACAATAACTACAAAATCGGCGCCGGATAAACTTGCATTAACGGGACAGCCAATTCCTGGCGGTCCGTCTACAATTACCCATTTTATATTTTTACCAACATTTCCTAGTGCACTTTTCTTAATTTCGCTAACAAGTTTGCCGGAGTTGCCTTCACCGGGCAGAAGTTTTGCGTAATAGAATTTTGAGTCATCAGTTAAATTGCACTCAAAGTAATTACCGGATTTTGTTTCAGTAAATTCAATTGCATCGTCGGGACAAATACGATAGCAAAAACCGCAGCCCTCACAGCTTAATGGATCAATCACATAATTGTTTATAGCATCAAATCTGCAAACCGATTCACATAATCCGCATTGTGTGCAAAACTCAGGATTTATGTTTGCTTTCTTCCCGCCGAAATATTCAAATTGATTTCTGCTGTGCGGCTTTAATAGCAAATACAAATTTGCGGCATCAACATCACAGTCTATTGTAATTTTATCCTCCAATAGTTTTGCAAATGCCGAGGAAACTGTTGTCTTTCCCGTTCCGCCTTTTCCGCTGAGTATTACTATTTGTTTCAAAGTATTCTCTTTTATTCCTTCTTAAATCCAAGAGAACGCTGATAACACTGATACAACAGATTTTCGCTGATTAAAAATCTGTGTTAATTAGTTTTTTCTGCGTCATCTGCGTTCCATTGCTTTTAGTTTTCTTTTTAATTAAGTCAATCAAGCCGATAAACTCTGTTCTTATTTTATCGGAATTATTAACCGGTAATATTCCATTCGAGTATGCTTCTGCAATTTTTCTATCAAAAGGAATCCTTAACATTACTTCGATTTGATTTTTAGTTAAATAGTTATCCAATTCATCAAAAGTTTCATCATACTTATTAATTACGACACCGAAAGGAACGTTTATATTTTTCACAACATCAATTGCAAGTTTTAAGTCGTTTAACCCGAAAGGAGTTGATTCGGTTACAAGCAAACAGAAATCCGAATTTTTTACGGTTTCAACCATAGAGCAGGATGTCCCGGGAGGTGAATCGATAATATTAATCTTCTCGTTATCAATATTTTCTTTTACTTTTTTTATTAGAGGAATTGCAGTTGCCTCGCCAATATTCAAAAGTCCATCGTAAAACTTTATTCCATTTGCGGTTATTCCGCTTCTTAGCTTACCTAGCACTTTTGGAGTTTCGGTAATTGCATTTTGTGGACAAAAATATTCACACGCTCCGCAGCTATGACACATTTCTTCGAAAAGGAGAATCTCAAACTTCAGATTTATTAACGCATTGAACTCACATACCTCAATACACTTTCCGCAGAAATCACATTTTTCAAAATCAATTTTTGGAAGAAGTTTGTTTACGGATTCTTCGGAGGTAAACTTTGGCTGCAGCATTAAATGTCCGTTCGGTTCTTCTACGTCACAGTCTATGTATGTACTTTTCGGTATTACTGAAGCCAAACTTGCGGCAACTATTGTTTTGCCTGTTCCTCCTTTCCCCGATGCAATTGAGATAATCAAGTCATTCTCCTTTCAACACTCTTGCTCATGATCGTGACCTGCGCACTCTTCGTAACCGCTTAGTTTATTTTGAAGAAAAAGATTGAGAGCTTCTTCATACTTTAACCCAGGTGCAGTGATCACTTCAATTCCATATTGATGAAAATTTGCGACGGCTTTACGTCCCATTCCACCGGCGATAATTGTGTTTACATCAAATTGTCTAATGTAGCCGGGGAGTTGACACTGTCCACCATGATGACCGCTCAATGGATTAAAGTATGTTTCCTTCATTACTATTTCATTGTCCAGATTAATTTCACAGACAATAAATTTTGAACATCTTCCAAAATGTTCGGCAACTTTATCGATGTTTCCCGCACATTCTTCAATTGCTATTGCTAATCTTTGGTTCATATTATTTCCCGCTTAAGAATTGATTAAAATTTTCCCCTGTTTCTGTATCTTTTCCCTCTGCCACTTTCAAAATCATTGGGGGGTTTTGCTTTGTCGAGTTTTCCTCTATTGAATAATTCAATTACGCTTTGCGATTTATTCTTATTTGATTTATAAACTTTTATTCCAGCCGATTCCAAAAAGATGAGAGCTTGATTACCAATTTTGCTCACGATGAGCACATCACAATTATGTTCGATCAGTAGTTGAGATGTTTGAATTCCAGCGCCGTCGAATGCGGCTGCATATGGATTCATGATTATTTTTTTTGATTGGTCTTCGGAGTTATAAATTAAAAGATATTTACAGCGTCCAAAGACATCTGACAACTCCGAATCAATACTATTTGTCTCAACGGCTAATGCGATTATCATTCTTAATCATCTTTGTTTGAATTTTTGGGAGAATCGTTATCGGATTTTCTACCGTTGCCATGTCCTCGTCCGTATCCTCTTCCAATACCTCTGCCGCGTCCTCTTCCGCCGCCGAAACCAAAGCCGCCACCGCGCGGTCTTCCGCCTCGTCCGCGTCCGTATACAAAGTCATCTTTTTCGTTTGATTCTTTTGTTGAAGAATCTTTATCACGGCATCGTCCCCTTTTTCTTCCTGTTAAAGGTCCTCTGCCTTCAGGACCGGTTCCATTAAAATTTGGCATAATTTCCTCCTATGTTTTATTGCTTTGATGACTATTACCGTAAGTTTTAGAGTGTGCTATGTACATCCGAATAACCCCCGGCTAAAAACCTGCCCGTCCGTCAGGCGGGGTCGGGGCAAATGAAAGTTACGTAACAGACTCTGAAACCGATGGCAATTTTTAACTTAATTACTCACTTTAAAGTTTTTCAATGGACATTCAATCAACCTTCTTCACTAAATCGCAATCGCATTTAAAGCCGTTCTCTTCGAAATAATTTATGATTGCTTTTACTTTTTCTTTCGGATATTTCTCTCGCAAATACCATTCAGTATGTGAAAAATCATCTTTACATTTATTTTCAATTGAAACCACGTGCTCTAAGTACGCTTGCAGCATTACTATTTCGTTGATAGAAACAGGTTGTTTGTTTTTCATCATATTTTATTTGCTTAAATTCCTTATAATTTTTATTCTGAACCCCAGTTCGTAAAACCGGAAACATGCGGCTCTTGTACCTCTTCTTCAATTAATTCATGTGAAAGTATCCGATCAACCTTACAAGATTTTAGTAACCTAACAATCTCGCGGCATTCTATCTTCTTATTAGCTTCAACAAGTTCAATTGCTTCGTCTAAAGAAGATGCTTCGACCATCATTTTTCCGAGAGCACAAAATTGACAGTAGATTATAAATTTTCTGTTGATCATTTTAGTACCTCATTATTTATTCGTTCAGCCAGAATAACTGTTTTTAATTGTTTTCAGTTTCGGGCTATTCTACTTCTTCCAATCTTATTAAATCACCAGCACAGAGTTTTGAGAATCGCCGTAGTGAGTTTGGACCTGTCTATCTGCGTCCGGTTCAACTAGCCAAACTTCGTTATCGCATAAGTACTTAAAATGATATTCCTTGCCGCTTTCTAAATCTAGTTCGAGACAAATCGAACCGTCTGATTTTGTATGAGTCATTTTATTTTTATGCGGATCCCAGTTATTGAAATCTCCAACGACGCTTATCTCACCAAAGTTTTTGTTTAATTCTTTCGGTAAAGAGAAAGTTACACGACAAACTTTTTTATCTGATGAGTATTTCTTATCAATAGCCATTTTATATCCTCTCAGTTATTTTAATTCACTTGTTCAGTGGATTTTTCAAAACTCTTTATGTAATACTTTCTGCCCGAGTAAATGACTTCTTTGAGTTTATTTTCGTTCAATAAATTTTCTATAATTCCCCAATCGGAATCTGCTTTGACTAAAAAATCTCCAACAGCATCTTTAGTCATGGGATGAACTGATACAATGCTGAGTAATTCTGATTCAACTTCGTTTAAGTAAGTAAAATCAATGCCTTCGCCGGAAAAGAGAAACTCGGCGTTGTCTAAGTAATTGCTGAAAATTTGGTAAGCAATATTCAAGCTGTTCTCCCGCGGTATTTCAACATTCTTTTCGGCAGGCGGGCGAGTAGGAACAAGTATATAAGACTTCTGCGGATTTATTTTTTGAATATATTTTGCCGTTTTGTTAAGCGATTCAAGAGTATCGTTAACACGACGCACAAGCATTGTTTCGGTTACAAGTGCTCCTTCATATTCTTTTGTAAATGTTTCTATCCCTTGAAGTATTTTTTCGTAATTCAGTTTACCATGCGGTCTGTTAATTTTGTGCCAAACATTTTGATAAACCGAATCAACTTTAACTGAAACCCAGTCGGCAAGTTTTAGTTCATCTCTTACTTCGGGCATCCACAAAAGTGATGCGTTTGTGATTATTGCTGTATTTATCCCCAATGGTTTTAATAATTCAATTGATTTGCCGAGATTTATATCGAGTGTAGGTTCACCATCCGGAACAAAAGTTATGTAATCTATCTTTTCGCCTGCCTTAATTAGCTGGTTTACTTTTTCGGAAACGACTTTAAAAATTTCATCGGGTTTATAGTATTCTTTTCTGTTAACACACATAGAATCCGTAATGCCGACTTGACAGTAAATACAAGAGTATGAACAAACTTTAGGTGGAATGTTATTTACCCCAAGACTTCTTCCGAGCCTGCGTGAAGGTATCGGACCAAATACAATTGACATGACTAACTCACCAACTTTTTAGAGAAAATTTTCATTTCATTTTATCCCAAATAACAAGTATAAAGGCACCGGTTTTAGAAGTGTAAGGTCCGTGATTTTTATGTGCCGGAATAAATCTGTATGCACCCGAATTGAAAGTTACTCCTTCGCTTTCATATTCACCTTCTAGCACAATGTGCTGCTCATTATAAATATGAGTGTGAGAATCCATATGGAACCCTTTAGGAAGTTTTAGCAGAACAGTTTTGAACCCGCCTTCATCGCGGAGGGTTTTCATTCTTGTCCCCACTTGATACCCGGAAGCCTCCTCCCAGCCGAGTTCTTCATAGATATTTTTAATGTTCGTCATTTTATCCTCCCTTTAGTTTGGTCAATTATATGCCAAACGTATTTCTCTTTTGTTCAGAGTCGGTTTAATAAGTTCTTTCCACTCAGGAGTATTCCAAGTATCTAACTTCTCGTGCGTTGTAAAATACTTTTCGGGTATGGGGTGGGTACCAACAACAACCGGGATTCCGTAATATGTTTCGATAAAGTTTTTGAAATAATTAATGTGGGGGCATGGCGGGTAGCCAACCACCATGCCCGTTGCCAGATGAATTACATCGACTTTGTTCTTGCTCATTTCCCCAGGAGCGTATTCTATGTTTCCACCCGGGCAACCTCCACAACTTGTATAACCTACAAGTTCTATATCTTTCCCTTTATAAATTTCGAATGCACCTTCTCTTTCACGCATTGCTCTAAAACACTTCCCGCCAGCACAGTCTTTATAGCGGTCACAGATAATTATGCCGATTCTTACTTTTGAGTTATTCATTTTTGTTTTCCTTAGCATCTTTAGTAAATCTTTTATCCGCCTTAGTTGTTTTTGATAGATGTGCTGAATTTTCCAGCCATCCGAATTTTGAATTCATTACTTTATCAAAATCTCTTACATAAGGTTTTATATCCAGCAAGGGAGTACCGTCTACCACATCAATGTTTTCAACGAATATTTTATTTGCTTCAATTTTGTTTAACTTGACGACTGAAAGCCCTATAGAATTTGGTCTAATGGGAGCTCTCGTAGCAAATATTCCTCTTTCTTCTTTGTCGAGAAAAGGCACAACACGCAGCGAATAACCCTCGTTTAGATGAAAATGATAGATCAAAATGATATGTGAGAATCCATCTAAGTCTTTTAAGCCGGACATATATTTATTATCCAGTTCAACGACGCCGGTAACATTTTCAGCGCCCGACGGTTGAATTGGAACACCGTCGCTGCTATTATATTGCGTGCGGATTACTCCAATCGGCTCATATGTTATTTTATTATTTTTCATCTGCGTGCATAGCTTTTGAACTTAATTGCTCTTCCTTAAAATGATTTTCTATCGAGTCTACAATAGAAGTAAATGCTTCACTTACTTCACCGGTTGGTTTGTTTAAAACAACCGGTTTACCGGAATCACCAGAAATTCTTGCGTCTATGTCAATCGGTATTGAGCCGAGGAAAGGAACACCGAACTCATCGGCTAATCTTTTACCTCCGCCTTCGCCGAAGATATTTACAACTGCGCTGCAATGCGGACAAACAAAGCCGGACATATTTTCAACAACACCTATAAATGGAATCTCAAGTTTTCGTGCCATATTAATTGCACGTTCGGCGTCAATTACGGAAACGTCTTGCGGAGTTGTTACTATAACTGCGTACTGCGGTTTCATCTTTTGTGCAATTGTTAAAATTTCATCGCCGGTTCCCGGCGGCAAATCTGCAATCAGATATTCAAGCTCGCCCCAATCAACATCAGCCAAAAATTGATTGATAACTTTTGAACGCATTGGTCCACGCCAAATAACAGGCTGCCCCGGGTCGATTAACGATGCAATTGAAATCATCTTGACACCGTATTTTTCAAACGGAATTATCTTTTCGTTCAAAACAATAACTTGATCTTTAACATCAAGCATCTTTGCAACATTGGGACCGGTTATGTCTGCGTCTAATATTCCGCTTGCAAAACCGTTGAGCTGAAAACCGTAAGCAAGATTTACGCTTACGGTTGTTTTGCCGACTCCCCCCTTACCGCTGAAGACAGCTATTCTATGTTTTATTTTTGAGATACTGTTCTCTATTCTTTTATCTTCTTCTGCGAGCGCTTGTTTTTTCTTTTCGTCGTTCATAATATTTCCTCATATTAAACCGGTTGATATTTATACCATTTTTTGATTGCATCAACAGTTGCGTTAATAATAGGATAAGCAATTGGCGATGTTGTAAGAAGGGGATGAGTTCCTATTTGCAATGTGTCTATATCCATATCCGTCATTTTGTTTAGAATCATAACCGAAAGCATATTGATCATTTCACCTACCGAATCGCCGCCTGAAATTTGCGCACCTAACAAATTATGCGAGTAAGTTGAAAAGAGAAGTTTTACCGTAAGTTCTGATGCACCGGGGAGTTTGCCCGGATGTCTGTCCGGTGCTTTTGCAACGCCGACTGTATATTCGAGACCTTTTTCTTTTGCCCGTTTTTCAGTTAGCCCACTTACAGCAAACGCAGTGTTTCCGATTTTAGTCGAAAAAGTGCCGAGAACACCTTGATATTTTCTAATTACTTTTATTGAATATAGATTTGAACCGACAAGCCTGCCTTCAGCCATTGCGGTTGATGCAAGCATAATGTTTGTAAACTCGCCTGTGAAGTAATCATACTTTGCGGCGCAATCACCAATTGCAAAAACGTCTCTATCTGATGTTCTTAAATAGTCGTCAACTAAAATTCCTTTATCTTCTTCATAGACCAAGTCAAATCTCTCGGCTAAATCTACATTTGGTTTATAGCCGCAAGAAATTATCAACAAATCACAATCAATGTTTGAGCCGTCGCTTAGCTCAACACCTTTAACGCTTTTATCACCTGTAATTTTTTTAATGCTTTTGCCTGTAACGACTTTCCCGTTATTCGATTCAATTATTTCTTTTAACTTTATGCCGAATTCATCATCCATTGTTGGTAAAAGGTTATCCATCATTTCAACAACGGTAACATCTTTTCCGGCTTTTAAAAGTTCATCGGTTACTTCAACACCGATATATCCGCCGCCGAGTATTACAATTTTCTTTGCTTCGTTTATTTTTGTTTTCAGTTCATTAAGATATTCTCTGTTTTTTCTAACTAGGAAAACATTGTTTTTATCTACGCCTTCAATTTTAGGTTTAACTGCCCGAGAACCAACAGCTAAAACGAGTTTGTTAAATTCAATGTCTTCGTCATTATCTAGAATTATTTTATGGTCGGTTCTGCTGACTGCTTCACTGTTTATTATGTCTATCTTTGCTGCTTGTAATGGATTATCCGGAAGTATATTATCATCAACTTCTTTTAATGTGTGAAGCGTGTAAGGAATACCGCAGGGGATCATAGGTTTGGATTCTTTTCTAATTAAAGCTATCGTTTTATCCGGATATGTGTTTTTTGCAGAAAGAGCACAGGCAACTCCTGCCGGTCCACCTCCAATAATTACAATATCATACTGTTTCAT
>CAZCLA010000004.1:133827-138363 GCA_964499285.1 uncultured Melioribacteraceae bacterium
ATGTATTGAATCATTAAACTTCTATCACCACTTCTAACCGTTGCCATAAGCAGATGATAAACGGTGCTTATGTAACATTGAAAATCATTGAGATCCATTTTATGATAGCGTTCGAAAACTTTATCCGCATTTGGAGAAAGAATTTGTTCTTCAATTTTTGATACGATTGTTTCTTTCAAGTCGGTTAAGTGATCATAAATGATAAAGTTTGTTCTTCGAGCAACTTTTTTCATTGCAGCTTCATTTTTGAGGCGCCATTCATCGGGGTGGCTTTTCATTTTTTCTAGAAGAAAAAGAAGTCTTCGTGTTATATGATTCCGTGGAGCCGGCTGCCACCTTAAAGCAATTTGTGTATGAGTTGAATCTATCTTAAGTTTTTTATCCACATACTTTATCATCCAAAATCTTTCAAAGTATTCTTCGCTTGTGAGATGTAAAAATGAAATGAGATTTCTTAACAATAAAGCCGGATATATTAGAAGTTTAGGTAAAAATATCGGCTTTAATGCTTTTCCATAATAGAATGTTGCGGCAATCTTAAACAACTCTCTATGGGAGACACTTCCGTTTGGACTTGCATTATAAATCCCGAATCGTGAAAGGTTTTCCGCTTCTTTAATGATTATTCTAAATAGTGTTATTAAATCATTTATATGCAGATATGGTACGGCTGATTCTCCTTTACCAGCGATTATTCTGGACTCCAATTTTTTTGAAAGCCATGTCGTTAAAAATTTATAAAGCGGTGCGTATTCACACCAATCGCTAAATACAGCAGCCAATCTTATTATAGTACAGGGAAAAAAGTTTGAATATTCCTGCGTTAACTCTTCGCCGATTTTTTTACTGTGAGCGTATGCGAAAGTTGCATCGGGCGGACTATTTTCGGTAATTACCTCTCCTTCTTGGGGGAACTCACACGCTGCAAGCGAGCTTATAAATACAAATCTTTTTACGTCTAATTCCTTTGCTAATTCGAGAACATTTTTTGTACCTTCAACGTTCGTCCTTTCATATTCCTGATTGTCTTTATATGTAAAATCGTAGTAAGCCGCCAAATGAAAAATATAATCTATGCGGCCGTATTCTATTAAAAATTTTTTTACTTCATTTAATCTTGATTTATTGGCAATATCGCATTGAATCCACTGTACATTTTTATGGTAAGGTATGTGAGATTCTATTCGGGAGCGGCGGGCGAGTGCGTAAACTTTGTATTCATCCTTTATATTGTCAAGAAAATGTCGACCGACAAAACCTGTCGCACCGGTGATTAGTACAATTCTATTTCTGTGTAATAGATTCATAGTTCACCTGCACGCTTAATAGAACTATACAGTATATATATTATAACACCCATCAAGAAATCGGACATGCCCGATACGATAACTAACCAAATCGAACTGACAAAAAAGAAATAGATCAGTAAAAAAACCGTAGCCATAATTTTTACAATTATCGAAAAGATTATTAAACATTCGTAACGCTTTAAGTTATAAGCAGCCATTGCATAACCAACAGCCATTGCGATATGAAATACTCCGCCTTGCGACGGGAAAAATCTCTCTCTGCAATCATTGTAACCAAAAAAGTCTAAAGCTGAGTCGGGCAGCAAAATTAATCCTATACCCACCAAGAATGAGTGGATCGCAACTAACCAGAGAAAGAATTTTAAGTACTTACTCCAACCGTTTAAATCGTTCATTTTTTTCTCCAGGGGAAATGATTTTGGAAAATGGTGCAAAACATGTGCCCGCTATATAATTGGTTTCTGATCATTATATGAATAGTCATTATTTTTTGTACTGCATAAATGCAACAAAATATTGCAATCTATTTCAAAAATGCAAGAATTTTGCAATATTACAGATATAATAAACTTGCAAAGAGTAAGAAATGGATCTTAAGAAAGTTATCGACCTTGGGAAAGAAGTTTTAATTATTCCGGATGGTATTGCTGTTTTAAGCAAGGACTGTAAGATAATTGTCTTTAACGAAGCAGCATCTAGAATTACCGGTTATAGTGAAGATGATGTTGTAGGGGAGGACTGTGGAAAACTTTTTACAGAATATTCTGATGGTATGAACTTTTTAAAAGAATCTTTAACTGACAACCGCGCATTTACAAATCTTGCCTTCAATATTAAAACAAAAAAGGGAAGTGAAAAAAACGTGCTGGCGTCAATTACTCCAATTGTCAGGAAAGAACAGATAATAAGCGCTGTTTTAGTTTTTCGGGATACTAAAGAAATGCTAAACTTAGCCGAGGACTTAGAAGAAAAAACAACAGAATTATTAAATCAAAAAAATAAACTTGATGCAATATTCAATAGTAACATCGAGGGGATTTTTACAATAGATGATGACTGGAATGTAACTTCATTTAATGCGGCTGCAGAAAAGATAACGGGATATAAGATTAATGAAGCAATCGGGAAAAAGTGTTGGCAGATTTTTAATTCGCAAATTTGCCGCAATGGATGCCACATGGAGCAGACGATGAAGAACGGTAAACCGACAATTGCTAACGAGCTGGAAATTATTAACAAACATGGTAATAGAATACCCATAAGAGTAAATTCTGCAATTTTAAGAAACGACAAAAATGAAAAAATCGGAGCAGTTGAAACGTTCCTGGATATTAGTGAAATAAAGAATCTCGCAGAGCATTTAGATGAGAGATTTAATTACGAAAACATTGTCGGCAAAAATAAAGAAATAAAACACATCATCAACGTACTCGAAAGTGTGGCACAGACGGACAGCTCAGTCTTAATTACTGGCGAAAGCGGTACCGGAAAGGAACTTGCTGCAAGAGCAATTCATCTTAACAGTCATCGAAGAACTGGGCCATTTACCGCGGTCAACTGTAGCGCATTTGCCGAAAGTTTAATAGAAAGCGAACTATTCGGGCATGAAAAAGGTGCATTTACCGGGGCAATAAAAAGCAAGGTTGGTAGATTTGAGCTTGCAAACGGCGGCACATTATTCTTGGATGAGATCGGCGATCTTTCGGTTACCGTTCAAACAAAACTGCTTCGCGTTCTTGAAACAAGAGAAATCGAACGTGTCGGTTCAAATAAACCGATTAAAATCGATACAAGAATAATTGCAGCAACAAATAAAAACCTCGAGCGTGAAATTGAAAGCGGTAGATTCAGAGAAGATTTGTATTACAGAGTTAATGTAATGAACATACAACTACCCCCGTTGCGCGAAAGGAAGGATGACTTACCAATTTTAGTAAATTATTTTATAGAAAAGTTTAATGTAAAGTTTGAAAGAAACATAAAACATTTCTCATCTTCATCATTCGATATTCTAATTGATTACAATTGGCCAGGTAATATCCGAGAACTTGAAAACGTAATAGAACATTGTTTTGTCCTCTGCAGCAGTGATATAATTCAAATTGAACATTTGCCGAAAAGATTACGTGAGTCGGATTTAACTAATCAAGAAAACAGAACTGATAATAATTTAAATCATATTCAAAACGTTGAACGAGACATCATAATCCAAACACTAAAAAAATATAGCGGTAATAAAAGTAAAACTGCCAAAGAGCTGAATATCCATCCGACGACACTTTGGAGGAAAATGCAAAAATTCGGTATCGATTGAACAAAATATAAAGTGGCAGTATATTCCCAAATAAAATACAAATCTGGAGAAAATTTGAAAAAATCTTTGTTTGTTCTCATTGTAATATTTTTATTGCAAATTAACTACTCCTATGCTCAATGTTCGGATGCTGGTATTTGTTCTCTCGGTGGACATCCGATAGAAGAAAAAACAAAAACGTTCGATATGTCTATTGGATATTCATACGGCTACAGCGGAAAAGATGATGATATTAGCTACAACTCTATTAAGTTTGGCGGGACATACTACTTCTTAGATAATGCAAGTTTGTATATGGCAATTCCTTTTAATTTGCATTCGGGACCCCTTTACAATGTTAACGGAATCGGTGATCTGATCTTTAATCTAAGCTACGGATTTGAATTTGAAAATTCTCTTTTATCTATTTCTGCTGGTATGAGACTTGCGACTGCTTCATCTAGCAGAGAGTTTGTTTTGCAGCCTTATAAAACAGGGTTGGGAACAAATGATATTTTACTTGGAATTGATTTTTCCTTCTCAAATTTATCGGTAGGTGTAGGCTATCAAATTGCAGGAAAACCAGTTGATGAAGATTTATTCGTAGTCGAAAGGGGAGATGATTTATTACTACGTGCTGGGTACACATTCGTCAAAGATTATTTTAGAATTACTCCTCAGTTGCTTTTCATAAACCGTTTTGGAAAATCCCAAATGTATTTTATAAATTCGAATCCGGGCGCAAATTCTATCCCTATGTATCTTGAAGTCGATGGAAGTGATCAAAGTCAGTTTAACTTGCTGGTTAAAGCTGATTACAATGTAACCGAATATTATTCACATTTCGTTGAATTCGCTCTTCCATTTCTTGAAAGAGATGTTAATGTTGACGGATTAAAAAGAACTTTTACGATTTCTACGGGATTAAGTTTT